>NZ_LIXE01000001.1:0-827116 GCF_003584965.1 Vibrio sp. PID23_8 | reverse complement strand
ATCGCTATCGAAGCGGGCATCGCTGACTTCTGGTACAAGTACGTTGGCTTCGACGGTCGCATCATCGGTATGACAACGTTCGGTGAATCTGCACCGGCAGAGCAATTGTTCGAAATGTTTGGTTTCACGGTAGAAAACGTAGTGAACACAGCAAAAGAGCTGCTAGCGTAAGCTTAAGTAGATATAAGAAAAACCGAGTGTTCATGCTCGGTTTTTTTATGTCTCAAATAGAGAAAACTATTCAGTTAATGCGTTCCAACCTTCAATCAGGTACTATCTGTGACTCGAAATTTTAGTGGAGTGAAGGACGAATGCTAAAGGTTGCGATCAATGGATTTGGGCGTATCGGTCGTAATGTACTGCGGGCAGTATATGAAAGCGGTAAGCATCAACAGATCAAAGTCGTTGCGGTCAACGAATTGGCTCAGCCAGAAGCGATGGCTCACCTCCTCCAATATGACACCAGTCATGGCCGTTTCTGCAAGAAAGTCTCTCACGACCAAGAACACCTCTATATTCATCACGGCTCTTATCATCAAAGTACGGGCGAATTTGATACTATTCGCATTCTCCACCTTTCTGAAATCGAACTATTGCCATGGCGTGATCTAGAAGTTGATATTGTACTCGATTGTACCGGTGTTTATGGTTCTCAAGCGGATGGTTTAGAGCATATTGCCGCTGGAGCGGAAAAGGTTCTATTTTCCCACCCTGGTGCAAACGACCTGGATAACACCATTATTTATGGGGTGAATCATGAAACCTTACGAGGGGAACACAAGGTCGTCTCTAACGGGTCATGTACCACCAATTGCATCGTGCCGATTATTAAAGTCTTAGATGAAGCGTTTGGCATTGAATCTGGTACCATTACTACCATCCACTCTGCAATGAACGATCAGCAAGTCATAGATGCTTATCACTCTGATTTACGCCGTACTCGTGCCGCAAGCCAATCAATTATTCCGGTAGATACAAAATTGCATAAAGGCATTGAAAGAATCTTCCCGAAATTTTCCAACAAATTTGAAGCCATTTCGGTGCGCGTACCTACCGTTAACGTTACTGCGATGGATTTAAGTGTCACAATTAGTACAAATGTGAAAGTTAATGACGTAAATCAAACCATTGTTAACGCATCTCAGTGTACATTACACGACATTGTTGACTATACTGAATCGCCGCTCGTTTCTATTGACTTTAACCACGATCCCCATAGTGCAATTGTCGATGGAACACAGACCCGAGTAAGTAATGGGCATCTAGTAAAAATGCTCGTTTGGTGTGATAACGAATGGGGCTTTGCTAATCGAATGCTGGATACTGCGTTAGCAATGCAGGCTTCCTCTCAAGGAGAGTCTTGAGCGTTGAAAGCCCTGGAGAAATTTTTTTATTTTTACCCTTGAAATAAATCAGAGGTATCTCCATATCAGTAACCAGTTTAAAGAATTAACAGGCTTGGCAGGGTTGCTGAGTTGTCAAAAACTTTATTAATTTAATATTTGAGAGGACACATCATGTCTGTAATCAAGATGACTGACCTGGATCTTGCAGGTAAACGCGTATTCATCCGTGCTGACCTAAACGTACCAGTAAAAGACGGTAAAGTAACTTCAGATGCACGTATCATTGCATCTCTACCAACTATCAAAATGTGTCTAGAAGCTGGCGCAAAAGTAATGGTTACTTCTCACCTAGGTCGTCCAACTGAAGGCGAATATGCAGAAGAGTTCTCTCTAGCTCCTGTAGTGAACTACCTAAACGATGCTCTTGATTGTGAAGTTAAGCTAGCGAAAGATTACCTAAATGGTCTAGAACTAAACGCTGGCGAGCTTGTTGTTCTTGAAAACGTTCGCTTTAACAAAGGCGAGAAGAAAAACGAAGAAGAGCTATCTAAAGCATACGCAGCGCTATGTGATATCTTCGTAATGGATGCATTCGGTACTGCTCACCGTGCACAAGCGTCAACACACGGTGTAGGTATGCACGCTCCAGTAGCATGTGCTGGTCCTCTACTAGCTGCTGAACTAGAAGCACTAGGTAAAGCAATGAGCAACCCAGAGCGTCCACTCGTTGCTATCGTTGGTGGCTCTAAAGTTTCTACTAAACTGACTGTTCTTGAGTCTCTATCAAAAATCGCTGACCAATTAGTTGTTGGTGGTGGCATCGCGAACACATTCATCGCAGCTGAAGGCCACAACGTAGGTAAGTCTCTATACGAAGCAGACCTAGTTGAGACAGCTCAAAAACTAATGAAAGAGTGTGCGATTCCAGTAGCAACTGACGTTGCATGTGCAAAAGCATTTGATGAGAACGCAGAAGCTGAAATCAAAAACGTTGCTGACGTGCAAGACGACGACATGATCTTCGACCTAGGCCCTGATTCAACTGCGGCTCTAGCTGAAATCATCGGCAACGCAAAAACTATCCTTTGGAATGGTCCTGTAGGCGTATTCGAATTCAAAAACTTCGAAGCAGGCACTCGCGGCATTTCTGAAGCAATCGCTAAGTCTGCAGCATTCTCTGTGGCGGGCGGTGGTGACACGCTAGCTGCTATCGACCAGTTCGGTATTAAAGCTGACGTTTCTTACATCTCTACTGGCGGTGGTGCATTCCTTGAGTTTGTTGAAGGTAAAGTACTTCCTGCAGTTGCGATGCTAGAAGAGCGCGCTAAAGCGTAAGAATTAATGAGAGCGGGGGGGATACTCCCGCTTTCTTGTTTGCTGCAAGCAGGAAGGAACTCTGCTAGAATACCTCCAGTTGTGAGCAAACGTTTGCAAGAATTTAAACTTAATTGTTTTATTTTTAAAACGACAGAAAAATAGGATCAAATCCATGTCTAAGATCTTCGATTTCGTAAAACCAGGTGTTATTTCTGGTGATGATGTACAGAAAGTTTTTGAAGTAGCGAAAGAAAACAAATTCGCACTTCCAGCGGTAAACGTTGTTAACACTGACTCTATCAACGGTGTTCTTGAAGCAGCAGCTAAAGTTAAAGCGCCAGTTGTCGTTCAGTTCTCTAACGGTGGTGCAGGTTTCTTCGCAGGTAAAGGCGTTAAACTTGAAGGTCAAGGTGCACAAATCCTTGGTGCTGTAGCTGGTGCGAAATACGTTCACGCAGTAGCTGAAGCTTACGGTGTTCCAGTTATCCTTCACACTGACCACGCAGCTAAGAAACTTCTTCCTTGGATCGACGGTCTACTAGACGCTGGCGAAGCTTTCTTTGCTGAAACTGGTAAGCCACTATTCTCTTCTCACATGATTGACCTTTCAGAAGAGTCTCTAGAAGAGAACATCGAAATTTCAGCTAAATACCTAGAGCGTATGGCTAAGATGGGTATGACACTAGAAATCGAACTAGGTTGTACTGGTGGTGAAGAAGACGGCGTTGATAACTCTCACATGGATGCATCTGAGCTATACACTTCTCCAGAAGACGTTGCTTACGCATACGAGAAACTAAGCGCAGTTTCACACCGTTTCACTATCGCAGCATCTTTTGGTAACGTACACGGCGTTTACAAGCCAGGTAACGTTGTTCTAACTCCAACTATCCTACGTGACTCTCAAGCATACTGTGCAGAGAAGTTCGGTATCGCACCAAATGCTCTAAACTTCGTATTCCACGGTGGTTCTGGTTCTACAGAAGCAGAAATCCAAGAGTCTATCGGCTACGGTGTTATCAAAATGAACATCGATACTGATACACAGTGGGCAACGTGGGATGGTATCCGTACATACGAAGCGGAAAACCACGACTACCTACAAGGTCAAATTGGTAACCCAACTGGCGAAGATGCACCAAACAAGAAGTACTACGATCCACGCGTATGGCTACGTGCAGGTCAAGCTTCAATGGTTGCTCGTCTAGAGAAAGCATTCTCTGACCTAAACGCAGTAGACGTACTATAATTTCTTTGAAATAGTACTCGCAAAATTACCCAAACCCGCTCTTATGAGCGGGTTTTTTTATGTCTATTTGGCGCTTTTTGAGAATGTTTCGCTGAACTTTCACACAAGACGCTCAATCATTCACCACACTAGGACTGATGGAGATGGTGTTGAATATCTTATATGCATAGTCGCAATTTTTGAAACATAAGATGTTTAACGCGAGGTGGACTGGAACAATAGAAAGACTGTGGTGAAATGTAACTTCATTGCGTAATCTGTAACAGGCTAGTATCAATTAACGCAGAGTAAGTGGCTGTTTTGCATATCTTTGCGAAACTTTAACTTTGCAAAAAGTCAGAATTGGGATATTGTGCCAAAATTCTGACACTGTTCAGTAAAGCAATAAGGATGTTATTCACAATAAGAACACATAAGTATTGTGGTTCATATTTAAACAGCAATTAGACTGATATCTCTTTATTTTTGAGGATACGAATTATGGCAGGCGAATCGATGGGTATCGATACCTCTTTGACTGATGGGCTAAATGAAGCGCAGACGTGGTTAAGCAACAACTCAGATCTTCTGATTCAATATGGCGTTAATATTATCTCAGCTGTACTGATTCTATTTATTGGTAATTTTATCGTGAAGATGATTGCTAATAGTGTAGCGAAGGTGCTTGAGAAGAAGAGCATGGATAAAGCGGTTGTCGAGTTTATCCACGGTATTGTTCGTTACCTACTATTAGTGATTGTTTTGATCGCAGCGCTGAGCCGAATTGGCGTGCAAACGGCTTCAGTGGTCGCGGTAATCGGTGCGGCAGGCTTAGCCATTGGTCTTGCTCTACAGGGTTCACTGTCTAACTTTGCAGCTGGCGTTCTTATTGTTGCTTTCCGCCCATTTAAATCAGGTGATTACGTTGAAGTCGGCGGTGTGGCGGGTAGTGTAGAAGCGATCCAAATTTTCCAAACTGTGCTAAAAACACCAGACAACAAAATGGTTGTTGTGCCTAACTCTGGCGTGATTGGCTCACCAATTACGAACTACTCTCGTCATGCAACGCGCCGCGTCGATCTTGTTATCGGCGTTTCTTACAAAGCGGATTTGAAGCAAACAAAGCAAGTGATTCGTGAGGCATTAGAAAAAGACTCTCGCATTCTGAAAGATCCAGAAATGACGATCGGTGTACTCGCACTCGCAGACTCTTCAGTTAATTTCGTGGTTCGCCCATGGTGTAATACGGAAGATTACTGGAATGTTTACTTCGACTCGACTCAAGCGATCAAAGAAGCGCTGGATGAAGCTGGTATCGAGATTCCATTTCCGCAAATGGATATTCATTTCAACAAAGTCGATGCTTAATCAATAAGATTGAGAACACCAAAAAGCGAGGCATTGGCCTCGCTTTTTTATATCTCGCAAAGAGCGTAATGGCCTGCCTGCTGAAGCGATGATGCTGTTGTTTATCAAGGCAGTTTTGATCGGGCTGCAGAGCACCTATTTGTGTCTCAATCTGCGATTTCTCAGCGTATCAAACAGCTTGAAAAGTACCTTGCTCAGCCGGTATTGATTCGAGATCTGCATAAAACATTTTTGACTGAGCATTTTAACATCCACCTAGACAGCGTAATTCACCATAATATCAGCAGCTCAGAAGCTTTTCTAAAAATGGCCGTGGCTGGTATTGCCTATTGTTTGATCCCTCGTTTACAGATTACGGATGAGATTGAAAGAGGGGCGCTTATTGATATTACCCCAGACTTTTTGATGCCGTATCAGATTTGCTGGCACCATTGGCAGTTGGAGGCAGGTGTATTGCAACAAATGTTGCAAGCGATCATTCATTATGCTCAGCAGCATTTACCACAATAAGTTATCAAGTTAAGCGCGGTTTAGATTGGTATCACGTTGGAGTAACACCGTCAAAGTTGTGTTAGAAGTGGGGTGAAGTGCTTGGAAAATCAACAAAATTACCTATGATGAGTTCATCTCAATATAGATGGATTTGTCGAATGAAACTATTTTCATGTTTGCTAGCTTCTACACTGAGCCTTACTAGTGTATCAGTATTCGCTAATGTCCCTGAGTTTGCTCACCTGAGCACGACTGGTTATGGCGAGGTTGTGGCTACTCCTGATATGGCCACTTTTTCAGTAAAAGTGGTGGATACCACAATGACTGCGGAGCAAGCGAAGTTATCCGTTGATGACAAGGTGGATGCATTTTTAAAAAGTCTTGCTGACGCAGGTCTATCGAAAGAGCACATCATTAGCTCAAACCTTTATTTGGCACCTCAGTATCATTACCCCAAATCAGGTAAAGCGGAGTTGGTAGGTTATCGTGCATCACGCAGTATTGATGTGACAGTTAATGACCTTGCAAAACTCAATCAATACTTGGATATGGCGTTAAAAGCGGGCATTAATCAAGTGGATAATATTCAGCTTAAGGTAAGTAATCAGCTTGAGTATCAGCAAAAAGCGCGCATGGCGGCAATCAAAGATGCTCAAGACAAAGCGGCATCTTTAGCAACAGGCTTTGATAAAAAATTAGGCGATGTTTGGCAAATCAATTACAACCAGATGCACGCTCGCCCGGTTTTAATGCGTTCAATAGCGATGGATGCAAAACAAAGCGCGAATAGCTACCAAGATTCGACGTTGGTGATTCGTGATCAAGTTGATGTGGTTTACAAGCTGAAATAACGATTAAGCAATACGACGAATAGAAATAGAAAAGGCAGGGATTTCCCTGCCTTTGTCATATCTGGTTGTACTTAGTGAAGAATACGAGCACGAATTGTGCCTTCAATACCTTTTAACTTCACTAGTGCTTCTTCTGCTCGGTGGGTCTCAACATCAATCACCACATAGCCGATTTCTACTGCCGTTTGTAGGTACTGACCCGCAATGTTGATGCCTTCTTCTGCAAAAATGGTGTTAATTTGCGTCAGAATACCAGGGCGGTTTTTGTGGATGTGTAGTAGACGTGAACACTCACGATGCTCAGGCAAGGATACTTCAGGGAAGTTCACACTAGATAGCGTTGAACCATTGTCTGAGTATTTTGCTAGCTTGCCCGCCACTTCAACACCGATGTTCTCTTGTGCTTCTTGGGTAGAACCGCCGACATGTGGTGTTAGGATGACGTTGTCGAATTTTTGTAGTGGAGATTCGAACGCATCAGCATTGGTTTTTGGTTCTACAGGGAATACATCAACCGCAGCACCCGCAATATGACCTGATTCTAGGCTGTGGCATAGGGCAGGGATGTCTACCACTGTCCCACGCGCGGCGTTGATAAAGATCGCACCCGGCTTCATACGAGCGAACTCTTCTTCACCCATCATGTTTTTGGTTTCTGGTGTTTCAGGAACATGCAGAGAAATGACATCACACTTGTTTAGTAGCTCACTCATCGTGAACACTTGCGTTGCGTTACCTAGCGACAGTTTGTTTTCAATATCATAGTAGTAAACGCGCATTCCCAGGTTTTCTGCAATGATACCCAACTGAGTACCAATGTGACCGTAACCGATGATGCCAAGACGTTTTCCACGCGCTTCGTAAGAGCTGTCTGCGCTCTTCTTCCAAATGCCGCGGTGTGCTAATGCGTTTTTTTCTGGAATGCCACGAAGAAGCAGTAGGATTTGACCGAGCACCAACTCAGCAACACTGCGCGTGTTTGAGAACGGCGCGTTAAAGACAGGCACACCACGTTGTGCTGCGGCGTTTAGGTCAACTTGGTTAGTACCAATACAAAAACAGCCAATTGCAACAAGCTTATTTGCTGCATTGATCACATCTTCTGATAGGTTAGTTCGGGAGCGAATACCGATGAAGTGAACGTCTTTTACTGCTTCGATCAGTTCTTCTTCAGGGAGTGAACCTTTGTGATATTCAATGTTGCTGTAGCCTGCTGCTTGAAGAACTTCAACTGAAGAAGGGTGCAGCCCCTCAAGTAAGAGGATTTTAATCTTTTCTTTTTCCAGTGAAACTTTGGCCATTATTATCGTCCTTAAAATGGAAAGATGGGCTAATGTGGCGCACATAAAGCAAAACTATTAAAAGAGTGGGTCATTAATAGTTTTGTTGAAAGGCAAACGTTTTCTCGTGCGCATTCTGCTCAATAAAGTAACAAAAAAAAATTGCTTTGGGTAAGAAAATTACGGAATAAGGTAGGCGTTTGTTAGAAAAAGAGATGAAAAAACGGCGCCTTATGGCACCGTTTGTAATGAAATAACAGAAAAATCAGAACAACGTATGTTTTATTCTTCTATTTTTGCACCTTCCGGAGTACCAGTGATCACAACGTCAGCACCGCGATGAGCGAAGAGACCAACCGTTACCACACCAGCGATACCGTTGATTTTGTCTTCCATGTCTTTTGGATTGGTTATTCGCATGTTGTACACATCTAGGATCATGTTACCGTTGTCCGTCACTACACCTTCACGGTATGCAGGATCACCGCCTAGTTTCACCAACTCGCGAGCAACGTAAGAGCGCGCCATTGGAATAACTTCTACAGGAAGTGGGAACTGACCAAGTACGTCAACCGCTTTTGTGCCGTCAACGATACATACGAATTTGTCTGAGATAGCGGCCACGATTTTTTCACGAGTCAGTGCTGCACCGCCACCTTTGATCATTTCGCGAGCTGCGTTGATTTCATCTGCACCATCAACGTAGACATCAAGTCTTGCTACGTCGTTACACTCGTATACTTCAATACCGAGTTCTTTTAGACGTTCAGTAGAGGCAACAGAACTAGACACTGCGCCTTTGATATCGTCTTTGATACTGCCTAGGGCATCGATGAAGTGATTCACGGTAGAACCAGTACCTACACCAATAATGCTGCCTTTTTCAACATATTTAAGTGCAGCCCAACCAGCCGCTTTCTTCATTTCATCTTGAGTCATGCCAATCTCCTGAATAGGTATTCGTTAACGTTTGCGGCGTGATTATAACGGGTAAGTGTTACTTTTCCCATTGCCAGATTTTGCTTGGAGTCACGATCTTAGGCAACGGGATATCCCAACTTTCTGTAGGGAGGCGATCGACATGTTGGCAGTCGTGTGCAATGCCGATTGGCGCGGCGCCTTCCCCGGTACTGAACCAGCTAGCAAGTGTTCGGTCGTAGTAGCCACCGCCCATACCTAAGCGGTGACCAATACTGTCAAACCCGACTAAAGGGGTGCAGATTAGGTCGAGTTCGCGAATAGGCTTGAGATAACGAATATCGAGTTTGGGCTCTAAAATCCCGTATTGGTTATAAACCAACTGGTCGTCATGTAAGTACTGCAAAAACAGTAAATGGCCTTTGGCAAAAGGATGAATGACAGGTAAGTAAATGGATTTACCTTGCTGCCATAGCCATTCAATGAGTGGCTTGGTATCCAGTTCTCCATCGGCGGAGAGGTAGAGAGCAATATGTTGCGCAGTTTGGATCTCTGGTAGGTGAACAAACTGGGTAACGAGATCGAATCCAGCTTGAAACTGGGTATCACTGCATAATGCGTTGCGTTTTTCGCGGATAAGTTTACGAAATTCTTGTCGAGATAGAGCTGACATGGAAGGTTACCCCAGGGTGCCGTTGAGGATTGTGGCCCTTGAACCAGCTAGTTCAAGGCGGATCAGCAATGATAACCGTAGGCTTCTCGGTGCATGCCAAGCTTGCTCAATAGCTATCAAGTACTAACCCTTTGGTATTGCTTATCGGCTCGGGGACTTAAATCCTGCTGACAAACACCCCAGGGTAAATTTGGTATCTACTGCTGTCCCTGCTTTACTTTGTTTAGTGCGCTTTCTAGCGACGCGCTGAGCTTTTCCATTCGCTCAGTGATTTCCTGTTGCTGCCCGGTAGACTCGTATGATTTAGTATGCAACTCATAACTAATATTCAACGCAGCAAAGGTTAATAGCTGTACTTCATTGGTTACCTTAGTACGCTCGCTCATCTCTTTCAATCGTCGATCGAGATCTTTTGCCGCTGTAACCAGTGACTCTTCTTGCCCAGGAGGACAATTCACTCGTGTCATTTTGCCAAGAATTTCAACGTCGACCGCTTGATTGCTCATGATGAATAAACTCTATATTCGCGCTATCTAAGGTGTTGTTACGTACAACTACCGAGGGAGAAACTATAGGAAAACCGCAATTAAGATTCAAGCATTTCCCATCACAGAACGAAAAATGGTGAAGTGATCACACAGGAAATGGACAAATTGAGCAATTCCTATCCAAAATTGAATTTGATAGCCGTTTCAGCCGACTAGGCTTGATGGTAGGATATATCAAAAGATGATTATGAAGCATGAGCCCAGATATGAGTGAAATCACCCTTCCAGAATACCAATCTATTGCTGCTGAATTGAAATCCGCTAACCTTGCTGTAACGCCTGCTGAATTGCATGGCCTGCTTGTTGGTATGCTAAGTGGTGGATTGGCAACGAATGACCAAACCTGGCAACCCATTCTTTTTGATTACACCAACGATGGTATGGGCTGGCCGACAACTGCGCTCGTTTTCGCACAGAATGTGTTTAAAGTGACGGCCAGTGAATTAACGGGCTCTTCAATGGAGCTGTCTTTGTTGCTTCCGGAAGATCCTAGTAAAGATGGCTTGTTTGCTTTGGCTGATGGCTTGTCTGATTTCGTTAACCATTTCATTTCAGGTCTAGGCTTAGCGGGTATTACGCTAAATAAAGCGTCTGATGATGTGAAAGAGGCGTTGGCTGATCTAGAAGAGATCGCCAAGCTAGGAATTGATGAAGATGATGATCTTGGTGAGCAAGCCCAACTGCTAGAACACGTTATCGAACATGTAAAAGCGTGCGTGCTAACAATTCACGCCGAGTTTGGTGTTCGCCCTGAAAGCAATGACAGCAAGCCAACGATCCACTAATTGCACGGTTTTCAATAATCGAATTATTTCTAGAGGTTAGCATGAGGCAATATGATGTTGTAATTGCTGGTGGTGCCATGGCCGGAGCCACGCTTGCGTTAGCGATTGACTATTTATCTAAAGGCGAATTGAAGATCGCAGTGGTTGAACCTTTTAAAGCTCAGTCAGATGCACATCCAGGCTTTGACTCGCGTTCGATTGCGTTATCCTATGGTACGGTCAATATTTTGCGTCGTTTTCAGCTATGGTCTGCGATTAAGCCTTTTGCGACTCCTATTGAACATATTCATGTTTCCGATCGTTCTCATGCCGGAATGACAGACATCAGCAAACAAGACGTCGGTGTTGAGGCGCTCGGCTACGTAGTGGAACTAGCTGATGTCGGTCGAGCTTACCAAGCGCTGCTGGAGAAGAGTGAATCGATAACCCTGTTTTGTCCGGATGGTGTTACTCATATTGAGCGAGAGCACGACCAAGCCCGCATTGAACTAAGTAGCGGAGAGACGCTAGAAGCTAAATTGCTGGTGGCCGCTGATGGTGCAGTGTCTCAATGTTGCCAGCAAATTGGTTTGGTGCTGTCTGAACACGATTTTGACCAAGTCGCGGTGATTGCGAATATTGTTACGCAAGAGGCGCCTCAAGGGCGTGCATTTGAACGTTTTACTGAAAACGGTCCTGTTGCTCTTTTACCTATGAGTGACAACCGCATGTCGTTAGTTTGGTGTCTCCGCCCTGAAGAAGCAAAAGCGGTGATGAACTTTTCTGATGCAAAGTTCCTTGAGCGATTACAACATGAATTTGGCTGGCGTTTAGGCGCGATGCAGAAAGTGGGACAACGTGCGAGTTACCCATTGCTATTACGTCATCGCAAACAAAATATTTCTCATCGTTTTGCGATTGTGGGTAATGCGGCACAAACGCTTCACCCAATTGCCGGGCAGGGCTTTAACCTTGGTATTAGAGACGTGGCATCACTGGCGGAAGAAATCGTCAAGCAGAGTGATGATGTTGGGTGCTATCAAGGGTTGATGCGTTTTAGTCAACGTCGTGAAGATGACCGCCGTGAGACCATCTGGCTGACGAGTTCGTTGGTACACATATTTTCAAACGATTTACCTGCGATGAAAATTGGTCGTAACCTCGCGCTAGCAGCGATGGATAACTTTTCTATTTTTAAGCAGCCACTATTACGCCATACGCTTGGTTTAGTGAAGCGATGAGTGACAGCAACGAATTAGGTAACAATAAGCAATGATGCAAAGTGTAGATATCGCCATTATTGGCGGTGGTATGGTTGGGTTAGCGCTGGCCGCGGCTTTTAAGGACAGTGATCTGCGTGTGGCTGTGATTGAAGGTGCAGTACCTGACGATACGCTAAACGAACTGCCAGATGTTCGCGTTTCTGCGTTAAGCCGTTCGAGTGAAATTATTTTGCGTAATCTAGGTGCATGGGAGGGCATTGAACAACGTCGTTCCGTCCCTTATTACGCGATGGAAGTGTGGGAGCAAGACAGTTTCGCGAAGATCGACTTTGACGCACAAAGTATGGCGCAGCCAGATCTAGGTCATATCGTTGAAAATCGGGTGATTCAACTTGCCCTGTTAGAGCAAGTGGAAAAGTTGGATAATGTGACGCTATTCATGCCAGCACGCTGCGCCACACTAGCGGTTGGTGAGCAAGAAAGCTGGCTAACGCTCGATAATGGCCAAGCGATGACCGCGAAGCTGGTGGTGGGAGCGGATGGCGCGAATTCTTGGTTGCGTAATCAAATGGACATTCCGCTGACCCTTTGGGATTACGGTCACAGTGCGCTAGTTGCAAACGTGAAAACGGCTGATGCTCATAATAGTGTCGCACGTCAGATTTTTACTCCCCAAGGCCCACTGGCTTTTCTGCCTATGTCTGATCCACACATGAGCTCCATTGTGTGGTCGACGGATCCGAGCCGCGCCGAACAACTGCTAGCAATGAGTGAGCATGACTTCAATAAAGCGCTGACGAGTGAGTTTGATGCTCGCTTAGGTTTGTGCGAAGTGGTGGGGGAGCGTGCCGCGTACCCACTCAAAATGCGTTATGCGCGTGACTTTGTGGTTGAACGAGTCGCCTTGGTTGGTGATGCCGCCCATACTATCCACCCGTTAGCTGGGCAAGGTGTGAACTTAGGTTTGCTTGACGCCGCAAGCTTAGCGCAAGAAGTGCTAGCCTTGTGGAAACAAGGTCAAGATATCGGAACGAAGCGTAATTTGCGTGGTTACGAACGCTGGCGTAAAACGGAAGCGGCGAAGATGATCGCGGCAATGCAAGGTTTCCGTGATTTGTTTAGTGGCGAGAACCCAGCCAAGAAGCTAGTGCGTGGTATTGGTTTGAGCTTAGCGGGACAATTGCCAGGTGCGAAAGACGAAATCATGAAGCGAGCATTGGGCTTGAAAGGCAATCTGCCGGATCTTGCTCGTCGGTGAACGCTTGCTGAGTTTCATTATGTGAAAGACGCAAAAAAGGCTGGTTAATCCAGCCTTTTTTATTACATCGATGTTTCGCTAAGCCAAGTTAAGCATACGCACATCGGAGTTTCATGATTTCTTGGTTAATCTCTTTTACTGCTTGAAAGTGGCGTTTTTCAGCTTTCTCCGGCAACATCAACTTTCCGTTATCAAACTCGAACTTACCGACTCCGTAAATATAGATTCTGCCTTTAAAAAGACGACTTATGTGTTTAGCAATCATACCGGGTGTATAGCGCTTAAACAGTCTCATATTTACTTTTCCTTATCTCTTACCTAGCGCGCTTATTCTACGTTTTACATCAAAAAATTATTGTGACAGCAATAGTATTCGGCATAGGCTGGGTGTGTGATTTAAGAGATTTGTGCAGCATTAGACAAATTGACAGAGCCACCGCTCAAATAGCGTGAGGATTACCCCAAAAAAATGTGATGGGAGGAACCTGCTCTGCCGCTATGTCTGTATACGTGGTGTATTTAGCCTTGGTTTTGTTACAAGATTAAGAATAGAAGGAAAAATATTGGTTGCAAAATTTTGTAGTGAAATGAACATCTAGTGCATTGGGCCAGTGGCTTTCATGCAGAGAGATAAAGGGATAGAAAAAGGGTAAGTAAAAAAATGCCCGCTTCGGCGGGCGAATAGTCACAGATGCATTACACAAAAGTGGACGATTGGCTTCATAAACGCAGTCATTAAACTCAGTATGTCCACTTTATGTTGGTTAAGCAGTTGTTGAAAACTTAACCAACAAATTCAGCATATACGAGTTTTTACTGTGTGACTATTTATGTTTTTAAAATGACTAAAAATACCATGATATGATCGAGTTGATATGAGTGAGATCACACAGGGATGAGAATGCTAGGTATGATTACATTGAGAACCTGAGTTTAGCGGCAGATATCAGCGAGGGTGGGGTGACACAACGTAATAAGATCATTGATGGACAATGCTAATCCAGCCATTCGATCGCCACTGCTGATGGTGATTTCTTTTTCTTCCAACAAACTTGGGTCGAACACAATAGGCATGTCGCGCTTTAGTCGTAACGGGGTGACGGTGCCAATCATGTATCCGGTGATTGCTTGTACGTCAGCTTGGTCAACACAGGTCATGCGACGGCATTGCAGCAGTGCACGAACTTTTTTAGGATCAATGCTACGATCGCCAGGCGCACAGGCGAGCGCATATTGATTGCCCATATCACGCAACAAGATCGTTTTGACCATTTGTGAAGGACGGATGCCACGTTGTTGCGCGGCATCCTCAATTGTCGTAGCGGGTCTTTGGTGAGGAAGAAGGCGGAACGCTATGTTCTGATCTGCCAAAAACTGCATCAAAGGAGTATGGAAGGTATTATTCATCTTCAAGGCTGTACGGCAGTGCCGCGATTTCCCATTCGCATTCTGGTTGAGCAATCAAGCGTAGGCGAGTGCCATCGTCTAGATTATTCGGCAATACAATCAAACCCATCGCTTGGTTGTCGCAAAATTGGTAATGCGCGAGCAATGCACCCACTGATCGCCAGTTTTCACCCACGCTACGTTCCAATTCAATCGCGCCTTCACCCAGTGCGTCTGCGGTTGCACCTTTCACTATGTACATTGCACGTTTATTGGTACCACGATACTTTGCTCGAGCGACGGTCTCTTGACCGGTGTAGCAGCCTTTGGTGAAGCTGATCCCACCAAGTGCTTGCAGGTTCAGAGCTTGTGGAATGTGTTCGTTTTGCGCTTCGGTTGCTACGAATGGCAACGCCGATTCAATATCAAAGCGAGTCCAAAGTTCATGAGTGGTCAGTGTGGCTTGGCTGTTTGTAACCAACGCTTGCGCTGTTTCTGCTGTCACGACAAGTAGCCAACGGTTTTCTGTCACTTTAACGGCTGTACCTCCTTGGATGACACACACATCACCAGCACCCTCAGTTATGCTAGAGACAAATGCGTCAGCATTCTCACCCGCAACACCAAGAATGATGTCGCTCGATTCCTCGATGATGACTTTGGAGAATACGGCGTACTTTTTGATCTCTTTCAGTTCGACTTCAATGGCTGATTTGGGTTGGATCATGCCGTAGCCATCGTGGTGATGGAATAAACGGAAGACGCTCCATACTTTACCTTTCGCATCACAGTGTGCACCTAGCGTAGATTGGTCTTTTTCAAGAGAAACCACATCACAGGTTACTTGGCCTTGTAGGTACGACTTTTTATCCTCCCCGACGATGGTGATCATGCTCAAATTATCGAGAAGTGAGATAGACAGCTCGGGCAAAGCGTCTTGCGTTGATAGCGGTAGTGGTGAAAAGCGAGTTTGCCATTCCATGATTACAATGCCTTTATAAAATATTTTTAACTATGTTAATCGCACAAAGCGAGTTTGTCAGCTTTCGCTAGCGTATTGTGACCCCGGTACTAGTGACACCGCTTTTCCCTTGTTACACTCCGCTATAAGAACAAGACATCTATGAAGGAATACTGAATGTACACTGCGGAAGAAAAGGCGCGTATTAAATGGGCTTGTCGTCGAGGCATGCTTGAGCTTGACGTGGTGATTATGCCGTTTTTCGAAGAGTGTTTTGACACTCTAACAGAACAAGAGCAGCGTGATTTTGTCTCTTTACTAGAATGTGACGATCCGGATTTGTTCACATGGGTGATGGGACATGGTCGTAGCGAAAACTTAGGCCACGCTTCAATGGTTGATAAAATTGTCGCGCACAACCTCAGTAAAGTTCGTTAATCTCACGATTTATACCTCTTTAATCGCCCAAGTCTCTAACCAGCTTCTTCTCCATGGTTTAATTTGGGCGGTTATCTGCACTGATATCCCATTTATCTTATCGACCTATCTGTTATTAATGATCGCCAAATGCCAAAATCAAGGTACCTTTGTGCAGCCCTCTGCTCAAGGGCATTGGTATTTTCACCGCGATGGCGTGGTAAGAAACGCTTTTCAAACTTCTTTGTTGTCCAAAGTAGATACCTCCGCTGCAAGTTTTAAAGTCTCTTTTGAGTTAGAGTCCGGAGAGTGGGGAACGATTTGGCGAGATAGTTGCGCTGATGAGCAATACCGACAGCTTTGTTTGATATTACGTCAATGGAAAATGGGAGCTGATGCTCCCATTTGATGTTTTTATTTGTTTGGCGTCAGAATCGTTGGCCCACTATTTTCCAGCTGATTTGGGTAATCCAAGGTGTAGTGCAGGCCTCGGCTCTCTTTGCGCTGCATCGCACAGCGTACCATCAGTTCTGCTACTTGCAGTAGATTACGAAGCTCCAGCAAGTTGTTCGAAACGCGGAAGTGACTATAGTACTCGTGTGTTTCTTGCTGCAACATTTGAATGCGGCGCAGTGCGCGTTCCAGACGCTTATCGGTACGTACGATGCCCATGTAATCCCACATAAATAGACGTAATTCATGCCAGTTATGCTGAATGATGACTTCTTCGTCACTGTTCGTCACTTGGCTTTCATCCCAGCAAGGCACTTGCGGTGCGAGCTCTACGTCGTGGTGGTGCTTAAGAATATCTTTTGCTGCCGACCAGGCATAAACCACACACTCCAGTAACGAGTTCGATGCCATACGGTTCGCGCCGTGCAAGCCGGTGTAGCTCACCTCGCCAATGGCATACAGATTTTTCAGGTCGGTATTGCCGTTTTGATCCACCATGACGCCGCCACAGGTGTAGTGCGCTGCTGGTACAATCGGGATCGGCTCTTTGGTCATATCAATGCCCAAATCCATCAAGCGAGAGTAGATCGTAGGGAAGTGTTTGGTAATAAAGTCAGCTGGTTTGTGACTGATGTCTAAGTACATGCAGTCTGCGCCTAGGCGTTTCATCTCGAAGTCGATCGCACGGGCAACCACATCACGTGGTGCGAGTTCTTTACGTTCATCGAAATCTGGCATAAAACGTGAGCCGTCAGGGCGACGTAGGTATGCGCCTTCACCACGCAGAGCTTCTGTCAGTAGGAAATTACGCGCTTCAGGGTGGAATAAACAGGTTGGATGGAACTGATTGAATTCCATGTTCGCAACGCGACAGCCTGCACGCCACGCGATCGCAATACCATCGCCCGATGACACATCTGGGTTAGAGGTGTATTGGTAAACTTTGGAAGCGCCGCCCGTTGCGAGCACAACAAATTTTGCACGAACGGTTTCAACTTGCTCTTTGTTGCGATTCCAAATGTAAGCACCAATGACTTTGCTCTTATCACCACCGACTTTATCTTCGGTGATAAGGTCGAGTGCGTTGTGGCGCTCAAGAACATGAATGTTAGGGTGGTTGTGGGCGTTATCTTGCAGAGAGGTTTGCATTGCCATGCCTGTTGCATCGGCAGCGTGCAAAATACGGCGACGGCTATGGCCCCCTTCACGAGTTAGGTGATAGCGAGGCTTATCATCAGAATCGTCTTCTTCACGATCAAATGGTACACCGCCATCAATTAACCACTGCACACACTCTTTTGAGTTTTCGGCGATGAACTTGACGGTCTCTTCGTCACAGATGCCATCTCCAGCAATTTGTGTGTCTTCAACATGAGATTCAATGGTGTCGGACTCATCAAATACGGCTGCGATACCACCTTGCGCGTAATAGGTAGCCCCTTCGCTGCGTGGTCCCTTGCTGAGTACCATCACCTTACAGTGGTTGGCGACGCGTAAAGCCAACGACAAGCCCGCAGCGCCACTCCCTACCACTAATACGTCACATTCATGTTCACGATTTGTGTTCATATAACTTTTATAATCCCAAGCTAAGGTAACAAGGCTACCTTGTGTATATTTTGCACACCATGTGCGTTCCATTAACGCGACGTTCGTCGCTTAGGGCTAAGTTGGGAGACTGTTCTAAATCATCGTTTTTCTGGTGGCTTTAGCCACTCTATTTTATTGCACGTCAAAGACATACAAATTTGTCTGAGTGTTATTTGAATCTCGATGTTCGGATAGCCATTAGCCATGCAAGTGAAAAGTAATAGTTTGCCATTGCCATTGCTTTTCTAGTGTCTACCCAGCACAATCTGGGAGAGAGAGCATCTATTATACCCATTTCCCCTTAAGTATGCTCGCTTGTCACTATTAGACTTAGGTCAGACAAGGAGCGGGATTTGGTTGGTGGCATCACACTGTGAAAAAACAATGAGAAAAAATTGCGAAAGTGTGGAACTTTCTTATTCACGTAGCAGTCACAATAGTGCTCAAGTAAGCAGTGGTGTCAATACTACGTTTTGCATAATTAGTACCCATATCTGAGAAGAGTAGGGGCATAACAGATAGGAGTATCGGCTCGAATGAACGAGCAGCTGACCGATCAAGTATTGATTGAGCGAGTTCAGAATGGTGATAAGCAAGCATTCAACCTGCTGGTAATAAAGTATCAGAACAAGGTATGTAATCTTATTTCCAGATACGTAAGTAATCCTGGTGATGTTCCAGATGTAGCACAAGAAGCGTTTATCAAGGCTTACCGAGCTATCCCTAGTTTTCGTGGGGAGAGTGCGTTTTATACGTGGCTGTATCGCATTGCTGTGAATACTGCGAAAAATCACATCGTCGCTCAAGGGCGCAGACCACCAGCAAGCGATGTTGATGCTGAAGAAGCTGAATTTTACGAAACAGGTAATGCACTTAAAGAAATTTCGAACCCTGAGAACCTAACGTTGTCCAAAGAATTACAACGGGTAGTGTTCAGTGCTATCGAAGCCTTACCTGAAGATTTGAAGACAGCAATGACATTACGAGAGCTTGATGGCTTAAGTTATGAAGAAATTGCTGAAGTAATGGATTGTCCGGTGGGAACAGTACGATCACGTATCTTCCGTGCTCGTGAGGCGGTGGAAAAGAAAATCAAACCTCTTTTACAACGCTAGTACAAGTGATAACTATGGTGAAAACAATGGCTGACAAAGAAAAACTTTCAGCACTCATGGATGGAGAATTGGTTGATAAGGCTTTGATTCAAGAATTAGAGCAAGACCAAGAAAGTCGTGATGCTTGGCAGAACTATCATCTTATCGGTGATGTGATGCGAGGTGACGCGCCCGCAAAACCAGAGTGGAATATTGCTGAAAGCGTGGCGTTAGCGTTAGAAGGTGAACCTGTACATCGTGCTATTGATTCGCGCAGTGCGAATGTGATTTCAATCAGTGACACACTAAAAGAGTCGCAACCGGAACCACAGAAAGCCAAACGCCAGTTACCAGAATGGTTGACTCAGTTTGGGCAAGTTGCCGTTGCTGCATGTGTGTCATTGGCAGTGATTTTAGGTGTGCAACAATACGGTGGTAGTGACCCAATGTCACCACAAGCGGAGCAACTTCCAGTGCTTCAAACTGTGCCATTTGCAGGCAGTGCTGAGCCAGTGAGTTTGACGCGTGAATCCGTAGAGCGTTCTGTTGGTGAAGCCAATATGCAAGAGCAGCGTAAACGCGTACATGCTATGCTTCGTGATTACGAGCTGCAGCTAAGAATTAACAGTGATGCATCTCAGCAAGATGAACATCTGACACCGGATATTGAATGAATAAATTTCTGATCAGCGCTTGCGCTCTGTTCAGTCTGATGTCTTCGCATGCCTTTGCTGGTGATAAGCCAGCGGAGGCGTTGTTGCATCAAATGAGCGAGGCGAGTCAAAACCTAAGCTACGAACTCTCTTATATCCTCATCAAAAAGAACAGCATTGAACCCTTGTTGTATCGCCACGCGACTCATGGTCAAGACCAATACGCCCATCTTGTGTATCTGAGCGGCCCTGTGCGTGAGGTGATTCGTCGTGGCTCTGAAGTGAGTTATGTCGAAACGGGCGCGGAACCTTTTACCATCGAGTCCGGCAAGATGGTCGCACCAACGATGCCAATGCTGAACACCAATATTGATGAGTTGAATCTTTACTACGATTACGTGCAAGTAGGCCGTGCGCGCGAAGCTGGCGTGCCGACTCAAGTATTACGGATCGTACCAAAAGACGGTTTGCGCTATTCCTACGTGCTTTGGATTGATGAAAAGAGCAAACTGCCTCTGCGCGCGGATCTTGTTGACCGCGATGGCGAGATGTTGGAGCAATACCGTACCATTTCCTACACGGTGAACCCTAAAATAGCAGAGCTGATGAGTGGGCTCCAAGATGTACAGCTTCCAGCCGTGTTGACAATGCCGAAAGGCGACAATGGAACCAGTAACTGGAATGTGGGCTGGACGCCAGCAGGTTTTCATCCCAACGAGCTAAATCGCTACCGTATGGCGGTGACCGATCAAATGGTAGAGAGCCAACTGTATTCTGATGGCTTATTCAGCTTCTCCGTGTATGTAGCAAACAAAGATGAACACTCGTTAAAAGGCCAGTTGGTTCGCCAAGGGCGCAGGACGTTACATAGCTTCATCAATGGCAACTATGAAATTTCAGTGGTGGGCGATATTCCACCCGCAACGGCTCAACGTATCGCACAATCGGTTACCTTTGATGTAGCAAAGAGTGAAGTACAATGATGACCGCATTAGCAACCGTGACAGGAGTTCAACGTCACGGTCAGCAATACGACGTTGACCTCAGCTGCGAGCAACAGACCAGTTGCAGCAGCTGTTCATCGCAAAAAAGCTGCGGAACAGGTGTGGTGACCAAAGCGATCGGCAACAAAACCTTGTCATGGCACCTGCGTACTGAAAAGTCTGTCAAAGTTGGTCAGGTGGTAGAAATCGGCTTTCCTGAATCGAGTTTGATCAAGTCAGCGATGGCGGTGTATCTTTTTCCTCTATTTGGGTTAATGATTGGTGCGCTTATTGGCCATGCTGCCTTTGCTCCGCTCACGGGAGGAGGTGAAGGGGTCATCATTATCACTTCAGTCTTGTTTGCCGCAGGTGGTATGTTTGTGGCGAAATGCGTTTCTCGTCCTTTAGAGGATGCGTCAAAACAACAAGTCACACTCATTCGAGTGCTTGGTGAGCCGATCCAATAGCTTGAGCCCCTCATTTTTGAGTCATTCAGGTATATACTTTAAAACAGGTGCGCCCGTTCACGAAATTGGGTAGAATCTGCCAACTTGATTGAAATGCCGTCAGCTGACGGCTTTCTTACTGTCCTTATTTGTAAAGAGTTAGTCACCCTAAATCTATGAAGCACATTCGTAACTTTTCGATTATCGCCCACATCGACCATGGTAAGTCGACCCTATCAGACCGTCTCATCCAAGTATGTGGAGGATTGAGCGATCGTGAAATGGCCGCACAGGTTCTGGATTCTATGGATCTTGAACGTGAGCGTGGTATCACCATTAAATCTCAGAGTGTGACGCTAAACTACACTGCTAAAAACGGTGAAACGTATCAGCTGAACTTCATCGATACTCCGGGACACGTTGACTTTGCGTACGAAGTATCACGCTCTCTAGCCGCTTGTGAAGGTGCGCTACTCGTGGTTGACGCCGGTCAGGGTGTAGAAGCTCAAACGCTCGCTAACTGTTACACCGCAATCGAAATGGATTTAGAGGTTGTGCCAATCCTTAACAAGATTGATCTACCAGCTGCGGATCCTGAGCGTGTAGCGGAAGAAATTGAAGAAATCGTTGGTATTGATGCGATGGAAGCAACCCGCTGTTCTGCGAAGACAGGCCTCGGTGTTGATGACGTACTTGAAAATATCGTATCAGCGATCCCTGCACCAGAAGGTGATCCAGATGCGCCACTGCAAGCGCTGATCATTGACTCATGGTTCGATAACTACCTTGGCGTTGTTTCTTTGGTTCGTATTAAAAACGGCTCTCTGAAGAAAAACGAAAAGATCAAAGTGATGAGCACTGGTCAAACTTGGGGTGTAGACCGTCTAGGTATCTTCACACCTAAGCAAGTAGATACCGATGTTCTAAATACTGGTGAAGTAGGCTGGGTAGTTTGTGGTATCAAAGACATCCTTGGTGCACCAGTTGGTGATACGCTGACACTAGCGAAAAACGGTAGCGATAAGCCACTACCCGGCTTTAAGAAAGTAAAACCTCAGGTATACGCGGGTTTGTTCCCAGTATCATCTGATGATTACGAAAACTTCCGTGACGCACTAGGCAAGCTAAGCTTAAATGACGCATCACTATTCTATGAGCCAGAAAACTCGGCTGCACTTGGTTTTGGTTTCCGTTGCGGCTTCCTTGGCATGCTGCACATGGAAATTATCCAAGAGCGTCTTGAGCGTGAATACGATCTTGATCTTATTACGACAGCACCGACCGTAGTTTACGAAGTTGAACAAACAAACGGTGACACCTTGTACGTAGATAGCCCAGCGAAGCTACCTGCAGTGAATGATATTGAACACATTCGTGAGCCTATCGCACGTTGTAATATTCTTGTACCAGCGGACTACCTAGGTAATGTTATTACCCTCTGTGTAGAGAAACGTGGTATGCAAGTCGATATGGTTTACCATGGTAACCAAGTTGCAGTGACGTATGATATTCCGATGGCAGAAGTGGTACTGGACTTCTTTGACCGTCTTAAGTCAACGTCTCGTGGTTACGCATCATTGGATTACAACTTCCAACGCTTTGAAGAATCAAACATGGTTCGTGTAGACGTTCTATTGAACGGTGATAAAGTGGATGCCCTGGCGATCATCACTCACAAAGATCAAGCACAAAGCCGTGGTCGTTTGTTGGTAGAGAAGATGAAAGAATTCATCCCTCGTCAGATGTTCGATATCGCAATCCAAGCGGCAATCGGTAACCACATCATCGCGCGCTCTACCGTAAAACAGCTGCGTAAGAACGTAATTGCGAAATGTTACGGTGGTGACGTGAGCCGTAAGAAGAAACTTCTGAAGAAACAGAAAGAAGGTAAGAAACGTATGAAGCAGATCGGTAACGTAGAGCTGCCTCAAGAAGCGTTCCTAGCGATTCTTCACGTGGGTAAAGACTAGAGTTGAACTTTATCTCACTCTTGTCTGTCATAAGACGTAGATAACAACATAAGTGAAAGGGTTTCGGCTCTTTCACTTTCGTATTTTTTAGATAAGGGAATTTAATGGCGAATACATTTTCACTGATCCTTGTTATCGTAACTTTGGTAACAGGCGTCGTTTGGCTACTGGAAAAGTTGGTGTTTGCGAAAAAGCGTCAGGCGAAAGTGGCAGAGATCCAAGCACAGACAGCAAATGGTCTGGATGCGGTGACGCTACAGAAAGTAGAAAGCCAACCTTGGTGGATAGAGAACAGCGTGTCTATCTTCCCAGTGATTGCATTCGTTTTAGTATTGCGTTCTTTTATCTATGAACCGTTCCAAATTCCCTCAGGGTCAATGATGCCAACCCTACTCGTAGGTGACTTCATTCTGGTGGAAAAATACGCGTATGGATTGAAAGATCCCGTATGGCGTACTCAACTAGTGGAAACGGGTAAGCCTGAGCGTGGCGATATCGTGGTATTCAAATACCCACCTCAACCCAACATTGATTATATCAAGCGCGTTGTTGGTCTACCGGGCGATACGGTTCGTTACTCAGAGGGTAAAGACCTGTGTATCAAAGCAAAAGGCGAGTCGGTTTGTAAGCCGGTGAAATTGAGTAATGTAGAAGAAAGCCCATTTATTCAAAATGGCATTCCTCTGATTCAAATGAACGAAAAGTTGGGTGATGTATCCCATCAAGTTTTGGTTAACCCACTGTCTCGAGACCGAGTACAGAGCTACCAGCCACGCCCTGGAGTGAATGAGTGGGTTGTACCGCAAGGTCAGTACTTTGTGATGGGTGATAACCGTGACAACAGTGCTGACAGCCGTTACTGGGGCTTTGTACCAGAAGCAAACTTAGTCGGAAAAGCGGTTGCTATCTGGATAAGCTTTGAGTTTGAGCGCGGTGCAGACAGCGTTCTACCTTCATGGATTCCAACCGGTGTGCGTTTTAACCGCATCGGCGGTATTCACTAACCATTTAATATCGAGAGAGTATGAATTCTCCAATTGATAAACTAGAGAGAAAGCTTGGCTACCAGTTTAATGATGCTGAGCTTATCAACCTGGCGCTGACTCACCGCAGCGCCAACAGCAAGCACAACGAACGTCTTGAGTTTCTGGGCGATTCAATTTTAAGTTTTGTCATCGCTGATGATCTGTACCATCGTTTCCCAAAAGTAAACGAAGGTGACATGAGCCGCATGCGCGCCACTTTGGTTCGCGGACATACATTGGCTGAGCTGGGTCGTGAATTCGGTCTAGGAGATTACTTAAAATTAGGTCCAGGTGAATTGAAGAGTGGTGGTTTCCGCCGAGACTCTATTCTAGCCGATGCGGTAGAAGCCATTATTGGTGCGATTTACCTTGATAGTGATCTTGAAGTTGTGCGTGGTATTGTACTGAGTTGGTACAACAGTCGTCTTGAGGCGATTAAGCCAGGCGTATCACAGAAAGATCCAAAAACTCGCCTACAAGAGTTCCTGCAAGGCAGAAGAAAACCACTGCCAGCTTACACAGTGACTAATATTAAAGGTGAAGCGCACAACCAAGAGTTCACGGTTGAGTGTGAAGTAGCAGGTGTGGATAAGCCTGTCATTGGTAAAGGCACCAGCCGCCGCAAGGCAGAACAAGCGGCTGCAGAAACAGCACTTGAGCAATTAACGAATGGCTGATAACGAATTCGATATCGATGCATATTTTGCATCACCTGGTGAGCAAAGTTCACCAGAGAACCAACATTGTGGCTTCATTGCTATTGTTGGCCGCCCTAACGTAGGTAAATCGACACTTCTGAATAAAATCTTGGGTCAGAAAATTTCGATCACGTCACGTAAGCCGCAAACAACACGTCACCGTATTATGGGCGTGGATACGGACGGTGATTACCAAGCGATTTACGTTGATACACCAGGACTTCACATTGAAGAAAAGCGTGCGATCAACCGTTTAATGAACCGTGCGGCAAACTCGTCTTTGAGTGATGTGAACTTGGTGTTTTTCTTAGTTGATGGTACGCATTGGACCAAAGACGACGAGATGGTACTGAATAAGCTTCAAAAATCGAACTTCCCAGTTGTCCTGTGTGTAAACAAAGTCGATAACGTGCAAGATCGTAACGAAGTGATGATGCACATGGCTGACATGTCTAAGAAAATGGACTTTGTTGACGTTGTGCCAATCTCTGCGAAGCAAGGTAAGAATATCGATGTGCTGCGCAAGCATGTGCGTGATCACTTACCAAAAGCGACGCATCACTTCCCTGAAGAGTATGTGACAGACCGCTCTCAGCGTTTCATGGCGTCTGAAATTGTTCGCGAAAAGCTGATGCGTTTTACCGGTGATGAACTGCCATACTCGGTAACGGTTGAAATCGAACGCTTCGATTACAACCCTGAAACCGACGGCTTCCACATCAATGCCTTGATTCTTGTTGAGCGCAGTGGCCAGAAGAAGATGGTGATTGGTAAAGGTGGCGAGAAGATCAAGACCATTGGTCGCGAAGCGCGTCTAGATATGGAAGAGCTGTTTGGTCGTAAGGTATACCTAGAGACTTGGGTAAAAGTGAAATCTGGTTGGGCAGACGACGAACGTGCACTGCGCTCACTAGGCTACATCGACGACCTATAAGCTTGGCTGCGAAGATACTTCGCTCCAACATCGATTAACATTCAATATCGATTAAAATAAGGAGCCTTTGGCTCCTTATTTTTTATTACCGACTTAGGCACACTGATTGAAATGAGCAACCAGTCTTCAGAAGGCTTTCAACGCTGCTTTGTATTGCATCGACGCCCTTACAGTGAATCGAGCTTAATCCTTGATGTATTCAGTGAGGAGTATGGGCGGGTCACGTTAATGGCAAAAGGTGCACGCAGTAAACGCTCCAATCTAAAAGGAGCGCTGCAGCCTTTCACGCCTTTGTTACTCAAATGGTCTGGCAAAGGCTCAATGAAAACTTTGCGTCAAGCAGAGCCCATTAGCCTTGGTTTACCTCTGAGTGGAATCCATCTTTATTCTGCAATGTATGTGAATGAGTTGATCGGTCGCGTACTGATGGCAGAAGTACCAATGCCCGCTCTATTTCATGACTATCTACATGCATTAACAGAGCTTGCTCAGTGTGATAACCCAGAGCCGGGATTGCGTCGTTTTGAACTAGCACTTCTATCTGCGATGGGTTATGGGGTCGACTTTTTGCACTGCGCCGGTACAGGTGAGCCTGTTGATCCTGATATGACCTATCGTTATCGTGAGCAAAAGGGATTCATCGCTTCGGTAAGGCGCGATAACCTGACTTTTTTAGGCAACGAATTGATAGCGATTAGTGAACGGCGTTTCGTCACTAAAGAGCAATTAAAAGCGGCGAAACGCTTTACACGACTAGCATTAAAGCCGTATCTTGGCGGCAAACCTTTAAAAAGTCGCGAATTATTTATTCAGACCAGAGCACGGAGTAATGGAAAATGAGCTCAATCTACTTAGGCGTTAATATCGATCATATTGCTACTCTTCGTAATGCACGTGGTACGAAATACCCAGATCCTGTACACGCAGCAGAGATTGCAGAGCGCGCAGGTGCGGACGGCATTACGATTCACTTGCGTGAAGATCGCCGCCATATCAATGATCGTGATGTGCGTATCCTAAGAGAAACCATTCAGACTCGTATGAACTTAGAAATGGCGGTGACGGATGAGATGGTTGAGATTGCACTTCAAACTCAACCTGAGTTTGTTTGTCTGGTACCTGAAAAGCGTGAAGAATTGACGACAGAAGGCGGTCTGGATGTGGTTGGTCAACTTGAAAAAGTGAAAGCGGCCACCCAAAAACTGACCGAAGCAGGCATCAAAGTGTCGCTGTTCATTGATGCTGACCGTCAGCAAATCGATGCTGCAAAAGCATGTGGTGCACCATACATTGAACTTCACACAGGTCACTACGCAGACGCGGCAACAGAAGTAGACCAGCAAGACGAACTAAAGAAAATCGCAGCAGGCGCAAGCTACGCTGACAACCTAGGCATCATTGTTAATGCAGGCCATGGTCTGACTTACCACAACGTTGCACCTATTGCGGCTCTGCCAGAAATTTACGAGCTAAATATCGGTCACTCGATCATTGGTCGTGCAGTATTCGATGGTCTAGAAAAATCTGTGGCCGAAATGAAAGCCATCATGGTTGCCGCGCGCAAATAATCAGATTTCAGCATGGCAATTTTAGGATTAGGCACTGACATCGCTGAGATTGAGCGCATCGAGAAGGCGCTTGCTCGAACTGGTGAGCCGTTTGCAAAACGCGTCCTTACACAAGAGGAAATGGCAAAGTTTGCTGAACTGAAGCAAAAGGGACGTTACCTTGCGAAGCGTTTTGCAGTAAAGGAAGCGGCATCAAAAGCTCTGGGAACGGGCATTGCCAAAGGTGTGACCTTCCATGATTTTACTGTCTCCAATGATGAGTTTGGTAAGCCAGTGTTGACTTTATCTGGTGTTGCAAAGCAAATCACAGAGTCGATGGGCGTCAATCATGTTCATCTGTCGATTTCTGATGAGCGTCATTACGCGGTCGCGACGGTGATTTTTGAATCCTAACTTGTCTGATTGCGGATTAAAAACCGAATACGAAAAAGCCAGAGTCGATGCTCTGGCTTTTTTATTGCGTTGATTTATGAAGCTATTCTCTATTGTTCAAGATAGAGCTTCGCCGTTGTGGTGACTTTAATCATCTCATCTTGTAGCTCGAACATTTCCGGCTCGATGTCTTCGATGTCAGCACCTGAGCACAGCGCTTGCTCTAACGTTGCACACAATGACTTCAACCTTGGTACGCCGCAGTAAGAGCTGCTGCCGTGAAGTTTATGCACCACATGGATAAGATCATCACGCGAGAAATCTTCTTGTACTAATGCTTGATCGACCACTTCTTCCACCTCAGGAATAAAATCAATCAACATACGCAGCATGTCTTTGGCTAAGTCTTCTTTGTTGGCACTTTGCTTCAATGCCGCTTGCCAGTCGATGATGACGTCTTGTTGTGGTTTTTCTATCGCTGGTGGTGCTGTCTCTACAACAGGCTCTACATAAGATGGCGCAATCTTGTCGACACTTTCAGTACAAGTATTTGGGTTCCAGTGAACCAAAACCTGCTGCAACACATGCTCTTCAATTGGTTTGGTCAGGTAGTCGTCCATGCCAGCAGCCAGAAGTCGGTCACGCTCGCCCGCCATAGCGTGAGCGGTCACCGCAATTACTGGGGTATCTTTGTTAAGATCTAGCTCTTTGATGTGCTGACAAGCGGTCACTCCGTCCATCAATGGCATTTGGATGTCCATAAAGATCAGATCGTATTTCTTCTCGGTCGCGAGGTTCACTGCTTGCTGACCATTGCTGCACGCTGTCACCGTTTCGACACGCTCTTTTAGTAACGCAGCGATCAGTTTTAAGTTGGCCGGATTGTCATCAACAGCGAGTACCGTTAGTGGCAATCGCTCGCTTTCTAACGCCTCAATGGGTGTTACCTCAGGTTGAGGTGCTTCAGTGTGCTCAGAGATGAGGCTTTGCAATAGCTTACGGCGCGACAATGGTTTAGTTAGACATTGAATTTGGAGCGTATTCATGACTTGATCGGCCAGTGCAAGCTCGGTACTTGGCGTTCCCATTATCACACTCGGAGCCATACGTTTGGCTTGCTCAATCCAAGCGGTCACCGACTCTTCGTCATAAGTTTGGTTAGCTGCAAGGTTAAGCAATACGTAGTCGTAGTGTTCGTCATTTTCCGGAAGTGATGAACGATAAGTGACTATCATGCCTTCTTGGTTCAAGAGTTGCTGTGTCACGGATGCAGCTTGCATGTTGGGTTCGACTAATAGCAGTTGCTTACCAGTGAGCAATTCTACGTCAATCAGATCGCTCATCGGCATTTCAGTCGAGCTGAGACGCAGCGTAAACCAGAAGGTTGAACCTTGGTGCAGACGACTGGTAAGGCTGATTTCGCCCTCCATTTGACTGACCAGTTTTTGCGTGATGACCAAGCCAAGGCCAGTTCCACCATAGCGACGAGAAATACTCGCATCTGCTTGGCTAAAGGCTTGGAATAACTGGGCTTGTTGACGCTCTGAAATACCAATTCCCGTATCACGCACCATAAATTGTAGCTCGACAGAGTCAGCAGATTGAGAGCGCATCTCGACGCTGATATCGATGTTGCCACGCTCAGTAAATTTGATCGAGTTGCCGACCAAGTTGGTTAAGATTTGTTGGATGCGTAGTGGGTCACCGACGAGACCCTGTGGGAGCTTCGGATCGACTTTTAACGTGATTTCCAGACCTTTTTCATGCGCGCTAGTCGCTTGTAAGCTGATGACTTCCTCTAGGCTTTCTCGGAAGTTAAATGGGATGTTTTCTAGTGCCAGTTTACCTGCTTCCAGTTTTGAGAAGTCAAGAATGTCATTGATGATATTCAGCAGGTTGTTGGCGGATTTTTCAATTGTTTGCAGATAATCCGTTTGACTGTTTGACAACTGGGTCTTCAACATTTGTCGAGTAAAGCCGATCACACCATTGAGAGGTGTACGCAGTTCGTGAGACATATTGGCTAAGAATTCAGATTTTACGCGAGCAGCTTCTTGTGCTCGTTTCTTCGCGATATCCAATTCGACGTTCTGAATTTCGAGCTGTTCTAACGTTTCACGTAAATCGGAAGTTGCTTGGTCTATACTGTGTTGCATCTCCACGTGGTACTCAGACAGCGAGACCGCCATGGCGTTGATGCCGTTCTTCAGTTGATCCAATTCGCCATGCATTTTTCCTTCAATACGCACATCTAGGTGGCCGCGGCGAATTCTATCCACGACGTTCTTCATATGAGTGATCGGCTGAGTGACGTCGTGCATTAGGCGAGAGGCAAATATACTGGCTAAGCTAATGCCAAGAACCAGTACGAGGAAAGCAGAGAAAACTTCTTGGTATTGCTGTAAGCGAAGTGTTGAGAGGTCCATTTCCACCGCAATGTAGCCAATAGCTTTGGAAGCTTGGCCCTCGTTAGAGAGAGCGGATAAGTAACGACCTTCTGACAAAATGGGGACGCGAAGGATAAGGGCGTTATCAAATATTTCTGAATTACCCAGTTGAGGAATGGGCTGATCTTTTGGAAACGTCAGAGCTTCAAAATCGGGATGAAAGTTAGAGGTAACAAACAGTTCATGCTGTTCATCAAATACGGCAATACTGCGTACCAACTTTGAGTTTTTGCGGTGCGTATAACTAATCAGTCGGCGAACAGCTTCTCGACTTTCAGAAAGTAAGTGGGCTTCACTGGCAATGGCAAGCGGTTCGATAATGCTGTTACCGGTGGTGATCACTTGTGTCTCGAGGTCTTGGTAGCGATTAAATGAGAAAAAACCGCTCAGTAATAAACCAATAATGAGTGTGGGCGCGAGAGTGAGTGTAATTACGCGTGCTCGTAAGCCATATCTGGTCATGTTATCTGATTACATCGGGGGCTGGATATGGGAAAATAACGCATCATTGCTCAAGTATCATAATTAACTTGAGTATAAGTGGCGTCACCGAATAAACGGTAAGCATAATCAAGTCACTCGAATCACACAACGGCTGCAATCAAGAATAGTGAAGCCGTAGAGCAATTAGACACAAATCAGGCACAGAGCATGGCACGTATCTTTCAACCTAAAAAGAAAACGCAACTAAATACTCGTCACCAAGCGGTGCAGGTGGAGCGTTTGGATCACCACGGCGCAGGCATTGCTTACCTTAAAAATAAGCCCTTATTCATTAATGGCGCTCTACCGGGTGAGGAAGTGGTTACCCAATTGGTGGAAGAGAAGAGCAAATTTGCACGCGGTCAGTTGATTCAAGTTATTCAACCGAGTGAAGCGCGTGTCGAGCCATTCTGTCCGCACTACCATGAATGCGGTGGATGTGACTTACAGCATCTTAATTATGACCAACAATTGACACATAAACAGCAGACGCTCCGCCAGCTAATGCGAAAATTCGCGGGTAGCGATATTGAGCTCGATGCGCCGATATTGGGTGAATCGCTCGGCTATCGTCGCCGTGCGCGAGTCAGTCTATTTGTAGACAAGAAAACGCGCCAATTGCATTTTGGTTTCCGTAAGAAGCAAAGCAAGCAAATCGCGCAAGTGACAGACTGCCCAGTGCTAGCGCCTGAGTTGAATGTACTATTGCCAGAAATCTACTCGACGTTAAAAGCGTTTAGGAAACCAGAGCAGCTAGGTCACGTAGAGTTGGTGCTAGGCGACAATGGCCCATGTATTACATTGCGCCATCTAAGCAAGCTGACTGAAAAAGAAACCAACACGCTGGTGGAATTGGCGAAGTGTCATCATGCAGCGCTCTATCTGATGCCAGAAAGGGATCAGCTTGATTTGATTGAAGGTGAAGCACCTTTCTATCAAGAAGCTGGTGTCACCGTGCCATTTACGCCAAATAACTTTATTCAAGTGAACCAAGCGGTGAACCAAAAAATGGTGGCGCAAGCGTTGGAGTGGTTAGACCCACAAAGTGACGAGCGAGTGTTAGATTTGTTTTGCGGTCTAGGAAACTTCAGCCTACCAATTGCCAAGCGAGCGAAGCACGTCGTGGGGGTTGAGGGTGTCGCTGAGATGGTGGCAAAGGCAGCAAATAATGCCTCCTTGAACCAAATCAATAACGCACAATTTTATCACGCTAACCTTGAGGAAGATTTTGAGGGGCAAGTTTGGGCGGCAGAACAGTTCGACAAAGTGCTGCTTGATCCCGCAAGAGCTGGTGCGAGTGGGATCATCGATCAAGTTTCTGCACTTGGCGCACAGCGTGTAGTTTATGTTTCTTGCAATCCTGCTACCCTTGCAAGGGATAGTCAGAGCTTACTAGAACAAGGCTATCAATTAACCAAATTGGGTATGCTGGACATGTTCCCTCATACTAGCCATTTAGAGTCGATGGCACTATTTGAAAAGTCTTAACCTTTAAGACGTTGGCCACTTACTTGTGGTGAGTGGTCAAAAAGCCTGCGCATAACGCGGGGCACTAGAACTAACCTGGATGGTGATAGTCAAACCACACAAATATAATAATTAGGATGATGAGATGGTTGCGGTAAGAAGCGCGCATTTAAACCAAGACGAACAGTTTGAACTTGATAACTGGGTGGCTAGCCTAGGGCAAGAGAAGAACACAGCAAAACGCTTAGCTGAAGTGTATCGAGACTGCCAAACGATTTTGGTCGATCACGAACAGGCTGAGCTATTGTTGTGGCGTGGACGAGAGATGATCGAGATCTTGATCACCTTGTCGATGGATAAAGCGACGTTAATCGCTGCCCAACTGTTTCCTTTGGTCTCTAGTGGTGCTTTTGACAGAGAAGCACTGGAAGAGAAATACAGCAAAGAAATCATTAAATTGATTGATGGTGTCGAGGAAATGGCAGCCATCGGACAACTTAATGTGACCATGGACGGCGGTGCGGCGTCGTCTCAAGTGGATAACGTTCGTCGTATGCTGTTAGCGATGGTCGACGATTTTCGCTGCGTGGTCATCAAGCTGGCTGAGCGTATCTGCAACCTGATTGAAGTCAAACAAGCGCCAGATGAGGTGCGATGTGCAGCCGCAAAAGAGTGTGCCAACATCTATGCGCCACTTGCTAACCGTCTTGGTATTGGTCAGCTGAAATGGGAAATAGAAGATTACGCATTTCGTTACCAACAACCTGAAACCTATAAGCAAATCGCTAAGCAGCTTTCTGAGCGCCGTATTGTACGTGAACAGTACATTAAAGACTTTGTTGATGACCTCACTCAAGAAATGAACACTTTTGGCATCAACGCTGAAGTCAGTGGTCGTCCAAAGCATATTTACAGTATCTGGCGAAAAATGCAGAAGAAAAGTCTGGCATTTGATGAATTGTTTGACGTACGTGCAGTACGTATCATCGCCGACAAACTTCAAGACTGTTATGCCGCACTTGGTGTGGTTCACACCAAATACAAGCACTTGCCAAATGAGTTTGACGACTATGTCGCCAACCCAAAACCAAATGGTTACCAATCAATTCACACCGTCATCCTTGGTCCGGAAGGTAAGACAATAGAGATCCAGATCCGAACCAAGCAAATGCATGAAGAGTCGGAGCTGGGTGTCGCTGCGCACTGGAAATACAAAGAAGGTGCAAGTACTCGCAGCGGCTACGACGAGAAGATTACATGGTTACGTAAGCTACTGGATTGGCAAGAAGAGATGTCCGATTCTGGCGAAATGCTGGATGAGCTACGCAGTCAGGTATTCGATGACCGCGTGTATGCCTTTACCCCGCGTGGCGATGTTGTCGACTTGCCAATGGGCGCGACGCCACTTGATTTCGCCTACCACATTCACTCAGAAGTGGGCCACCGTTGTATCGGCGCCAAAGTTGCGGGGCGAATCGTACCATTTACCCACAAACTGCAAATGGGCGATCAGGTAGAAATCATCACTCAGAAAGAACCGAATCCATCACGTGATTGGTTAAACCCTTCTTTAGGTTTCGTCACATCAGGCCGCGCGCGTGCGAAAATCAATGCATGGTTCCGTAAGCAAAGCCGTGAGAAGAACCTAGAAGCCGGCCGTGAAATTCTTGAACATGAGTTAGCAAAAATTGGTGCAACGCTCAAAGATGCAGAGCACTACGCGGTTAAGCGCTTTAACGTCAACAGTGCGGATGAGCTTTACGTTGGCATTGGTAGTGGTGATTTGCGAATTAACCAAATTGTTAACCATATTAATGCATTAGTTAATAAGCCAACAGCCGAAGAAGAAGACAAGCAAGCGCTCGAAAAGCTGCAAGAAGCAGAGGGTAAAGCACCCGCACAAAGCCGACCACAAAAAGATGCCGTGGTTGTCGAGGGGGTCGATAACCTGATGACGCACCTTGCGCGTTGCTGTCAGCCAATCCCAGGTGATGAAATCGCAGGGTACATCACCCAAGGTCGAGGTATTTCGGTTCACCGCAGTGATTGTGAACAGCTTGATGAGCTTCGCCATCATGCACCAGAACGTATCATCGATACCGTATGGGGTGGCGGCTATGTTGGCTCATACATCCTGACCGTTCGCGTTGAAGCGATGGAACGTGGCGGTCTACTAAAAGACATCACCACACTGTTTGCCAACGAAAAAATCAAAGTCACCAGCATGAAGAGCCGCGTCGATTACCGTACGCAAATGTCGATCATGGACTTTGATCTTGAAGTCACCAACCTTGAAGTGTTCTCTCGCGTATCGAAACGCGTTGAGCAGATTAAGGATGTCATGTCGGTAAAACGCCTCGGCTAAAATTCTCGTCATACTTGAAGCTGATAGCGTTGTTGCCTGCGCTCACTCCGGAGTGCCGGCCCAGGCTCATCACATAGGCAAGCTATGCTCAGGAGTCTCGCTCGCTTGCCGCCTAGCTACAGCTTCAATTATTTAGAGAATTGATCAACATATAACAAAGGTGAGTGGTTTTGACTGCTCACCTTTTTCTTTAGATAGAAAGGGTTAAAGGAACAGAAAAATGAGTCATCCAATTGAACAGTTAGAACAAATCATGGCGAAGCTGCGTGACCCAGAAAGTGGCTGTCCTTGGGATTTAAAGCAGACATTTGACACTATCGTTCCTCACACTATCGAAGAAACCTATGAAGTCGTTGATGCGATTCAAAACCGCGATTGGTCAAACCTAAAAGAAGAGCTCGGAGACTTGTTGTATCAAGTGATTTTTTATAGTCAGTTGGCCAAGGAGCAGGCGTTGTTTGATTTTTCTGATGTGGTGGAGACGGTGAATGAAAAACTGACTCGTCGCCATCCTCATGTTTTTTCTGAAGTGGAATTTGATTCCGAAGAAGAAATTCATGCCAATTGGGAAGCGGAAAAAGCCAAAGAAAAAGCACAAGTAGGCAAATCGGAAGAAAGTATTCTAGACTCAATACCAAACTCTCTGCCTGCGCTTTCTCGTGCTACAAAGATTCAAAAGAAATGCGCTAAATATGGTTTCGATTGGGATTCACTTGGCCCGGTAGTCGAGAAGGTTCAAGAAGAAATTGAAGAGGTCATGGAAGAGGTACTTCAAATCACACCAGATGCAACTAAGGTAGAGCTTGAGTTGGGGGATTTATTGTTTGCAACGGTAAATCTTTCACGTCACTTGGGGCAAGATCCTGAAGTGGCACTGTCTAAAGCGAATTTGAAGTTTTCAAGACGTTTTAAAGGCGTAGAGGCGAAGGTCGCGCAAAAGGGAAAAACGCTAACGGACTTTAGTTTGAATGAACTGGAATCGATGTGGGATGAAGTAAAACGAGAAGAGTGAAGCCAAAATGGCATGAGCACTCGACTTTGATTTGAAGCAAAAAATAAAAAATTGCGGTGTGATAGATTTCACGTTGTGGCGTTAGGGAGCTTCTGGTATATTTACGTCCCGTCCAGAAGCACTCCATTTCCCTCATTCAACCAATTTCAGGTTAAACATGACGACAAATTACATTTTTGTTACTGGCGGGGTTGTATCCTCTCTAGGTAAAGGTATTGCAGCAGCATCTCTTGCGGCTATTCTTGAAGCTCGTGGTCTTAAAGTGACGATGATGAAGCTTGACCCTTACATCAACGTTGACCCAGGCACAATGAGCCCAACTCAACACGGTGAAGTGTTTGTTACAGAAGATGGCGCGGAGACTGACCTTGACCTTGGTCACTACGAGCGTTTCATTCGCACTAAGATGACTAAGCGTAACAACTTCACTGCTGGTCGTGTTTACGCAGACGTTCTACGTAAAGAGCGTCGTGGTGACTACCTAGGTGCTACCATTCAGGTAATTCCTCATATCACTAATGCTATCAAAGATCGCGTAATCGCAGGTTCTGAAGGCCATGATGTTGCTATCGTTGAGGTAGGCGGCACGGTAGGTGATATCGAGTCACTGCCATTTATGGAAGCAATTCGTCAGCTAGCAGTAGAACTTGGTCGCGAGCGCGCAATGTTCATGCACCTAACTCTAGTTCCTTACCTAGCAGCTGCTGGCGAAGTGAAAACTAAGCCAACTCAGCACTCTGTTAAAGAGCTGCTATCTATCGGTATCCAACCAGATATTCTAGTTTGTCGCTCAGATCGTATGATCCCAGCAAACGAACGTAAGAAGATTGCTCTTTTCTGTAATGTTCAAGAAAAAGCAGTTATCTCAATGAAAGACGTAGATTCTATCTACAAGATCCCTCAACTAATCAAAGCTCAAGGTCTAGACGATCTTGTTTGTGCTCGTTTTGGCATTAATGCTCCAGAAGCAAACCTGTCTGAGTGGGAACAAGTAATCTACGAAGAAGCGAACCCAACAGGTGAAGTTACGATTGGTATGGTTGGTAAGTACATTGAACTGCCAGATGCATACAAATCAGTAAACGAAGCCCTAAAACACGCAGGTCTTAAGAACCGTCTGAGCGTTAAGATTCAGTATGTAGACTCTCAAGATGTTGAGAACAAAGGTGTCGAGATCCTTGAAGGTCTAGACGCAATCCTTGTTCCTGGTGGTTTCGGTGACCGTGGTATCGAAGGTAAGATTCGTGCAGCGCAATACGCTCGTGAAAACAATGTTCCTTACCTAGGTATCTGTCTAGGCATGCAAGTCGCACTGATCGAATACGCGCGTAACGTAGCGGGTATGGAAGGTGCGCATTCAACAGAATTTAACAAAGAAACTAAGTACCCTGTGGTAGGCTTGATCACAGAATGGGTTGATGGCGAAGGTAAAGTTGAAGAACGTACCGAGAAGTCTGACCTAGGTGGTACGATGCGTCTTGGCTCACAACTTTGTCACCTAGAAAAAGGCACAAAAGCACGTGAGCTTTACGGCAACGCGACTATTTATGAGCGTCACCGTCACCGTTATGAAGTGAACAACAATCTTCGTCCGCAAATCGAAAAAGCAGGCTTAAAAGTATCAGGTCTATCTGCAGACAAGAAACTGGTAGAAGTGATTGAGAACCCAGCTCACCCATGGTTTGTAGCGGCTCAATTCCACCCTGAGTTCACATCTACACCACGTGATGGTCACCCACTGTTCGCTGGTTTCGTGAAAGCGGCTGGTGAATACCAACGCGGCGAATTTGAGAAGTAAGTAAGGAATACAGGCAGTAACGTAAGCTGTGTTGCTGCCTTTAATTTTGACATTATATATTCAACGAGAAGGAAACATTCAATGTCTAAGATCGTTAAAGTTCTAGGTCGTGAAATCATCGATTCACGTGGTAACCCAACAGTAGAAGCTGAAGTACACCTAGAAGGCGGTTTCGTAGGTATGGCTGCTGCTCCATCTGGCGCATCTACTGGTTCTCGCGAAGCTCTTGAGCTACGTGACGGTGACAAAGCCCGTTTCCTAGGTAAAGGTGTTCTTAAAGCTGTTGAAGCGGTAAACGGCGCAATCGCTGAAGCTCTAGTTGGCAAAGATGCGAAAGACCAAGCTGCAATCGACGCAGTAATGATCGAACTAGACGGCACTGAAAATAAATCTAAGTTCGGTGCGAACGCTATCCTAGCGGTTTCTCTAGCAAACGCTAAAGCTGCAGCAGCAGCTAAAGGCATGCCTCTATACGAGCACATCGCTGAGCTAAACGGTACTGCAGGTCAGTTCTCAATGCCTCTACCAATGATGAACATCATCAACGGTGGTGAGCACGCAGACAACAACGTTGACATCCAAGAGTTCATGATCCAACCAGTTGGTGCTAAGACTCTTAAAGAAGGTCTACGTATCGGTGCTGAAGTGTTCCACAACCTAGCTAAAGTTCTTAAGTCTAAAGGCTACAGCACTGCAGTTGGTGACGAAGGTGGTTTCGCTCCTAACCTTAAGTCTAACGCTGAAGCACTAGAAGTTATCGCAGAAGCTGTTGCAGCTGCTGGTTACGAACTAGGTAAAGACGTTACTCTTGCTATGGACTGTGCAGCATCTGAGTTCTTCGACAAAGAAGCTGGCATCTACAACATGAAAGGCGAAGGTAAAACTTTCACTTCTGAAGAGTTCAACCACTACCTAGCTGAGCTAGCTAACCAATTCCCAATCGTTTCTATCGAAGACGGTCTAGACGAGTCTGATTGGGATGGCTTCAAGCACCAAACTGAACTACTAGGTGACAAGCTTCAACTAGTAGGTGACGACCTATTCGTTACTAACACTAAGATCCTTGCTGAAGGTATCGAGAAAGGCGTAGCTAACTCTATCCTTATCAAGTTCAACCAAATCGGTTCTCTAACAGAGACTCTAGCTGCAATCAAGATGGCTAAAGATGCAGGTTACACAGCAGTAATCTCTCACCGTTCTGGCGAAACTGAAGATGCAACTATCGCTGATCTAGCGGTAGGTACAGCTGCAGGTCAAATCAAGACTGGTTCTATGAGCCGTTCTGACCGCGTTGCTAAGTACAACCAACTAATCCGTATCGAGGAAGCTCTAGGTGAGCGCGCTCCTTTCAACGGTCTTAAAGAAGTTAAAGGTCAAGCTTAATTCTTAATTGAATTAATGGCTTAGCTTAAAGTTTTGAAACGCTCCACTTCGGTGGGGCGTTTTTTTTATCTGATATAATGGCGCGGGCTTCGCCCTTTTGGAACACTTTTCTTCGAGAGTCGAGAACGGACTTCAAAGGAGTATCGCGAACTTTTATTTGTCATTTCTTTGAATGCCGAAGAAGAGGGTAGAGAATCTCTTTGTTTCATTTTGCGGCTTTTTTTCCTGTAAGGAGCGTGTGAGTATCTTCATATCCCCTAGAGGCTACCTCGCATTTATGCTATATATGTCCTCTTATCTAATCCCTTCCGGTACAGAATGTTAGCAGCGATATGCGAATCTTTGTTATAGCCCTTACGTTACTGTTTGGCTGGCTTCAATACACTCTATGGTTTGGTAAAAATGGAGTGTCGGACTACTACACAGTGAAAGATGAAATTGAAGTTCAGCAACAAGTGAACAGCAAGCTGCAAGCTCGTAATAATGAGATGTTCGCAGAAATTGATGACTTACGACAAGGTCTTGATGCGATTGAAGAGCGAGCGCGTCATGAGCTTGGCCTAGTCAAAGAAGGGGAAACTTTCTACCGCATTATTGGTGAGGAAAATCAGTAAAATGTTAGATTCAGCGCCATCTCATGTTGCAATCGTGCCTGCAGCCGGTGTCGGTAGTCGAATGAAAGCAGACCGCCCTAAGCAGTATCTGATGATTGACGGTAAAGCCGTCTTGGAGCATACGGTCGAGAAACTCCTTTCTCATCCTAAAATTGCTAAGGTTGTGGTTGCGGTGACAGATGGTGATCCTTATTACCCAGAATTATCGATTGCCCAACATCCCGACGTTATTCGAATTGCGGGTGGCAAAGAAAGGGCAGACTCGGTGCTATCGGGGCTAAACTATGTAAGTACCCAACTTGAAAGTGAGTGGGTATTGGTTCACGATGCGGCAAGACCTTGTGTGTCGATAACTGATATTGACCGTTTGATTGACGTTTGCCGTTCTCACCAAATCGGCGGTATTCTAGCGTCACCAGTGAGAGATACCATGAAGCGTGCAAATTCAACGCAAGATATTGATCATACGGTAGACAGAGAGGCATTATGGCACGCACTAACGCCACAAATGTTTAAAACTCAGCAACTGACTCAAGCGCTGGCCGACGCATTGCAGCAAGGCGTCACGATTACCGATGAAGCTTCTGCTCTTGAGTGGCGAGGTGAAACACCGGCCTTAGTTCAAGGTAATGCGAGCAATATAAAAATTACTCAGCCAGAAGATCTTGCTTTAGCGGAGTTTTATCTACGCCGTGAACGCGGCTAGAAAAGAAAGGATAGAAAATGATTCGAATTGGTCACGGTTTTGATGTGCACAAGTTTGGTGGAGAAGGCCCGGTTATCATCGGTGGTGTTGCCATACCTTATGAGCAAGGCTTGATTGCACACTCAGATGGTGATGTCGCTTTGCACGCATTAAGCGACGCTTTACTTGGTGCTATCGCTGCAGGCGATATTGGCCGCCACTTTCCTGATACGGATGATAAATGGAAAGGGGCGGATAGCCGTGAACTGTTGAAAGACGTGTATCGTCTTGTAAAAGAACAAGGCTACCGACTTGGTAATGCGGACATTACTATCATGGCGCAAGCGCCAAAGATGGCGCCTTATATTGATGCCATGTGTGCGGCAATTGCCGAAGACCTGGAAACCAACATTAGCAACATTAACGTAAAAGCGACCACGACAGAACGTCTCGGTTTTACTGGACGCAAAGAAGGCATTGCAACGGAAGCAGTGGTACTTTTGTTTAAGCAATAACTAGCAATTTGCTCCTCTAAGCTGTGATATCAGCGGAAAAACATCATGTCAGACATTTTATCTTCATTGGCTTTCTTAACCGGTAAGCCAGTTGCATCAGCAAAAATTAAAGCGCAACCAGAGCATTTTCAGGTTCGCGAAGATCTCGGTTTTGCTTTTACGGGGGAAGGCGAGCACTTGATGGTGCGTATCCGTAAAACCGGAGAGAACACCAGTTTCGTCGCGAATGAATTGGCGAAAGCTTGTGGCGTTAAATCAAAAGACGTCAGTTGGGCAGGGCTCAAAGATCGCCACGCGGTGACCGAACAGTGGTTAAGCGTACACTTACCAAAGGGTGAGACGCCAGACTTCACGGAGTTTTTGGCGCAGTACCCAAGTATTGAGATTCTAGCGACAGACCGACACAACAAAAAGCTGCGTCCTGGTGACTTAGTAGGTAACGAGTTTGCGGTTACTTTGTCCGATGTGAGCGATGTGGCTGATGTTGAACAGCGTCTTGAAAAAGTGAAGCAAGTGGGCGTGCCGAACTATTTTGGCAGTCAACGTTTTGGTAACGATGGTAATAACCTCGTCGAAGCTCGTCGTTGGGGCCGTGAAAACGTCCGTACCCGCAACCAAAATAAACGTAGTATGTACTTATCTGCTGCGCGTTCGTGGATTTTTAATCGTATCGTTTCAGCGCGTCTAGAAAAAGGGTTATTTGATCAGTTTATCGAAGGTGATATTGCACAGACAGAAACCGGCATTCAAGTTGTCGATGCAAGTAACCTTGTTGAGCTTCAAGCGCAATTCGAGCAGGGGGGAGTGAGCATTACAGCAGCACTGGCTGGCGATAATGATCTACCAACTCAAGCGCAAGCACAAGCTTTAGAACAGCCATTTTTGGATGATGAGCCCGATTTGATGAAGTTGATTTGTGGCAATCGCATGCGTCATGATCGCCGTGATATCGCTTTAAAACCAAAAGACTTGGCTTGGACCGTTGATGGCAATAACATCACATTGACCTTCTCACTGGATGCGGGCTCTTTTGCGACATCTATTGTTCGTGAGTTGGTTATCGAGGAAAAAGTAGAAAGAGAATACTAATGGAAGTGGATTCACTAAACGCAAAGCCCTTAAGAATTCTACTGAGTAACGATGATGGCGTTCATGCTCAGGGAATTCACGCTCTCGCGAAAGAGCTTAAAGCGATTGCACAAGTGACCATTGTTGCCCCAGATCGTAATCGTTCTGGAGCATCTAATTCACTGACGCTTGAGCAGCCGCTGCGAGTGACAGAGATCGCGCCAGATACTTTTTCTGTGCAGGGGACGCCGACAGACTGCGTGCACTTTGCATTGAATGAATTGATGAAAGGCGACCTACCAGATTTGTTGTTAACTGGTATTAATCATGGTGCTAACCTCGGTGACGATGTGTTGTACTCAGGGACAGTTGCAGCGGCAATGGAAGGGCACTTCCTTGGCGTTCAGTCGGTCGCCTTTTCTTTGGTCGGTAAACAAAATTTTGACTCTGCAGCAAAAATAGCGCGAAAACTGGTTGAGCAACATTTGGCGTTCCCCATTCCAACCAACCGCTTATTAAACGTGAACGTACCTGATCTGCCGCTAGACAAGTTGGGCGAGATTGAAGTAACTCGGCTAGGTGCTCGCCATCACGCTGAGAATATGATTAAGCAGAAAGATCCGCGTGGTAATGATATTTATTGGCTAGGTCCTCCTGGTAAAGAGCAAGATGCCGGAGAAGGCACAGATTTTTATGCCATTGAACATGGCCGTGTCTCAATCACACCATTGCAAGTTGATCTCACGGCTCATGAGTCACTACGCGCGATGGCCAGTTGGTTAAAGGAAGAGAAGTAATGAGTAACCCACATGCTGACAGGTTGATAGCGTTTCTTATCGCCAGTGGCATCAGTGATCAACGTGTATTAGATGTAATCTATCGTTTACCACGGGAAAGTTTTGTGTCGCAAGCGATGATGCATCAAGCCTACGATAACAATGCGTTGCCGATTGGTCAGGGGCAAACCATTTCTCAACCTTACATCGTTGCTAAAATGACAGAGCTGTTAGATCTAAAGTCAGACAGTAATGTACTAGAAATCGGTACGGGTTCTGGTTATCAAACCGCAGTGCTTGCTCAAATCGTTGATCATGTTTATTCCGTTGAACGCATTAAATCTCTGCAATGGGGCGCTAAACGTCGTCTGAAGCAACTTGATATTTATAATGTATCGACCAAACATGGTGATGGCTGGCTTGGATGGGAAGCAAAAGGCCCATTTGATGCGATTATTGTTACAGCGGCGGCGGAGGCGATCCCTCAAGCGCTTCTAACGCAGCTAAAAGATGGTGGCAAGATGGTCATTCCTGTCGGTGAAGATGAACAACAGTTATTAAAAATAGAGCGAAAAGGCGAACAGTACCTATCAACCGTGGTTGAGATGGTTAGGTTTGTGCCATTAGTTGCTGGTGATTTGGCTTAAGGGTTGAAGACTAGGTGAATAGGTTGTTATGTCGTTTTGGTATTAGCTGTCTGTTAGCTGTGGGACTGGTGGGTTGTGCGGCTCATATTCCTGCGCCTGTTTCCAGCCTAAATAAGGACTATTCTAGCGTTGACCGAGGCAGCTATAGAGGTAGTTATTATGAAGTAAAGAATGGTGATACACTTTATTTTATAGCCTATGTCACAGATAAAGATGTAAATGATCTAGTTCGTTACAATGAACTGGCTGCACCCTATACCATTTTCCCAGGACAAAGGTTAAAACTTTGGGCTCCAAAATATGTCGCCCCCAAATTTGGCCATAAAGTAGAACCTGTTGTGGTTCCAGTAGTTGCAAAGACACCTACGCCAGTGACGAAACCATCAACAGTCTCAAAACCGCAAAAATCAAGTAAAAACTCTAATCAAAAGCCAATCAATACTTCCACTCAGGTTGCAAAAAAAACGCCGCCTAAGAAGGTTGAACAATCAAAACCAAAGGAGTATGTTGGTACAAAAGTTAACCAAAATATCAAGCCAAAGCCGCCAGTAACCACTGCGAAGAATGACAAAGTATCTAAGTGGTTGTGGCCAACAAAAGGGAGAGTAATTAAGAATTTTTCGGCGGGTGAACAGGGAAATAAAGGCATCGATATCGCAGGGCAGCGAGGTCAGTCAATTGTTTCAACCGCCCCAGGCACTGTGGTTTATTCTGGTAATGCGCTAAGAGGTTATGGCAATCTTATTATAGTGAAGCATAACGATAATTATTTAAGCGCATACGCACATAACGATAGGCTGCTGGTTTCTGAAGGACAGAGTGTCAAGAGTGGACAAAAAATTGCGACCATGGGTAGCTCAGGTGCTAAGTCCGTTAAATTGCACTTTGAAATTCGTTATCAAGGTAAATCCGTCAATCCAAAGCGTTATTTGCCTTAAAACTTTGAAAGACAACTTGCGACATCATTTAGCGACATATTGAGTTGTTATGTCTTGCTAACTCGCCAGGGGGAGGCGTTATGAGTATCAGCAACACAGTAACCAAAGTTGATGAGTTTGAATATAACAATGCATCAGAAGAGTGCGTTGATAAAGAACTTGAAAAAGCATCATCCAATAAAACCAAAACCGTTGCTCGTGAGGAATTAGATGCGAGCAGCAAGAGCTTAGATGCCACACAGCTGTATCTGGGCGAAATTGGTTTCTCTCCACTACTCACTGCAGAAGAAGAAGTGCTTTATGCACGCCGCGCACTTCGTGGTGATGAGGCCGCTCGTAAGCGTATGATTGAAAGTAATTTGCGCTTGGTTGTCAAAATTTCTCGCCGATACAGTAATCGTGGTTTAGCCCTTCTTGATCTTATTGAAGAGGGGAACCTAGGGCTGATCCGTGCAGTAGAGAAGTTTGACCCAGAGCGAGGTTTTCGTTTCTCAACGTATGCGACGTGGTGGATTCGCCAAACGATTGAGCGCGCGTTGATGAACCAAACTCGTACCATCCGCTTGCCAATCCATGTCGTGAAAGAGCTGAACATTTATCTGCGTACTGCGCGTGAACTTTCTCAAAAGCTCGATCATGAACCAACAGCTGAAGAGATCGCGTCTCAGTTAGATATCCCAGTTGAAGACGTGAGTAAGATGCTACGTCTTAATGAGCGTATTAGCTCTGTCGATACACCGATAGGTGGAGATGGTGAAAAAGCACTACTGGATATTATTCCGGACGCAAACAATTCCGATCCTGAGGTATCAACTCAAGATGACGATATCAAGTCATCGTTGATTCACTGGTTAGAAGAGCTAAACCCTAAGCAGAAAGAAGTGCTTGCACGACGTTTTGGTTTGCTTGGTTATGAGCCATCAACGCTAGAAGAGGTGGGGCGTGAAATTGGTTTGACTCGTGAACGCGTTCGTCAGATTCAAGTTGAAGGTTTACGTCGCTTACGTGAGATCTTGATTAAACAGGGTCTGAACATGGAAAACTTGTTCAACGTAGAAGACGACTAGTTCTGATTTTATAAGAAAAACAAAAAGGTTATGGTGACCCCATAGCCTTTTTGCGTATTTTCATCTAAGAGATAAGTATTGGAGCTAGAGCATCTTCTTCAAGCGGTAAAGCTCTTCTAATGCCTGACGAGGGGTCAGGTCATCTGGATCAATATTAGACAATGCTTGTTCCACATCGCTTGGTTCAGGAATAAGGCTAAGCTGGTTCGCTACATCCACCGTAGTGGGGCGAGGACCATCACTTCCTTGACCTAATTGCTCAAGCTGAGAGAGCTTCATACGTGCATTTTTGATCACAGATTTTGGTACGCCGGCCAACCCTGCTACTGCTAAACCGTAGGATTTACTTGCCGCGCCTTCTTGAACGGCGTGCATAAACGCAATGCTGTCACCATGTTCAACCGCATCAAGGTGAACGTTAGCAAGGTTCGGCAATTGGTTTGGTAGTTCTGTCAGTTCGAAGTAGTGCGTAGCAAATAGCGTCATCGCACCAATTTGTGTTGCCAGCCATTCGGCGCTTGCCCATGCTAAAGAAAGGCCATCGTAAGTACTGGTGCCGCGTCCGATTTCATCCATCAGCACCAAACTGTTCTTCGTTGCATTGTGCAGAATGTTCGCAGTCTCGGTCATTTCGACCATGAAGGTTGAACGACCCGAGGCGAGATCGTCAGAGGCACCGATACGAGTGAAGATGCGGTCCAATGACCCAATATGAGCCGATTCTGCCGGTACGTAAGAGCCGATGTGGGCCATCAGCGCAATTAATGCCGTTTGGCGCATGTAGGTCGACTTACCGCCCATGTTTGGGCCGGTGATGATCAGCATCTTACGGTTTGAACTGAGCTCAATTGGGTTAGCAATAAATGGTTCGCTGGTGACTTGCTCAACCACTGGATGACGACCTGCTTGGATACGAATACCTGCTTCTTTATCCAACGATGGTCGGCAGTAATCCAGAGTATCTGCACGCTCAGCTAAGTTTTGTAGGACATCCAATTGAGAAATCGCTGAGGCAAGGTTTTGCATTTTCTCAAGGTTTGGCATCAATAAATCAAACAGTTCTTCCCACAGTTTTTTCTCTACCGCGAGCGCTTTCGACTTTGAATTCAGTACCTTGTCTTCGTGCTCTTTTAGCTCAGGAATGATGTAACGTTCCGCATTTTTTAGTGTTTGGCGACGCACATAATGCGGTGGTACAAGGTGACTTTGACCACGGCTCACCTGAATGAAGAAACCGTGTACGGCGTTGTAGCCAACTTTTAGTGTATCGATACCGTGACGCTCACGCTCATCAGCTTCTAACTTCTCTAGATATTCAGTGGCACCATCTGCCAGTTTGCGCCACTCATCAAGCTCAGTATCATAACCTTCTGCGATTACGCCGCCATCACGAATCACCACTGGTGGGTTTTCTTTGATCGCGCGTTCTAGCAAATCACATACATCATCCATTGGTGCAGCAAACTGAGCCAGCTTCGTGAGGTATGGATGAGCGAGAGAGGAAGTGACTGATTCCAGTTCTGGTAATTGTTGCATCGCATGACGCAGGCGAGCCATATCGCGTGGGCGTGCCGATCGAAGTGCCAAACGAGCCAGGATACGCTCGATATCGCCGATCTGTTTAAAGATGGGTTGAATGTCGGTGAACAGGCTTTGATCCTTGATTTCACCAATGGCATCTAGGCGATGGTTTAATGTATCAACGCAGCGCATTGGCTGGTGTAACCAACGTTTTAGCATACGGCTGCCCATCGGAGTGGAGCAGTGATCCAGTATTTCCGCCAATGTGTTGTCGGTGCCGCCAGAAAGGTTTTGTGTCAGTTCTAGGTTACGACGCGTTGCCGCATCCAAGATAACGGAATGGTCTTGACGATCATAAGTGAGCGAGCGAATGTGTGGTAGGGCAGTACGTTGAGTGTCTTTTACGTATTGGATCAAACAGCCTGCAGCGCACAGACCTAGCGTTGCGTGTTCTACACCAAAGCCAACGAGATCGCGAGTGCCGAATTGTTGATTGAGTTGTTGCTTAGCAGTATCCAGCTCAAATTCCCACACAGGGCGACGGCGATTACCATTGCGGCTTGACATCAAATGGACAGATTCAAAGTCTTCTGGGAATAGTAACTCGCGTGGCGCAGTCCGTTGTAGTTCTGCGGCCATCGCCTCTTCAGTTTCTGGTTCAACCAACTGGAAACGTCCTGAAGTTACATCCAAAGTCGCATAACCAAACTTACCGTTGTGGGAGTATATGGCGGCAATTAGGTTATCAATACGCTCAGACAGTAACGCTTCATCGGTCACTGTCCCCGGTGTAACAATACGCACCACTTTGCGCTCGACCGGACCTTTACTGGTAGCCGGGTCGCCAATTTGCTCACAGATTGCGACAGACTCACCAAGCTGAACGAGTTTGGCTAAATAACCTTCTACAGCATGGTATGGAACGCCAGCCATCGGGATTGGCTCTCCTGCTGATGCACCGCGTTTAGTCAACGAAATATCAAGCAGTTGGGATGCGCGTTTGGCATCATCGTAGAAGAGTTCGTAGAAGTCGCCCATGCGGTAGAACAGCAAAATTTCTGGGTTCTCAGCTTTAAGCTTGAGGTATTGCTGCATCATCGGAGTGTGTTTTTGTTCAGCTTTCACAGGTAAGATCTTTAGTTTATTTCCGTAGCGACTTAGGATACGTGAATCCCGATCAAGTAAAAAGAGACAAAGGGCATTTTTGACCATGGAACAAACATCAAAATTGAGTGCTGATTTAGGAGCACTATTAGCGAAGCATGGGCATATGATGACAACGGCGGAATCCTGTACGGGAGGTGGTGTCGCTACCGCTATCACTGACATTGCAGGCAGCTCTGCTTGGTTGGATCGCGCGTTTGTCACCTACAGTAACGAAGCAAAAATGGAGATGCTTGGGGTGCAAGCCACCACGTTAGAATCCTATGGTGCCGTCAGCGAACCGGTTGTGATTGAAATGGTGCAAGGCGCATTGAAACACTCCAACGCCACCATCGGTGTGTCGATCAGTGGCATTGCTGGGCCTAGCGGTGGTAGCCAAGAAAAACCGGTTGGTACGGTCTGTTTCGCGTTTGCAGATACCCAAGATTGGTTGCAGGTTGAGACGATGCATTTTGCTGGCGATCGTGCCGAGGTGCGTGAGCAGGCGGTGATTCATGCACTTACTCAATTGCAGCAACATTTAATCTGAAATTTCTTCGAACAGCGTTAGCCCAGATTTGATAAGGGCTAGAGCAAGTCGCTCTATTGAGCAGACCAAATTTTTTTTATACAGGTATAGACACTGTATGAATCAACAGTATAATAACTTTCATTGCTGAGCAGTTTTCCTGCTTATGAAAAATGAATTACTATTCGTCGCCCAAAGAAGATGAATAAATCGGAGAAAGTAATGGACGAGAACAAACAAAAGGCGCTCGCCGCTGCGCTAGGTCAAATTGAAAAGCAATTCGGTAAAGGCTCTATCATGCGCCTTGGTGATAACCGCGCAATGGACGTAGAAACCATCTCAACAGGTTCTCTTTCTCTTGATATCGCTTTGGGTGCTGGTGGCTTACCTATGGGCCGTATCGTAGAAATCTACGGTCCAGAATCTTCAGGTAAAACAACGCTAACACTAGAGCTTATCGCAGCAGCACAGCGTGAAGGTAAAACATGTGCGTTTATCGATGCTGAGCATGCACTAGACCCGGTATATGCGAAGAAACTGGGTGTTGATATCGATGCGCTATTGGTTTCTCAGCCAGATACGGGTGAGCAAGCGTTAGAGATCTGTGATGCACTTGCACGTTCTGGCGCGATTGATGTCATGGTTATCGACTCAGTTGCAGCATTAACACCTAAAGCAGAAATCGAAGGCGAAATGGGCGATAGCCACATGGGCTTGCAGGCGCGTATGCTTTCTCAAGCAATGCGTAAACTAACAGGTAACCTAAAGCAGTCTAACTGTATGTGTATCTTCATCAACCAAATTCGTATGAAGATTGGTGTGATGTTCGGTAACCCTGAGACTACAACGGGTGGTAACGCGCTTAAGTTCTACGCTTCTGTTCGTCTAGATATTCGCCGTACTGGTGCAATCAAAGAGGGCGATGAGGTTGTAGGTAACGAAACGCGCATCAAAGTCGTTAAGAACAAGATTGCAGCACCGTTTAAAGAAGCAAATACACAAATCATGTACGGTCAAGGTTTCAACCGTGAAGGTGAACTGATTGACCTAGGCGTGAAGCACAAACTAGTTGAAAAAGCAGGTGCTTGGTACAGCTACAATGGTGACAAGATTGGTCAAGGTAAAGCGAACGCTTGTAACTATCTACGCGAAAACCCAGAAGTGGGTAAGACCATCGATATTAAGCTTCGTGAAATGCTATTATCACCAGCTTTGCTAGAAGCGCCAGAGTCTAGCGAGAAGCCTGAGCAAGAAGAAGAGTTTTAATCTTCTGATTAAATAAATCAAAACAAGGCCCTGCTATGCGGGGCTTTGTTGTATTTGCTGAAATCAAAACCAAATAAAACAAAGAGCTGAGCAATACCAATCACAGCAATTCAGAAAGCAGAACTAGCGTCATAATAAGCTAGGGTGAAGCGTAATATATTACGATTGGTATCGAGATAGTACAGCAATAACACGTTTAGGATCATTATGTACCAAAAGCGTCAAGCGCCAACGTTGTCGAGTAAAGAAGCGGCCATACAGTTGTTAAGCCGTCGTGATCACGGGCAATACGAGCTTTACCAAAAACTTGCTTTGAAAGGTTACGAAGAAGCGGACATCGAAGCTGCTATTAATTTTTGCCTCGACCACCACTATTTGGACGATTTGCGTTATGCCAAAAGCCAGATCCGACAGCATGTATACAAAGGGTATGGGGAACGTCGTATTCGTCAAGAGCTCAATCAAAAACGTATTGCGGAATCCATTATCGATATGGCGATGACCGAAGAGCCACAAGACTGGTTTGAACGAGCAAGAATGGCGGCGGAAAAGAAATTCAAAGGAGTCAAAGCCAAAGACCAAAAAGAGTACGCTAAACAGGTGCGATTTATGCAATATCGTGGCTATAACTTTGACCAAATAAGTTATGCGCTAAGCTTTGATTATGAAGATTAGCGGTGAATCCCACACCCTGATTTTTGTTTTGCTTCAAATTTTTTCTTCTCCCCCCTCTTTTCCGCAAGAAAACTAGTCGTAGCTGATTGCATGATCTACAATACTGCAAAATTCTAACTCGACTATTTTCAGGAAGAGCTGCATGTACATGAGCACTGATGAGGTTCGTAACGCGTTCCTCAAGTTCTTTGAAAGCAAAGGACACCAAATCGTAGAAAGTTCATCGTTAGTTCCACATAACGACCCAACACTGCTGTTCACAAACGCAGGTATGAACCAATTTAAAGATTGCTTCTTAGGCTTGGAAAAACGCGCCTACACTCGAGCAACTACGGCTCAACGTTGTGTACGTGCTGGTGGTAAACACAATGACCTGGAAAACGTTGGTTTCACCGCTCGTCACCACACGTTCTTTGAAATGCTAGGCAACTTTAGCTTTGGTGACTATTTCAAAGAAGATGCAATCGCATTTGCTTGGGAATTCTTAACAGAAACGCTAAAGCTACCAGCAGACCGCCTGCTTGTTACTGTCTATGAGACAGATGACGAAGCATTTGAAATCTGGAACAAGCAAGTGGGTATTCCTGCCGATCGTATTATTCGCATTGGCGACAAAAAAGGTGGTAAGCCATACGAGTCAGATAACTTCTGGCAAATGGGTGATACTGGTCCTTGTGGTCCATGTACCGAGATTTTCTACGATCACGGTGAGCACATCTGGGGTGGCCGTCCTGGTACACCTGAAGAAGATGGTGACCGTTTCATCGAGATCTGGAACAACGTATTCATGCAGTTCAACCGTCATGCAGACGGCACAATGGAACCGCTTCCAAAACCATCGGTAGATACGGGTATGGGTATCGAGCGCATCTCTGCGATCATGCAAGGTGTTCACTCAAACTACGAAATCGATGTATTCCAAGCGTTGATCAAAGCAGCGGCTGAAACGATCGGTTACGAAGACCTATCGAACCAATCGCTACGCGTTATCGCTGACCACATCCGTTCATGTTCATTCCTGATCGTGGATGGCGTTATGCCTTCAAATGAAGGCCGTGGTTATGTTCTACGCCGCATCATTCGTCGTGCCGTTCGTCACGGTAACAAGCTGGGCGCACAAGGTGCATTCTTCCACAAACTGGTTGGTGTACTAGCAGACATCATGGGTACTGCGGGCGAAGAGCTGAAGCGTCAACAAGCAGTGGTTGAAAAAGTACTGCGTATCGAAGAAGAAAACTTCGGTCGCACACTTGAGCGCGGTATGGCGATTCTAAACGAAGCATTAGATAACCTAGACGGTAAAGTGCTAGACGGCGAGACAGTATTCAAGCTCTACGATACTTATGGATTCCCAGCTGACTTAACCAACGATGTGGCTCGTGAGCGTGAGTTCGCGATCGACGAAGAAGGTTTCGAGAAAGCAATGGAAGAGCAGCGTCAACGTGCGCGTGAAGCAGGTAACTTCGGTACTGACTACAACGCAGCAATCAAAGTTGATACGCAAACAGAATTCTGCGGCTACACAGGTACGAAAGGCTCTAGTTCAGTCGCGGCAATGTTCGTTGAAGGCAACGAAGTAGATGCACTGTCTGCTGGCGACAAAGCGATCATCGTACTTGGTGAAACACCATTCTACGCTGAGTCAGGCGGTCAATGTGGTGACGCTGGTGAAATCCGAACGGAATCTGGTGTATTCCGTGTTGATGATACTCAGAAACTAGGTAACGCAATCGCACACCACGGTGTCATGGTAGAAGGCGTTCTAGCAAAAGGTGACGAAGTTGCAACCATCGTTGACGCAGAGCGTCGCGCCGCTATCTCTCTAAACCACTCAGCGACGCACTTGCTACATGCAGCACTTCGCCAATTGCTTGGTGAGCACGTTACGCAGAAGGGCTCGCTAGTGAAAGCTGATGGCCTGCGTTTCGACTTCTCACATCTAGAAGCAGTAACGGCCGCTGAACTGAAAGAAGTTGAGCGTCTAGTGAACGCACAAATTCGTCGTAACCACGCGATTGAAACCAACGTGATGGACATTGAGTCTGCGAAGAAGAAAGGCGCAATGGCACTGTTTGGTGAGAAGTACGATGACGAAGTTCGCGTACTATCTATGGGCGATTTCTCTACTGAGCTTTGTGGTGGTATCCACGCTTCTAACACCGGTGATATTGGTCTATTCAAGATCACTTCAGAAGGCGGTATCGCGGCTGGCATTCGTCGTATCGAAGCGGTAACGGGTGAAGGTGCGCTAGACGCAATCGAAGCTCAAGCGGCTAAGTACGAAGAGAAACTGGCTGAATCAGCACAGAAAGCGAAATCTCTAGAGAAAGAAATCCAGAAACTGAAAGACAAGATGGCTGCTGCAGAAAGTGCAAACATCATGGGTAAGGTTCAGGACATTAATGGTACAAAAGTACTGATTGCTGCGCTAGAAGGCGCGGATAACAAGAATCTACGTACTATGGTTGATGACATCAAAAACCAAGTAGGCAGCGGCGTTATCCTTCTTGCTAACGTGAATGATGACAAAATTGGCCTAATTGCAGGTGTGACGAAAGACCTTATCGGCAAAGTAAAAGCGGGTGACCTCGTTAAGATGGTTGCTGAGCAAGTTGGCGGTAAAGGCGGTGGTCGTCCAGACATGGCTCAAGCTGGTGGTACAGACGTTGCTGCGCTGCCTGAAGCAATTCAGTCTGTACAACCTTGGCTAGAAGAACGCCTATAATTATTTATAAAATGAATTACGCTCAATCAATGTTCTTTGATTGGGCGTAATTTTTTTATGGCAACCAAGTGGTTTAATTGACCGTATTTTGACCAAGTTATTTGAGCGACTTGGTTTTGTTGTAACTACCGCTTATATAATTTTCAACGAATAAAATACAAGTGGTCCTAATGAAACTTTGGTCTTGGGAAGGTGAAGACTGGTGAAAAAGCCCCTTATCGTGCAAAAGTTTGGTGGAACCTCGGTAGGCTCAATTGAGAGAATATATCAGGTAGCTGAACACATCATTAAGGCGAAAAATGATGGTAATCAAGTTGTCGTTGTTGTGTCTGCGATGTCAGGCGAGACAAACCGACTAATGGATCTCGCTAAACAAGTTGATAGCGTTCCAACGGCTCGAGAACTTGATGTTTTGCTCTCTGCTGGTGAGCAAGTGTCGATGGCACTACTGGCAATGACACTTAATAAATTGGGTTATGCCGCGCGCTCACTTACCGGAACACAAGCGAACATTGTGACGGATAATCAACACAATAACGCGACGATTAAACACATTGATACTACTACGGTTATGGGTTTTTTAGAGCAAGATCAAATCGTTATCGTGGCAGGTTTTCAAGGTGTGAACGAAAATGGGGATATCACCACATTAGGTCGAGGTGGCTCTGATACGAGTGCAGTGACATTAGCTGGTGCGTTAAACGCAGACGAGTGTCAGATTTTTACCGACGTTGATGGCATTTATACTTGTGACCCGCGTGTAGTAAAAAATGCTCGCAAGATCGACGTGATCGATTTTCCTTCAATGGAAGCGATGGCGAGTCGAGGTGCGAAAGTGTTGCATTTACCTTCTGTGCAATATGCATGGAAGCATAATGTTCCGCTACGCGTGCTTTCAACATTCGATTTGAATGAAGGCAGCTTGGTTAAAGGAGACTTAGGCAATCAAGCCGTCTCGGGTATTGCTATTCAACGAGATCTTGCCATTATTGAAGTGGATAAAGAACATTTATCGAGTGCTACAAAGCAATGTCAGATGTTGGGTATCGACATTTGGAATGTGATCGAGGAAACAGAAAGAACAGGTATCATGATAAAACAAGATGCATGTGCCAAGTTGGAACTGGTGTTCAGCGATAAAATCCGTAATAGTGAAGAAGTAAGTCTATTGACCGCAGTAGGGCTCGAAGCCAGTGGAATGGTGGAGCATGCTGTTAGTTTGTTGGCAGGAAAGGATATTTCAACCCATTTCTGTTCAACCGATGCTCTCTCAATGATGCTAGTCTTACTCCCTGAGAGTATTGATGTGGCAGCAAACATTCTTCATGAAGCTTACGTTACATCCAGCGAAGTATTGAGCATTCAGCAAAAACATGCCTTTTTAGGCTAATTTTCGGCAACAAGATAGTTTACGAAAATATAACTTTTGTTGGATAATAGCTTTGTAGCAAGAAAATTTAGAGATTACTCAAGGAGCAAAGAATGCTAATTTTGACTCGCCGTGTAGGCGAAACACTTATGATTGGTGATGAAGTGACTGTGACTGTACTAGGTGTTAAAGGTAACCAAGTACGTATCGGCGTTAACGCTCCGAAAGAGGTTTCTGTTCACCGTGAAGAAATCTACATGCGCATTCAAGCTGAAAAAGGCAATGGCAACGTTGCTTCAGGCAACTACTAAGTCGCTCCTGTTTACAGAACTTAGTTTGAATGGAAAAGGCTAGCCTACGGGCTAGCCTTTTTAGTTTGTGCCATATATCTAAGTGACTGAACGCGAAATCAACCATCGCGAGCGAACTGGATATAAATGTATTTTTTTAAGAGAGTAGTCTCTTTTTTTCATCATAATAGAGTGGTAAAGTTCATTTAACGATCGCTTTGATTAAATCCGCACCGCTTAAACGTTTTTTGCGTTTTTTTTTAAAGAAAGTGTTTGACATATTTTCGGTAAAACGTAATATGTGCCTCCGCAAGACGGTGAGGTGGCCGAGAGGCTGAAGGCGCTCCCCTGCTAAGGGAGTATACGGTTTATCCCGTATCGAGGGTTCGAATCCCTCCTTCACCGCCATTCTTGCAACGTTGAGAAATCAACAAAAAGTGCGTCCTTAGCTCAGCTGGATAGAGTACCTGGCTACGAACCAGGCGGTCGGAGGTTCGAATCCTCCAGGACGCGCCATATCTCCTCGGAGATATAACAATGAAAACGGTGAGGTGGCCGAGAGGCTGAAGGCGCTCCCCTGCTAAGGGAGTATACGGTTTATCCCGTATCGAGGGTTCGAATCCCTCCTTCACCGCCATTCATTGACTGGCCGATTGGCCTTTTTTTTGTTTCGTAAGAAATAAAATGTGACTTGTTTCACAGCTTCTTTAGCAAGAAGAACTGCGCGTCCTTAGCTCAGCTGGATAGAGTACCTGGCTACGAACCAGGCGGTCGGAGGTTCGAATCCTCCAGGACGCGCCACTATTTAATAATTCGTTTGATAAACGGGTTATACACAGTAAAATATATATTATTGCGCGTCCTTAGCTCAGCTGGATAGAGTACCTGGCTACGAACCAGGCGGTCGGAGGTTCGAATCCTCCAGGACGCGCCACTCTTTAGGGTTTGATTTGATACAAATCGAAATCCTGATATTGACCCTTGTTGTTCAACAGGCTTGATGTCGAAAACTGCGCGTCCTTAGCTCAGCTGGATAGAGTACCTGGCTACGAACCAGGCGGTCGGAGGTTCGAATCCTCCAGGACGCGCCACTCTTTAGGGTTTGATTTGATACAAATCGAAATCCTGATATTGAACCTGTTGTTCAACAGGTTTGATAACGAAAACTGCGCGTCCTTAGCTCAGCTGGATAGAGTACCTGGCTACGAACCAGGCGGTCGGAGGTTCGAATCCTCCAGGACGCGCCACTTCCAACAAAAGCCTCGCTTATGCGGGGCTTTTTTGTATCTCGAGATTTCGAGTTTTTCACACCATTCATCTTCTCTCTTATAAGTTTATGTTTTAAGACTGCTCAAGTTATTAAAGCCAACATATTGCGAAATAAAGAAATCTAGCCTAATCGTATATAACTACCATTAAGAAAGGATGCTTTGATGTTAGGGAAAACTTTGATGGGCGTAACCCTTGGGACATTATTTTTCGCGCATAGTGTGTGGGCGGCTGAAGGTGATGACATCCCACAGCGCGCTCAAACGGTAGGCGACGTCATAGACCGCCCAGGCGTGCTCACACCCAAAGGAAGTTGGTCATTCGACTCCTCACTTAACTACAGCCAAAACTCTTCAAATAAGGTATCTGTCGTTGGTTATACCGTGCTACCCACATTGATTGTTGGTCGAATCGAAGTCAGTGATGCGGACAGAACAACGATGACTTTAGGTTTAACGACACGCTACGGCTTGACGAATGCTACCGAATTGGAAATTCGCCTGCCTTATGTTTACAGAAATGATCAAGTGTCGGTGCGTCCGATCCAAGATGGGTCTCCATCAGTCATCAATACAACCATCGATGGTGGTGGTTTAGGAGATGTGGAGTTTGCAGTACGTCACCAGTTTAACTTTGAGAGCGCACCATATTGGATTGGTGGTTTGAGAGTAAAGTCTGATACAGGTCGCTCTCCCTACGAGGTCTCTATTGATGAAGGAAGTAATTCATTCAGTGATGTGCCTACAGGATCGGGGTTCTGGAGTTTTGAGCCAAGTGTCACGATGATTTATCCGACTGATCCTGCCGTGTTATTCGCTAACTTAAGTTACATCTACAACTTAGAGAAATCCGTAACGGTGGGGGATAATAATGCTGATGTTGACTTAGGTGATACCATTGCTTTGTCGGGGGGAATGGGTTTTGCTGTTAATCCAAACTTGTCATTTTCACTTGGTTTGAGTCACAAGACGATTTTGAAAAGTAAGGTCGATGGGCGTTCTGCTGACGATGCGAAATTGCTCCAGTTGGACTCTCTGACTTTTGGTATCAATTATGCGTTTAGCAGGCGGACTTCAATTAATGTTAGTGCTCAAGCAGGCTTAACCGAAGATACACCAGATTTCCAATTAACCATTCGTGTGCCATTTAATCTCTGATAGTGTCTATCTCACCAGCCACATGAAATGTGTAGCTGCAGCTATTGAAGGTGATTTAATAATGCGTCTTCTAATTGCTGATTGGCTCGGATTTGCTGCATGACGCCGCTAACTTGCGCGTCAATATCGACGAGAGTGTTGAGACCTATTACGCTGTTGTCTGTGGTATTCTGAATGATGTTGATAATACTGGAATTGATAAGCTCAGAACTCACGACGTTCGGTCTTTGAGTTGGTGCCATATTAGGAGAGTTTAGAGTGTTGTCATCGACAATATTGCCTTCACCAAATTGAACGATATTGACAATCCCTTGGTCAAATTGAGCATGCTCCGGATTATTGGCATCATTAATTGCGTTGATGTTGGTCAAATTGCCATTCTCTATTACTAAATTGGCGATCGTAGTGTTGAGGAGGTTCTCACCGTTAATTGTCGTAGTGATACTGAGGCCGATGTTGATGATGTAGTCGTCAGTGACTTGAAAGCCACCCCGGTATTGTGACAAAGATTCGTGAGTAAGTGGTTTTACTCCTTCAATGCTAATAACGTCTGCTCGAGCAAATAGCGACAAGGTACAAATGCAAACAACGAGAAAAAGCCGGCTAAAAAACATGATAGTTACCTTAGTTTAATTCTCACCATCGACAGGGAGGGTAATGCTAAATACCCCTAGTGAATCTCTAGGTACACCGCTTTCTAGTGGTGACGCTTGATAAATGGCAAACTGATCATCGGTAATAAAGCTTGTACGCCCCATTTCAGCTTCGTTACGGACCAATAAGATAATGCCCTGATAATACTTTTGAAACTCTTCGTATTTCATGATCATCGTGCCTCGTGAGGGATCACCTAAGATCACCGAGTCTTTGTTCATCCCCCGAATAACAACAAAGTGCATATAGCCATCAAAATTGACCAAGGTAATACCTGGTACGCCGACTTTGCGAATTTTCTCTAGTCCGATTTTGAAGCCGTCAGAGTTAAGGCCAATGGAAGCGAGGTGCATTTTCATATCAAGGAGAGAGAAGCCTTTCTCTTTAATTTTTTCCTTATCACCATTGCGATACATGTTCTCAAAAATGTCTTGTTCTGATGATGGCGTTTCATAATGATAAGTAAGTAATGATGCCAACGCGGCTGAACCACAGCTAAAATCATATTGTTGACGAAAGACATCTCCAAAGACTATCTCCTTATAGCTTTTTACTGGCACTGAGTAGTGAGCTCGATGTGGAAGAAATTCTAAAGAGTTGGCTGATGCTGACATTGCCAGCATCAGCCAAGTTATGTTTCGAACAATTCTCATATTATTTACTTGAGTGTCAGGTTAACGACGGTTGAGTTCTGAATAAGAACGTTATTACCAGTATTCTGAATCACGCTCGATATCCCTGAACTGTCTGCGAACGCACCTGGTGATAAAATGTTATTTCCGCTAACGGTGTTATTGGCTACGTTATCTGACGATACCCCATAAACATCTGATTCTGCATAGACAAGGTCAAGATCGATATCGATATGTTGACCACCTCTCGCTTCACTCATGGTTTCGAGGCTAGCACTTTCGTCAGACAACGTTATCTCATCAGCATTGACGGAAACGGCAATTATCATACCCAAGGTACACAGTGCCAAACGCATCGCTTTCTCCTAATAATGCTCATTAGTCGCCGGTAAAGACACTCGCGTTGGTCGCTACAGATTGTTGAATCAGTGCGTTACCGCCAGCGCTTTGTGCCACTGTGGTAATACCCGAGGCACCATCCATACCACCAAGGTTATTTACGTTATCAACTCGAACAGTAGAGTCTTTTTCCATTGTTGAGTAATTTACTGATGTAGCGCTAACGGAACCCATGACTTCAGATGTCGCTACAACCGTATCCGAATCCATCTGTAAGGTGTTGTAGCTATCAGCTGTATTAATACTGCTGTCGCTGTTGTCGTTATAGCTATTGTTAGTACTCGAATTACTCTGGTCACGATTGTCAGAGTTGTTGTCTGCATAGCTTCGGCTGTCACTGTTGTCGTTGTAACTGTCATTGGTGCTAGAGTTACTGTTGTCATTGTTGCTACGAGTCGTCGTTGTACTCGAATCACTTTGGTTGCGACTGTCACTGTTGTCGTTGTAGCTGTCGTTGGTACTTGAGTTGCTGTTGTCATTTGCATAACTTCTGCTGTCACTCATATCACGACTGTCTGACTGATCTCGTGAGTCTGCTTGGTTACGATTGTCACTGTTATTGTTGTAACTTGAGTTTGTACTCGCATTCGAGTTATCACTGTTGTTACTGTTGTCATTTGCATAACTTCTGCTGTCACTCATATCACGACTGTCTGACAGATCTCGTGAGTCTGCTTGGTTACGATTGTCACTGTTATTGTTGTAACTTGAGTTTGTACTCGCATTCGAGTTATCACTGCTGTTACTGTTGTCATTAGCCGCAGTAGCGCTATTGTCGTTGTAACTAGAGTTAGTACTCGCGTTAGAGTTGTCGCTGCTATTACTGTTGTCATTAGCATTGCTAGTACTGTTGTTGCTATTGTCATTATTGCTATCAGTAAGACCTAACGACTGCGTGTTGCTGTTGTCGCTGTTGTCGCTGTTATTACTGTTGTCACTATTGTTACTGTTGTCATTATTGCTATCAGTAAGACCTAACGACTGCGTGTTGCTGTTGTCGCTGTTGTCGCTGTTATTACTGTTGTCACTATTATTACTGTTGTCATTCATACTATCAGTGACAGAAAGTGTGTTGGCACTGTCGTCCCACTGATTATTACTTTTGCCATCATCGATGCCATTATTAGCTAATGCGTTACCACTCAATAAAATCGCAGACATTGCGATAGCAAGCCCTGTCTTGTTAAGCGTCATAATTGATCACTCCATTACCTTTGTTCCTGTTAAAAAAATGACTGCACGTTAACTTCTTGCTGCCTCTTTTGGCTTGGAAGCGCTGGAAGTATAGGTAAGAGATCACGAGTAAGATTCTCAAGGGTGAGAAAATTGGCCTTAGTAATAAGCGAAGTCTTAGAAGGGGCGTTTTAAGTGAAATGAAAGCGTTTTATAACCATCAAGTTAGGTGATGTTGTATGCGAGAGAGTGTTTCAAGTATGAGATTTTAGGGTAAAAAAGATTGAAAAAGTATGCAGAAAGTTACTTGGAATATTGGCATTTCAGAAAGAAATATCGTTGTTCATGAGAGTTTTAAATAAGAACTTTACTTAAGAACAACCAGTTAAAATAGTAGGGTATGAAGTCACTCTGCTTCTCGCTGAAATTTGACTAATCTTTTGGTGTATGTGGGGCAACAGCTTGTTAGGCATAAAGTCCGACTGAACTGCTATATTCTTGCTATCGATATTTCAATTACTCGTAGTTCCACGTACATGGAATCAGCACAGGTAGGGAGTGGTAAAGGTGTCGTAAAATGGAGGATAAATGAGAATAAAACATCTTCTCTTGCTTGCAGAGAGCAATCTTCAAACCAGTTTAATAGAGAGTCAACTTTCAACAATTAGCCACGTGAAAGTCATGATCTGTTCGCCGCAAGAAGCAGTATTTCGCAGTCATACTGTTAATATTGATCTTGTGTTTATTGATTACGATTACTTGGTGCAACTTGAGTCTTTAGGGTTATTACCTGACTTTGATTTACTTGGTTGGCCGTTGATGGTTCATAACGTGCCAAACAGCCAAGTTGATAATGAGTTGCTACGTTGGAAGTTTCTGAAAGGCATTTTACTGCGTAGTGCAGCCGTGACCCACATTAGTAAAAGTGTCGATTATATCTTTAAAGGTGGACTCTGGTTGCCAAGAGGATACTTGGAAAAGCTTATCAGTAACTACCGTCATTCTAACGTTGTGATGGAGTGTGAGTATGATGAGTTGACCAGTCGTGAACGACAAGTCCTAGAGTTGCTTGCTTATGGCAATTCAAACCAACAGATTGCATCTCAGTTGTTTTTATCCGAAAGCACAGTAAAGAGCCACATCTACCGATTATATAAGAAACTCGATGTGCACTCTCGTCACGATGCCATAAAGATGGTGCGTATGAATGGAGGGTTGGCTGATTAATGATATAAAAGTAAGCGCGCGTGATCTGGAAGGTTCATCAGTGACTAAATAGTCATATCTTGTCATTTCCATGTTTAGTTTGTCTCTCATGTCTCGGAAATCAGACCAATTTAGACCACAGGTGCACTTGATAGCGATAGGATAGAGAAATGTATCTGTTCTGTTGGTGTTAATAATTTGTTTAAAGTTTGTTTTTTTGGCTAGAAATCTGTTTTGATTTTACTTTCCTTAACATACACATTCTTTGTTTTTAAATCCCAATCGCAGTTTTTCTGCCTCCTATGATTTATTCTGCTTATATGTTGAACACCTCATTAGTTGATGAGTCGTTTCTATCGTTTTGTGATCGGTTTGGTGAATAAATAGTCATTTATTGAGGTTTTTTAAAACCTATCTTAAACAAAATTGACAAAATTTAACCAATCGAGATAATCGAACGGTCGGGATTTGACGTGATAAGAGTCCTGCGCATTGTCAGGATGACAAAGAAAGGAAGCAACATGACGAATATAGGAAGCCTGCTAGTCGATGCGGCCACTCTGATGTTAACAGGGATGGCGGTCGTATTTATTTTCCTCACAATTTTAGTTTATCTCGTTCGGCTACTGTCCAAATTGGTACCAGAAGAAGTGCCAGAGCCGATCGCAGCACCAAAAATAAATACCAACGTTCAATCAACCTCTTCAGCTGTTAGTCCACAAGTCGTGGTGGCGATCTCAGCTGCGATTCATCAACATCGCACCTCTATCGCGAAGTAGCCGAAATATAGGATTAAAAAGGAGTTTAAGAGCATGTCGAAACCACTAGCTATCACGGATGTGGTCCTTCGTGACGCCCATCAATCATTGTTTGCTACACGCATGCGTATCGAAGATATGCTGCCTATTGCAGCAGAGTTAGATAAGGTAGGGTATTGGTCGCTAGAGACCTGGGGGGGCGCGACGTTTGACTCGTGCATTCGTTTCCTTGGGGAGGACCCATGGGAACGCTTGCGTGAGCTGAAAAAAGCGATGCCGAACACGCCAATGCAAATGCTACTTCGTGGTCAAAACCTTCTGGGATACCGCCATTACGCTGATGACGTTGTAGAGAAGTTTGTTGAGCGTGCGCACGCAAATGGTATGGATGTGTTCCGTATCTTTGATGCGATGAATGACGTACGTAATTTTCAAACTGCAGTGAAAGCCGCAGTTGATGTTGGCGCTCATGCGCAAGGTACGTTGTCTTACACTACCAGCCCGGTCCACAACGCAGATACTTGGGTAGATTTAGCAAAACGTTTGGAAGATCTAGGCTGTCACTCTTTATGTATTAAAGACATGTCGGGTCTGCTTAAGCCATATGAGGCGGAAGAACTGATCACTCGAATCAAAGCCTCGTGTGATGTCCCATTGGCGCTTCACTGTCATGCAACCACTGGCCTTTCAACGGCGACAGCGGTGAAAGCAGTAGAGGCAGGTATTGATATTCTTGATACTGCAATCTCTTCGATGAGTTGTACTTATGGCCATACGCCAACAGAAACCGTTGTGGCGATGCTGCAAGGCACTGAGCGCGACACTAACCTTAAGCTTGAACAAATCGAGCCGATTGCTGCTTACTTCCGTGAAGTGCGTAAGAAGTATGCAAAATGGGAAGGTCAGCTGAAAGGCGTCGATTCTCGCATTCTGATTGCACAAGTTCCGGGTGGTATGCTGACCAATATGGAAGGCCAGCTAAAAGAGCAAGGCGCAGCGGATCGTATTGATGAAGTATTAGAAGAGATCCCTCGCGTACGTGAAGATCTAGGTTTTATTCCTCTCGTTACACCGACTTCTCAGATCGTTGGTACTCAAGCAGTGATCAACGTATTAACGGGTGAACGCTACAAGAGCATCACGAAAGAAACCGCTGGTGTCCTAAAAGGTGAGTATGGTGTAGCTCCCGCACCAGTGAATTCCGAACTACAAGCGAAAGTGCTTGATGGCAAAGAGGCGATCACGTGTCGCCCCGCAGATTTGCTTAAAGCTGAAATGAAAGCTCTAACGGTTGATTTGATGGAAAAAGCGCAATCTGAAGGCATTAAGCTAGCGAGTGAGCGTGTCGATGACGTGCTGACTTACGCGCTATTCCCTCAAGTTGGACTTAAGTTCCTGAAAAACCGTGGCAACCCAGATGCATTTGAACCAGCTCCAACGCTAGAAGCAGCGAAACCTGCTGTTGCGCCTACAGCACAGCCTACCGCTGGTGGCGTTGAAACTTACAGTGTTCGTGTTGATGGTCAAGTGTATGAAGTTGAAGTTGAAGTTGGTGCTCAAGGTCAATTAACGTCAGTGACGCCAAATGCAGCGGCAGCACCTGCTCAAACTACAGCACCAAGTGCACCTGCGAATAGTACCGCAGAAGCGGTTCCGGCTCCTCTTGCAGGCAACATCTTCAAAGTGAATGTCCAACTGGGCGCTGAAGTGGCAGAAGGTGACGTTCTTTTGATCCTTGAAGCCATGAAGATGGAAACGGAAGTTCGCGCAGCACGTGGTGGCGTGGTGCAAGAATTGAACGTTAAGGAAGGGGATGCCGTTACGGTTGGTTCGCCACTTCTGAGTCTGGGGTAAGGGAGTATCATGGACGGATTGATGACCCTATGGTCAGAAACAGGGATCGCTAACTTTGAGTTTGGCCAAATCTGCATGATGCTGGTTGGCTGTACCTTGCTGTTTTTAGCGATTCGAAAAGGCTTTGAACCATTACTTTTATTACCCATTGGTTTTGGTGCTATTTTAGCGAATATTCCGAATGCGGGTTTCACCGAGCCGGGTGGTCTGTTGTACTACGTTTACTACATCGGGATCGAGTCGGGCGTGTTCCCGCTATTGATCTTTATGGGCGTAGGTGCAATGACCGACTTTGGTGCTTTGATCGCAAACCCAAAAACACTTTGGTTGGGCGCGGCAGCGCAGTTTGGTATTTTCGCCACGCTATTTGGGGCAATCTTGCTTAACTATGTGCCGGGTATGGAGTTCTCGATGGCCGATGCGTCGTCTATTGCGATCATCGGGGGAGCCGATGGCCCAACGGCGATTTTCTTAGCGAGTAAGCTGTCTCCAGATCTGCTCGGAGCCATTGCGGTTGCCGCATACAGCTACATGGCGTTGGTGCCGATCATCCAACCACCAATCATGAAAGCACTGACAACCAAAGAAGAGCGCCAAATCAAAATGGCTCAGCTTCGCCATGTGGGTAAGTGGGAAAAAGTACTCTTCCCACTTGCTGTGCTACTGATGACGATTCTGTTCTTACCATCAGCCACACCTCTGGTGGGTATGTTCTGTTTGGGTAACTTGATGCGTGAAGCGGGAGTGGTGGATCGTCTATCGAAAACAGCACAAAATGAATTGATCAATATCGTGACTATCTTCTTAGGTCTTGGTGTTGGTTCTAAGCTACAAGCTGAACAGTTCTTAAACATAGAAACACTAGGTATCTTGGGACTGGGGGCGGTGGCATTCAGTATTGGTACAGGGGCCGGTGTGCTGATGGCGAAGTTGCTGAACAAGTTTTCAAAAGAAGACATCAACCCACTTATTGGGGCGGCGGGTGTATCAGCAGTACCAATGGCAGCGCGAGTTGTTAACAAAGTTGGTTTAGAAGCAAACCCGCAAAACTTCTTATTGATGCATGCGATGGGGCCAAACGTTGCAGGCGTATTAGGTTCGGCAGTTGCCGCAGGTATTCTGCTTGCCCTAGTGGGGTAGTCGATGTGCCTAGAGATCTTGGTTGGTGATTTGTGATATAGAATTATCAACCAATTTACACATTGGCGATTAACTTCAGCAAACAAAATAGTTTATAGTCAAAGGGATGCCGAGGCATCCCTTTTGTTTTCTCTCAGGGAATGGGTTATGGAACACAAACAGATAGTGATTACCGAATTTGGCGAGGCAGACGTTCTCGCGGTCCAAAACGCATCAACACCATCACCTCAAACTGGTGAGGTTCTCATTAAAGTTGCCTATGCTGGCGTCAATCCCATTGACGTAAAAACGCGAGCAGGACTTGGCTGGGCAGCGGCACAAAACAAAGACAATCTACCTTGGGTTCCGGGCTACGATATCTCTGGTAAGGTGGTGTCATGCGGTGATAACACCTCACGTTTTAAGGTGGGTGATGAGGTGGCAGGTTTCATTGGCTTTCCAATTCGTGGTGGTGGCTACAGTCAATATGTTTGCGTGCCAGAGTCTGAGCTCTGCCATGTTCCAAGTACCGTGACGCTTGAAGCTGCGGCAGTACTGCCCCTGGCAGGGCAAACTGCAGTTCAAGCGCTCAGTAAAGCGAATGTTACTGAAGGCGATCGTGTATTGATTCTGGCGGGTGCTGGTGGTGTTGGGCATTTAGCGGTGCAGATAGCAGTGGCGGCTAAAGCGGAAGTGTTTACCACTTGCAGTGAGCGGAACTTAGACTACCTCGCCACATTAGGGGCGCACGCAGTGAACTATCAATTTGCTCCAGTGTCTGAACATGTTGAAGATGTGGATGTTTTGATTGATCTTGTCGGTGGCGATGCGGCATTAGATGCGCTCAAGTGTCTTACTGATAATGCAAGAGTCATTACCCTTCCAACCATCACCGCTGAGCTGATTTGTGAGAAAGCAAAGCTACTTGGTTTTGAAGCCAGTGGAATGTTGGTCGAACCTGATCGCGAGCAACTCGACACTTTACTTTATATGGTGGGCGTCGGGTTACTGAAAACTGAAGTTCAACAAGTCTATCCGATGAGTGAGGTTGTGGATGCCCACAGGCAAGTTGAATCCGGACGGACGCGAGGCAAGATATTGCTTGATATGACATGTTAGAGGCATTTAATGCTGCCTTTGAAAACTTAGCGTTATGGTTCTCTGATTCTGCATTATGGGTGTTGTTCATGACGGGATTTCTCAGTGCCACCTTGTTACCGGGTGGCTCAGAAGCAGGATTGATCGCCACTCTTTCATTAAATCAGTATTCCGTATCTTCTATCATTACCGTTGCCACAATTGGTAATACCCTCGGCGGTCTCACCAATTACTGGCTTGGGCTCTGGATCCCCAATAAAACCCAAGATGAAAAACATGGCCACACGGCATTGAAGTGGTTGGCAAAGTACGGTTACTGGGGATTGTTTTTTAGCTGGTTGCCAGTGATTGGCGACCCGCTATGTTTAGCTGCAGGGTGGTTAAGGATGAAATTTCTGCCGTGTATGGTTGTTATATTTTTAGGTAAAGCGGCAAGGTACAGTCTACTAGCCGCTATCTATTTCGGTTTATTTTAAGGAAAGCGCATGAGAATGTTTTGGGTTAGCACGTGTTCACTGCTGGTGATCACGGGCTGTGCATCAAACGCCCCGGTTTCACTGCCTGATGGAGTGACTTTCGTTGAGTCGTCGAAAACAGAAGCTGGCAAGGTCAAAATTCCATACCAGAAATATCAACTTGATAATGGTCTGACGGTGATCCTTGCTCCGGAAGATTCAGACCCACTGGTGCATGTTGATGTGACTTATCACGTTGGCTCAGCACGTGAAGATATCGGTAAATCTGGCTTTGCTCACTTCTTCGAGCACATGATGTTCCAAGGCTCAGAAAACGTGGGTGATCAACAGCACTTTAAAATCATCACCGAAGCGGGTGGTACGTTAAATGGTACAACTAACCGCGATCGCACGAACTATTTTGAAACTGTCCCGGCGAATCAACTCGAGAAAATGTTGTGGTTAGAATCCGATCGTATGGGCTTTTTATTGGATGCGGTGTCACAAGAGAAATTCGAAATTCAGCGTTCAACGGTAAAAAATGAGCGTGCTCAGCGTTATGACAACCGCCCTTATGGTTTGATCTGGGAACGTATGGCGGAAGCGCTATACCCTGAAGGTCACCCATATTCATGGCAAACGATCGGCTATGTGGAAGATTTAGACCGTGTTGATGTTAACGATCTGAAAGCCTTTTTCCTTCGCTGGTATGGCCCGAACAATGCGGTCATTACCATTGGTGGCGATATTGATGTTGAGCAAACCCTAGCGTGGGTTAACAAGTACTTTGGCTCAATTCCTCGTGGTCCAGAAGTCGATAACGCGCCGAAGCAACCTGCGAAGCTTGAAGAGAATAAATTCATTACATTGGAAGATCGTATTCAACAACCAATGGTCATGATCGCCTGGCCAACCACTTACAGTGGTGAAGCCAACCAAGCGTCACTCGATACTTTATCTAGTGTGCTAGGTAGCGGTACCAATAGCCTTCTTTACCAAGACTTGGTGAAGACTCAAAAAGCGGTGGATGCAGGCTCATTCCATGATTGTGCTGAGTTGTCGTGTAACTTCTATGTCTACGCGATGGGCGATTCTGGAGAGAAAGGCGACTTGTCTAAACTTTATGATGAACTGATGCAGTCACTGAATAAGTTCAGTAAAGAGGGCGTAACGAAAGATCGTCTTGACCAATTGAAAGGGCAAGCGGAAGCAGACGCGATCTTTGCCCTGGAAAGCGTGAAAGGCAAAGTGACTCAATTGGCTTCAAATCAAACCTTCTTCGGTCAGCCAGATTTGATTGAAAAACAGCTCGAGCAGATCCGTGCGGTGAGGCCAGAGTCAGTGGAAAAAGCGTACAGTGACTTTATCCAAGGCAAGAATAAAGTGACGTTGAGCGTGGTACCGAAAGGTAAAGTAGATCTTGCAGTGAAACCTGCAACGTTCGTCACGCCAAAACGCACGCTTCCAGAATATCAAAAGATAACCGATGATCAATTAGCTTACCGTCGTGCAACAGATAACTTTGAACGCTCGGTTCAGCCACCTGCAGGGGCTCCGGTTGAAGCAACCATGCCAAAATTGTACGGCATTCATTTCGACAACGGTTCTGAATTGTTAGGGACAGTGAGTACTGAAACGCCAACCGTGATGATGCAATTTAGTCTACCTGCGGGAACACGCTTCGTTGATAAAGGTAAAGAAGGTCTTGCGCAATTGACGGCAGCAATGTTGCAAGAAGGTACCACTAAGCGCAGCGTCGAAGATATTCAAGCTGAACTGGATAAGCTAGGTAGCATGATTTCGGTGGAAGCATCAGGCTACACGACCAACATCAGTGTTTCATCGTTAGCAAAAAATCTAGCGCCAACCTTAAAGATTGTTGAAGAGATGCTTTTATCTCCTGCTTTCAAAGAGGAAGACTTTGAGCGTGTGAAAGTGCAAGCGTTAGAGGGGTTGGTATATGAGCAACAAAACCCGAGCTGGATGGCGTCACAAGCAAGCCGGCAAGTACTTTATGGGGATTCCGTATTTGCCCGTCCGAAAGATGGCACGCAAGCAGGCTTGAATGCCCTAACATTGAACGATGTACGAGATTTCTATACCAAGCATTATACGCCGCAAAGTGCACAGATTGTGGTGGTTGGTGATATCTCCAAGCAAGATATCCAAAAGCAACTGGCGTTTTGGTCAAGCTGGGAAGATGAGGCCGCGCCGCTTTATGCTCCACAGAGCATCTTGCCGTTAGGTGAGCAAAAAATTCATCTCGTGGATAAGCCTGGAGCACCGCAAAGTGTGGTGATGTTGGTTCGTCAAGGCATGCCTTATGATGCGACGGGTGACTTCTATTTAAGCCAACTTGCGAACTTTAACTTATCAGGTAATTTCAATAGCCGCATTAACCAAAACTTACGTGAAGATAAAGGCTACACTTATGGGGCATTCGGTTACTTCTCAGGTAATGTAGAAACGGGCTCGGTTGTATTTACAGCACAAGTGCGTGCAGACTCGACGGTGGCATCTATCGTTGAAATGGAAAATGAGCTGAATGAATACTCTCAAGCCGGCATGACTGATGATGAGATGACATTTATGCGCCAAGCGGTCGGTCAAAAAGATGCACTGAAATATGAAACACCAACACAAAAAGGCAAACTCATCAGTGATATTTTGAAGTACAACTTAGACAAAGATTACTTACAACAACGTAATGCTATTGTTGATACCGTGGACAAACGAACACTCGATGCGTTAGCGCAAAAATGGTTTGATCCGAATGATTATCAAATCGTCGTCGTCGGGGATGCAAAATCCCTTCGTCCTCAACTAGAAAAGTTGGGGAAAGACGTGGAAGAGCTTGAAATCATTCGATAGAGTACACATTTAATAGCGGAGAGGAGACTCTCCGCTATTCGTTTCTAACTAGATAAATGACTTTTTGATGGGTTATTTATCTAGATGGATTATATATCAATAATTTAGCTTTCACTTACTCGTCTTGGTAAGTGACCTGCTCCCAATATAAGCGAACCTCATTTTGACTGATTTTGCTGCGCGACTAAAACAAGTTGCATCAAACCCAGAAGTATTTACGCAGTTTGGACGTGGTGTTGAGCGAGAAACTTTGCGTTATCGTCAGGATGGACGCCTTGCAACCACTCCTCACCCAGAGGGCTTGGGCTCAGCATTCACAAACAAGTGGATCACCACAGACTTTTCTGAATCTCTGTTGGAGTTTATTACTCCAGTTTCCCATGAGGTTTCTGAATTGATGGGGCAGTTGAAAGACATTCACCACTTTACACAAACCAAAATGGGTGAAGAGAAAATGTGGCCACTTTCAATGCCATGTTACGTAGGCAGTGAAGATGACATTCAATTGGCTCAGTATGGTTCATCCAATGCAGCAAAAATGAAAACGCTTTACCGTGAAGGCCTGAAGCGCCGTTACGGCAGTTTAATGCAGATTATTTCTGGCGTGCATTTTAATTTTTCATTCCCGGAATCATTCTGGGATGCGCTGTATGGCGAACAAGATGAGCAGGCGCGTCAAAACACCAAATCCGCGGCTTACTTTGCTCTGATCCGTAACTACTATCGCTTTGGTTGGATGATCCCTTATTTCTTTGGTGCTTCTCCTGCCTTATGTGGCTCTTTTATCCAAGGTCGTGAAACCGATCTGCCATTTGAGAAAATTGGTGGCACGTTATTCTTGCCAAAAGCGACATCGCTACGCCTAAGTGATCTCGGTTACACCAACAGCGCGCAAAGTGTACTTAAGATTGGCTTTAACAGCATTGAACAGTATCTTGATGGTTTGAGTGATGCGATTCGTCATCCATCAGAAGAGTTTGCTCAGATTGGTGTGAAGGTCGATGGCGAATATCGTCAGCTGAACTCGAATATTCTGCAGATTGAAAATGAACTTTATGCCCCAATTCGTCCTAAACGAGTGACGAAGAGCGGTGAGAAACCATCAGAAGCACTTAATCGTGCCGGTGTAGAGTACATTGAAGTTCGTTCGTTGGATGTAAACCCATTTAGTGCGGTAGGGGTAAGTGAAGAGCAAGTTCGCTTCCTCGACCTATTTCTCACTTGGGCGGCGCTTTCTGATTCTGAACCGATGGACAATTGCGAGCTTGCATGCTGGCGTGACAACTGGAACAAGGTGATTGTTTCTGGTCGTGAAAAAGGGCTGATGTTACAAATCGGCTGTCAAGGTGAGCGTTTATCTCTACAAGACTGGGCTCATCGTGTATTCGCTGAACTTCGTCAAATCGCGTTTGAAATGGACACGGTTGTGGGTGGCAATGCTTATCAAGCGGTATGTGATAAGTTAGAAGAATGGATTGATGATCCAGAGTTGACGATTTCAGGTCAGCTGCTTGAACTGACCAAAGAGCACGGTGGATTAGGCAAAGTGGGCTGTGCATTAGGCATGAAGTTCCGTGAAGAAAATCTTGCTCATCGTTACGAGCAGTACTCAGAAACTATTATGGAAACGGAAGTGACCACTTCAGTTGGGAAACAACAACAAGCAGAGCAAAGCGACACCTTGTCGTTTGATGACTTTTTAGAAGACTACTTTGCTTATCTAAAACAATAATACCAATGCTTATCTAAATAAGCATAAAGTAGTAAGGGCAGGGATTGAACATTAAGCCATTAGTGGTCTCGGTGTTCGGGAGTGTATTGTTAGCCGGTTGTGCGACTGCGCCCCCAAAGCAGCAAGATAACCTATGTGAAATTTTCCGAGAAAAATCTGGTTGGTATGAAGATGCCAAGGACATGGAAGAGGAATGGGGGACGCCAATCAATGTCGCGATGGCTATTCTTAAGCAAGAAAGTAGTTTTCGTCATGATGCAAAGCCTCCGAAAAATTATATTCTAGGCTTTATTCCATGGGGACGAGTGAGCAGTGCTTACGGTTATGCTCAAGCCCAGGACCCTGCCTGGAAAGATTTTCAGAAAGCAACGGGACAAGGTGGGTCACGTACTAGCTTTGATGACTCAATGATGTTTGTTGGTTGGTACACTCATGAGACTCGTCGACAATTAGGCACCTCATTATGGGATCCATATAACCAATATCTTGCTTACCATGAGGGGCGTGGTGGTTATAAGCGAGGTACTTATAAGAGTAAGCCGAACTTGATTAAGGTCGCAAGACGCGTCGAGCAAACAGCTAAAACGTATGGCTGGCAGCTGAAGCAATGTCGTCAGGAACTGGAAGACAACAGCGGCTGGTTCTTTTAGTCCCCGAATGATTGTCTTTTTGGGGGAATAAATAGAAATCAATACCAATACCTTCGGTGTTGGTGGTTACAATCAGGAGAGATGTAATGCCTTTATTAGATAGCTTTACCGTTGATCACACTCGCATGCATGCGCCAGCGGTGCGCGTGGCAAAAACTATGCAGACCCCGAAAGGGGATACCATCACGGTATTCGACTTACGTTTTACTGCACCCAACAAAGATATTCTTTCTGAGCGAGGCATTCATACGCTTGAGCATCTATATGCGGGCTTTATGCGTAACCATCTCAATGGTGACAGTGTTGAAATCATCGATATCTCACCAATGGGTTGCCGCACTGGCTTCTACATGAGCTTGATTGGTACGCCTTCAGAGCAGCAAGTAGCAGACGCTTGGATTGCTTCTATGGAAGACGTATTGAAGGTGGAAAGCCAAAATAAGATCCCAGAGCTGAACGAATACCAATGTGGCACGGCAGCAATGCACTCACTAGGAGAAGCGCAGCAAATTGCGAAAAATATTCTCGATGCTGGTGTGTCTGTAAATAAGAATGATGAGTTGGCACTGCCAGAGTCCATGCTAAAAGAACTACGCATCGACTAACCATAAGCATTCTAATGAACAAGAGCCTGATGATATCAGGCTCTTTTTTTGTTCACAGGAATAGGAACATCAGCTGCTCTTTTTTAGCTTCGGGTACACTTTCACAAGTTTGATGCGATTCTCTTCAATGTTGACGATTTCCATCGGGTGCCCAGCAACTTGAACGCTGAGGTGACTTTCTGGGATGTCTTCTAAATGTTCAAGAATAAGGCCATTTAGCGTCCTTGGGCCATCGGTCGGTAATTTCCACTTCAAACCTTTATTGATATCTCGAATGTTGGTGCTGCCTTCAATTAGAAAACTGCCGTCACCTTGGGGGGTGATTTCATCCGATAAGCTAGGTGAAATAGAGGTCGTAAACTCGCCAATAATTTCTTCCAAGATATCTTCTAGCGTCACTAGACCGTTAATGTCGCCGTATTCATCGACAATTAAGCCAATACGTTGCTTGTTGCGTTGAAACTTCAACATTTGCACATTGAGCGGCGTGCCTTCTGGAATGTAGTACACCTCATCGGCTGCGCGTAGCAGGGTCTCTTTGTTGAATTCGTTCTTCTCCAGCATCAAGCGGTATGCTTCACGCAAACGCAGCATGCCAACGACTTCATCGATTTGATCGCGGTAGAGCACAATTCGGCCATGGGGCGAGTGAGTGAGTTGGCGAACAATGGACTTCCAGTCGTCATTGATGTCGATACCGGTAATTTCGTTACGCGGCACCATGATGTCATTAACCGTGACGTGTTCAAGATCGAGGATGGAGACCAGCATGTCTTGGTGACGGCGAGGGATTAGCCCTCCTGCTTCATTCACTACCGTGCGCAGCTCTTCTGAGCTGAGGTGATCTTCTGTCGAGTGGTCCGCTTTGACGCCAAGCAGGCGAATAAAGCCATTGGTAATAAAGTTGACTAACAATACCAACGGAGATAGAAGCTTCATTAAAATCGTCAGGAGAATACTGCTCGCGTACGATACGCGCTCTGGATACAGTGAGGCGATGGTTTTTGGTGTCACCTCTGCGAAGACGAGAATCACCATGGTGAGTGCACCAGTGGCAATCGCGACACCCAAATCACCATACATGCGCATACCAAGAATGGTGGCAATGGCAGACGCAAGAATATTGACGAGGTTATTGCCGATCAGAATAAGACCAATCAAGCGATCAGGGCGATCGAGCAGCCTTTCGACTCGCTTCGCTCCCTTATGCCCATTATTGGCTAAGTGTTTTAAGCGGTAACGGTTCAAAGACATCATCCCTGTTTCTGAACCGGAGAAGTAACCTGATATGACGATCAGACACGCGAGTAGCGCAAATAATATACCCGTAGATATGTCGTCCAAAACGTTGCTGTTCCTTGTCGATGTTTGGTGTATTTATGGCCAAGCATGGCCTTGAAATCAATCTACTAAGGGGTACTCTATTTTATTTATCTCGATAGATAAAGAATAAGGAACCATTGGTTCCTTATTTCATTGAATTAATTAAGAATGATCTCTTGAACAAATCGGCTGCCAAAGTAGGCCAGAGTCAAAAGAGTCGCACCTGCAACGGCAAACCAAGTGACTTTTTGGCCGCGCCAGCCTTTATGGTAGTGACCCCACAGTAGGACGGAGTAAATCACCCAAGCAATGAAAGAAAGAATGCCCTTATGCGCTTTTCCTTGTGCAAACATGTCATGCACAAAAGCAAAGCCAGTGATGAGCGTACCCGTTAACAATAAGTTACCAATTAAGATGATTTTGAACAGTTGACGTTCCACCATCATTAATGGTGGCAAATTGGGGTTAATCACTAATGCTTTCTTTGTTTTAAGCTTATGATCAAGCCAGGCGAGTTGCAGGGCGTACAAGGCGCCAATGGTCAATGTCGCATAAGAAAACAGTGCGAAAGAAATATGAATGAGTAGTTTAGGGTCGTTTTCTAAATGCTTGATGAAGGTGCTAGGCAAGAATGTGGCAGCAGATAAGTTGATCGCAGCAAAGCTGTACACGACGGGCAGTAAAAACCACAAACGATTCTTCAACATCGCCACACTCATGACTAAAGAGATAATAAAGCTAATAAGTGAGGCGACATTTAAAATGCTGAGGTTTTGCCCTGAGGCGTTGAAAATCAGATCGCTCAGTATCCAAGCATGGAAAACAAGTGCACAGGCTGCGCTGGCAAATACGGTTTTTGCTTTGATTCCTGACTGCTGAGAGAGTCCGGGTATGATAGTCGCAATCGCCAAAACATAAAGAATGGCTGCCGCGATGGCAATTAAGCTATCCATGAATTCTATAGGTTGTTGTGCAATTTGGTGAAAATTATACCTTGCATTGCGCTTTGGGGCTACGGTAGATACCTCAACAATCATGTGAGATGAGATGTTGAAATTCACAACGTTGTCCACGATATAGGAATAGAGAGGCAGTACGGGTATGACTGTGACGTTGGCTAAGGTATACTCACCCTAATTAATCGCCATTTTAGCGAAGAGACAAAGATGTTTGAGAATTTAACGGATCGATTATCCAAAACGCTGAAGAATATCAGTGGCAAAGGTCGTCTGACTGAAGACAACATTAAAGAAACCCTACGTGAAGTACGCATGGCGCTACTGGAAGCGGACGTTGCGCTTCCTGTAGTCCGTGAGTTTGTTAACCGTGTAAAAGAAAAAGCAGTCGGTGTAGAAGTTTCTAAATCATTGACCCCGGGTCAGGAGTTCATCAAGATCGTTCAAACTGAACTTGAATCGGTCATGGGTGAGTCTAACGAAGCTTTGAACCTAGCGGCACAACCGCCTGCTGTGCTTTTGATGGCGGGTCTACAAGGTGCGGGTAAAACCACGTCGGTAGGTAAACTGTCTAAGCTTTTAAAAGAGCGTGACAAGAAGAAAGTCTTGGTTGTTTCTGCCGACGTTTACCGCCCTGCGGCGATCAAACAGCTAGAAACGTTAGCATCAGACATTGGTGTCGACTTCTTCCCATCTTCAGCGGATCAAAAACCGATTGATATCGCGAACGCAGCGATTGACCACGCGAAGAAGAAATTCTACGACGTTCTGATTGTCGATACTGCAGGTCGTTTGGCGATTGATGAAGAGATGATGGGTGAGATCAAAGATCTCCACTCGGCTATCAACCCAGTTGAAACGTTATTTGTGGTTGATGCAATGACGGGGCAAGATGCGGCGAACACAGCGAAAGCTTTTGGTGATGCACTACCGCTAACAGGTGTTATCCTAACCAAGGTTGACGGTGATGCGCGTGGTGGTGCAGCGTTATCGGTTCGTCACATCACAGGTAAACCAATTAAATTCTTGGGTGTCGGTGAGAAAACTGACGCGCTAGAGCCATTCCATCCAGATCGTGTAGCATCACGTATTCTTGGTATGGGTGACGTACTGTCGCTGATTGAAGACCTACAACGCAACGTTGACCAAGAAAAAGCAGAAAAGCTAGCCAAGAAGTTCAAAGAGAAAAAAGGCTTCGACTTAGAAGACTTCCGTGAACAGTTAGGTCAAATGACCAACATGGGCGGCATGATGGGCATGCTAGATAAGCTTCCAGGCATGTCTCAATTGCCGTCAGATGTGAAAGATAAAGTTGATGATAAGATGTTCAAACAGATGGAAGCTATCATCAGCTCAATGACGATGAAAGAGCGTCAGCGTCCAGAAATCATTAAAGGTTCGCGTAAGAAGCGTATCGCTGCGGGGTCAGGTGTCCAGGTTCAAGACGTTAACCGTCTATTGAAGCAGTTCACCCAGATGCAGAAGATGATGAAGAAAATGCAAAAGGGCGGCATGAAAGGCATGATGCGCAACATGCAAGGCATGATGGGCGGCGGTATGGGTGGAGGCGGCGGCTTCAACCCATTTGGTCGTTAATCGATTGCCTACACTTTAGTTTCAGGGTGTTAGCTGCATCACAAACTTAAATTTTAATTTATGTTGGTGAAAAAGTAGCTAAACCCCTTGCATTGAACCGGGATAAGAGTAAAATTCCGGAGCTTTATTTTGGCACGAGACCCCAGGCTATTTAATTTATAAATGGTTTTTGGGGTTAATTTTATTTTTGAGAAAGCAAAGAGGACGACATGGTAACCATTCGTTTGGCACGTCACGGCGCTAAAAAGCGTCCATTTTATCAAATCGTAGTTGCGGATAGCCGTAACGCTGCAACTGGCCGTTTCATCGAGAAAGTTGGTTTCTTTAACCCAACTGCACAAGGTCAAGAAGAAGGTCTACGTCTAGACCTAGACCGCGTTAACCATTGGGTTGGTCAAGGCGCGTCTCTATCTGACCGCGTTGCTAAGCTAGTTAAAGACGCTCAAAAAGCGGCTTAATTCTTTTTAAGAAGTAGAAATTAGCTTATGTCGATGAAAGGTAAAGAAACGATGAGCGACAATAGAATTGTTGTAGGCAAGTTTGGTGCTACTTACGGCATTCGTGGTTGGCTCAAGGTTTTTTCCTACACAGACAATGCTGAAAGCATTTTTGATTACAGCCCTTGGTTTGTTAACCAAAAGGGTTCGTGGGTTGAGTACAAAGTAGAAAGCTGGAAGCGCCATGGTCAAGGCTATGTATGCAAGCTAGCAGGATTAGATGTTCGTGAAGACGCGCAACTGATGACGAACTTTGAAATTGCGATAGACCCTGCGGTACTGCCTGAATTGTCAGAAGATGAGTTCTACTGGCGTGAATTGTTTGGGATGCAAGTGGTAACCACGAAAGGTTACGATCTGGGTGTCGTTACTGACATTCTAGAAACTGGCTCAAACGATGTTCTAGTGGTTAAAGCAAATCTAAAAGATGCTTTTGGGCAGAAGGAACGATTAATTCCGTTCCTTGAAGAGCAAGTGATCATTAAAGTGGATCGCGAAGCTCAACGGATCGAAGTTGACTGGGATCCTGGATTCTAATCGCCAAAATTACAGAGCGAGAGAACACATGTGGGTTGGCATAATTAGCCTTTTTCCTGAAATGTTCCGTTCTGTTACTGATTTTGGGGTAACAGGTCAAGCGGTTAAAAAAGGTCTTTTGTCTATTGAGACTTGGAATCCTCGTGATTTCACTCATGACAAACATCGCACTGTCGATGACCGACCTTACGGTGGTGGTCCTGGTATGTTGATGATGGTACAGCCTTTGCGCGATGCCATTCATACCGCGAAAGCAGCCTCACCGGGTAAGACGAAAGTTATTTACCTTTCTCCTCAAGGTCGAAAACTCGACCAGAAAGGGGTTGAAGAACTGGCAACAAATGAGAATTTGCTTCTTATTTGTGGCCGTTACGAAGGGGTAGATGAGCGTATCATTCAATCTGAAGTTGACGAAGAATGGTCAATTGGGGATTTTGTGATGACGGGTGGTGAAATTCCAGCCATGACGTTAATTGATTCTGTCTCTCGGTTTATTCCGGGGGTGTTAGGGGATTTTGCGTCAGCAGAAGAAGATTCTTTTGCGAATGGTTTGTTAGATTGCCCTCACTATACGCGCCCTGAAATGTTGGATGACAAAGCAGTGCCTTCGGTACTGATGTCAGGCAACCATAAGGACATTCGTCGTTGGCGACTAAAACAGTCGCTTGGCCGTACCTGGATAAGAAGACCAGAGCTCCTGGAAAACCTAGCTCTGACTGACGAACAGGAACAATTACTTGCTGAGTTCATCACTGAACATAACGCAAAGTAACCTAATTTATTTAGTATCAGTTTATTCTAGGAATTTAGAAAATGAGTAACATCATCAAAGCTCTTGAAGAAGAGCAAATGAAGCAAGGCCTACCTAAATTTGCACCAGGTGACACTGTTGTTGTACAAGTTAAGGTAAAAGAAGGTGAACGTGAGCGTCTACAGGCTTTTGAAGGCGTTGTAATTGCAATCCGTAACCGTGGTCTTCACTCTGCTTTCACTGTACGTAAGATCTCTAACGGTGAAGGTGTTGAGCGTGTATTCCAAACTCACTCTCCAGTTGTTGATAGCATCGAAGTTAAACGCCGTGGTGCAGTACGTCGTGCCAAGCTGTACTACCTACGCGACCGTTCTGGTAAGTCTGCTCGTATCAAAGAGAAACTTGCTAAGAAATAATGCTATAACTAGCGTTCTCATAGTAAACGGAGTCCTTTTGGGCTCCGTTTTTTTATGTTTGCTTATAACTGGCTATTTCCCTTTCTACCGTTGTCATCGGTGCTCATTTACTGGCGTAAACTCCGCGCTTCTTTCTGGGTAGAATGAAAAATATCTGCGTTCTTAGCTAAATATATTGCTGATGTATGTGAAACATACAATTTACTTAACGATATGAAATAAAACCTAATTTTAAATGGGAATGCGCTCAAGCAGAGAGTGCTAGAAAAGCGAAAGAGAACGGTTTTCTGACGGGCAATAAAAAAGTTGACGCTTTCACGTCAACTTTCAAATTTTAGAACTGAGAACTTAGTATGGGTCTTCCGACCAACCATCACTGTCAGACATATCCGGCGCACCAGGGATAGTATTCTCTTCATCTGCCCATTCACCAAAGTCGATCATTTGGCACTTTTTGCTACAGAAAGGGCGGAAAGGACTCTGTTCGCCCCATTCAACATCGGTACCACATTGCGGGCATTGAACGATAGTAATTTTAGACATGGTTAAATAGTCCCACGGAGTTGAGGTTAAAAGAAGTATAAAAATAGTAGTGTGAGTTTGGTTTAGCTACAAACAGCGAGCTCAAACTCGACGTCTTGAGTGCATGCCTGTCCGCTTTCAAAGGCGATAAACTTAATGGCAAAACGGTTTTTATGCCCTGAAATCATAGGATATACACCGTATTCCATAGGAATGTGTAAGCGGAGAATATTCGCTTCTTCGGCATCACTTTGATAAAAGCCTGTACGTGCAATCTGATCCTTGAAGTGACCCGTTTCTCGAGTCAGTTTGAGCCAAAGGTTCAGGGCATCAGACAATGGCTTGAGGCTAGCTTGCCATTTGCCCGCGTCATGTTGCTTACGATCAATAGGCAAATGTAACCAGTAATGTAGTGCGGGTAAGTCAAAGCAACATGAGCCACCAGGAAGGTTAAAGCGTTGTCGAATAGAGCTTAAAAAACGGTCTTCCTTCAGTGATTGGCCAAAGCGCTCCGCCGCCATCAATTGGCTATGAATTACATCGATCTCTTTTAAGAGTTCGCTCAGCGCTTGTTGATCAACACCATCGACATTGAACCAATTGCGATAAGCAAGGCGCTGTTTCTCAAGATCTTTCGCTAGCTCACTTTTTAGTTGGATCTGCTCGAAGATTTCAACCATATCGAACAGTGCTCGAAAGAAAAGCTGGTATTGGTGGTTGTCAGCAAAACCTGAGGCTAAGTGAGCCTGACGCAGCAACGATTCGACTCTCAAATAGATGCGAGTTTTTTCATTTAATGGATGTTCAAATTTGTGCGTGGTCATTAACATCAGCCTTGGTATGTATTAGGTCTATTTTCGCAGATTTTTCTTACACATGGCTAGGTACTTTTGGTGCAAATCTGTGATTTGAAGCAAAAGATCAGGGTCGTGAGGGTTATTTTTAACCACATCATCCGCCAAGGCGAGTCGCTGCTGCCTTGATGCTTGGGACGCCAAGATAGCCTTTGCTTGCTCTTCGCTAACGTTGTCGCGTTTCACTGTTCTGGAGATTTGTGTTTGAGGATCGACATCCACAACAAGAACACGATTACACAAGCTATCAAGTTTGTTTTCTATCAGCAAGGGGACAACCAAAAGGGCGTAATCGGAGGTGACTTGTTGTAAGTCTTCAATCATCTTTTCACGAATCATTGGATGCAATAATGCGTTAAGCCATGTTTTTTCTTCGGGGTAAGAGAAAATCTTTTCTCTTAATTTCGCTCTATCCAAGGTGTTATCTTCATGGACAATATCAGGACCAAAATGTGCAATGATGGCATTCAGTCCGGGCGTTCCCGGATCAACCACTTCACGGGCGACGATGTCAGCATCCACAATGTCAATTTGAAATTGCTGTTTGAATAGGTTTGCCACGGTGGTTTTGCCACTTGCAATACCACCAGTTAGGCCAATCACGAAAGCCATTTACACTCCTAGAATCGATGTGAAGTACCAGTTGAGAATTTGGTTGCCCCAAATAAGGCTCACCCAGCCCGCAATGGCTAAGTAAGGCCCAAACGGGAACGCTTTCTCGATGCCTTGTTTTTGTAAACGTAATTGAATAAGACCGAAAATAACACCAACGACGGATGATAGTAAAATAATCATCGGCAGCGATTGCCAACCGAGCCAAGCACCAAGTGCCGCGAGCAGTTTGAAGTCACCATAGCCCATGCCTTCTTTGCCTGTTAGGAGTTTAAACCCCCAGTAAACACTCCAAAGACACAGGTAACCAGCCATAGCGCCAATAATGGAATCTTGCAGGCTCACAGGGCTGATCTCCGTGAGTGCGAGAGCGATACCAGTCCACATTAATGGCAGAGTAAGTTGATCTGGCAACAACATAGTATCAAGGTCGATAAACGTGGCTGCAATCAACACAAAGGTAAAGAAAACTAGCGCAAGCGTGAAGTCGCTATAACCGAAATGAAAGGCGAGAAAACCCGAACAAATGGCGGTGAGCAGTTCGATGAGCGGGTAGCGGACGCTGATCGATGACTGACAGTTGTGGCACTTGCCTTTTAGTCGCAGCCAACTGATGACAGGGATGTTATCTCGAATCCGAATAGGGGTGCCACATTGCTGACAAGAAGAGCGCGGTACGCTCAAGGTTAAGCGCTCTTTAGGAGGCTCAATATGGTATTCTGGGAAAGATTCAGCACAATCACGCCGCCATTCTAGCTCCATGATCTTCGGTAATCGATAAATAACAACGTTGAGGAAACTACCGATGATTAAACCAAAAATCGTGGCAAACACGACGAATAGCCAAGGGTAGTACTGGAATACTTCCATATCTGTCTCTTGAGCGTAAATCAAATTAGCAAGGCGCTGTTTTGATGGGATTAATTTGCTTGGATTACATTCTATCCCAATACGCTCATTAAATTAAAGATCGGTAGGTACATTGCGGTGACCAAGCCACCCACGACCACGCCGAGAAAGACGATGATCAATGGCTCTAAAATTTTACTTAAATTGTCGACGGTGTTGTCGACCTCGAACTCATAAATTGTCGCGATTTTATTGAGCATCTCGTCTAGACGTCCGGATTCTTCACCAATCATTACCATTTGCAATACAAGTTCAGGAAAGACGTTGCAGTTTCGCAAAGCAATGTATATGGGCATGCCCGCAGCAGTATCACGGTATACCTCTTCAATAGCGAGTTGGTAATGCATGTTACCGGATGTCTTTGAAGTGGTTTTTAAGCTGGTGAGAATTGGAATCCCCGAACTAAAGCTGGTGGCAAGTGTCCGACTGAACTTGGCGATGGCGGCCTTAGAAAGCACAGGGCCAAGAATGGGAAAGCACAAGCTGGCTCTGGCCATTATTAGGCGGAAGCGGTCAGAGCGTTTGGCCATAATACGCGATGAAATCAGTAAGAGTAGGGCCGTTAATCCAATGAAGAGGCCCCAATTTTGTGTCCATGCAGATAAGCTTAATACCATTTGGGTAAAGGCAGGTAAGTCGGTACCAAAGCCGGAAAACATTTTTTCAAATTCCGGAATTACCTTGGTGAGCATAAGGTAGGATACGCCTAACGCGACGAGCACGACCATTGCAGGGTAAATAAGTGCTTTGATCACTTTTGCTCGTAATTGCTCGCTTTTTTCGCGATAAGTCGCGAGGCGCTCAAACACCTGAGCCAAATTACCGGATTGCTCCCCTGTCGCAATCAAGTCGGTATACAGTGGATCAAAATGCACGCTGGCACTGCGTAGCGCTTTTGATAGCGGCGTCCCCGCTTCTACCGCACGAGTGACGTTCATTAAGATTGATTTCATTTCTGCTTTTCGATGGTTTTCTGATACCAACTTGAGCGCTTGGACGATGGGCACTCCAGTGACGAGCATGGTGGCAATTTGGCGCGTAAATACGGTAATGTCTTTGCCTTTAACACGGTGACTTAGCTTTGTTAGTAATGAGATGCTGCTTTTTTTGAGCTTCTTGATTTTGATGTGCTGCGCATCGAGACGCTCTCTGACTTCGAACTCTGTCATCGCAAGCACTTGTCCAGAGGCTTTTTTGCCAGAACTATTGATACCTTTCCAGCGGAAGTTTTTAAGTTGAGGTGCGGTGGTTTTCATAAAATCGATGACAGCCTAATAAAACGAAAAGAACTAAAAATAGAGCACGCGTTGAAGTTCACTAAAACTGGTGATGCCTTGTTTGAGCTTTTCGATGCCAGATGCTTTTAGGGTTTGCATACCATTTGCTATGGCGAGCTGTTCAAGCTCATGTACGGATGCGCCCCTGAGCATGGCTTGTGACAGGGATTCATCAAAGCGCATCACTTCGTAAATACCGGTACGACCCGAGTAGCCATGAGTGCATTCATTACAGCCCGTGGGGTTCGCTTGGTAGATGTTGTCGGTGGAAACAATACCAATGTATTCCAGTTGAGCGTTGGGCTCTTGAGGCTGTTTACAATGCGGGCACAGTTTTCTCGCCAGTCGCTGGGCAATGATCAAGCTAAGTGAAGAGGCGAGGTTAAAGCTTTCCACTCCCATATTGGAGAGGCGAATGACGGTTTCTGCCGCTGAGTTGGTATGTAACGTTGATAATACCAAGTGGCCGGTTTGCGAGGCTTTAATCGCGATCTCTGCGGTATCCAGATCACGGATCTCTCCAACCATCACAATATCGGGATCTTGACGTAAGAAAGAGCGAAGCGCTTCTGCAAAGCCTAAACCGATCTTGGGCTGTACTTGAACTTGGTTGATACCAGGTAAGTTAATCTCAACCGGATCTTCGGCGGTAGAGATGTTGATCTCCGGCTTATTCAGAATGCTCAATCCTGTGTACAGGGAAACGGTCTTGCCGCTCCCCGTTGGGCCTGTCATTAGGATCATGCCTTGTGGACGGCGCAGCGCGTCTAAGTAAAGCTGTTTTTGTTGGTCGTTATAACCTAGCTTGTCGATATCCAGTGAAGCAGAACTGCTGTCGAGCAAACGCAATACAATCTTCTCACCAAACAGAGTCGGTAGTGTGGATACGCGCATATCAACAGCAGTGTCTTGGTTCAGTTTGAGCTTTATTCGCCCATCTTGTGGCAAGCGCCTTTCGGCAATGTCGAGTTTTGATAAAATTTTGATGCGAGCAGAGAGGCGACGGCTTAAATGCGTAGGTGGTTGCTGAATTTCAATTAAAATACCATCGCAGCGCAAGCGCACTCGGTACATGTTTTCGTAAGGCTCAAAGTGGATATCGGAGGCGCATTTGCGCACTGCATCGAGCAAAATCTGATTGATGTAACGACTGACCGGTGATTCGTCTTGGCTAAGGTCTTCAATGTTATCTATTTCATCGTCACCAATCTCAACTAAGCTCGCCAGTTCATCTTGGTTGATCTCTTTTAAGCCGGATTGCTCTTGCCCAATGGTGCGCCCATATAAGCGCCGGATGGCAGCCGTTAGCTCACGAAAGTCAGCCAGTACCAACTCAACCTGCAATCCGGTCGCGAAACGAAAATCGTCTTCTGCTTGTAAATTGGTCGGATCAGAGATGGCCAGAATCAATGTGGAAGTGCTACGGTTGAGTGGTAAGGCATTGTATCGCGTGATCAGATCGCGCAGCCCCAGTTGTTGGCACAGTGACGCGTATTCATATTGATTGAGCGAGGTGCAAGACAAGCCAAAGATGGAACTCAAGTGCTCATTGAGTTCATGAGAGTGGAATAGTCCAGAACGAAGTAAAGCGTCCGGCATCGAGATGCCAGACGCTTTCACTTGCTCAATTAACGATGCTTCTTGGGCTAAGGTCAGTAACCCTGCTTGGCGAAGCACCGTTGAAAGGTTGGTGAGCATTACGGACAGTAAATAGTCTGTGGCGAATCATCAGCTTTAAAACAGCGATTATCCCACTCAATGCCTTCATCTTTAAATGTGGCAGCCATCACATATTTCTCTCCAGATGTTATTGGTCCTTTGGCAGCGATCGCTTCGGCAATAACTTCTACCGCTCCGGATGTTAATGTACCTACGCGCGCATATATTTTTATGTCGTTTAAATCGTTAATAGTAGGAACTGCGCCACTAGTTGAACTAATGCAATTAGAAGCAAAGTTGCTCTGCCCACTTTCATGAGCACAGAGTTCTACGGCTAGTTTTACCGCTGAAGCTGCTTTAGGAAATTCAGATAGTGTGGCTTTCTTTGTATAGTCTTGGTAAGCGGGTACAGCAAATGCGGCCAAAATCCCAATAATTGCCACCACAATCATCAGTTCAATTAACGTAAAGCCTTGTTGCTTCTTCTGTTTATTCGTTTTCATCATGTTCCCTTAACAATGATTCATATTAATTGAGTTGGAATAAGCGAAGAGTAGGGAGAGTTGAAAACGGAGGAAATGGACTGGAGGCTGCCATTCGAGTGAGGTATAAATCTTTAATGTGACGTTGCACATTACATACAAGCTTTTGCGAGTGGGATTGTTTTTAAGCGGATATAAATAAAGAGCCAAGCGGCTCTCTATTTGATTTTGGTAATGTTAACTCTATGAGATTGCGAGAGTTAATTTCTATTTGCTTGCTTTGGCTTACTTGAAGCGCATCGACAGGTCCATCGCCTTTAGGTGCTTAGTTAATGCTCCTACCGAGATGTAATCTACACCGGTTTCTGCGTATTCGGCGATGGTGTCTAGGGTGACGTTGCCAGAGTTTTCTAGTGCTGCACGGCCAGCGTTCATTTTTACGGCTTCACGCATCATATCGGTGGTGAAGTTGTCGAGCATAATAATGTCAGCACCTGCATCAATTGCCGCGTTCAGCTCTTCTAGGTTTTCTGTCTCGACTTCAACCGGCTTACCAGGGTTGAGCTCTTTTGCCGTGGTGATCGCTTGAGTAATACCCCCACAGGCAATGATGTGATTCTCTTTAATCAGGTAGGCATCGAATACGCCGATTCGGTGGTTAAATCCGCCGCCACAGGCGACGGCGTACTTTAATGCGCTGCGCAGACCAGGAATCGTTTTACGCGTATCTAATAGGCGACACTCGGTGTGAGCAATTTTTTCTGCGTACTGTGCTGTAATGGTCGCGCAACCCGAAAGGGTCTGGATAAAGTTCATTGCGTTGCGCTCACCCGTTAACAAGTCACGAGCAGGGCCGGTTAACGTACATAGTGTTTGGTTTGGCTCGACTTTATCGCCATCTTTTACATGCCACTCAATCGAGACTTTGCCGCCAAGCTGTTTGAAGACTTCATCCGCCCATGCTTGACCGCAGAACACGCCATGCTCACGAGTAATAATGGTTGCCGTATTGACAGCGTCAGCAGGAATAAGCGATGCGGTGATGTCTTTGTCCGCATCCAACGTGCCACCTAGGTCTTCTTTTAAGGTATCGGCAACGGCTCGAGTGATTTCAAGAGGGAGTTGTTGCTTAAGGTAGGCTAGGCGTTCTTGGCTGTTATGTGTGTTCTTCATCGCAAATCTTGTCTTGAAAGGGAGAGGGCAACGAATGATACTCTCCGGTGTTAATAATTTCAGCAGTTAATTTACAAACTAGTGAGGTTGATATGCATCTACAAATCGAGAATGGCTGGTTGACGAAAGCAAAACACGTTCCATCGCCATTTTTTGATGCTCGCACAGATAAAGAAGATATCTCTTTACTGGTGGTGCATAACATTAGTTTACCGCCGGGTCAGTTTGGTGGCCCATATATAGAAGACTTTTTCATGGGGTGTCTTGACCCTAATGCGCATCCTTTTTTTGAAGTGATTCACAAAATGGGCGTTTCGGCACATTGCTTGATTAAGCGTGATGGAGAGATTGTTCAGTTTGTCTCTTTTCTTGATAGAGCGTGGCATGCGGGCCAATCAAGCTTTGCTGGCAGGGAGCGTTGTAATGACTATTCGATTGGTATTGAGTTAGAAGGAACGGAGTTTATCGCCTATACAGAAGAACAATATCAATCACTTACTTGCTTGGCCCTCGCGGTGATGCAAACTTACCCTTTAATTACTCCAACAAGGATCACGGGACATCAGTTTATCGCGCCACTGAGAAAAAGTGATCCTGGTCTAAGCTTTGATTGGGTGAAGTTCAGGCATCAAGTCACTAGCAACTTGTAGCGAAAATGTAACTGATGGCCGCGATAATCGATAAGGCATACCGTTGGGTATGCCTTTTTTGGATGTAATAAAAACCATCGTTTGTAAAATAATAACGACACTTATTCTAATTTATGTCGGTTTTGAAGACAGGTTGTGCGGATGGTTTTGTCATTTTTTGTCTTTCTTGATCAAAATAATTAGCACAGATGCATTGTGACTGTTTTGTTTATGTAATTGGTCATACCAATTTTATTGCTGTTTTAATGGGCATTTGTTATCGCTGTGTTTAAAGTCGCCCTGTTCTATGATTTGGGTCAACTTTTGGCTGGACAGTGGCGTTTTAATTATGTTAATTTCTGCACCATCTTAAAATTGGTATGACCAATTACCAGGAAGAGTAGAAGAACAATAAATTATGGCTTATCAAAGGATTCGTCAGCCGAAACTCTCTGATGTTATTGAACAAGAGCTGGAAAGGTTGATAGTGGAAGGAACATTGTCTCCGGGGCAGCAGTTGCCAGCTGAGCGCGAACTGGCGAAACAGTTCGATGTGTCTCGTCCATCCATCCGTGAAGCTATTCAACGCTTAGAAGCAAAGCGTCTGCTGACTCGTCGTCAAGGCGGTGGCACATTCGTTAGCGAAAACATCTGGAAAAGTTTCTCTGATCCTTTGCTTAATTTGTTGTCCTCTCACTCAGAAACTCAGCTTGATTTGCTAGAGTCGCGCCATGCGATGGAAGGCATTTCAGCGTATTTCGCTGCATTGCGTGGTACCGAGGAAGATTTTGCACGAATTCAGGCTTGCCTGAAACAAATCAGTGAAGAGCAGAAGCGAGACAATGTTGAGGCTGAAGCGGCTGCAGTGATGCAGTTTCTTATCGCCTTGACTGAAGCGGCACACAACGTGGTGTTACTTCACATTGTGCGTAGTCTTGCTCCTTTGCTTGAGCAAAATGTTTTACAGAATCTAAAGCTCTTACATCGCCGCATTGAAGTGGTCGATAAAGTAAGTAAACACAGAGCTAATATCGTGGATGCGATTGTTTCTGGACAGCCAGAAAAGGCGCGTGAAATGTCCCATTCGCACTTAGCTTATATTGAAGAAATATTGTTGGATTTGACTCGAGAAGAGTCTCGACGAGAGCGTTCTCTGCGTCGAATTCAGCAAGGTAACGATTCTTAATAAAGAATCGCTTACTTAAATAATCAGATCCAACCAACAGAAGGATAGATCGCCATGTCTGACATGAAGCATGACGTAGACGTATTGGAAACTCAAGATTGGCTACAGGCCCTTGAATCCGTTGTTCGTGAAGAGGGTGTAGAGCGTGCACAGTTTTTACTAGAAACTGTTCTAGAAAAAGCACGCTTAGACGGCGTTGATATGCCAACGGGCATCAACACAAACTACATCAACACTATTCCAGCAGCACAAGAGCCAGCTTACCCTGGTGATGTGACGCTTGAGCGTCGTATTCGTTCGATTATTCGTTGGAACGCAATCATGATCGTATTGCGTGCTTCTAAGAAGGACCTAGACCTAGGTGGTCACATGGCTTCTTACCAGTCAGCCGCTGCGTTCTACGAAGTGTGTTTCAACCACTTCTTCCGCGCTCCAAACGAGACGGACGGTGGCGATTTGGTTTACTACCAAGGTCACATCTCTCCGGGTATTTACTCTCGTGCATTCGTTGAAGGCCGTCTAACAGAAGAGCAGCTAGACAATTTCCGTCAAGAAGTGGACGGTAAAGGTATCCCATCATACCCGCACCCTAAACTCATGCCTGAGTTCTGGCAGTTCCCGACCGTATCTATGGGTCTTGGCCCGATCTCTGCTATCTATCAAGCGCGTTTCCTTAAGTACCTAGAAGGTCGTGGCCTGAAAGATACTTCAGCTCAACGTGTGTACGCGTTCCTAGGCGACGGTGAGATGGATGAGCCAGAATCACGTGGTGCTATCTCTTTCGCTGCGCGTGAAAAGCTGGATAACCTATGTTTCCTAATCAACTGTAACCTACAGCGCCTAGACGGTCCTGTTATGGGTAACGGTAGCATCATTCAAGAACTAGAAGGCCTGTTTAAAGGTGCTGGTTGGAACGTTGTTAAGGTTATCTGGGGTAACAACTGGGATGCACTTCTAGCGAAAGATACGTCTGGTAAACTTCTTCAGCTTATGAATGAAACGATCGATGGTGACTACCAGACATTCAAATCTAAAGATGGCGCATACGTACGTGAGCACTTCTTTGGTAAGTATCCAGAAACTGCGGCACTTGTCGCCGATATGACGGATGACGAAATCTTTGCACTTAAGCGTGGTGGTCACGACTCATCTAAACTATTCGCTGCATTCAACAATGCGAAAGAGACAGGTGGTAAGCCAACCGTAATCCTAGCTAAGACGGTTAAAGGTTACGGCATGGGTGACGCAGCAGAAGGAAAGAACATTGCACACGGTGTGAAGAAAATGGACATGACTCATGTTCAGCACCTGCGTGATCGTCTGGGTCTACAAGACATTCTTTCAGATGAGAAGATTAAAGAACTTCCATACTTGAAACTGGAAGAAGGTACACCTGAGTACGAATACCTACATGCTCGTCGTAAAGCACTACATGGTTACACGCCAGCTCGCTTGCCTAAATTCACTCAAGAATTCAAAGTGCCTGAGCTAGATGCATTTGCACCACTACTCGGTGAGCAGAAGCGTGATATCTCAACGACAATGGCTTACGTACGTACGCTAAATATCCTACTGAAAGACAAGAACATCGGTAAGAACATTGTTCCTATCATCTGTGATGAAGCTCGTACATTCGGTATGGAAGGTCTATTCCGTCAGGTTGGTATCTACAACCCACACGGTCAAGAATACACACCTGAAGATAAAGGCATCGTTTCTTACTACAAAGAAGCGACATCTGGTCAGGTTCTTCAGGAAGGTATCAACGAACTCGGTTCAATGGCGTCTTGGGTTGCGGCTGCGACTTCTTACAGCACTAACGATCTTCCAATGATCCCGTTCTACATCTACTACTCAATGTTCGGTTTCCAACGTATTGGTGACATGGCATGGCTTGCAGGTGACCAACAAGCTCGTGGCTTCCTACTAGGTGCTACAGCAGGTCGTACAACACTGAACGGTGAAGGTCTACAGCACGAAGATGGTCACTCTCATATCCAAGCGAACACCATCCCTAACTGTATTTCTTACGATCCAACGTTTGCTTACGAGCTCGCGGTTATCATGCAAGACGGTATCCGTCGCATGTACGGCCCAGAGCAAGAGAACGTGTTCTACTACCTAACGGTAATGAACGAAAACTACGCAATGCCAGCCATGCCAGAAGGCGCTGAGGAAGGCATTCGTAAGGGTATCTACAAGCTTGAGTCTCACGCGGGTAGCAAGGGCAAAGTTCAGCTAATGAGCTCTGGTACTATCATGAATGAAGTGCGCAAAGCAGCGACGATCCTAAGTGAAGAGTACGGCGTAGCCTCTGATGTGTTCTCTGTGACGTCTTTCAATGAGCTAACTCGTGACGGCCAAGACGCTGAGCGTTACAACATGCTTCACCCTGAAGCGGAAGCGAAAGTACCTTACATCACAACGGTTCTTGGTAGTGAGCCTGCAATCGCAGCAACGGACTACATGAAGAACTATGCTGAGCAAGTGCGTGCATTTATGCCGACTGAGTCTTACAAAGTTCTTGGTACGGATGGTTTCGGTCGTTCTGACAGCCGTGAAAACCTACGTCGCCACTTCGAAGTTAACGCTGGCTATGTAGTCGTTGCTGCGCTAACTGAATTGGCTAAACGTGGTGATGTTGAGAAGTCTGTTGTGGCTGAAGCTATTGCTAAGTTCAACATCGACACTGAAAAAACTAACCCGCTATACGCATAAGACAACGCTTAATTAAAAGGTAGATAAGCAATGGCAATCGAAATTATTGTACCGGATATTGGTGCTGATGAGGTTGAAGTAACTGAGATTCTTGTAAGCGTTGGCGACAAGGTTGAAGAAGAGCAGTCACTGATCACGGTTGAAGGCGATAAAGCGTCTATGGAAGTACCTGCGTCTCAAGCGGGTATCGTAAAAGAGATCAAAGTAGCGGAAGGTGATTCTGTTTCTACAGGTTCTCTAATCATGATTTTTGAAGCGGAAGGTGCAGTAGAAGCACCAGCTGCTCCAGCAGTTGAAGCGGCGCCAGTAGCGGCTCCTACTGCGGCTGAGCTTAAAGAAGTTCACGTTCCAGATATCGGTGGCGACGAAGTAGAAGTGACTGAAATCATGGTTGCAGTTGGCGATGCAGTAGAAGAAGAGCAATCTCTAATCACTGTTGAAGGCGACAAAGCTTCTATGGAAGTACCAGCACCATTCGCTGGTATCGTTAAAGAAATCAAAATCGCTACTGGTGACTCAGTTTCTACTGGCTCTCTAGTAATGGTATTTGAAGTCACAGGTTCAGGCGCAGCAGCGACTCCTGCAGCAGTAGAAGCACCTGCGGCAGCTCCAGCGGCATCAGCAGCGGCATCAGCAGCGAAAGAAGTCAACGTTCCAGATATCGGCGGTGACGAAGTTGAAGTTACTGAAGTAATGGTAGCGGTTGGCGACACAGTAGAAGAAGAGCAATCTCTAATCACTGTTGAAGGCGACAAAGCGTCTATGGAAGTACCAGCGCCATTCGCTGGTACTGTTAAAGAAATCAAGATTGCCGCTGGCGATAAAGTAACAACTGGCTCTCTGATTATGGTATTCGAAGTTGCAGGCGCAGCTCCTGTAGCGGCATCTGAACCTGCAGCGGCTCCAGCTCAAGCGGCGGCAGCAGCTCCGGCCGCATCGGCGGACCGTCCAAAAGCTGAAGCTTCAGCGGCAGCAGCAACTGGCGACTTCCAAGAGAACAATGACTACGCACACGCATCTCCAGTGGTTCGTCGTCTAGCTCGTGAGTTTGGCGTTAACCTATCTAAGGTTAAGGGTTCTGGTCGTAAGAGCCGTATCCTAAAAGAAGACGTTCAAAACTACGTTAAAGATGCGCTTAAGCGTCTTGAGTCTGGTGCAGCAGCATCTGGCAAAGGCGGTGACGGCTCAGCGCTTGGTCTACTACCTTGGCCAAAAGTTGACTTCAGCAAGTTTGGCGAAACTGAAGTTCAGAAGCTTTCTAAAATCAAGAAGATCTCTGGTGCAAACCTGCACCGTAACTGGGTGATGATCCCTCACGTTACACAGTGGGATAACGCAGACATTACTGAGCTAGAAGCATTCCGCAAAGAGCAGAATGCAATCGAAGCGAAGAAAGACACGGGCATGAAGATCACGCCACTTGTGTTCATCATGAAAGCAGTCGCTAAAGCGCTAGAAGCGTTCCCAGCGTTTAACTCTTCACTATCTGAAGATGGCGAAAGCATCATTCTTAAGAAGTACGTAAACGTAGGTATTGCTGTTGATACGCCAAACGGTCTAGTTGTTCCTGTGTTTAAAGATGTGAACAAGAAAGGCATCTACGAGCTATCTGAAGAGCTGATGGTGGTTTCTAAGAAAGCACGTGCTGGTAAGCTAACAGCGGCAGACATGCAGGGTGGCTGTTTCACTATCTCAAGCCTAGGTGGTATCGGTGGTACAGCATTTACGCCAATCGTAAACGCACCAGAAGTGGGTATCCTTGGTGTATCTAAGTCTGAGATGAAGCCAGTATGGAACGGTAAAGAATTTGAACCACGCCTACAGCTTCCACTATCTCTATCATACGACCACCGTGTGATCGATGGTGCTGAAGGTGCGCGCTTCATTACTTACCTAAATGAGTGCCTATCAGACATCCGTCGTCTTGTTCTTTAATTAAGATGAGATGATTGAGAGGCGGCACATTGCCGCCTCTGTTAATTGAATTACCGAACAATTGGAGAATGAAAAGAGGCTTTTCATTGTCGAATTGTTGTCTAGCTCACAGGCTAAATTGATTTACTTTTCACACCATTAACATCTCTGTAAACTGATGCCGGTCTGAAATAACGGTTTATAACGAACTGACTTTAAATATAAAGAATCAATACTCACTCAGCCTGTTAGGGATAATGACTACAAGAGGTCAAAATGAGCAAAGAAATTAAAGCCCAAGTTGTTGTACTTGGTTCTGGTCCTGCTGGTTACTCCGCGGCATTCCGTTGTGCGGATTTAGGTCTTGAAACCGTACTAATTGAGCGTTACAGCACCCTAGGTGGTGTATGTCTTAACGTAGGTTGTATCCCATCAAAAGCGCTTCTTCACGTTTCAAAAGTGATTGAAGAAGCGAAAGCGATGGCTGATCACGGTGTCGTTTTTGGTGAACCACAAACAGACATCAACAAGATCCGTATCTGGAAAGAGAAAGTTGTAAACCAACTGACTGGCGGCCTTAGCGGCATGGCTAAGATGCGTAACGTGACAGTGGTTAACGGCTACGGTAAGTTCACAGGCCCTAACGCTATCCTTGTAGAAGGCGAAGGCGAGTCAACAACAGTTAACTTCGATAACGCTATCATTGCAGCGGGCTCTCGCCCAATCAAACTTCCGTTTATCCCGCATGAAGACCCACGTATTTGGGATTCAACGGATGCGCTAGAACTGAAAGAAGTACCAGAAAAACTGCTTATCATGGGCGGTGGTATCATCGGTCTAGAAATGGGTACGGTTTACCACTCTCTAGGTTCTAAAGTCGACGTAGTAGAGATGTTTGACCAAGTTATCCCTGCCGCGGATAAGGACATCGTTAAAGTTTATACTAAGCGCATCAAAGACAAGTTCAAGCTAATGCTTGAGACGAAAGTAACAGCAGTTGAAGCGAAAGAAGACGGTATCTACGTTTCAATGGAAGGCAAAAAAGCGCCAGCTGAAGCTGAGCGTTACGATGCGGTTCTTGTTGCTATCGGTCGTGTGCCAAACGGTAAGCTATTCGATGGTGAAAAAGCGGGTCTTGAAATTGATGAGCGTGGCTTCATCAATGTTGATAAGCAAATGCGCACTAACGTACCGCACATCTTCGCTATCGGTGACATCGTTGGTCAACCAATGCTTGCTCACAAAGGTGTGCATGAAGGCCATGTAGCGGCGGAAGTTATCTCTGGTAAGAAACACTACTTCGACCCTAAAGTGATTCCTTCAATTGCTTACACTGAGCCAGAAGTGGCATGGGTTGGTAAGACTGAGAAAGAAGCGAAAGCGGAAGGCATCAACTACGAAGTGGCGACATTCCCATGGGCAGCATCAGGTCGTGCAATTGCATCTGACTGTGCAGACGGTATGACTAAGCTTATCTTTGATAAAGAGACTCACCGCGTAATTGGTGGTGCTATCGTTGGTACTAACGGTGGTGAACTATTGGGTGAAATCGGCCTTGCAATTGAAATGGGTTGTGATGCAGAAGACATCGCTCTAACCATCCACGCTCACCCAACGCTACACGAGTCTGTGGGCCTGGCTGCTGAAGTATTTGAAGGTTCAATCACTGATCTTCCAAACAAAAAAGCAGTGAAAAAGAAAAAATAATTTTTCTTGAAGATTAAATGATAAAAACCGCTGATTCGTCAGCGGTTTTTTTATATCAGACATGTCAATAATAGTAGGTATAAAAAGCCCACCAATCGAGGTGGACTTGTCACACTTATTTGGAAGTTGGGGAGCGAAACCTTAGTGCTCACGGTTGTAGATACAAAGCATATCTAGGTATGAGTTTACTAGGTTCGTGAGTCCTACTTCGGTTTTTGAACGATTAGCTTGAACAAAAATTGAGTAACAAATGCCGTGGAATAGGTTAGCCAAATCTCCCGGTTCATGCTTATCGCACACTTCACCACGCTCAATGGCTTTGATGAACATGTTTTGCACCAACAGTTGGTTAGTATGGTTGGTGGTCACAAATAATGGCCATACCTCATCACGCGTTGATGCGCTCCATTCGAACCATACCTTTAGCCAGTGGCAATCTTGGCTGACAAGCTCAATCATTGCATTGGTGATATTGGCGATGTTTTCACGAGCGTGAAGATCTAAGTCAATGTTATCTGATAAGAAGTTAGAAAACTGACGTACCACATGATTCAACACTTCGTCAACCAAATCTTCACGAGTTGGGAAATAGTTAAAAACCGTCGCAACCGAAACTTGAGCAATGTCAGCGATATCAGCATGGCCACCACGGCCAATGCCACGACGAGCAAACACTTCTAACGCGATTTCCATTAGTTGTTGTTTACGTTTTATAGGTGAAAGCCTAGTACGAGGCCTCTTTGCAATAGAGTCCATATCCATTTTCCTTGCCATTGAGTTGATAATATTGGGGGTAATCCCCCTAATTGATTTTTTTAATTATTACTTTAAGCATTGATGAGTCTAATGGTGCATATGTGCAAGGTCAATATTTTATGGTTAATTTATAGACAGCAATGTCATTATTGATGCGATATGCTGCTGGAAATGTCTTAAAATTGAGGCGTGCACCAAACGGAGCGTGGATCAAGTATGCGACTTTTCACCCACTGATCGTGGTGATACACTACAGCCGCAAGACAGGGTGATCGTTTGCGTACGACTTACCTCAACCCACAAACAAATTGAGCACAGTATGAAACATACAATAGAAGTCATGATTTCTGAGCAAGACGTTCAGGAGCGAATTCGTGAATTAGGTAAACAAATTACAGAGCGTTACCAGAGCAGTGAAGATCTGGTGCTTGTAGGCTTGCTACGTGGTTCATTTGTATTTATGGCCGACTTGGCGCGTGCTATCGAACTGACTCACCAAGTCGATTTCATGACCGCTTCAAGTTACGGTAATACGATGGAAAGCTCGCGTGATGTTCGTATCCTAAAAGATCTTGACGATGATATTAAAGGCAAAGATGTATTGATCGTAGAAGACATCATCGATACGGGTAATACCCTAAATAAGATCCGCGAAATTCTGTCGCTACGTGAGCCAAAATCTATCGCAATTTGTACATTGCTAGACAAGCCATCACGACGTGAAGTTGACGTGCCAGTGGATTGGTTTGGCTTTGCGATTCCTGACGAATTCGTTGTGGGTGTTGGTATCGATTACGCTCAAAAATACCGCCATTTGCCATACATTGGTAAGGTTGTACCGCAAGAGTAATGATTGCGTAGGAACTTTGAAAATTAAAAAAAAGCGCCCTTTGAGATCAAAGGGCGCTTTTTTTAAACTCATCGACAAAGCAATTTTTTGTCGTCATTTAAAATAGCGGAAAGGGCTTTTTGATAGGAAGCTTCTACGGTTTCTTGCGAATGAGAACGAACGCCTAAGTATTCTAATCGGCCATCTTCAATACCATAAACCACGCCATGAATTTCGACATCTTGACCGCGTTCCCACGCATTTTGCATGATGGTTGAGTTGCCCAGGTTATAGACTTGTTCAGCAACGTTGATCTCCCCAAGTTTATCGGCGCGATCTTCCTGAGGCATTTGATCGAGGTAGGTACGGTGTTTGAAGTAGATATCTCGGATGTGGAGCAGCCAGTTATTAATGAGGCCAAGTTGAGGGTTGTCGATAGCAGCATTAACGCCTCCGCAACCATAGTGTCCACAAACAATAATGTGCTTTACCTTAAGGACATCGACGGCGTATTGCACCACAGATAGGCAGTTCAGGTCGGTGTGGATGACCTGGTTAGCCACATTGCGGTGAACAAATAACTCGCCAGAGTAAAGTCCAGTTAATCGTTCTGCTGGTACGCGGCTGTCTGAACAGCCAATCCAAAGGAAATCTGGTTTCTGGCCCTGTGCGAGTTTTGCAAAATATTCAGGACGATCCGATTTGATTTCTTCTGACCACTTTGAATTATTTTCGAATAATTGTTTAATTTCCGGCATCTGACAATCTACTTCCCTAAAAATCAAAAAGACCAACCACTCTCCAGTGCTAATAAAGCGATCAGCGCTGTAACTATACACAATGTTACAATTACGATCCCGATAAATATTCATCAAAGATGACTCATCTGACTAGTTCTCGTCGTTAAAATCATAAAATATGCAGCCATCATTCATTAAGCGAATAAGCCTATGTACTTAGAGGTTTTTTTTGCTTTTTTTCTTTATCAAAATATTTGGTAGATTGATATCATTTTGTATTTTTAATGCTGGGAGCAAATTCGATGTTCGGTCGTCGCTTTAAGGATATCAACCTGAAAGGGGATCTGTTTGGTGGTGTGACAACCGCCATTATTTCACTTCCTCTCGCCCTCGCCTTTGGTGTGGCTTCTGGAGCAGGTGCAGAAGCGGGCTTGTGGGGCGCAATTATGGTGGGGCTGTTTGCTTCACTATTTGGTGGTTCTAACACGCTTATTTCAGAGCCAACCGGCCCGATGACGGTGATCATGACGGCGGTATTAACCAGCATGATGGCCAAATATCCAGAAACTGGCTTGGCAATGACGTTTACTGTGGTCATGATGGCAGGGGCATTCCAGGTCGTGCTCGGTACGCTGAAGCTTGGTAAATACATCACATTAATGCCGTACAGCGTGATATCCGGTTTTATGTCTGGCATCGGTGTCATTCTTATCATCTTGCAATTATCTCCTCTGCTTGGACATGCCGCCCCTACTGGTGGCGTTATTGGCACATTATCGGCACTGCCAGATACCATCTCTAACCTTAAGTTCAGTGAGTTATTTTTAGGTCTCCTGACTTTAGGTATTTTGTTCTTCTTCCCGACGCAGTATCGTAAATATGTGCCAGCTCAGTTAGTGGCGCTTGTTGCGGTGACGTTGTTGTCGGTGATGTTGTTTGATGCTGAAGATATTCGCCGCATTGGTGAAATTCCAGGGGGATTGCCATCACTGGTTGTTCCGCATATTGACCCTGCGATGTTCACCGAAATGGTCATCGATGCATTGGTACTTGGAACATTGGGCTGTATTGATACCTTGCTAACGGCGGTGATTGGTGATTCCCTGACGCGTAAAGAGCATGACTCAGATAAAGAGTTGCGTGGTCAAGGCTTGGCGAACATGATCTCTGGCTTGTTTGGTGCGCTGCCCGGTGCGGGGGCAACCATGGGTACGGTAACCAACATTCAGGTGGGAGCGTGCTCGCCACTGTCCGGTGTGATTCGTGCGTTGATTCTGGCATTGGTGGTCTTGGTGGCAAGTGGCTTAACTGAGCCGATCCCAATGGCGGTGCTTGCAGGTATTGCGGTATATGTAGGTTTCAACATTCTCGACTGGAGTTTTATACAACGAGCGCATAAAGTCAGTTTTCCGGGTATGGTGATCATGTATGGCGTCATGCTATTGACCGTATTTGTGGATTTAATTGTTGCGGTAGGCCTTGGCGTATTTATTTCCAATATTATCATTATTGAGCGACTGAGCCGTGAGCAAGCCCGCCAAGTAAAAGCGATCAGTGATGCAGATGAAGACGATGTGCCACTAACGGACAGTGAACGTGGACTACTAGATAGTGCTAATGGCAAAGTCCTGTTCTTTTATCTGTCAGGCCCGATGATATTCAGTGTCTCTAAAGCGATTTCTCGTCAGCATACCAGCATTGCCGATTATGAAGTGATGATCCTCGATTTGACCGATGTGCCTATGATTGATGTGACCGTGGGACTCGCACTGGAGAATGCGATTAAGGACGCCCTAGATGCAAACTGTGAAGTGTATTTGTTGTGTCCCAACCTGCGCACGCGTGAGCAGTTAGAGAAGTTCCACGTGATTGACTTAGTGCCTGATGCGAATACCTACAAGTTCCGCTATGAGGCGCTAAATGCGGCAGTGAAGCATGTGGAACCCGACGAACACCGGATGCCAACCATGTAACTGAAGTCATTTATCTTTAAAGCGTTGTCAGAGCAATCTCGCGGCGCTTTTTTGTTAGAGCACTCATTATTTCCAATATTGCGGAAAGGTTTAATTGTAATCATCGTCATTCGACGATAGACTAATTCAACTTAAGTGCAATACCGTTGGTCGACGATTGCGTCAGCATGCGTTATTCCAATCGGCGTTGGCAATCACAATTCATGAACAGATGGCAATGAATACGCTATGTACGCATTAGAAATAGAACAGCTTCGCAAAACGTATGCGGGTGGCTTTGAGGCGTTGAAGGGAATTAGCCTTAAAGTAGAGAAAGGCGACTTTTACGCGCTTTTAGGGCCGAATGGGGCCGGTAAGTCGACCACGATCGGTATTATCGCTTCTTTAGTCAATAAAACCTCTGGCACCACAAAAGTGTTCGGATACGACATGGATACGCACCTTGAGCTTGCTAAACAGAATCTTGGGTTAGTGCCACAAGAATTCAACTTCAATCAGTTTGAGACGGTTGAGCAGATTGTAATACAGCAGGCAGGCTACTATGGCGTATCGAAAGTGCTGGCGAAAGAGCGGGCTGAAAAATACTTAACTAAGCTGGATTTGTGGGAAAAACGCAAAGAGCGTGCTCGTAACTTATCTGGTGGTATGAAGCGCCGTTTAATGATTGCACGAGCGTTGATGCATGAACCACAATTGTTGATTCTTGATGAGCCCACAGCGGGTGTGGATATCGAACTGCGTCGTTCAATGTGGGATTTCTTAAAAGAGATCAACCAAGAACAGGGCATTACGATCATTTTGACCACGCACTATCTCGAAGAGGCGGAAATGCTGTGCCGTAACATAGGCATCATCAACAAAGGTGAGCTGATCGAGAACACAACCATGAAGGCGCTCTTAGGCAAACTACGAGTAGAAACCTTTATCTTAGATGTGGAGTTCGATGGTGTCATGCCTACTCTGCAAGGTGTGAATAGCCAAACGATGCTTAATGGCTCATTGGAAATTGAGTTAGATAAGAGCCAAGGGCTGAACTCAGTGTTCAGTCAGTTATCTGAACATGGTGTCAAAGTGCTTTCTATGCGTAACAAAGCGAACCGTCTGGAAGAACTGTTTGTTAGCATCGTGCGTGGAGGTAACCAATAATGTACCTGTTATATTGGACCGCTTTTAGTAGTCTGCTAACCAAAGAAATCAATCGTTTCACACGTATTTGGGTGCAAACCTTAGTGCCACCGGCGATTACCATGACGTTGTACTTCATTATCTTCGGTAGCCTAATTGGCTCTCGTATTGGTGAAATGAATGGCTTCAGTTACATGGAATACATCGTGCCGGGTTTGATCATGATGTCAGTTATTACCAACTCTTATTCGAATGTCGCATCGTCGTTCTTCAGTTCTAAATTTCAGCGCAACATTGAAGAGCTGCTAGTGGCGCCAGTGCCAAACTACATTATCATCCTAGGCTTTGTGATGGGGGGGGTGGTCCGTGGTTTGTTAGTGGGCACCATTGTTACCTTCGTATCGCTGTTTTTTGTTGATCTGCAAGTGGATCACTGGGGCATTATTATTGCGACTGTCTTTATGACCTCTGTGGTATTTTCGCTGGGTGGACTGATTAATGCCGTATACGCAAAATCGTTTGATGATATTTCGATTATTCCTACGTTTGTATTAACGCCACTGACTTACCTTGGCGGGGTATTCTACTCGATTAGTTTGCTGCCTGATTTTTGGCAAGGGGTATCGAAGCTAAACCCCATCGTCTATATGGTGAATGCCTTCCGTTACGGTTTCCTTGGTGTTTCTGATGTGGGCATTGTGACCTCGTTCAGCGTACTGACTGTGTTCATCGTCGCGTTGTATGCCGTCGCACACTATTTGATCACTAAGGGCATTGGTTTGCGTTCATAGGCTGGGCGCTTCAAATTGATAAAAAAAGGTCGACCTAGCGTCGACCTTTTTTCATTTGAGCGTTCTGTTTACTCAGCGTTTGTTGAATTCGTTTCGTTTGACTCTGCTTCTTCTTTGCTTTCAACTGCTATATCAACGGTTTGGTTGTCAATTAGGCGTGCTTTTCCTAGGAAGGCCGACATTAAAATGACGGCTTGAGTCGTTTCTGCAGTGATCGATCGCAGTGTACGAGCGTCGCGAATGAAGATTTCATCTGGCAGCAGGCCGGCTGCACGTAGTTGGTCATTTGCATCTTCAACAATCGATGCATAGTCATCACGACCGCCACGCATTGCACTGCTGATCCAACGCATGGTGCGAGCCAATACCGGTGCGCGTTGTCGCTCATCGATCGTTAGCAGACCATTACGCGAGCTCATCGCAAGGCCGTCCATTTCACGTACAGTTGGTACGCCAATGATGTTGATATCCATCGCCAGATCTTCGACCATTTTGCGAATCACAGCAAGTTGTTGGAAGTCTTTCTCACCAAAACATGCAACGTCTGGTTGAACGATATTGAATAGCTTGTTGACAATGGTCGTTACGCCGCGGAAGTGGCCTGGACGAGACGCGCCTTCAAGAATGGTAGACAGCCCAGGGACATCGACAAAAGTTTGTTTATCAAGCCCTTCAGGGTAGATAATTTCTGGTGTTGGAGTGAATACCACCTCTACCCCTTCGCAGCTCAGCTTGTTGAGGTCTTCTTCAAGCGTACGAGGGTAGTTATTTAAATCGTCTGCACGTTCAAACTGCATCGGGTTAACAAAGATGCTTACGACAACGACATCAGCGTATTCGCGCGCTTTACGAACCAGTGTTAAGTGGCCTTCATGAAGGTTACCCATGGTTGGGACAAATGCCACTTTACGACCTTCACGTTTAAAGGTTTTAATTTGTTCACGAACGGCTGAAATTTCCGCAAAAGTTTGCATGCATTTATCCTCTAGGCAATAGTATGAGCGTCGTCAGGGAATTCACCGCTTTCGACGTCAGCAATGTATTTTGCCACAGCAGTGCGCATATCTCCGGCTTCAGCAAGGAAGTTTTTCGAGAACTTAGGCATGTAGTTCGCTGAAATACCGAACATATCATGCATCACCAAAATTTGACCGTCAGTCACGTTGCCTGCACCGATACCGATCACTGGTACATCAAGTACTTGTGTAATGCGAGCTGCCAGTTCGGCAGGTACACACTCGAGTAAAACGATTTGAGCGCCGGCTTCTTGTAGTGCAAGTGCATCTTTAACCATGCGATCGGCTTTTTCTTGATCACGGCCTTGGATTTTATAACCACCAAAAATATTAACAGATTGAGGGGTCAGTCCAAGGTGCGCGCACACTGGTACGGCGCGTTCAGTCAGCATTTTTACTGTATCGACTAACCAATCGCCGCCTTCGACTTTTACCATATTAGCACCAGCACGCATTAACGTTGCCGCGTTTTCACACGCTTGCTCTGGTGTTGCGTAGCTCATGAATGGCATATCTGCCATCAATAGACAGTTTGGGCTGCCTGCGCGTACACAGCGCGTATGGTAAGCGATGTCTTCAACCGTTACTGGTAATGTGTCATTTTTACCTTGCAGAACCATACCTAGAGAGTCTCCGACTAATAGGACTGGCATTTCTTGGCTTTCAAATAGCTGGGCAAAGCTGGCATCGTATGCGGTTGAGCTAGCGAACTTACGACCTTCTTGTTTGCATTTAATCAGATCGTTAATGGTTATTTTTTTCATTGTTTTATCCTTACTAGGAGTTGGCTATGACTGCCAAATACGGAGGCCATTTCGGTCTACTCGTTCAAGTAGCGACGAGACCTCGGTCCCATCAGGGAGTTGTAAACTTGGTGCAATTTCCGCAAGAGGGTAGAGTACGAACTCGCGCTCTCTCATTCCATAGTGTGGAACTGTCAGTCTCTCGGAATTAATCACCTCATTGCCGTATAGAATAATGTCGAGGTCTAACGTTCTTGGCCCCCAACGTTCGTCTTTACGGACACGCCCTTGCTCTTGCTCAATTGCTTGGGTGCAATTAAGTAACTCAAGGGGCATCAAATTGGTATTGATTGCTACTACGGCATTGATGTAATCCGGCTGATTTTGCGGACCCATCGGTGTGCTGCTGTATAGCGAAGAAGCCTGAATAAACTCTGAATTGGGTAGAGTTTTGAGTGCCTCGATCGCGACGTTTGCTTGGCTGACGGGATCAGCCAAGTTACTGCCTACCGCAATGTATGCTGTGATCATGATTTAGGCTTACTTTTTTTCTTGCGATAGGTTTTACGGCGACGAGGGCCAGACTTTGGTGATTGGCCATCAAGGTCTGCTGCCATCGCTTGACGCATTTCACGCCCAGCATTTTGGAAAGTTTCCCACCATTTGGCAAGCTTCTGAGTGTCTCCACCTTCAATTTCACCGCGCATTTCAAGGAAATCAAAGCCAGCTCTAAATTTATTGAGCTCCATCAGACGAGATGCGCGCTTACCATTGCGTCGTGGAAGACGTAATTGTAGCTGCCAAATTTCTCGAATGGTGGCGGTATGACGACGTGGAATGGCAATCGTGCGAACTTGATCATCAAGGATGATGTTACTTGCTTCCATTATCGCATCGTAGTGGCATAGGTTATGTTGCTCCATTAGCTTGTCAGCGAGGGCACATAGCGGGTACCACAGCATCGCAGCAAACATAAATGCTGGATTGATGCGTTTACCTTCTTCGATACGAATGTCTGTTGAGTCCAATACCAAATCCAGCATTTGCTCTGTATGAGATTCGTAATCTTCAGTGAAGTGTTCAGAAATCGCAGGGAACAGCTGTTGGAATAAGTTGTATTCACGTAGCAGGTGGTAAGTCTCTAGGCCGTGACCTGCTTGAAGCAGCTTTAGTGACTCTTCGAATAGACGTGCTGACGGGATGTCACGCAGTAGTGGCGCCATCTCTTCGATTGGTGCTGCCGTGTCTTCTTCGATGTCGAAGTCGAGTTTTACGGCAAAGCGGACCGCACGCAACATGCGCACTGGATCTTCGCGGTAACGAGTTTCAGGATCACCGATCAGGCGAATAAGACGATCTTCTAAATCTTCAATCCCACGAGCGTAATCGTGAATTGAGTAATCTGCGATGTTGTAGTACATCGAGTTTATCGTGAAGTCGCGACGTTCGGCATCTTCATCAACGGTGCCGTAGACGTTATCTCTTAACAACATCCCTTCTTTTGATTGCTGAGAGATGTTTTTATTTTTTTGCTCTTGGTGGTGACCACGGAAGGTGGCGACTTCGATGATGTCTCGGCCAAACATAATGTGGGCAAGACGAAAACGTCGGCCAATCAAGCGGCAGTTTCTAAACAATTGCTTGATTTGCTCAGGTGTTGCGTTAGTCGCAATATCAAAGTCTTTGGGCTTTTGTCCTAGCAGTAAGTCTCGAACCCCGCCACCCACAAGAAAAGCATCGAAACCAGCACCATTTAGGCGATATAGTACCTTCAGTGCATTATCACTGATGTGCTTACGCGAAATGTTGTGCTCTTCACGAGTTATTACATTGAGAGCGAGCTCTGGGATAGTGGCAGGTTCGCTTGTTGTACAGTCGTTTGTATTCATGTGCATCTGGCAATTACTGGGTTTAATCCAATTTTGCTTTGGTTAGTTATCTAAGCCTCAAGGGCTGATTTTGCGGCTAATAATAGCCTACACGGTGCCATTTGAGAATCACGGCGTGATTTCTATCTCTAATGGAAGCTGTTCTAAGCGCCAATTTTCGCATCCCCAACGTAGAATGTCGTTGAGATTCGCGGACTTAATATGGCCTGGTAGATTAAAACCTAAAAACCTCATGGCATGCAGCAAAGTTGGTTTTGGGTCATTGATATCAATGGCTGTCGCATGATTCTGCTTTGACAGCTTATTACCGTTAGTGTCCATCGCCAACGGCAAATGTAAGTAACGTACCTCAGGTTGTTCCAGAATTCGGTACAAACTGATTTGGCGGCCGGTGGGCTCAATTAAGTCAGCGCCGCGAACGACCTCGGTGACGCCTTGATCAATGTCGTCTAATACTACCGCAAGATTATAAGCAAATAACCCATCGCGACGTTTAATAATGAAATCTTCATTCACTAAGGCTGCAGGAATCGCTATTCTACCGTGTTTCTGATCTAAGAAACTAGCGATGGGCTGGGTCATTTTTAGGCGGATTGCGCCTTCTTGCAAGCCTTTGTCGCGGCAAGTGCCTGGATAATAGCCACCATGTTCTTTAATTTGCTTACGCGTGCACTGGCAGTAATAGGCATCGCCGTTGGCTAGCCAAGCGTCAATTTGTGCTTGATAAAGGTCGTGTCGTTCACTTTGATACACGACGTCCCCATCCCAAAGCAAGTGGTAAGCTCGTAGTGCTTGTAAGATGGCTTCAGAAGCACCGGGCATTTCTCTAGGCGGGTCGAGATCTTCAATTCGGACTAACCAATCACCATGGTTTGCTTTCGCCTGGAAGTAACTACCCAGAGCAGCAACCAGTGAACCAAAATGTAATGGGCCTGAAGGGGATGGGGCGAATCGACCTACGTAGCGTGTCATGCGTGTGTATCTCAAGGTTATACCAAGCGTAGTATGTAGTGGTTTATTCTAGCTGATGAAAATGCTCGATAATGGCGTTAAAAATTTCGATATTAGAATAACTCGTTATCGAAAATTTTCGCTTTGTTCTCAAACATTTCCTCTACGCTATTGTTGAGCACTTGCTTACTGTGGTTGGTATTATTTGGGTATATAAATTAAACCAAAACAAAAAGGGAGCCTGAGCTCCCTTTTAGTAATCATAATGCTTGGTCGATTAACCTTGCATTTGCTTCTCTTTGATTTCTGCAAGTGTTTTACAGTCAATACAAAGATCTGCTGTTGGGCGCGCTTCAAGACGACGGACGCCAATCTCAACGCCACAAGACTCACAAAAGCCGAAATCGTCTTCGTTAATTTTGTCTAGCGTTTTCTCGATCTTCTTGATCAAGCGACGTTCACGGTCACGGTTACGCAGTTCTAAGCTGAACTCTTCCTCTTGAGAGGCACGGTCAACTGGATCTGGGAAGTTTGCGGCTTCGTCCTGCATATGGTGTACAGTGCGACCGACTTCTTCCCTGAGCTGATTACGCCAAGCTGTTAAGATTTTAGTAAAGTGTTCCACTTGCTCTGGTGACATATACTCTTCACCAGGCTTTTCCTGATATGGCTCCACACCAGCAATGGCTAGGATGCCTATCGTTTTTTTCTTTGATTCTGGCATACAGCATCTCCTACTTACACCTAGTCAACTGCTATGCAGTCAATTTAAGGCGGGTATCTATAGCAAAAAGAGACGAAGCAGGCAATCACTGAATTATAAACTTATCGTCATTGTGAAGATAACATCATTTTTTTCAATTAATTGATAAAATCAACAGCAGAAATTAGTTTGATTTCAGTATCGCTTAGTTCTGCTTTATAGCAGAGCACTTCTACTCCAGCGTTTTGTGCTTGTTTTAGTAACATTGAATATTTCGCGTCTATATGGTGTGCCGCGGATACTTTTTCAATGCCTGAATGTAAAACAGTGAATAAAAGTATGGCTCTACTTCCATTTTGTGCCATATCTGTGAGTTCTCTCAGGTGCTTTTGACCTCGTGTGGTGACGGCATCTGGGAAATAGCCTTGTCCTGATGGGGTTTCTTCATCAAGCAGAGTGACGCTTTTCACCTCTATATAGCACTTTGGTTTGTCGCTTGCGCTGAGCAAGATATCAATTCGGCTATTTTCATTGCCGTATTTCACCTCAGTTTGAAGTTGGTCATATCCAATGAGTTCTGAAATAACATCATTTTCAATGGCTTCGACGGCTAATTGGTTAGCGCGAGCGGTATTGACACAGATTCTGTGCCCTTGCGCGGTCTCACTAAGCTCCCAACTGTTTGGGTATTTTCGCTTAGGGTTATCCGAGGTGGAGTACCAAACTTTGTTGCCAGGTGTTGCACAACCTGTCATTGCACCAGTGTTAGCACAATGGATGGTACGAACTTCACCGTTATCTAATTCGATATCGGCAAGAAAGCGTTTGTAGCGTTTGAGCAGAGTTGCTGACTCTAGAGTAGGTTCGAAATGCATTTTGCTTATTTAGACGGGAAAGTTTTATGTACAATGTTGCCACCATTACAACACAGGGTATTTCCTTTGTCACAATTGCCGATTGAAGCCGTGATGCCGCAATTACTTACGGCGGTCAAAAATCAACATCAAGTGATCCTCAAAGCCGCTCCAGGGGCTGGTAAGTCAACCTATTTCCCATTGCAACTTGTGAAAAATCAAATTGTGTCAGGCAAGATCGTGATGCTCGAACCTCGACGTTTGGCGGCGCGCAATATTGCTCGTTACCTAGCGCAGCAACTGGGTGAGCAAGTTGGGGAGCGAGTGGGCTATCGAGTTCGCGGTGAGACAAAGGTAAGCCAGCATACTCAGCTCGAAATTGTCACGGAAGGGATCATGACACGAATGATCCAAAATGACCCTGAGTTAGATGGCATCGATCTACTGATCTTTGATGAATTTCATGAGCGCAGTATTCATGCAGATACCGCTTTAGCGTTCAGCCTTGAAGTGCAAGAAGCACTACGTGATGATCTTAAGCTGGTGGTGATGTCGGCAACGCTCGATCAAGACGCATTGCAAACCTTGTTACCCGATGCAGCTTATATCGAATCCCAAGGCCGTAGCTTTGAGGTGGAAACGCGCTATTTTCCTTTAGGGACAAACGATCACTTGCCAACCTCAATGGCAAAAACGATCGAGAGTTTGATGCACAAAGAGCCTGGCTCTCTGCTTGCTTTCCTTCCTGGTGCCGCGGCGATTAAACAGGTGGAAGAACGTTTATCACACCTACCTGATAACATAGAAGTGTGCCCGCTTTATGGGCAACTCAGTTTCGCTGAGCAGCAAAAGGCCATCTCTCCAACGATTTCAGGCAAGCGTAAAGTTGTGCTAGCGACGAACATTGCCGAAACGTCGCTGACCATTGAAGGTATTCGCCTGGTGGTGGATTCAGGACTAGAACGCGTCGCGCGCTTTGACTTGAAAAATGGATTAACCCGCCTTGAGCAAGTTCGAATTGCACAGTCATCGGCGATACAGCGTGCAGGTCGCGCAGGACGTGTTGAAGAGGGTATCTGTGTTCGACTTTATTCTGAGGCCCAGTTTAAGCAGCAACCCCAAGTACCACAGCCAGCAATTCTCCACACCGATCTCGCTAGTTTGGTGATGGAATTAGCGTTTTGGGGGGCCGGCGATATCTCCGCACTCAAATGGTTGAATATCCCATCAGCAGCCTCTCTTGCACAGTCTAAGCAATTGTTAGCTTCTTTGCGATTGCTAACGGAGTCAGGGCAATTATCGCCGGATGGTAAAATCGCTCATGAGTTGGGCGTTGAGCCTCGCTCTGCGGCTATGCTCATACAAGCGCAACATCATAGTGAAAAGATGCTAAATACCGCGCTGGCAGCGGTCGCCCTTATTGAAGAGCCAGAGCGCAATGTGGCGAATATTGCTCATAGTTTGCATCGCTGGGTGAGCGGTATCCACCCGAAAAAGTCGATGATGCTAAAGCGAGCGCAAACCCTTGCTCATAAACTGGGTTCTACATTCAATTTGTCTGCGATAGATGAAGCGTTATTACCTTTAGTGTTGAGTTTGGCATTTCCTGATCGTATCGCGCAACAAAGAGCCAACCAGTACGGTCGTTTTACTTTAGCTAACGGACATGGTGCGGAGTGTCGACCAGAAGAAATGTTGGGTGGCTGCGAGTACTTAGTCGCGATAGATTTGATGCGCTCTCACTCTAATTCGAGCCAAATTCACTTGGCTTGCGAGCTAGATATCAATACCTTACAAGACGCTTTCGCTACGCTTTTTTCTTCAACCGAAATGGTTGATTGGGATAACGATAAAGGGCGATTGATTGCGGAGCAACAGCTCAAGCTCGGGCAGTTGGTCATTAAGCGCGAAACGTTGCCAAGCCCGGGTAAAGAAAAAATGACACAAGCTTTACTCACTTATGTCCGTCGTCACGGCTTACAGAGTTTAAACTGGACATCGGCCGCCGATAATTTATTAGAGCGTATTCGCTGTGCAGTGGAGTGGTTACCTGAGCAGGCTTGGCCGAGTTTTGATGAGACAAGTCTACTGGAGAGCTTAGAGGAATGGCTAGAGCCTTATATGGGTGCGGTATCATCGGTGAAAGATCTTGAGAAAGTGAACTTGAGTGAAGCGCTGAATGCGCGACTCGGTTGGCCTTTGAATCAAAACATCGATGAATGGTTACCACAAGATTACCGTTTACCAACTGGCTCAAAAAAGCGCATTCGTTACCAATTTGGCAGTGAGCCCGTATTGTCGGTGCGCATGCAAGAGGTGTTTGGCGAAAGCGCTTCACCGACCGTGGCATTGGGGCGCAAGCGATTGGTGCTTGAATTGCTTTCTCCAGCGCAGCGTCCACTTCAGGTGACGAAAGACTTAGCCGCATTTTGGGCGGGAAGTTATAAAGAAGTACAAAAAGAGATGAAAGGGCGTTACCCCAAACACGTATGGCCAGATGACCCTGCCACCCATGTAGCGACAACGAAAACAAAAAGACAATTAAATAATGACTGATACAAAAAAGCCGCACGAAAAAAAGGCGCCAGCGAAGAAAACCACCGCGACGAGAAGTCACGCATCAAGCAAAGGCACTGCTAAGCGTACTCGTCGTGCACCATCGAAAAAGCCAAATCGTAATAAACGCTCTTGGCTGAAGATGTTATGGTCATTTTGTTGGAAAGCGGGGATCGCATTAGCTGCGGTATTGGTGTTTGTTGGCATTTATTTAGATAGCGTGGTGAAAGATCGCTTTGATGGTCAGTTATTTGAGTTGCCTACGGTGGTCTATGCTCGCATTCTTAATTTAAGTCCGGGCGATAATCTGACCATTCAAGAGATGCGTAACGAACTGGATGTGTTGAATTACCGTAAAGTGAGCCAGCCTCGCTATCCGGGGGAGTATTCATCTTCATCGACGCGTATTGAATTAATCCGTCGCCCATTCGAGTTTGCCGATGGTCCTGAGCCAGATCGCCATGTCATGTTGCATTTTTCTAGCAGTGGTTTACAGCGTATTCAATCGTTGGAATCAAAAGGGGAGCTAGGTTATCTACGCATTGAACCTAAGATGCTGGGTATGTTGGAAAAAGATCAAAATGAACAGCGTTTGTTCTTACGTCGTGATCAATTCCCTGAGATTCTTGTTGATGCACTTCTTGCAACTGAAGACCGTGACTTCTACCAACACGATGGAGTATCTCCACTTGCGATCGGTCGCGCTTTGGTCGCCAACATCAAAGCAGGACGCACGGTACAAGGTGGCAGTACACTGACTCAACAGTTGGCAAAAAACTTATTTTTAACTCGTGATAAAACCTTATGGCGTAAGGTGCGTGAAGCGTACATTGCGCTGATTCTGGATTACCGCTACAGCAAGGACCGTATTCTTGAAGCGTACCTCAACGAGGTGTATTTGGGGCAAAGCGGTGGTGATGCGATCCATGGCTTTGGCTTGGCTTCACGCTACTATTTTGGTCAACCGATCCAAGAGTTGCGTATTGATCAGTTAGCGATGCTAGTAGGAATGGTGAAAGGGCCATCTTATTACAACCCGATTCGATACCCAGAGCGCACGAAAGAACGCCGTGATTTGGTATTGCGCCTGCTTATGCAGCAAAACATGCTGACCTCAGAGCAATACGAGCAAGCGGTAAATCGTCCGCTCGATACACAAAGCAAGCCGCGTATCGCGAGTCGCCAACCTGCGTATTTCCAACAGCTGAATATCGAACTGAAAGAGAAAGTTGGCGATCAATTTAAGGCTGAGACGGGCTTGCGTTTGTTTACATCACTTGATCCAGTCTCGCAAAGTAAGATGGAAAAAGCGATCGCCAAGAAAATTCCTGAACTTGAAAAGCGCGCAGGTAAAGAGTTAGAAGCGGCAGCGGTGGCGGTGGATCGTCACAGTGGCGAAATTCGTGCCATGGTGGGGGGGAAGCGAGTCGGTTATGAAGGTTTTAACCGCGCGTTGAATGCGAGCCGCCCGATAGGTTCGCTAGTGAAACCAGCTATTTATTTAACAGCATTGGAACAACCAGAGAAATACAACTTGGCAACCACATTACATGACACACCGCTCAGCCTGAAAGGCAGTAAAGGGTCAGTATGGTCGCCACGTAATTTTGATCGTAAGTTCCGTGGTGATGTGCCGCTGTATATGGCTCTTGCTAAGTCTCTCAACGTTCCAACGGTACGCCTTGGTATGCAACTTGGTATTCCAGAAGTGTCAGCAACTTTAGAACGTTTGGGTGTCAACAAAGATGAGATCCGCCCAGTGCCATCGATGTTTTTAGGTTCATTTTCGTTAACGCCTTTACAGGTCGCACAGATGTACCAGACAGTGACGAATTCAGGTAAACGCGCGAAGTTGAGCGCACTACGTTCAGTGATCGATATGAACGGCAATGTGTTGTATCAATCGTTGCCTCGTTCTGCGCCAGCGGTGGATGAGCAAGCCGCATGGTTGACAACTTATGCGATGAAGCAAGGTGTTACGCAAGGTACTGGCCGTTTCCTACAAAGTCAGTTTTCATGGGCGGCATTGGCGGGAAAAACAGGCACCAGTAATGATAGCCGTGATAGTTGGTTTGTTGGGGTAGATGGTCGTGAAGTCACCACGATTTGGCTTGGCCGCGATGATAACAAGTCCACCAAACTTACCGGTTCAAGCGGTGCGCTTCGTGTTTATGCGGAATACTTAACACAACGTATCCCTGAAAGGTTGGAGTTGCCGTGGCCAAAAGAGGTGACCACATTGGGCTTTAAGCCAACACCTAATGGTGCGCTAGAGATGAATTGTCGTAGTCAACATAAATTGCCAGTGTGGGATAAAACGGGGCAGATAAAACAGCAATGTGAGAAAAAGTCGAATTGGTTGAATAGTTTATTTGATTGGTAAGACCATCAAAAACACCATCTATGACTTGTTTCGCTGTTCAAATCTTAGTAAAAGTAAGGTGATTAATACTCAGTAAAGGAAGATGTGAATGTTCAAAAAGCTGCCCTCAAATTCATTGGCGCATCGTTTTGCGTTTTGGGTCTGCTTCTTGATTGCAGCCCCTTCTTTTGCTCAACCTCTCGAAGAAGATGCCGCTCGTCCGAAGGTTGCGGTGGTGCTTGCTGGTGGTGGAGCAAAAGGTGCCGCCCATATCGGTGTACTCAAAGCACTTGAAGATATGCACATTCCTGTCGATATCATTACAGGCACGAGCATGGGGGCGTATGTCGGGGGTCTGTATGCCTCTGGCATGAGTGCCGATGAAATTGAAAGCTTTATTTATAGTGTTGACTGGAATAGTGGTTACCGAGACCGCGTAGACCGTAGCCAACGCCGTGTTCGTGATAAAGAGTATGAAGACCGATACCAAATTAACACCGATTTAGGTGTGCGATTTGGTGAGATTAGAGCACCAACTGGGGTGGTACAAGGGCAAAATATGTTGCGTATTTTGCGAGAGACCACGGGTAACCTTGGTCGTTTTGACTCTTTCGATGATCTCGTTATTCCATATCGTTCCGTGGCGACAGACATCTTGGAACTAGAAGAGGTGGTTCTGGCTGATGGTTATTTAGTTGATGCCATGATGGCAAGTATGTCGGTGCCAGGTGCTCTCCCTCCTTATGAACTCAATGGCCATATGTTGGTCGATGGTGGTGTTGTCAATAACATGCCCGTCGACGTTGCACGTTCGATGGGGGCTGATATTGTGATTGCAGTCGATATCAGTACTGATTACAACACCAAAGAAGATTTTACTGGCCTGTTTGCGGTTGCTGATCAGCTATCCAACTATTTAGTACGCCGCAGTACTCAAGATCAAGCCGCAACGCTTAACGATGATGATGTTTACCTTCGTCCAGATGTTGGCCAAATGGAGACGGTTGAGTTTGATAAGATGCCAAGCGCATTTCAAGCTGGTTACCAAATCACGAAGAAGCAAAAATCAAAATTGAGTGCGTTAAGCCTTTCCAGCGCGGAATACCAAAAGTATATCGATCAGAAACAAGATATACGCCGAGATCTGGTGTATGGCGATGAACGTATCGTTGATCAAATCGTTATCGTAAATAACACCCATTATAGTGATGTGTTGTTGACCAATCGTTTGGAATTAGAAACAGGGCGCCCTATCGAGACGGCTGAAATTGAAGAGGCTGTGGACAGTCTGTATGCGTTGGATCGTTTCGAATTGATCACGTATCACTTTGAAGAGATTAACGGGGTAAACTTGCTGGTATTTGATGTCAATGAAAAATCTTGGGGACCCAACTACCTTAACTTTCGTTTTTTCCTTGAAGATGATTTCAAGACTGACAGTCAATACGGCATTGGAATGTCGGCAAACTTCACAGACTTAAACTCTCATGGTGCCGAGTTGGCATTTAACATTGATATGGGCACCGATAAGCTTATCGAGACGGAACTGTATTCCCCAGTACTTTCTAGCCAGGAGCTGTTTGTCTCCGGTAAGCTCAGTTATCGCTCTGAAAATCGCAATATCCCACTGAATGATTTTGAAAATCCAGATCTCGGTTCGGTCTATGACTTTTTCCCTGTCTCGTATACCGAATTTATGGGCGAGTTATCCGCGGGGGGGCAGCCAACATTGTGGCAAGAGTTTCGAGTGGGTGGGCGTTATTCGACAGGAACAATTGAATTATCGACGTTCGCTTCTGCAGGGGATATTGATTATGAGCGTTTAGGTGTTTTCGCCAACTACCGCTTAGATACACTGGATGATTTTGCTTTTCCCACTCGAGGAATATTGCTGGACTTAGACTACTTGGTTTCTCATGACAAGAGTCCTGAAGGGTTTAGCCAAATTAATACAAATGACAGCGTAGAAGACACCGTATATGAAATCGCTGCTCGATTTAAAGGCGCGGTAAGTCTTCAGCGTCATACTTTAGTCGGGCAAGCGGAATACAGCGTTGTTGAAAGCAAAAACTCGGCGATTCCACTCGATCCGAGAGAGATCGGCGGCTTCCTGAATTTATCGGGTATTCCTAGAAATAGCTTGATCGGACAAAACCTATTTTTTACGAGCTTAGTGTACCGATATCGATGGATGGACAATGATTTCGGGTTGTTTGAAGCGCCTGTTTACTTAGGCGCGTCGCTTGAACACGGTGGTGTTTGGTCGGATAACGATCTGAAGCTCAATGAAGCGCCACTGTATAATGCTGCATCGGTTTTCTTTGGGGTAGACTCTCCAATTGGGCCAGTCATGTTGGCATACGGTCGTACAGAGCAAGAGTTAGATGCTGTGTACTTGATCGTTGGCACATCATTTAAATAAAAAGGTAATGAGCCGCAAAATCTTTGCATATTTAGCTAATATATACCGGACTTTAGTCGTAAGTTGCTATGTTGGTCAAAGTGGGGAGATTTTAATTTAAAGTTAAATTTGCTATTCTGTCGCCCACAGTTTGGCCTCTACGACGCTGTTTCTCAATCAAGAATTGAATGAAAACAAGGGCAATGGAGAGCCAAGTTTCCAAGGATGTTCACTCCTTTACTTTAACAATAGTAATTAATAAAGGAGGAACCGCAATGAGAGGAAAAAGTCGTGCTTGAAGCCTACCGTAAACACGTCGAAGAGCGTGCTGCCGAAGGAGTTGTTCCTAAACCGCTAGACGCTGAACAAGTTGCTGGACTTGTTGAACTTCTGAAAAATCCCCCACAAGGTGAAGAAGCATTTATTCTTGACCTACTAGAAAACCGTATCCCACCGGGCGTAGATGAAGCTGCTTATGTAAAAGCGGGCTTCCTAACGGCGGTAGCAAAAGGTGAAGTGGCATCACCATTAGTAAGCCGTGAAAAAGCGGCTGAGCTACTAGGTACGATGCAAGGCGGTTACAACATCGCTCCACTAGTTGAATTGCTAGATGATGACCTACTAGCGGCAATCTCAGTTAAAGCGTTGTCTCACACATTGCTGATGTTCGATGCTTTTTACGATGTAGAAGAGAAAGCCAAAGCAGGCAATACATTCGCACAACAAGTCCTACAATCTTGGGCAGATGCGGAATGGTTCACCTCAAAAAAGAAAGTCGCAGAAAAGATCACCGTTAAAGTCTTTAAAGTAACGGGTGAAACCAACACAGATGATTTATCTCCAGCACCAGATGCTTGGTCTCGTCCAGACATTCCAGTACACGCGAAAGCGATGCTGAAGATGGAGCGTGATGGTATCAACCCAGATCAGCCTGGCAGCGTTGGTCCTATCAATCAAATTGAAGAGCTACAAAAAGACGGTATCCCGCTAGCCTACGTGGGTGATGTTGTTGGTACGGGCTCTTCACGTAAATCAGCAACAAACTCCGTGCTTTGGTTTATGGGTGAAGATATCCCATTTGTACCAAACAAGCGCACGGGCGGTATCTGTCTAGGTGGTAAAATTGCGCCTATCTTCTACAACACAATGGAAGACTCGGGCGCACTGCCGATTGAATTAGATGTACAAAACATGAACATGGGTGATGTAATTGACATCTATCCATACGAAGGTGTTGTGCGCAAAAACAGTGAAGAGATTTCTCGCTTTAAACTGAGTACAGTATTGCTTGACGAAGTTCGTGCTGGTGGTCGTATTCCTCTGATCATCGGTCGTGGTTTAACAAGCCGTGCTCGTGCATCTCTTGGCCTAGAAGAAACGGAGTTATTCGCTAAGCCAGTGGATCCTTCAGCGTCAGACAAAGGCTACACATTAGCTCAGAAGATGGTTGGTAAAGCATGTGGCGTAGAGGGTGTGCGTGCAGGTCAATACTGTGAGCCTAAGATGACAACGGTCGGTTCTCAGGATACAACCGGTCCAATGACGCGTGATGAGCTAAAAGATCTTGCGTGTCTTGGCTTCTCGGCGGATCTAGTGATGCAGTCATTCTGTCACACTTCAGCATATCCAAAGCCTGTTGACGTAAACACGCACCACACGCTACCTGATTTCATCATGAACCGTGGCGGTGTATCGCTTCGTCCAGGTGACGGCGTTATTCACTCATGGCTAAACCGTATGCTTCTACCTGATACTGTAGGTACAGGTGGTGACTCGCATACTCGTTTCCCTCTCGGTATTTCATTCCCTGCTGGCTCTGGTCTGGTTGCGTTCGCTGCGGCGACAGGCGTTATGCCACTGGATATGCCAGAGTCAATCTTGGTGCGCTTTAAAGGCGAAATGCAGCCGGGTATCACGCTACGTGATCTCGTTCATGCGATTCCTTACTACGCAATTCAACAAGGTCTACTGACGGTTGAGAAAGCAGGTAAAATCAACGAATTCTCTGGTCGTGTACTAGAAATCGAGGGTGTTGAGCACCTAACGGTTGAACAGGCATTCGAATTGTCTGATGCTTCTGCAGAGCGCAGTGCGGCTGGTTGTACGGTTAAGCTGTCTCAATCGTCGATCGAAGAATACCTAAATTCGAACATCACCATGCTTAAGTGGATGATCTCGGAAGGTTACGGCGACCGTCGTACAATCGAGCGTCGTATCACAGCGATGGAAGAGTGGTTGGCAAACCCAGAACTGATGGAAGCGGATGCAGATGCCGAATACGCACACATCATTGAAATTGATCTAGCGGATATTCACGAACCAATCCTATGTGCACCAAACGATCCGGATGACGCCCGTCTTCTGTCTGAAGTGCAAGGCACACAAATTGATGAAGTGTTCATCGGTTCTTGTATGACTAACATTGGTCACTTCCGAGCAGCAGGTAAACTGCTAGAGCAATTCGGTGGTCAACTTAACACTCGTCTATGGGTGGCGCCACCAACGAAGATGGACCGTGACCAACTGACGGAAGAAGGTTACTACGGTATTTACGGCCGCGCTGGAGTTCGTATTGAAACCCCTGGGTGTTCACTATGTATGGGTAACCAAGCACGAGTAGCAGATAAAGCAACAGTCATGTCGACTTCAACGCGTAACTTCCCGAACCGTCTAGGTACAGGTGCGAATGTATACCTTTCTTCAGCAGAGCTTGCTGCAGTAGGCGCGATTCTAGGTAAGATCCCAACCAAGGAAGAGTACTTAGAATACGCGAAGCAAATCGATGCGACAGCAGCTGATACTTACCGTTACTTGAACTTCCATAAAATGGATGAGTACACTAAGAAAGCGGCAGAAGTGATCTTCCAAGAGCCAGCATAAGCTGAGTACACAAACACAAAGCACCTCATTGAGGTGCTTTTTTTATGGGCGCAATTCGTTATACTCCGCACCAAATTGATACGAAAAGGCAATCTCGATGGAATTTGAATTCATCCGTAATACTTTGATGGGCGAATACTATGTCAAATGCAGTATGGGGCATGAGATTGTAGGTCGATGGTTACAAGAAGAAATTGGAAAAGATCCGGCCAAAATTTCTCAAGTTGAAGCGTTAGTTGATCAGGCTTTTTCTTCACCTTCTCAAGAACATAAATTAGTGGGTTCAGAGATCAGTTTGATGATTCAAGGCGACGAGGTGTTAGTACAAGAAAATGCACTTTCGCATGAATATGAAGTAGAGATGGAAAGTGAGTTTGATTTCTACGATGCAGAGAGTACAGCGAACTGTGGTATAGAGGATTTCTGTGCCCTGATTGATCAGTGGAAAGACTTTTTGGGCATGTGATGCACAGTTTTGGGTGATCTAAATCATATTGCCTTATATTTGTGAAAAGGGCGCACCATCTCGGTGCGCCTTTTTTTGTTTTCACGTTATTATTTTTGTTATTTTATTTATAATCAATGACTTATAAAGTTGGCATGCAGATTGGATTATTAAAAGTGTATAAAGATGAAAGCTGCGGAGAAGATTCAATGAAAATCATAAATGCCATTATAAAACCTTTTAAGTTGGATGATGTACGTGAAGCATTGGCTGATGCTGGTATTGAAGGGATGACAGTATCAGAGGTTAAAGGCTTCGGTCGCCAAAAGGGCCATACGGAGTTGTACCGTGGCGCTGAGTATCAAGTCGATTTTCTACCAAAAGTAAAACTAGAAATCGCGACACATGCAGACAATGTAGAGCGCGTGGTAGAAGCGATCACCAAAGCGGCTCAAACAGGGAAAATTGGTGACGGCAAGATTTTTGTCTACGACCTAAGCCAAGCGGTGCGTATTCGTACGGGTGAAATGGACGCAGAAGCACTTTAAGAATTCAATGGATTGGAGAACTATCATGGAATTAACAACCACGGTTACTGAATTACGTTACGCACTCGACACCTTTTTCTTTCTCATTTCCGGTGCGTTAGTCATGTGGATGGCAGCGGGTTTTGCCATGCTGGAAGCGGGCTTGGTTCGCTCTAAAAATACGACAGAAATTCTAACTAAAAACATCTGTCTGTACGCAATTGCTTGTACCATGTTCCTGTTGGTCGGCTACAACATTATGTATGTTGATAACAGCGAAGGTGGTTGGCTACCATCATTTGGCGCACTTATTGGTACTCAAGGTGAAGGTGCTGACCACTCACTGGAGTCGGACTTCTTCTTCCAGGTTGTATTTGTCGCAACCGCAATGTCAGTCGTCTCTGGTGCGGTTGCTGAGCGTATGAAGCTTTGGTCGTTCCTTATCTTCTCCGTAGTACTAACGGCATTCATCTACCCAATGGAAGGTTATTGGACGTGGGGCGGCGGTTTCTTATCAGCAGCTGGCTTTAGTGATTTTGCTGGCTCAGGTATCGTACACATGGCGGGCGCATCAGCAGCGTTAGCTGGTGTATTGCTGCTTGGTGCGCGTAAGGGTAAGTACGGAAAAAACGGCGAAATTTACCCTATTCCAGGTTCAAACATGCCACTTGCGACACTGGGTACCTTTATTCTTTGGTTCGGCTGGTTCGGTTTCAACGGTGGTTCTCAGTTAATGGTGTCTGACTTTGAGAATGCAACGGCCGTAGGTCAAATCTTTTTGAACACCAATGCAGCAGCGGCTGCAGGTGCCATTGCCGCACTGTGCGTATGTAAGACAACATGGGGTAAAGCAGACCTGACTATGATTCTTAACGGTGCATTGGCAGGTCTGGTTGCGATTACCGCAGACCCGCTATCACCATCCCCACTATACTCCGTCGCTATCGGTGCGGTATCGGGTGCTCTAGTCGTATTTAGCATCATTGCTCTAGATAAGCTTAAGATTGATGATCCAGTTGGTGCTATCTCAGTTCACGGTGTGTGTGGTTTCTTTGGGCTAATGGTTGTGCCACTAAGTAACGGTGATGCAACGTTTGGTGCTCAGCTTCTTGGTGCGGCAGTGATTTTTGCTTGGGTATTCGGTGCGAGCCTAGTGGTATGGGCCATCCTAAAAGCAACGATTGGTATCCGCGTGTCAGAGGAAGAAGAGCTAGAAGGCATGGATATGCATGATTGTGGTGTTGGTGCTTACCCTGAGTTTGTTACCGTAAAATAAGGCTGAATGGCTTAATATAAAATTTGCGTCGCTATTAAAAAACCTGCCTAAACGCAGGTTTTTTTAATTTGAGTCATTGTTTTCAAATTGGACATGCATATAATAACGCAACTGATAAACGTTATCATTAGCATATTAAAGGATTGAACAATGAAAAAACTGCTAGCCCTTTCCGCGATGACATGCGCAACGTTGGCTCCAGCGGCAATGGCTGCTGAGGAAGTGAACGTCTACTCTTACCGTCAACCTTTCCTAGTTGAGCCTATGTTTAATGAGTTCACTAAAGATACTGGCATCAAAGTAAACGTTAAGTTTGCGAAACAAGGTCTAGCAGAGAAGTTGGCTCAAGAAGGCGAATACAGCCCAGCTGACGTAATCCTTACCACAGACATCAGCCGTCTAGCGGAACTGACTAACAAAGGTTTAGTTCAAAAGGTAGACAGTAAAATCATTGAAGAAAATGTACCAGCACAGTACCAAGATAAAGAAAACGAATGGTTTGCTCTAACGCTACGTACTCGTAACGTTTACTCTTCACGTGACCGTGTTGGTAAGCTAGGTAGCGACTTCAACTACGCAGATCTAGCAAAGCCAGAATTCAAAGGCAAAATCTGTACTCGTAGCGGTAAGCACCCTTACAACGTATCTCTCGTTTCTTCTATGATCGCACACCACGGTGAAGCAAAGACAAAAGAATGGCTAGAAGGCGTAAAAGCGAACCTAGCTCGTAAGCCGCAAGGTAACGACCGTGGTCAAGTTAAAGCGATCAAAGAAGGCCTCTGTGATGTTTCGCTAGGTAACAGCTACTACCTAGGTAAGATGGTGAACGATAAAGAGCAGAAAGCTTGGGCTGATGCGGTATACATCAATTTCCCTAACCAAGACACTACGGGTACACACGTAAATATCTCTGGCATGGCGATGGCGAAATACTCTCCAAACCAAGAGAATGCGGTAAAATTAATGGAATTCCTTACGGGCGATAAAGCACAGCAAATGTACGCAGAAGTGAACTATGAGTATCCAGTAAAAGAGGGCGTAAAGCGTTCTGAGTTAGTGGAGTCGTGGGGTGATTTCTCTGCGGATAAGATTTCTCTAGACGAGATTGCTGCAAATCATGAAGCGGCAATTAAGCTTCTAGATGAAGTGAAATTTGACCTTTAATTCCTTGTGGGGGTATAACTATACTCCCATTTGATTAAAGGATATGAGATGTACTTGCACCTGCATTTATATTTCATATAGCCTTGAAGTATTTAGGCAATGAAAGATAAACGTTCTCTATGGAAAACCAGTAGCGGAGTGATAGCTCTGTTACTGGTTTTGCCGATCTTAGCGATCTTCTATACCGCCATTGGCGAAACGGATGACTTGTTCGCCCACTTAATGGCAACGGTTATGCCGACTTACATCTACAACACCGTCACACTGACGGCGGGTGTGATGATGCTTTCCCTTATTCTTGGCATTCCTAGCGCATGGTTCATGGCCATGTGTAAGCTGCCAACCGAGAAGTGGTTGCAATGGGCATTGGTGCTACCGCTCGCTATGCCGGGTTATATCATTGGTTACATTTTTACCGACTGGTTTGATTTTGCCGGTCCAATCCAGATTTTTTTACGTGATATAACGGGTTGGGGGCCAGGGGAGTATTGGTTCCCTGATATTCGCACCTTGTCTGGTGCCACTTTTGTGCTTTCTCTTGTGCTATATCCGTATGTGTATTTGCTGTGTCGCGCTGCATTTATGGAGCAAAATGTTTCCTTATTACAAAGTGCCCGCTTATTAAAGTGCTCTCCTTGGGAGAGTTTTTGGCGTATATCGATGCCTTTGGTTCGCCCCTCGATTGCCGTTGGTTTGTCGCTTGTAGCAATGGAAACCATCGGCGATTTTGGCACGGTTAGCTATTTCGCAGTCAATACGTTAACCACGGCCGTTTATGATACTTGGCTTGGTTACTCGAACCTTAATGCTGCCGCTAAGATATCTGCGTTGATGTTGATGGTTGTCGTGTTGTTATTGAGTGCTGAACGTTACAGTCGTCGTAAGCAAAAGCTTTTCCAAAGTCAATTTAATAGCCATGAGGAATTTCGCTATAAGCTAAGAGGATGGAAGAAGTGGGGCGCATTAATCTGGTGTTGGGGCCTAGTTGCCATTGCCTTTATTTTTCCATTGCTTCAGCTTGTTGATTACGCGATCACCTATTTTGCTCAAAGCTGGACGCCTGAGTTCCGTGAATACGCGTGGAATAGTTTCGTGGTGTCGATCATTGCGGCAATTATCGGGGTTGTGATTGCTTTGGTTGTTAATTTTAGTCAGCGAGTCAATGGTGGACGTACTAGCTTAGTTTTTATGCGTTTATCTTCAATGGGTTATGCTGTGCCTGGTACCGTGTTGGCCATTGGTGTGATGGTGGCGGTACTGTTTATGGATCACCGCGTTAACGATTTTGCTAAAGCGATGGAGTGGAGCAGACCGGGGCTGATTTTCTCTGGTTCAATGTTTGCGTTGATCTTCGCTATGGTGGTGCGTTTCTCTGCAGTCGCAATTGGCAGCGTGGAAAGCAACTTGAATAAGATTTCTCCATCATTAGACATGGCCTCTCGAACCATGGGCTGTACGCCGAATACCATGCTATGGCGAGTGCATTTTCCATTGGTAAAACGCGGTGCATTGATCGCCGGACTCTTAGTGTTTATTGAGTCGATGAAAGAGCTCAACGCAGCGTTGTTACTGCGCCCATTTAACTTTGAAACGCTGGCGACGTATGTGTATAACTTCGCCTCGGATGAACATTTAGAATTGGCTGCCCTTCCGGCGGTATTACTGGTTCTTGTTGGGTTGATCCCGCTTGTTGTTGTTAACCGTTCATTGGAGCAAAATCACTAATGAGTTGCGCACTATCAATTAGAAACTTAACTTGTCAGTATGACGCTCAAACTGTCCTTGAGTCCCTTTCTCTTGAGGTAGAGCAAGGGCAAATCGTATGTCTACTTGGTGCGAGTGGCTGCGGTAAAACAACGTTATTGAAAGCCATTGCTGGTTTGTTGCCACTAAGTTCAGGTCAAATGAGCTTAAACTGCCTTACTATTGATGATGGTGAAAACTGGTTGCCTCCAGAGCAGCGTAATATCGGGATGATTTTCCAAGACTATGCCTTGTTCCCCCACCTGACTGTGGCAGAGAACATCGCGTTTGGCTTGAAGAATGAAACGGCACAACAAAAGCTCCTTAAAGTAGAGGAAATGTTGGGTTTAGTGCATCTAAAAGGCTACGGTGATCGCTATCCTCATCAGCTTTCCGGTGGTCAGCAACAGCGCGTGGCGATTGCTCGATCGCTCGCTTACAAGCCAGACCTGCTACTGCTTGATGAACCGTTCTCGAACATCGATACCCAAGTTCGCCATGAGTTAATTGGTGAGATCCGCAAGATCTTTAAAGAGCAGGGTGTTACGGCGATTTTTGTGACTCACAGTCGTGAAGAAGCCTTTGCTTTTGCAGATAAGATGGCGGTAATGAACCATGGTGTCATAGAGCAGTATGGCACAGCGTCTGAGTTGTACTACCAACCTTCGAGCAAGTTTGTCGCGGATTTCTTAGGTGGTGGCAGTTATCTTGCGGCAAAACGTATTTCTGATAGCGAGTTTGAAACCCATTTAGGTCTGGTCGAAGCGAATGCTCAGCAAGCGATTCCAGTTGATGCTGAATGTGCGTTATTACTGCGCCCGCAGCATGTACAGATTGAAGCCAATGAAGAGAGTGCAGTGAAAGTACTGGAGCTGCACTTTATGGGCGATCATTGCCGTTATGTGATTGACGTGAATGGTGACCGTTTGTTGGCGACTTCATCCCAGGCGTTAAATGTGGGTGATAGCGTGACGGTAAAAGTGGAAACTCAAGGCGTGCTGGCTTTTGCTTAACACAAACAACCTGAGTTTAGGTAAAAACAAAAAGGCCCGGCGGTGATGCCGGGCAAGTGTTCTTCACCTATAGGATTGTGCTCGGACAGTGCACAAGGTCAGTTATAGAGACAAAAAGTCTTTAAACTGTTGAAGAACACGTTCCGCAGTGTCCTTATTTTGCATTTCTGCAAAAATTCGCAGTAGTGGCTCTGTACCTGAGAAGCGGGCAATGATCCAGCCACCGTTCTTGAAGTACACTTTTGCCCCATCTTCGTAGTTGACTTTTTCGATTTCAAACTCAAACTCAGGCAACAGTTTTTCCACATAGATCTTGTTGAACAGTACTTCTTTTTGCGCTGGTTTGAATTTGCAATCGCCTTCCGCCATGTAGGCATAGCCGTACTTGCCGTAGATTTCATCGAGAAGTTCAGACAATTTCTTACCTGTCACGGAAATCATCTCCACCAACAAGCTTGAGGCGAATACGCCATCTTTACCTTTGATGTGGCCGCGAATGGTCAAGCCGCCAGAGCTCTCTCCACCAATAAGTGAGTCGTCGGCTTCCATTTGTGAGCTGATGTGTTTAAAGCCTACAGGCACCTCAAAGCACTTTTCGCCATGATCTTCCGCGATTTTGTCGAGCAGGTGTGTGGTCGCGATATTACGTACCACCGAACCTTTCCAGCCCTTGTACTCAAGCAAGTAGTAGTAGAGCAGGAGCAACACTTCATTTGGATGAATAAAGTGGCCTTTTTCGTCGATAATGCCAAGGCGGTCAGCGTCACCATCCGTACCGATACCGATGTCGTAGCCTTCCTGTTCGACAAGGTGCATCAAACGGTATAGTGTTGCTGCACTTGGTGAAGGCATCAAACCACCGAAGTCTGGGTTCTTACCATCGTTGATTACGTCTACTTCACAGCGGCCATTAATCAATACCGTTTGTAGCGCGTTTTTCGCGACACCAAACATCGGGTCGACTAATACGCGTAGGTTGGCTTTTTTGATTGCTTCGATGTCAATGAAATTGATGATCGAATCAACGAACGCGTTCATCGGGTTGATGATTTCAATCAGTTTGTCTTCGATAGCTTGGTCAAAATCGACAAACTTAACTTGGTCCAAGGTTAAGTGCGCAATTTGCTCTTCAATTTTCTGTGTGATCATCTCATCTGCATCACGGCCGCCTTCGATGAAGATTTTTACGCCGTTGTAATCCGCCGGATTGTGAGAGGCAGTAATACATGCCGAATAAGCGCAGTTCATTTCTTTCGCTTGAAACATCACGATAGGGGTTGGGACAAACTTGTCGATGAAGCTAACAACAATGCCATTGGCTGCGAGTACTTCTGCGAACCAACGTCCAGCCTTGTCAGAAAGGAAACGACGGTCATAGCCAATCACAAAACCACGGTCGGCAACTGACTCGGCATTGGTGATGTTTGCGACTGCTTGGGCAACTAAACGTACATTATCTTTGGTGAACTCCTCACCGATAAATGCACGCCAACCGCCTGTACCAAATTTGATCATGATTCGATCCTCGATAAGAGCGGCATCCCACCGCCTCTTAAATCTTTGTTAGCGAACCGATGCACTTATCAAATTCAAGCGCATCGGATCAATCAAAAGGGGAGAAGTTCTCCCCTAAAAGATGATTAACCTAGAGTAACGATAACTTCGTTTACAGAGCCTTCAGCTTGAACTGGCACTGATGCACCATTTACTGCTTCACCGTTCACGGTAATTGACTTAACGCCTTTGCTCACTGAATCTGGGTTGACCACTTTGATGTTGTACGTTGCACCTAGCCACTGACGAGTCACTTCGAAACCAGGCCAGTTGGTTGGGATACAAGGATCGATAGTTAGACCGTCGAAGCCTGTACGCACACCAAGGATAAAGTTGGTAACAGCGAAGTAAGCCCAGCCAGATGTACCCGTTAGCCAAGGGTGGTTTGCACGGCCGTGGTCTTGGTGGTCACGACCCATGATGAACTGCACGTATGAGTAAGGTTCTGCAATACGTTTTTCGATGATGTCGTTTTGATTGTATGGGTTCAGTGCATCGTAGAACTTCATTGCACGGTCTCCACGGCCCAATTTTGCCTCTGCTACCCAAGCCCATGGGTTTGGGTGCGAGAAGATAGCGCCGTTCTCTTTTACGCCTTGGTAAACGCGAGTCACGAAGCCGATGTCATCGTTTGGTGTTGCGAATGATGGTGAGTTTAGGTGCAGGCCGTATTCAGAGAATAGGTTCTCGTCGACAGCGTCCATCGCTTTCTCACCGCGCTCTTGAGATACCGCACCAGAAAGTACCGCTAGCGTGTTTGACTCAAGGTGTACTCGGCCTTCTGCTTGCTGCGCTGTACCGATCTTGTCGCCATTCTTCGTCAGACCACGGATGTACCAACCGCCTTCGTCGTCCCAAAGGTGTGTTTCACACGCTTCACGAACGTTGGCTGCCATTTCAGTGTATTTCTTAACGTCGGCGTCTTTGCCTAGGTATTTCGCTAGGTCGATGAACTCTTGCAGTGCCCAGAAATGCAGGAACGACACCATTGAAGACTCACCACCACCTAGGTTTAGACAGTCGTTCCAGTCTGCACGCAGACCTTTACAGATACCGGTTTGACCCACGTATTCAGCCGAGAAGTCTAGCGCTGCTTTCATGTGATCATAAACCGTTGCATCACCGCCGTCAGCGTAAGGGATCACTTCGTCGAAGAAGCTGTGCTCACCTGTTTCCATCACATACTTACAGATGGTTGGGACTAGCCATAGGTGGTCATCAGAACATGTATCTTCAATACCGTGGATCTTGTCTTCATCAGACGGAGTAGGAACAACGGTTGGGGATTTCGATGGTTTAACATCTGCTTTTTCTGGATCGAACCAATCTGGATCGAATAGGTGCAGACCGTAACCCGCTTTCACCTGACCACGTAGCAGGTCGACGATACGTTTACGCGTCATTGCTGGGTTAGCGTGAGGGACTGAAATTGCATCTTGCGCCGTATCGCGGTAACCAAGACCAGTACGACCACCCACTTCGATGAATGAAGCAAAACGAGACCACACCACACAAGTTTCTGCTTGGTATAGTGTCCAAGTGTTGATCATGGTGTCTAGACCTTCGTTTGGCGATTTCACTTGGAACTTGCCACAACGCTCATCCCAGTGTGCTTTGATACCTGCAAATGCATTGTCGACTTCTGCAAGATCTTGGTACTTAGCACGTAGACGGTCACCGTTGCCTTTACCGATACCTAGAATGTAAGCAAAACGAACTTCTTCACCTGGTTGGATAGTGAATTGCTTGTGCAGAGAGCCACAGTGGTTGTAACACGTTTGTGCGGTGTTGAAACACTTACCTTGTTCTACCGCTAGCGGGTTTGCTTCGTCACGGTATAGGCCTAGGAAGCTGTCACGCTGACCATCGTATGAATCTGGGTCAAACGTAGACGCTAGGTAGTAGAAGCCTTCGAAATCGTTAGTGTTGTAGTACAGGTCGTACTCAATCACACCTTCGTTGTATGATGTTCCGGCAGAGTACAGAGACATCTGATGGTTTTGGTTATCAGATTGAATGTGGCTGAATGAGAACTCAACAAATGAGAACGCACTGATTGTACGTGGTTTATCTGAAGTGTTCTTGATAACGACATCCCAAACTTCTGCGTCTTCGCCTTTTGGTACGAATAGCGTTTTCGTTGCCGTAATACCGCTGTATTCACATTTGAACTTAGAGTAAGACAAGCCATGACGAACTTCGTAGTTTGCTTCGTCTAAGCTCTTAGCAACGGGTTGCCACGAGATTGACCAGTAATCACCTGTCTCATCATCACGTAGGTAAACGTAGTGTCCTGGGCGATCGAATGTCGCGTTTGGACGGAATTTAGTAACACGGTTGTATTCTGGAGAGTTATAGAACGAGTAGCCCCCCGCGTTGTGCGAGATAACCGTACAGAATTTCTCAGTACCTAGGTAGTTTGTCCATGGTGCTGGTACGTCAGGTCGAGTGATGACGTATTCGCGATTCTCGTTATCGAAATAGCCGTATTTCATTTGTATCTTTCCTTTTTACTAAGCTGCGTCTGCAGCCAAAAATTTAAAAACTCTTTAAGCGCGATGCGTTGGCGTCTGGCTTGGTATTACTTCCACGGTTTACGGTAATTCACGCCCTGCAAATCAAGCAGAGGAAGGTGACCTTTCAAACGTGATAAATAGTCGGTCCAATCGCGGTGTTGTTTTTCAGTCCAACATGCTTCTGCCATGGCAGTTAGGCGAGGGAAAATCATGTAGTCCATGCGCGATGGGGTGTTTATGATTTCGCACCATAGAGCGGTTTGAATGCCCCAAATGCGTTTTCTGATCGGGTCGTCAGCAGGTACTTCTTCTAGCGGTTCGTAGTTGTAGGCTTTCTCTAATGGCAGTGGATTGGCCCAGTCTACGCCCGGCTCTTCGGGGGCGTAATCTTGGGCCATGTCCAGATAAGTGGTTTGCGCTGGTTGCAGTACCACATCAAAGCCTTGGCGAGCGCAGTTCAATGCGGCTTCTTCGCTTAGCCATGAATAGATCACTGTGTCTTTGCTGACCTTGTTGCCGTGTTGGGCTTCTTCCCAACCTAGCATCCGTTTGCCAAGTTTGCGCAGTTTGTCTTCTGCATGACGTAAGAAGTGACCTTGCAATTCTTTGTAATCGGTGTAATCCAACTGCTCCATAAATGCTTGACAAGCAGGGCTTTTCGACCACACGCCATTAGGCACTTCGTCTGCGCCAATGTGGACGTAAGGGGCAGGGAATAGCGCAGCCACCTCTTCAAGCACCTTGTCGATAAACTCGTAGGTACCCGGTAAAGCCGGGTTGATGACGTTATCGTTGTAATGCTGAATACTGCGGTACTCAGTGGTGTCTTCTGCTTCAACCAATAGATGTGGCAGAGACTTGATGGCTGCGCGGCAATGGCCAGGTACATCAATCTCAGGAATGATGGTGATGCCACGCTGTGCTGCAAATGCGATAACGTCTTTGATCTCTTCTTGGGTGTAGAAGCCACCATAACGCTCTGATAAATGGGTGTACTGTGGCTCGATGGTTTCATCGATACCACGCCACGCGCCAATGTCAGTCAGTTGTGGTAACGATTTGATTTCGATGCGCCAGCCTTCATCATCCGTTAAATGCCAGTGGAAAGTATTAAATTTGTAATGCGCCAACAAGTTGATCAGGCGTTTAACTTGATCCACCGAGTGGAAATGGCGAGCACAGTCCAACATCATGCCGCGGTAACGAAAGCGTGGGCTGTCTTTGATCGAACAGCACACGACTTCCATGGTATTGGTCGCTTCATCTCGTTTTAGTAGCTGCAATAAAGTTGCACAAGCATGGGTAAAGCCAGACGAAGAGCCTGCTTCAATCTTGATTGACTCTTCTGATACTTTGAGCTTATATGCCCCTTCATCCTGTGTTGGGTTGCTTTTGAAAATGATCTTGCCGCTGTTAGAAGAAGAAAGTGCAAATTGGTGAATACGCTGGAGCTCTTCTAGTAACCACGCTTTTGCTGAGTTCGCTAAGTCGGTGTAAATTGCAACGCCAGCTTGTTCATCAAACGTGAACGAGTGGTCGCTGACTTCAATATGGTTCGGTTTTGGCAATAACGGTTGAGCGTGGGTTAAGCTTGCTGGAATGTCGCTGCGTTCACGATAAGGTGAAGCTAAAACGATAGGTGTGACATCGACCTGTGCGCGTTGAGGTTGACCATCAACAACAAAATCGATCATCGCTTCATTAAAACCGTCTGAGTAGTAACGGAATGGATTAGAGCCAATGCTGAATTCGCAGTAATAGTGGTGGTTGGCGGCCAGCACCACACCTTCTGGTTTGAGAGTGCAAAAGCTACCAACCTGAGTTAGTTGACCATTTGAAACGCTATCTGGAAGGATGTAACGATCAAAAGCGAAAGTCAGGTTCCAGCTATTTAGAGCCTGATCACTCAAGTTATGAAAAGTCAGTCCCAAACGGCAGTTTTGTTTTTGCTCAGAAAGCACAACGAGATCAATACGATATTCCATGTTTACTCCTACTCAACACTCACCGAGTAAAGGTTATGTTCTGGCTTACCAGCAAACATAATGGCTCCTTCAATCGCATCAAACTGAGGTTCGACCACCCACTGTTGAACTGGTGGAGACAACCAGTTCAGAATTCGCTCTGCGATACTGCCCATCAAGCAAATGCGCGTTGCACCGCGTTTATTAAGCGCGACCAAGAACATTTCAATATCGTTAGCAGTTTGTTTGAGCATTTCTATCGCCAACGTATCGCCTTGTTCAGCGTGTTGAAAAATAGCCGGGGAAAACTGACCATAATCTCGAGGCAATGCGTGCTTAGACCATGCCACTACGTTGTCGATATCGTTTTGAAAAAATTCCATGATGTGCGTTGCTAATGGTGTTTTTTCTCGGATGCCATCCTCTGCAAGTAAGACTTGTTGGATGAGACGTAACCCCATTACCGCGCCACCACCTTGATCGGATATTGGGAACTCACGACCACCAACAACATGTTGCTCAAGACCTTTAAGGTAAATACCGCAAGAACCAGTCCCTGCAATCATGATCGCACCATCTTTACCATTGTGCGCACCGATACAAGCACCGTAAGCATCGGTATTGAGTGTCATACTGGCAAATGGGTGCTCTAAAGCCATGAATGCTTGCCAAGAGGTTTTATGTTCCGCACCTGCTAGAGCCAGCCCTACGTGCATAGAAGCGAAATTTTGTTGAGTTAGACCACCTTGTGCTGCCGCTGAAGCAATAGATTCAAGAATCGACGCCATCGCGATTTCTGCGCCCAGCATGATGTTTGCACTGCCGCTTTTGGCTTCACCAATGAAGTTGCCTTGTGCGTCTTTGATTCGAGCGCGGCATGACGTGCCGCCCCCATCAATGCCTACAAAATACATCCCCATGTTTATTGCTCCTTGAAGGCTTGAGAGTTCGCTAAAGTCGAGATGTGCTGAGCCTGACTCATCACCGCAAGTAGGTACCAAGCACCATGTGGGATCCATTGTTCACCCCAGCGCCAGTTCTGAAGCATGTCGTCTTTCTGTGCTGGTGGATTAAATGCAATGTCTTCTTCATCTTCGAAACCGCCGGTAATGCCGTTACACACGCCACCTTTTGCATTGAAGAAGCCGTATTGAGGAAGATAGTCCGGATTGTTACGACCATGACCATCCAACATACACATGTCGTATGGGTTCAGGCCCACAATCCAGTTAATAGAATCTTGTGCGAGTTTAGAGAGCTGCTGTTTTAGCGCTTTTGACTCAATGAAGGGGAGTGCCCCATAAGCCATGGTTGCCAGTGAACCTAGACGAGCATTCTCACCTTGCCACCAGTAACCTGATTCGTTGTTGTGTGCCACAAAGAACGCATCACGTTTCGCTTCGTTAACGCCTTTTACATACTGGCGAGGGTAGCCAAATGGGTTCTTCACTTTGTTGGTGATAGAGACTTCAAATTCACACGCTTGAGTGATGATTTGTTTTGCTACCGTTGTGCGCTCAGAGTCGTCTTCGATGGTTAAGTATTCACACAGTGCGATGACAGGAAGCCCTGCTTCTGCGGCATGGAAGTAAGGTCGACTGCCATCTTGATTAGCACTCCAAAAGTGTTGAATATTTTCATCACTTGTTTGGCGAGCGGAAAGACGTTTTGCCCATACGCGGCTTTCTTCTAAGTAACGTGCCTCTTTGGTGGTCTTGAATAGCTCTACAGCGGCAAGAAGCGCGCAGTATTCATCGATGATGTTCTCTTCACCATCGTTTAAGTATTGGGTGTTGTGTTCTTTTAGGTGCCAGTAACCGTTTTCTGCCGCATTACGGTATTTTTGTTGGTCGAACTCACCATGAACATCTAGGCGTGCTGCTGAAGCTAATGCTGCAATGCTGATGCCTGCACCTTGTCGATAGCCTGCTTGATAGTCATCGAACTTATGACCAAGTTGAGTTTCGTACGCGCAGATCTCGCGTTGCGCTGTATCTTTACTCCACTTGTCGAACACTGTCATGTAGAAGAAACCTTTTTCATTCTGCATACGAACAAGGAAGTCTGCGCCAAATAACGCTTCTTCAACAAGACGAGTGGCAGTGAACTTAGCAAGTTTATCGTTGCCTTCGAGCAGAGATAACCCTTTCAACATGTTCCAAACTACCATCGGTGTCTGTTGTGGATTTAGATAATTCGCGTAAGACAAATGACTCAGGTACTTACTGACGTCGCCTGACGCGTCATACCAACCACCGTGGACATCAGCGGTTTCGCTAGAGTTAAGTAGCGGTGCTTGGCGATCTTGTTGATCGAAAATGCCACCACAGCGTTGAGATTTAAAATAATGGATCACATCAGACAGCGTACGATCGAGAAGAACATGTTCTCCAATCTCAAAGTGAGATGAGCGCAAATGATCGAAGCGAAGGTAGTAGTTACCGGGAGTGTTAAATGAAGAAAAGTCGACAAGGTAAAAATGACCTTGATGCCAGTTTGCCACTTTGCCTTGTTTTTCTACTGTCAGTGTCGCAACAGTTTGGTGGCTGTCGGCACAAACCAATAAAGCAGTATAAGAAGACAGACGTGGTTGACTCGTCTGGATGATCGCTTTCTTAGGACCCTGACGCTCGTAACCAATATGGTTAGTCAGTAGCAGCATTCAATTTCTCCGGGAAACAATAAAATACAAAGGGAAAGGGGGGCAGATTGATACCTGCCCTGGCGATGATTAATTTTCAAATAGGTAACAACGAACAAAGTGGTTGTCAGATAGCTGAGTCACTCCAGGGAGTTGCTCACGACACTTATCCGTTGCGTGCACACAGCGGCCAGCAAATGGACAACCAACGGATTCTGGTGTCCAAAGAGGGATGTCGCCTTTGTTACCCTTCAACTTCTCGTGAATTGACTTCGATGGGTCTGGAACCGCAGAAACCAATAGTTGGGTGTATGGGTGTTGCGGATCATGGATGATTTCCTCTGTATCGCCCCATTCAACCATGTGACCAACGTACATTACGGCTAGATCTTCTGCGATGTAACGAGCCGTTGCGATATCATGGGTGATATAAAGCAGAGACATTTGTTTCTCAAACTTCATCTCTTCCATCAGGTTAAGAACACCGGCACGAATCGATACGTCAAGCATTGATGTTGGTTCATCTGCAAGTACCACTTCAGCCCCTACTGCGATATTACGCGCTAAGTTCACACGTTGACGCTGACCACCAGAAAGCTGATGCGGAAACTTTTGCGCCGTCTCTTTTGGTGGAATCAGACCAACTTGTTCCAGTAGGTCATACACACGCTCTTCCAGTTCCTTCTTGTTGCCCGGTGAAACCTTCTTGTGGATCAGCAGTGGGCGAGCAATATGGTGGAAAATATTGTGTGTTGGGTTTAGCGAGCCAAACGGGTCTTGCCATACCATTTGTACACCTTCACGGTAGGCCATTAGGTCGTTTCTTGATGTGATGTCTTGAATATCACGTCCTTTGTACTCAATGATACCATCGGTTGGTGCGTACATCTTCGCTATCATTTTTGCTGTGGTCGATTTACCAGAACCTGATTCGCCAACCACTGACAAGCCGCGACTTTTGTACATCTTAAATGATACGTCGTTAATTGCGCGCATCTTAGACTGCTTGATTGAGTTACTGTTTAAAGGGAAGTCTTTAACGACATTTTTGCCTTCAATCAGCAGTTCGCCGAGTTGTTTGCTCATAATTCTCTCCAGATTAAATTTGTTCTTAGCTAATGTTGTTATTTTGTTTAAACCTTAGCTTGAGCAATTGTTTCGCCGTACAAATGGCAGTTCGACAAACGACCAGGTTCAATTTCGCGTAGCTGAGTTGGTAGCTTTGTACAAGCTTCGTGGACACGGTCACAGCGAGCTTGGAAGCGACAACCTTGTGGAACTTCAAGCAAGTTCAATGGATTGCCTGGAATGCCAGTCAGCTTAGTTTTTGGACCTGTTAATGGAGGGAAAGAGCTACCCAGGCCTTTGGTGTAAGGATGGTAAGGGCTTTCCAAAATTTGCTTAGAAGGTGCAACTTCAATCAATTCACCGGAATACATGATGCCGATACGGTCAGAGAACTCGACCATTAACGATAAGTCATGAGTGATGAACAGAATAGAAAAACCAAACTCTTCTTTCAGTGCATAAATCTTTTGTAAGATTTCGCGCTGCACCACTACATCAAGTGCAGTGGTTGGCTCATCCATGATGATCATTTTTGGATTAAGAGCTAGAGCAATCGCGATAACAAGGCGTTGACGCATACCACCAGAGAATTGGTGCGGGTAATCGTTAAGACGGCTAGGGTGGATATCAACGATTTCCAATAGGCCTTCAGCACGTTTCTTTGCTTGCTCTCTTGTCATATTGGTATGACGCATGATGACGTCGCAGAACTGTTCTTCCATGTTCAGAACAGGGTTCAGCGCATTCATTGCACTTTGGAATACCATTGACATTTCGCTCCAGCGGAACGCTTGCATGCGATCATCGCTGTATTTAAGGATATCTTCACCATTGAAGATAACCTCACCACCCGTAATAAACGCTGGCGGCTTATGAAGTCGCATTAGAGAGAAGGCGACGGTTGATTTGCCACAGCCCGACTCACCTGCAAGACCAAAGACTTCTCCTGGTGCAATATCGAAGCTGACATTGTTACAAGCGCGGACATCGCCCGCGTCAGTAATGTAGTCTACGCATAGGTTACGGATAGAAATTAGTGGTGCAGTCATGATTATTTATCTCCGCTCCATAGTGCATTTTGTGGTGCCAATTCTGGCTCACGTTCTTTCTTGTCTTGCTTTGCCATTTTCTTCCAACGCTTCATGCCTTTATGAGAGCGAAGCTGTGGGTTAGCAATTTCATCAACTGCAAAGTTAAGTAAAGCAAGCCCTGTCACTAACAAGGTTAGGGCTAAACATGGAGCTAACACTTCCCACCATGCGCCTATAAGCATTGCGGAAGAGGTTTGAACGTTGTAGAGCATAATGCCCCAACTGATCGTATTTGCATCACCTAGACCTAAGAACGAGATAACCGCTTCAGTGTTGATGGCAAGCATGACTGAACCGATGAAGCTAGCGCCTACAATTGGAACTAAGTTAGGTAGAATCTCAACGAAGATGATGCGGAATGAAGATTCACCTAACACTTCTGCGGCTTTAACAAATTCTTTTTCACGTAGGGCCATGGTTTGTGAGCGGACAACACGCGCACCCCATGCCCAAGAAGTTCCGGCAATGATTAATGCAATCGTTAATGGTCCCGCCTCACCAATAAAGGCTGCGAGTACAAACAACAGTGGATATTGTGGGATAACCAGCATGATGTTCATTGCGGCACTAAGAACGTCATCGACACGTCCGCCGAAGTAACCTGCAGAAATACCGATGACGGTTGCTAGGAAACAAACAATGATACCGGCACCAAAACCAACACCTAAAGATACACGAGCGCCGTAAGCCAGTTGAGACCAAATGTCACGACCCATACGAGAAGTGCCTAGTACGTGATCGGCTTTCTTAGACATAACCAGTGTGCGACGGTCATCGGCTAGGTTTGTAGCAACCCAGCCGTCAGGGTTGTTTTGTGCTTGTTTTACCACGAAACTTGGGTATTCGTGGGGGTTACCAGTGCGCTTATCGGGTGCATGTTTGGTGATCATTGGTGCGGCAACCGCAACAAAAATAAACAGACTGATGATAGCTAAGCCAATACGGGCGAATGCATTACTTAGAATTAGTTTAAATAGTTCTTTCATGATTATTTGCCTCCCTTACGTAGGCGAGGGTCGAGAATCATATACAGCATGTCAGCCATTAGGTTGAAGCACAGCATGAACATGGTCATGATAATTAACTGACCTTGAAGTACCTGGTAGTCACGTGCATGAATTGCATTTAGAAGAACAGTGCCTAGACCAGGGTAGTTAAAGATCATCTCGATGATGAGTTGACCGCCAATGGCCATGCCGAGAGACATTGAAAGCGCGGTAACACTAGGAAGTAATGCGTTACGAGCAGCGTAGTTAAATACCACGCGGTTCTCACTCAGACCCTTACCTTTTGCCATTGTAATGTAGTCTTCAGCCAACAGGTTGATCATGTTGTTACGCATGTTTACCAAGAAGCCGCCAACTTGAACGATGGTTGCACAGAACAGAGGTAACACAGCATGGTAACCAACGTTCTTCAGGAATTCCCAGCTTGTCCAATCAGGTACTAAACCGGGTGTGTAAGCGTAACCAGATGGGAACCATTTAAGACCGATAGCAAAGATAAATAGCGCTAGCATCGCGATAACCATTTGCGGAATCGCTTGGATAATGAGCGTGCCAGGCGTAACGAATGCATCGTATTTGCTGCCTCGTTTCCATGCTGCAAAGATACCTAGAATGGAAGCAATCGAGAATGAAAGTACAACTGCAGTACCGGCAAGGAATAGTGACCAACCGAATGCGTTACCTAATAGCGTGTTCACTGAAAGTGGGTAAAATTGGATAGAAGTGCCAAGCTCCCAGCTTAGAATGTTTTTAATGTATGCAAAATATTGTGCGATCCAACCGCCTTCGACAAAGCCTAACAGCTCTTTCATTGCTGCGATTCGTTCCGGCGTTACCTGTACTGATGCATTAGCAAACATCATGGTAACTGGGTCACCAGGCATTGCTCGCGGAATAATAAAGTTTAACGTCGCTGCAACTAAGAGCGCGACAAGATAGAACGACAAACGTCTTAAAAAATAACCCATAACTCACACCTTACTCACCCAGATTTTTTTCCTGTTGCTGGTTTCAGGTCGCTCCTAGCGAAATTTAGAGCGAAAAAACCCCTGACGACGAGCGCCATAATTTACTTTCGTAACAAGGGGGTTTATAGGCGGCACACGGAATGTGTGCCGCGAGACATGAACTTCTACTTACTTAACTGGTTTTAGGTCCAGTACGTGTAATAGACGCTCTGGGATACCAGCCCAAATGTTTGGACGGCCCTTAGGATTTTCTTCGTTCCACCAACCAGTAAAGCGAGTTGTGTTGTATTGGTACATGTAAGCACCAGATAGCACAGGGATCGTTACTTGGTCAGCCGCGATGATTTGCTGGATACCGTGAGCGATTTCTAGCTGCTCTTGCTTATCAGCAGTCTTGTAGAAGCTGTTAAGTAGACCATCTAGCTTATCGTTCTTGTAGTAGTGCATCGCGAAACGTGGCATGCCTTCACCTGACTGTAGTGCTGAGTTGTAAGCACTGTTCCAGTATGTGTATGGGTCTGCACCGTGGAAGTAGTTGGTGTACGCAACATCGTAAGTACCTTCAAGCATCGCTTGGTTGTACACAGAGAAGTCTGGAGTACGAGCACGTGCTTTGATGCCAACTTCACCCAACTGTTCAACCGCTAGCTGTACCGTGTTGTTGAAGTCAGTCCAACCGTTTGGCGATTGAATAAGAAGCTCGAAAGACTTACCAGATGGTGTATCAACGAAACCGTCTTTGTTTACATCTTTGAAGCCAGCTTTCGCTAACAGTTTCTTAGCGCCTTCAACGTTGTAGCTGTTGTAGTCTTTGTATTTGTTGTGTGTTTTTTCGTCAGACCAAGCTTCGAATGCGTAGCCAAGGCCAGATGCGAAGTCGTTCACAGTACCGCCGCCGTAGAATGCGATATCAATGATGGTTTGACGATCAAGCGCCATAGAGAATGCGCGGCGGAAGTCTACGTTAGTTAGCGCTTCGTTCTTAGCGGCATCTGGGTTTTTGAAGTTCACAACGAACGCTTGAGTACCTGCTGGCGGGTACCAGTAGTGATGTTTAGGGCTCGCTGCTGCGTAAGTACGGTCGATGTCTGGAACGAATGAAGAAGTCCAGTCCATTTCACCGTTTACAACTTTACCTAGGAATTGGTCGTTGTTTGCAATTTGAGGTACACGTAGACAGTCAACGTCAAGGTTAGCAGCATCCCAGTAGTTCGGGTTTTCACACTGAATGTATAGTTGAGGAGTGAACGTATCGATCACCGTGAAAGGACCCGTACCTACTGGGTTTTCGTTGGTGAACGTTGCTGGATCTTTCACTTTGCTCCATACGTGCTGTGGTACGACTGGTACACGAGCAATTTCGTAAGGAACGTTTGAGTTCGCTTCTTTTAGGCGGAACTTCACTTGGTAATCGTTAAGTTTTTCTACGCCAGAAACCCAAGTGTTGATACCAGATTGGTCTAGTTCTGGTTTCTCTTTAACTAGGTTGAAAGAGTAAATAACGTCATCAGCATCAAATTTCTCGCCGTCAGACCATTTCACGCCCTTACGAATATCGAAAGTTACGCTCATTAGGTCATCAGACATTTTGAAGTTTTCTGCTAAACGGAATACAGGCGTGTTACCGTGCATTTCGTTGAAAACAACGAGTGGCTCGTAAATAAAGTCCGTCGTTGTGTGCAGGTTAGTTGCACCTAAGTATGGGTTAAAGTTACGAACAAAAGTTGTAAACTCTTTAGGGTGGATAGTTAGTTCACTGCGTTCAGCTGCAGTTGCTACTGATGCAAAACCTGTCGTAGCGGTTGCAATAATTGCTGTTGCTAGTGCTGTTTTTTTAATATTGGCAAGCATAGCTGTTCCTTACTATTTGCTTTTGTTTCACTAATGGAATTGAATGTTATCAATTGGTAAACACTCTTCAAGGCCTACCTCTTCACTACACCTTGCATATGAGTAGCTGCTAGAGTGGCCTGTAGGCCTTAGTCAGGACAAGAAAACACCGTATCTACAAAATAAGCAAACCCGTTTCCCGTTAAAAACGTTAAAAGAACCCCTAACTACGTCATAAACGTCATTTTGTTTATTTTTAATCCGCATTTGTTTCATGTTTTAACATTGATGTGCATCGCAACTTACATTTAAAGAAAATGCGTTGTGTTAGTGCTTGCTAACACAGTGGGTCTTTGTTTTTGTGTGGTTTTTAATCGTTTTAATCCTTTATTGATCTAGCTCACACGTTAAAATTCCGTTAATTATTCAGCTAAAATTTAATCTGCCGTTCTGTTGTGATTGAGTTCGCAATCTTTATCAATTGTTCATCAAAATCTACGTTGTTAGTGAAAAAAGGTACATTTTGCCAGCAAATTTTAGGCGCTTATTGTGCTTGTTTTACGTTGGAAATGAAGTGTTTTTTTGCGGTTTTTATTGAGCATATAGGCATCCCAGTTGACCCAGGTTTTTGCCTTTAGCTTTGCTATAAGAGCGATACTAAAAACCATTGTCGAGTGCTTACCTATCAATCTAGTTCTGCTGTTGGGGATAGAGGAATAGTCGTCGTGAGGATGTTGATTCTGCATTGGGTCATTTTTAGACCATGGCTTTTCAGTGTAATAAAAAGCCCCGCTAAATAGGCGGGGCGATGTGAGCTTTCATTTTTTACTTTAGCTAGTGAGAAGCCGCTGTAACTTATCGCGCTGTGCTTCAATATGGGAGCGATCTGGACTCTGCTCTTTACAGTGCTCGAGAATAAACTCAATTGAGCTGAGAACGGTTCTCCAGCGAGGTGTTTTAGGCAGTGTCTCAATACGCATGTATTTATCTAAGGTTCGAGTTTGAAGCGTACTGCGGTCAAGATAGACGCGCCATAAGCCACTTTGCTCGGCAAAGGCAAACTTGCTCTCTCCAGTGACGGACTCCCAGTACTCTAGCGCATGGGTCATCACATCGACTAACACTTCACGCATTAAATCTTGTTTATCCTTTTTATTGCCCAGAGCCTTATCTGCAAGGCGAGTAAACTCTCCACCAAGCTCTTTTAGTTTCTGCAGTTGGTCCTTATCACCATCAAATGCGTAGCTTGAGAGTACTTCTACCGCCGTTTCTAGGTTATGAATGCGCGCCGCATTTGCACCACCACCAACGTTAAAAATGTACATTACATCCAAACCAGAACCTTCAGGTAGCTTGAGAATGTCCGCTTCAATGTTTTGACGGATGTCCTCGATATAGATATCAATTTTTCCGCAGTAGTGCGGTTGGTCCACGGTGAGAAATTTCGGGGCAATAAGTTCGTCGGCCGAAGAACGCTTGAGCTGCTCTAAGCTACGCTTAAATAGTTTACACGCCGCCTCGTTAGCAAACCGAATACGTTGATCTTCTCGTAAACAAATAATGGCTTCTGGCGCAGACTCAAGTTGTTCTAGTAACCGACCTTGCGTTTCTAAAAGACTCGCTTCTACTTGTGCTCGTTGGCGGAGCTCTGATTCAAGCAGTTTATTTTCTACATGACGCATCTCCGCTTTACTTGCGGTTAAATGCGCTTGAATGCGCGCGGCGAGCTCTTGTTTATTAAAAGGCTTCGACAGGTAGTCATTTGCTCCGGATTCAAACCCTCGAACGCGATCTTCCGTTTGGTTTAATGCGGTAAGCATAATGATGGGTAGCTCTGCGTGATCGTAAGTATTACGAAGTTCACTACACACTTGGTAACCACTCATTCCTGGCATCATGATATCGAGAAGAAGAAGCTCTGGTTTTTCTTTCTTAATTAACGCAAGGGTATCTGGACCGTCAGAGATGGTACGTACTCGGTAGCCCTCTAAACGTAGGAAGCTTTCTAATACACGTAAGTTTACCGGTTCATCATCGGCCACGTACAACAGCGGGCCATTAGGGTTCTCTGGTAGAGATAGGTCGTCGTTGCTTTCCATATTGAGATCTGGAATTTGGAAGTGACCTCTAGCGGCTAGGGTTTGGCTTGCTTGAATCTCTTCTTCGCTTGCTAATGGTAAGGTGAAACTAAACGTTGTCCCCACCATTGGCTGGCTGCTGACGTAGAGTGATCCTCCCATTAGCTCGATCAATTGTCGGCTGATAGAGAGTCCAAGCCCAGCGCCTTGACGGTAGCGGCTTGAATCTTGTCCAGCTTGAATCAGTGGCTCAAAGATGTGCTCTAGTTGCTCAGCAGGAATGCCTTGACCGGTATCTACTACCTGCACGCGTACTTGTTCGTCCACCACTGTAGCAGAAATAACGATCTTACCTTCTGAGGTGTACTTGATCGCATTGCCAATCAAGTTGTACAGAACTTGCTCTAAGCGCTGTGGGTCGGCGGAGACGGCTTTCAAATCAACGGGTACTTGATTAATGATACGAATGGTCTTATTGCCCAACAAGTGTCCGGAGAGTTCAAGTACAAGCCGCGTAGCACTGGCGAGACTCACCGCCGATTTATGAATATCCATGCTGCCGTAGCGCATCTTGTGATAGTCCAATAAATCGTCAACTAAGTTCGCCAATCGCTGACCACTCTTGATGATGATGTCCAGTTGGTATTTCTGACTTGCAGGGATGGCCCCGTTTGCACCAGAGACTAGTGTTTCCGCGATTCCAACCATGCCATGCAGTGGTGTGCGTAACTCATGGGAAGTGGTCGCCAAGAATTCATCTTTAAGCTTATCAGCAAGCTGCAGTTCTTCGTTTTGCTTTTGAATCAGCTTGATATTGCTTTCCAGCTCTTCATTTTGCTGCTTAATCGTTTGGATTTTCTCACGAATGGAGCGTTGCATACGTGCGAAGCTAATTGCTAAGCGGCCTATCTCATCTTTTCGTGTTGTGTTGAATGTGGTTTCGTCTAGGTCACCAGCAGAAACTTTTTCGGCCGCCCAGGTTAATTTTAGTAGTGGCGACGTGATGAAGTTCGATAGGTAATGCGAAGCAATCACAACGAGAATAATCGCAATGAGCATCGCAATAACAAATATCTTTTCGAGTTGATGGACGCGAGAAAAGGCTTCTTTTTCAGGCAATTGGACGACAAGTGCCCAAGTTATGCCATGCGTCTCAATCGGAGCAAAAGCCGCGATGAACTCTTCACCAAGTCCGTTACTGTATGTACCAACTCTGGTTTCACCGGCAAGCGCCTTATCGACCACTTCTAAGCTATTTTCGATGTCACCTTGTTTCGTGTTCATCGTGCGAGGTTGGTGGTTACTGCCAACCAATAGTGTATCTATGGATGTATCTTGGTTAATCTCGGCAACTAACTTGGTGATACCATTGTTTGGCAAGCGGAACATGGCGTAGCTGTGCAAGTAGCCTTGTTGAACAATTGGTGCCCCTAGCCACGCAACCTGTTTTCCCCCTTCTGACTCGAAATCAGAAATAATAACCGGGGTATAGTCTTCGTTTATCTTACGACGAGCGGAGACATCTTCGGATAAATGTTTGAATGTTCTGCCTAATGCTGTTTCTTTGTAGCGACCTGTTAATAGGTTGGTGCCGTAGTTTTCGTCTTTATTGATCGAGTAGGTGACGTTACCGTCGATATCGACCAACAAGATATCGTTAAAGTCTGAGCGTTTTAACAGTTCGAGGTATGCCCAGTGGTAGCGTTTATGCAGCAAGCGGTAACGCTCACTGCCTACGTAGTCAGAAGACTCCGGCAAAATCGATGTCTTGATTTGATCGCCACTGCCTCTGATGTAGCGTTGCTGTGCATTTTCTCTTGCTGTCTCAAGATCTTGGCCTAGCCGGCTGAACGCATTAACTAAACCATAAAACCGCCCCCCACTTGCGTACGCTAATTCTGAACGAACAAAGCCCATCACTTCAGTTTCCTGAGCAGCAAAATAATCGATGATCTGTTGTTGCTTGGTGTCGCGAACTGACAGTAGGTGTGACGTACTTTGCTCTTCAAGATCTTTACTGTGAGATTGCAGGAAGAAAATCGCAATGATCGTAAGAGGGGTGATGCTGAGAACCAAAAATGCGGCCATCAGTGTGCTTTGCAGGCGCTTAAATTTCTGCTTTTTGTAGAATTTAAACATGAATAAGATTACAACTCATAAAAGGGCAGCGACCAATGATTGGGGCTTGCCGAGGTTCTCGTTAAAAACGGATAAGGCGTTAGACACAATAGAATTAACAAAATTAACGAGTTTTTTTTCTTTGACAAGAAAGTTGAGTGTAAAGCGTGGTGAAAGACGCAGTTTTTCGCTGAATTTGATGTATTTTAGGCAAAGCTTGCGCAGGATTTCGCCTGCGCAGCAAGAGATTACGATTTTTTAGCGTAGTAGATAGAGAACTTGGTGGTCTTATTTAGTGTCTCGCAATTATTGAATGCTTGTTCAATAATTGGTGGGTATTTTAAGAAGTTGTTCGCAACAATGAGCATTTCACCATCATGAGTCATATAACGAGGAGCTTGACCTAATAGCGTTTCCGCCGCGCTGTAATTTGTGTCGAGACCGCTATGGAATGGTGGATTACTGATGATAAAACGATAGTCATTTGAAGCATCTGAATAAATGTCTGACGCAAATACACGCCCCGTTAATCCGTTAGCTTCTAGTGTGGCTTGGCTTGATGTGATCGCATAGGCGTTGATGTCACACATTTCAATCGCAATGTCTGGATTTGCTTTCGCCATAAATGCCCCTAGTACGCCCGCGCCGCAACCAAAGTCGAGAACTTTGCCAGACAACTTAGGCAGGGTTTCAAGCAGCAAATGACTGCCTAAATCAAATTCACCATGACTGAATACGCCAGGAAGGCTCTTAACTGTCAGTGATTGCTCACCGAGTGTGACGGTATAAGACTTAAACCAATCGGCTTGATTGAAAGGTTTTGGTTCGTTAAGGCAAGTGCCCCAGTAGAACGAACAGCGGCGTGCTGAATCATATTTGTTTACAGGGCCATACTCTTTGAACATCTTCTCGATGCTTTTTACACCAGAGCGGTTTTCACCAACTACGACGATCTCAGTGTTTACTCCCAACTTGGCCATCAGCATTGCCAATAGATATTCTGCTTCTGCTTTTGCTTTAGGCCAATACAGCAAAATCATATTTGCCTGAGTTTGTACGTCAAACTCTGAACCAAAATGGCTTTTGATTTTGTCAGAATTGCGAATTTGACGGTAATAGCTGTAGTTAGAAGTAAACACTTCTACAGACTCACAGTGATCCACTAATTCTAGTGGAAACAAGTCTTCAACTTCACCCGCGACGAGCACGTGTTTTCCGTTGAAATACTCTAACTGGCGCTGTGCTATTTGGCTTGGAGCGATATAAGCAGACATAAATTTGATTCATCAGAAATAATTTGGACCAGATTTTCGCATAATCTGGTCCAAGCTTGAAGTAGTTAACGTTACGTGTTGTCTTGCTGGTTGAGGAAGTCTTTAAACTCCTCTTCATAGATATTAAACAACACCATGGTGACGGCAAAGATTAATGGACCGTATATCAGACCAATCAAGCCAAATAGATGTATACCACCTAACAGTGAAAAGAAAATCATTAACGTATTCATACCTGCGCTGCCTTGCATTAGCAGTGGACGCAGTAGGTTGTCAATTGACCCGACAACCACCACACTCCACGCTGTCAAGAATACGGCCCAAGTCGTATCACCAGTAAGGAATAGATAGGCCGCTGCTGGAATCCAAATTAATGCAGTGCCGACAACCGGAATGAAGGATGCAAAGCCCATCATAGTGCCCCAGAATAAGCCAGGGAAACCCGCTAGCCACATACCAACACCACCTGCAATACCTTGTGCGATAGCGGTTAAGAAGGAGCCCATTACGGCGGACTTAGAGACTTGTTCGATCTCGGTCAAAATTCTATCTTCTTGACTACGAGACAGTGGCAGAATGTGACGAATCGCTGAAATGATTTTGTCGTGATCACGCAATAAGAAGAACAGTACGAACAACATCAAGAAGAAATCCATCAAGAAGTTGGTCGCATCACCTAAGATTTTGGCACTGATGGTCACAAGGTTGGAGCCTAAAGATGTGGCAAATTGGCCTATTTTTTCTGCGATTGATTGAGGCTCAATTTTGTCGAAAGGTAAGTACTCGTTGACGACGGCTAACCCTTTGACTACCCATGGGTGCTGGAAAATTTCTTGAATGCCACCATTGGAAACCCATTTGTAGGTGTTTTGTGAGAAGACTGAGCCTTGCTGAATGATGGCCGCAAACACAAACAATAATGGAATGACGATGATAAAGGTAAGAACCACACAAGAGAGTAATGAGGTCATGTTTCTATATTTTGGTAGTTTACTCTCGAACCATTCATGCAGCGGGAACATGAGCAGTGAAATGATAAACGCCATTACGATTGAGTTGATATATGGCTCAACCAGTAGGTAGCAAGCAAAAGCTGCGGCAAGTAAAGCGACAACGAGAACGCGATGACTCGAGGTGATTTTTACGTTATTTGGCATGAGATTAATCCAATTTTCGGATGAGTTATACTATTTCCAGTCTTAGACAACTCCATCATATGTATATTTCTGTATATCCTTAATTCTTTCAATGTTATGACATGCCAGAATTGGAGTACACATTGGGCCTAGTTATAATGGCCATTAATCAGGTGGTTATCAATCAAGAGATGGAAAAATGGGGTGCTGTAACAACGATAAGAAATGCCAAAGCGAGAAGAAATCGAGGCGTGTGCCTTGGTTTGCTATTGTTGTCGGAGTGTTAGCCATCTTAGTCGTTCTAAATTGGCGGTAAGTCGATAGGGAACAAAAAAGGACCGAGACGGCCCTTTTTAAGTCGAGAAGAATCGATTATTTTGCTTCGCTAGCAAGGATCGCGAAACAGCGGTCAGCCGCTTCAAGTGTTGCGTCGATTTCTTTAGAGCCATGAGCAAGAGAAGTAAAGCTTGCTTCAAATGCTGATGGTGCAAGGTATACACCGTGCTCTAGCATTAGGTGAAAGAAACGCTTGAAACGTTCAACATCACACTTAGTCACGTCTTCATAACAAGTTACGCTTTCTTGTTCGGTAAAGAAGAAACCAAACATACCGCCTACCTGGTTTACGACAAGAGGAACGCCGTGCTTGTCTGCAAGTGTTTTGAAGCCATTTGCAAGTTGCTTTGTTTTCGCCGCTAGGCGTTTTTCATTGCCTTCTTCTTTTAGCAAGTTCAAACATGCAAAACCTGCTGCCATTGCCACTGGGTTACCAGACAATGTCCCGGCTTGGTAAACAGGGCCTGTTGGGGCAATGTATTGCATTACGTCTTTACGGCCGCCGAAAGCGCCCACAGGCATACCGCCACCGATAACTTTACCTAGCGTCGTTAGATCTGGTTTGATGTTGTAGTACGCTTGAGCACCGCCCAGTGCCACGCGGAAACCGGTCATGACTTCATCAAAAATCAGTAGTGCGCCTTCTTGATCACAGATTTCACGTAGACTTTCATGGAAGCCTTCTACAGGTGGAATACAGTTCATGTTGCCTGCTACTGGCTCAACGATGATACATGCTATCTCACCTTTGTTTGCCGCGAACAGCTCACGTACGGAGTTTAAGTCGTTGAATGTTGCGGTTAGGGTGTGTTTAGCAAAGTCTGCTGGTACACCTGGAGAGCTTGGTTGACCAAGCGTCAGTGCACCAGAACCTGCTTTAACTAGCAAGCTGTCTGCATGACCATGGTAGCAGCCTTCAAATTTCATGATTTTGTCACGGCCTGTGAAGCCGCGAGCAAGGCGAATTGCACTCATGGTTGCTTCAGTACCGGAGCTAACCATACGAAGTTGCTCCATTGATGGTACGAGTTCAGAAACCAGTTCTGCCATTGCGATTTCCATCTCGGTTGGTGCACCGAAGCTGAGACCGCGCTGCGCAGCATTGATCACAGATTCACGGATAACCGCGTGGTTGTGACCAAGAATCATTGGACCCCAAGAGCCGACGTAATCAATGTACGCTTTACCATCGGCATCAAAAATCAGGGCACCGTCCGCTCGTTCGATAAATAGTGGAGAACCGCCAACACCGTTGAATGCACGAACTGGTGAATTCACACCGCCAGGAATGGTTTGCTGAGCTTTTTGATACAGCTCTGATGATTTGGTCATGGGATTATCCTCTTTTGATTGCTCGGACCAAGAGGTGCGAATTGTACCTAGCTAATCTCAAGTTAGAAACATTTTGCGCAATTTATGTGGGCATAGGCAGTGTAAACTTGCTCTGATACAAAGAATCGTCGGTGAATACTTGAACGAGTTGGTCAGGTATTGGATAATCACTCTAATTAATACGAATTTGACGTCTCGCTTAAGGCTTGACGCATGACACGAGTGAGAGAGGTCTTCGTGAGCGAAGTAAACGTACCATTATCTTTTTCTGATGCAGCAGCATCTCGCGTTAAGGCGCTGATTGCAGAAGAAGAAAACCCAGCATTGAAATTGCGCGTATACATTACTGGTGGTGGCTGTAGTGGGTTTCAATACGGCTTTACTTTTGATGAAAACGTAAATGAAGGTGACACAACAATTGAGAACAGTGGTGTAACACTGGTTGTCGACCCTATGAGCCTGCAATACCTAATCGGTGGCGTGGTTGATTACACTGAAGGTTTGGAAGGAGCACGCTTCTTCGTCAATAACCCGAATGCAACAACAACTTGTGGTTGTGGGGCATCATTCAGCGTGTGATTAACACGACATCAGGCAGCCAGTTGGCTGCCTGTTTTTTTGCGTAGCAGGAAGACACGTAAACACTACTTTGCAGTGAAGAATAATTAAAAGGATTTTGAATGTCTGGAGTTTCCTTTAGACGACATATCGTCGGACGCCCGTGGCTGGTCTCTCTTACTCTTATCATTGTGCTTGCTGCGTGGCTCGCAATGGGGCAACTCAACGCGCAGGGTGATGAGGCCCACCCTTCTGATCATACTCTGGCTAAAAAAACGCCTGTAGCTAAGGTGATGTTCGATACCTTTATTGCACAACCAACCAGTAAAACAATTGAGTTATATGGCCGTACTGCACCAAATCGGCAAGCTCGTTTAGGTGCAGAGGTCGCGGGAAAAATCATACGACTTAACGTAGAAAAAGGACAAGCCGTTCAGCAAGGGCAAGTGATTGCTAATATAGATAAGCGTGATCTTGATATTCAACGTCAACGTGCCAAAGCAATGTTGAGTGTCAAAGAGAAAGAATTTAAAGCGGCGCAGTCGTTGAAAAATCGCGGCTTACAAGGTGAGGTCGCCTTTGCCACAGCCCAGGCGGCTTTAGTTGATGCACGGGCTAATCTTAGTAATGTTGAGACCGCGCTCAAAAATACGGAAGTTAAAGCGCCTTTTGATGGCATCTTGGATCACCGCTTTGTTGAACTAGGGGATTTTGTCGGTGTTGGTGACCCAATCGCAACGGTTATCGACTTAAAAAAATTGCTTATTGAAGCCGATGTCAGTGAGCGTCATATTCAATACCTCAAAGAAGGCCAGCAAGCGGACATTCGTACGATTGATAACCGCCATCATCAGGGCTTCATTCGCTATATTGGTCGTGTCTCTTCCACTTCCACCAATACATTTCCAATTGAAATAGAAATTGATAACACTGAAAACGCCATGCCTGCGGGGATCAGTGCAGAAGTCACCCTAGCGCTAAGTGAAGTGTCAGCGATTAAGGTGACTGCTGCCATGTTAGCGTTAGATGAGCAAGGAAATTTGGGGATAAAAACATTACGTGACCAGCATGTGCGTTTTATCCCGATCCAATTAGTCAAAGCGGAAAGCGATGGTGTTTGGCTATCGGGTTTAGGTGAACAAGTCGACATTATTGTTCTAGGCCAAGGCTTTGCCCGTGATGGTGATTTGGTCACAGCAACCAAAGTGGATGACGTGAGTGATTCCACAACTAGGCAGTAGGGGGCAACATGTTCGCTTTAATTGATGCAGCCTTATCTCGCGCACGTACCATGTTGACGTTGTTAATGATGATCCTTATTGCTGGTGTCATTACCTATATTACGATCCCTAAAGAGTCGAGCCCGGATATCACGATTCCCATTATTTATGTGTCGGTGGGTCATCAAGGCATTTCACCGACGGATGCCGAACGATTACTTGTCCGTCCAATTGAGCAGGAACTGCGTTCGATTGAAGGGGTAAAAGAGATGACTTCGGTAGCATCAGAAGGGCATGCCTCGGTCACGTTAGAGTTCAGTGTTGGGGTGAATTTAGCCGAAGCGATGGCTGATGTTCGTGATGCGGTGGATTTGGCTAAGCCAAGATTACCAGCCGACAGCGATGAGCCAACGGTGAATGAAGTGACGTTTGCTTCCGAAGAGCCAGTGCTTACTGTGGTTCTATATGGGAGTGTCCCTGAACGAACGACCGTACAAATCGCGCGAGCACTACGTGACAAACTAGAAAGCTACCGCCAAGTACTTGAAGTCGATATTGCGGGGGATCGAGAAGACATTGTTGAGATCGTAGTCGATCCTTTATTGATGGAAAGTTACGGATTAGATCAAGCGGATATTTACAACTTAATTGCATTGAATAACCGCGTGGTTGCTGCGGGGTTTGTCGATACTGGTTATGGGCGATTTTCGGTCAAGGTTCCTTCGGTATTTGACTCTCTTAAAGATGTGTTAGAGCTGCCGATCAAGGTTAATGGCAAAGAAGTGATCACTTTTGGTGATGTGGCAAGCGTACGTCGAGCATTTCGTGACCCTGAAAGTTTTGCTCGTTTAGATGGTGAACCGGCAATTGTATTGGATGTAAAAAAGCGCGCGGGAGAGAACATCATTGATACGGTTGATTTGGTTAAGTTGGTCATCGCTGAGGCGCAAAAGCGGTCAGAGTGGCCTAATAATCTACAAGTCAAATACACTTGGGATCAGTCCGATGATGTGAAGTTGATGTTGAGTGATCTGCAAAATAACATTCTTTCGGCCATCATTCTCGTGGTTATCGTTATCATTGCTATTTTAGGGGTTCGAACCGCACTATTGGTTGGTATCTCGATACCGGGTTCTTTCTTAACCGGTCTTTTTGTTCTGTCTGTTTTTGGGTTGACGATCAATATTGTCGTGCTGTTCGCATTGATCATGGCGGTGGGCATGCTGGTGGATGGTGCCATTGTCGTGACGGAGTTTGCAGACAGGAGAATGCAAGAGGGCGTGCAAAGAAAGCAAGCGTATCGTGATGCGGCAAAGCGCATGGCTTGGCCGATTACTGCGTCGACAGCAACGACGCTGGCAGCATTTGCTCCGTTATTGTTTTGGCCCGATATTACCGGTGAGTTCATGAAATACTTACCGCTGACGTTGATAGCAACATTAAGTGCTTCGTTGATGATGGCACTTCTGTTTGTTCCTGTTATTGGGGGGCTCATAGGAAAACCACAAGTTGTCAATGAGCAGCGAAAACAAGAGATGCTGGACTTACATAATGGTGAATTTGACAAGGCAACAGGTATCACAAAACTTTATTATTTGACGCTTTCTATCGCCTTACGACACCCACTCAAAGTGTTGTTAAGCGCTATATTGCTTGCATCAGGGGTGAGCTATACCTACAGCAAGGCGGGGCTAGGGGTGGAATTTTTTCCTGAAGTCGATCCTGCATTCTTTACGGTTAAAGTACGATCCTATGGCGACCTTTCTATTAATGAGAAAGATGCGGTCATGCGTGAAATAGAACACGTGATGCTCGGACATGATGAGTTTGAAAGTGTTTATACTCGCACGGGATCTGAATCGAGCAGTGGTGATGAAATTGGGCAAATTCAAATAACCCCTGTCGATTGGCAATACCGTCGTCAAGTGAAAGTTATTATCGAAGACTTAAAGCAGGTGACCAATCGCTTTTCTGGTGTGGAGCTAGAATACAAGTTTCCAGATGCTGGTCCGCCTGTGGAGCATGATCTTGTTATTGAAATGTCGGCTCAAAATGCAAGTCTTGGAATGTTAGATAGCGCCGCTAAATTGGTGCGGCATTGGGCTGATACGAACCCAGCACTTACTAATTTAAGTGACACCACCAATAAAGAGGGTATTGATTGGCAGATTGATATCCGTCGAGACGATGCTTCTCGATTTGGCGCCGATGCCACGCTTGTCGGTAACACAGTACAGTTTGTGACTAACGGGCTTAAGATCGGGGATTACTTGCCTGATGATGCCGATGAAGAGGTCGATATTTTAGTTCGCTACCCTCAAGATAAGCGCGATATTGGTCGCTTTGATCAGCTCCGAGTCAAAACGGCAGCGGGCCTTGTGCCTATCACTAATTTTGCACAGATTCTTCCTGATCATAAACAAGACTCAATCCGACGAGTGGACGGTCGCAGGGTCATCAATATTAAAGCGGATATGGTCGAGGGTTATAACTTAGCGCTAGAGCTACCTAGAATTAGTGAGGAAATACAAAAACTTGATTTACCTGATGGTATCGAGTTTAAGATTCGTGGTCAAAATGAAGAGCAGGAGAACTCTTCCGCATTTCTACAAACGGCGTTCTTGATTGCACTAGGTGTTATGGCGCTCATCTTGATTACGCAATTTAATAGTTATTACCAAGCCTTTTTGATTCTGAGTGCCGTGTTATTTTCTACGGTTGGTGTGTTTGCTGGATTACTTGTGTTACAAAAACCCTTTGGCATCATTATGTCGGGGATAGGGGTCATCGCATTAGCTGGTATTGTGGTTAATAACAATATCGTATTGATCGATACGTATAATCAAATGCGCAGGCGTGGTTTAGATAAGAAAGACGCGATTTTGCGTACTGGAGTACAACGTTTACGCCCTGTATTACTGACCACGGTGACCACGATTTTGGGATTGTTACCTATGGTACTAGAAATGAACATCGACTTAATTAATCAAAAAGTTGAGTTTGGTGCACCAAGTACGCAGTGGTGGTCTCAATTGGCGAGTGCCGTTGCTGGTGGCTTGGCGTTTGCCACGGTACTAACGTTGGTTTTGACACCTTGTTTATTGATGCTAGGCCGTGAGCACAATATTGATGAACCTCAAGTAGAAACAAAAGAGGCAGCTTAGACTGCCTCTTAGTTTTTGTTTGTGGGACGGTTATTTCATTGCGAGCAATTTGCTGTAACGATCCAGTTTTATCATGCTGATTTTGGCGTTTGCCATGAACGTTTGTTTCGCTTTGCCTGTCAGCGATTTTGACTGCGGTAATTTAACTGTTCTAGCATTTTTATGTACACCATTTACCAGGAACTCGTAATGTAAGTGAGGCCCTGTTACGCGTCCTGTACCGCCTAATGTACCTATAGTTTGACCTTGTTTTACTCGCTGCCCCGTTTTCACTGTACGTTTGGTTAAATGCAGGTACTTAGTGATGTAGGTATTACTGTGTTTTATAAACACGTAGTTACCGTTGAACTTGTTGTACGCCGATTTTTGTACAATACCATCACCCGCTGCCCAAATGGGCGTACCGACTGGTGCCGCATAATCTGTACCACGGTGAGCGCGAACTTTACCTGTTACAGGGTGGCGTCTGGTTGGGTTGAAGTTAGACGTGACACGGCGGAAGTCTAATGGTGCGCGCAAGAAGGCCTTCTTCATTGCTCGGCCATTCTCATCGTAGTACTTACCACTTTTCTCATCTAAGATTGCCGTGAATGTGTCACCTTGGTTTTTAAACACAGCAGCAATGATCTTTCCACGACCAATGACTTCACCTTCAACGACTTCTTCTTGATACAACACCCGAAAGGTGTCATTTTTGCGAATGTCTAAAGCGAAGTCGATATCCCAACCAAAAATACCAGCCAGTTCCATGATTTGGTTCGCATTTAAACCTGAACTTATCCCGGCATTCCAAAAGTTAGACTCAATGGTTGCTTCTGCGTAGTTGTATTGGTAGTTGACTTCTTTCTTATCGACTTCTGAAACGTATTCACCGTCTTTAAGTTTTATACGAAAAGTTTCAAAAGCACTTAATGTACGTTTGAGCTGAACGAAGTCATTATTTTCATCAAAACCAAAATGCAGCGTGTCCCCGGGTTGAAGGCGCGTTAGCTGCTGTTCAATCTCTTTATCTTGAGTAATCAATTCATACAGAAGGCGAGGAGAGATCCCCACCCGATCGAAGAGAACCGTTGCACTTTCCCCATTACTAACTCGGTAGGTTTCCCAGCGCAAAACCGCAGGTAGGTTAGAAGAACTTTGCTCGGGAGATTCTAAAGAAAGTGGAACCGAGTAATATTGGCCGACCTGGAGTCGGCTTTGTTGCGGCTCGAGCTCTCGTGGATCGGGCAAAAAGAAAAGTGCAAAGATGATAAGAGCACTAAAAAGGCCGATCAGAACTTTGTGTAAGAGTGGAAGTCGGGCAAAAATCGAATGCATGAGTTACTTGACTGATAAATTAAACGTAAAAATTGACAACTACCTAGTCTAACGTGTTTCAAAATGCATCGCTATTCAAGTAAGATGTGCAGCTATTATATTTTGCCAAATCTGTGGGAGTGAACAAGAATGGCGAGCATTGAAGCTGCACTAGCCGAGATTAAGCGCGGTGTTGAAGAGCTGATTCCAGAAGAAGAACTGATCGCAAAACTAAAAGAAGGCCGTCCGCTACGTATTAAGTTAGGTGCCGATCCAACAGCACCTGACATTCACCTAGGCCATACGGTTATTTTCAATAAGCTTCGCTTGTTCCAAGAACTAGGTCATGAAGTGACGTTCCTAATCGGTGACTTCACTGCAATGGTTGGTGACCCAACAGGTAAGAACACAACCCGTCCACCGCTAAGTCGCGAAGATGTTCTGCGTAATGCTGAAACGTACAAAGAGCAAGTGTTTAAAATCCTAGATCCAGCTAAGACTAAAATTCAGTTCAACTCTGAATGGCTATCTGAGCTTGGCGCTGAAGGCATGATTCGCCTGGCTGCAAACCAAACGGTTGCTCGTATGCTAGAACGTGATGACTTTAAAAAGCGTTACACTGGCGGTCAGCCAATTGCTATTCACGAGTTCATGTACCCACTACTGCAAGGTTGGGACTCTGTAGCAATGGAAACGGATGTTGAGCTTGGTGGTACTGACCAGAAGTTTAACCTGCTAATGGGTCGTGAACTGCAAAAATCCCATGGTCAAAAACCACAAGTAGTACTAATGATGCCTCTTCTTGTTGGCCTAGACGGTGAGAAGAAGATGTCTAAATCTTCTGGTAACTACATTGGTATCAGCGAAGCACCAAGCGAAATGTTTGGTAAGATCATGTCTATCTCTGACGATCTAATGTGGAGCTACTACGAGCTGCTGTCTTTCCGTCCTCTGGAAGAAATTGCACAGTTTAAAGCGGATGTAGAAGCAGGCAAGAACCCACGCGATATCAAAGTACTGCTAGCGAAAGAGATCATCGCTCGCTTCCACAGTGAGGCAGATGCAGATGCAGCAGAGCAAGAGTTCGTTAACCGCTTCGCGAAGAACCAGATCCCTGACGAAATGCCAGAGTTTGACTTCGAAGTAGGTACACCAGTAGCCAATCTACTAAAAGAAGCGGGTCTATGTGCATCCACTTCAGAAGCAATGCGCATGGTTAAGCAAGGCGCAGCGAAGATGGAAGGCGAGAAAGTGGCAGATGCGAAGTTTGCTCCTGAAGCAGGTACTTACGTATTCCAAGTAGGTAAACGTAAGTTCGCACGTATTACTATTAAGTAATCAATAACTGTTCAAAATGAAAGCGCCCATTGGGCGCTTTTTTTGTATGAAAATTTGCTTAAAACAGATCAGATTAACTGTATAAGTTGATTAACTTTGCTACTATACGCGCGTTGCTAGACGGGCAACATTATTGGAGATTTACATGAACAATACCGACCATCCTCCCAGTTATTGGGTGAGTAAGATTAAGGGAGCGAAATAACCCGCTTCGGTATTGGCGATCTCCGCCTTACCTAAGTGGTGAGGCATCTTTTCTAATTTTTCTTCTGGTTATTTCCTTCATAAATTCTGAATAGACAATGCGATTGCGTTGATGTTTTCTCACGCCTAAGTTTCTAAAGGTAGAGGCGAGTGTGTTGATGGCTTTTTACGTGCGTTGTCGATGGTCGTTACCAATGCCAATCGGGAGATTCGCCATGACGGTAATGAACAACACTTTTATTGAAACTACACCCAACTTTTCTCAAGTAGAAATTGGTGCCGCACGTAATGCATTTTTAAAGTACGAGCAAGAACAACAACTGCATTTGCTGACCATTATGCCGATTGATGAGGCGGTGGGTATTTTGCAGCACTGCTCTGTAGGTTACGTGAACGGCCTTATTGCTCAACTGGAGCAAGCGGGACATGACAAACGCGCTCGACATTACGCACACCAATTAGGTTTGCACATGTCGGAAGTGGATACACCGGAAGGTTACCTTTCTACCAGTGTGATAGGGCATGTGAGACAGCGTATTGGTTGGATCATTGCATTGGCACTGTTAGGTATTGTGTCGGGATTGATCATTGCGCAATACGAAGACACGCTCAGTCAGCTGGTTTTATTGGCCGTTTATATGCCAGTGATTGCGGCTGCGGGTGGTAATACGGGAACACAGGCAGCGACCTTGGTGATTCGTGCTCTCGCTACGGGAGAGTTAAAGAAGCGTCAGTGGTTAGAGGTGCTTTGGAAAGAAAGCCGCGTAGCCCTATTTATTGCGTTTGCTATCAGCATTGTGATAGTAGGGCGAATCATGCTGTTTAGTAGCGGCCAATCAACAGGCGGTTTTGCGCTTGAAGATATCGCGTTGGCTATTGCGGTTGCGCTGTTTATTCAGGTGACCATTTCTACGACGCTGGGTGGGTTACTTCCTATTATAGCGCGCGCTTGCAAGCTGGACCCAGCCGTATTGGTGAGTCCAGTTTTGGCGTCAATCGTAGATATCTCAGGAATGTGGATCTACTTTACGGTGGTGAATTACTTCTTAGGCATTGCCTGACTAAAACTCACAATATCTTGGTAAAACAGTTTTTCAAAACGCGTAATAGGGGCGACGACAGGTTTGTTATCGTCCCTTTTGTCTGGGAAATAGTCCGACACGAATTGGACAAATAAAGTGTTCGGCTTACCATTTTTATCTAGACCATACCCAGCCATATTATAGGTTCCGTACAGTGAGCCACTTTTCGCAATCAATTGACCTTTAATTGGGGCTTTACGCATGCTTTGACGGTATTGAAGAGTTCCAGACTCGCCAGATCTTGGCATGATAGCAATTAAGTTAAGTTGATGATCCTGCTTCCAAATATAACGAAGAATATCGGCCATACTTGTCGCTGAAAGTCGATTATTTCTTGATAGTCCAGAGCCATCCTCTAAGCGCGCATTACGGATATCCACGCCAGTTTTGGAAAAAATGATTTGCTTGATCGCTTCTGTACCATTAGTAAAGCTACCAGGCTGAACAAAGAAGGTTGCGCCGAGTGTTTTGGTTAACGTATCGGCGATTAAGTTATCGGAACGCTTGAGCATCTCTTCTAGTAGCTTAGGTAACGGTTCTGATTTGTGTTGAGCAAGGAATTTGCGTGATATCTTAGGTGCTGTCCCGATGTGAATTGACCCTTTTAAATCAATACCCACTTGCGTTAGGAGCGTCTTTAGGTTTTGAACGGTGTATTGTTCCGGGTTTTGTACGGCAAATTTGAGAGGAAGCGGTTTGTCCCCTCGGTCGACTAAGCAGCCTGTTAACTCGTATTGGTTGTCTGAATGTGCCATGAGTCCCAAATCACAATGACGGCTCTTTTGGACGCTTTTAGACACTGTCTTTACGCTGGTTTTAACCTTTATTGGTTGATGTTCAGGAACATAGACGCGAGTGGATCCATTTTTCTGAGTGTAAATGGATGCTTGAACGCAGTTTTCATTGAGTGTGATCGCAGAGGCGGGCGCACTGTAGCAAACGCCTAAAATATCCCACGGCCATCCAACCGCGCGGTCGTAGCCAGTAAAAGCACTGTTATCTAGCCATAGATCCCCATTTATACGTGTTAGACCATTTTGTTTTGCCTGCAATAACAGTGTTTTTAGATCTTGTGTGCTAAGGGTAGGATCTCCGGAGAATGTGATTACAGCATCGGAGTTTGATGCTTTGAGTGTGGTACGAAAGGTAAATTGGTCTCCAAGCTCTAGCTTAGCAGCTAACGCTGTGACAACTTTCAGTGTACTCGCTGGCGGAAAAAGTTCGCTATTAGTTTGAATGCCGTTGATTCTACTTTGACCATTAAGCTTTTCAGCAATCAAACTCACACGAGAGCCTGCCGGCAAGATCTCTTGATGAGGGTAGGCCTGTAGGGTAAGTGGCACGAAATAAAATAGGGCAGTGAGAAGCCAACGTAAATGCATAGTGAATACTGAATACTGATAAGGTTGGTTGTGCAATGAGTATATACTGAAAAGCATAAGAATTCTGGATATAAAAATGCCCGCAAGATGCGGGCCTTTTATCTTCAAATCACAAGGCTGGATTAGAAGTCGTAACGTAGACCTAGTGCTAGCTCGTCTTCAGCATCAACCTTAGATGCAGTTGTGTTACCACCAACTTTACCTAGTTTATCGCCAGAGTCGATTAGGTTGAAATTGTACGATACGTAACCACGGAAGTTAGGCTTGAAGAAGTAAGATGCGTCAATTGCTAAGTTGTTTGCAGACGTTTCGTTGTTGGTTTCTGCATTGTTGTATGTAGATGTGAATACCGTTTGACCTAGAGCGTAAGCACCCGCCAGTTCGTAACCTGTGTAGTCGCCATTTTTCTTAGCTTTTTTACCGTCAGTGAATACACCTGCGAAGTATAGGTCGCCCATAGTGTAAGATGCAGCAAGCATGTATTCGTTAGCGTCAGCTTGATCTGCGTAACCAGCACCTAGGTTAATTGCAGTGTCAGCTAACGCATAAATAGCAGATAGTGAGTAGCCATCTTCGCCATTGTCAGTGTATTTAGCTTCAGGAGTGTTTTCATCAACGATCTCGCGGTCAGCAAAACGGTAGCTTGCTTTAACTGCTAGGTTCTCGAATTGACCTTTGTAAGACAGCATGTTGTCGGTACGGTCAGCCACTGCTAGTTTGTCAGCCGCAGTGTTGCCTGCGTAAGCCATGATATCAGTGAAGTCAGTGATAACGCCTAGTGCACCATCGTTTTTACCGTAAGTTATTTCACCGAATGCGCCACCAAGACCAGCGTATGCGTAACGAGTGTCCACGTTTTGATCGTTTTGGGTGGTAAATTCACCTTCCCAGAAACCAACGCCGTATAGGTTGTCATTGATTGCTTGAGTACCAAGAAGGTTTAGACGGATACGAGATTTGTCTGCTGCATCGCCATCTTTCATCGATAGACGAGCTTCAGCACGACCACCCATCTCTAGAGAAGTGCCGTCTTGGTTGTAAAGTTCCACTGCGTTAACACCCGTTGCCATAGCTGCTGCAGATACAGAAAGCGCAATTAAAGTCTTTTTCATTTTATTTGTCCTAGTTAGCTGTCCATAATTATTGTTTTATGGGGAGAGTTAGTCTCTCTCAAGTTATTGTTATATGCATAGTTTTATTTGGTGAAATCGACTCACTCGCTCAAAGCTATGCCGTAACAAGTTGCAGGACATGTTTTACTGCTAAAGTTTCCCTATGAGGTAGTAAAATGATATCAATCAAAATAATGAACAGTGTGCAATTAATGGTTTAATAGTGCTAAGTTATTGTTATTATATTCTTTTTATTTATATAACATTGGTCTGATATTGATTTGTTTTTATGTTTTTTGATTTTTCTAATGTAATAAGCCGCGTTGGTTTTCAATAAATTGCGATAATGGTCAGCTCTGAAAATCATCCAGAAGGTAATGTAATGAGAGATGCGAAGTTGCTTAATCAAATTAAAGTGATTTCACACCGGAGTTTGTTTAAACTAAGTGAATCAACTCTTTGAACGTACTACCCAGCCTAATGGTCGGGTAGGCTTTTTTTGTCCAAAGGCACCTTTGGCATTGAGGTTATATAATGGAAAAAGTTCCAATGACAATGCGTGGCGAGCAGCTGCTACGTACAGAACTCGAACGTCTACTAAAGCTTCGCCCACAAATTTCTGAAGCAATCGCTGAGGCTCGCGAGCTAGGCGACTTGAAAGAGAACGCTGAATATCACGCAGCACGTGAAGAGCAAGGGATCTGTGAAGCGCAAATTCGTGATATAGAATACAAGCTATCCGTAGCACAAGTGATCGATGTGACTAAGATGGACAACACCGGCAAAGTAATTTTTGGTTCAACCGTTACTTTGATTGACTGTGACACTGATGAAGAAAAAACCTACCAAATTGTGGGTGACGATGAAGCCGAAATTAAAGCTGGCCGTATTTCTATCAGTTCACCGATTGCGCGTGGTCTGATCGGTAAAATGGAAGGCGATGAGGTGGTGATTCAAACACCTGGTGGCGCAAAAGATTTCGAAATCGACCGTGTTGAATACATCTAATCAAGAATTTCGCATGGAATCGCAGATACAAAAAAGGTCGCCATTGGCGACCTTTTCTTCTTCCACTCAGTAAGTAGCAACTACTTGCGAGGGATTTCGATTTTACGCTCTTCAGACTGGCGGTATAGTACAAGTACCTTACCAATTGTCTGAACTTTTTCAGCGCCACTTTCACGTACGATAGCGTCGATGATTAGCTGTTTTGTCTCACGATCTTCTGATGCAACTTTCACTTTGATCAGTTCATGATGGTTTAGAGCGATTTCAATTTCTGCTAGCACGGCTTCTGTAAGTCCATTTGCGCCCATTAGCACAACAGGTTTTAAACTGTGAGCCAGGCCTTTAAGGTGCTGCTTTTGTTTGGTGCTTAGGTTCATTACGCCGCCAATTTTCTTTAAAATAAGGGTTGAAAAAAGCTATTTTAACGCCATCTATTGCTGAAGACTATAATTTATTGAGTAATAGGTTGGACCTATTAAAACAATAGCTCCTATTTGCGCCTTGTTGGGATTAAAATGAGTAGACAAAAACATTCAGCGAGCTCTGGTCGTTGGTTGAAAGAACACTTTGATGATAAATACGCAAATGAAGCCCGTAAAAAAGGCTATCGTTCACGTGCTTACTTCAAGATTGATGAGATCCAAGCGAAAGATAAATTGCTGAAACCTGGGATGACTGTGGTCGACTTAGGCGCCGCTCCCGGGGGATGGTCACAATATGCTGCTAAGATAATAGGTGATGAAGGTCAAATTATTGCTTGTGACTTACTGCCTATGGATCCAATTGCGGGCGTGAGCTTCTTACAAGGTGACTTTCGTGACGATGCAGTATTAGAAGCGTTGTTGGAAAGAATCCAACCATCTATGGTGGATGTAGTCATGTCTGACATGGCACCTAATATTGCAGGTAATAATTCAGTCGATCAGCCACGAGCTATGTATTTAGTTGAATTGGCTTTAGATATGTGTCGACAAGTTCTAGCACCTAATGGTAGCTTTGTCGTCAAGGTTTTCCAGGGTGAAGGCTTCGACGAGTACGTTAAAGAAGTCCGAAACATGTTTAAAGCCGTAAAAATCAGAAAACCCGACTCATCGAGAGCTCGCTCACGAGAAGTCTTTGTTGTAGCCACTGGTTACAAAGGTTAACTATTTCGCTTGTTTAGAACATGGTTAACACTATAGCTACAGCTAATAAACTGTAGTACCCTACCTTTAATTACAATTAGTTATCGAGAGGCTGACACCTTGAGTGACATGGCAAAAAATTTAATTCTGTGGCTTGTTATCGCTGTCGTGTTGATGTCGGTATTCCAGAGCTTTGGCCCTGGAGAGAGCAATGGCAGAACCGTGGATTACACCACGTTTGTACAGGAAGTTGGCCAAGGCCAGATTCAAGAAGCAACTTTTAAAGACGGTGAAATCAGTTTCGTTCGTCGCGGCGGTGGTGCCAAAATGGTCACTTACATGCCTGTGTATGATCAGAAGCTTCTAGATGACCTAATTAACCAAAATGTAAAAGTACAAGGTACGCCTCCTGAAGAGCAGAGCCTACTAGGTACTATCTTCATTTCTTGGTTCCCTATGATCTTACTGATTGGTGTGTGGATTTTCTTCATGCGTCAAATGCAAGGCGGCGGCGGTAAAGGCGCGATGTCTTTCGGTAAGAGCAAAGCTCGTATGATGAGCGAAGAGCAAATCAAGACGACTTTTGCGGATGTTGCAGGCTGTGACGAAGCAAAAGAAGACGTAAAAGAACTGGTAGATTACCTGCGTGATCCAAGCCGCTTCCAGAAACTGGGCGGTAAGATCCCTACGGGTGTTCTAATGGTCGGTCCTCCTGGTACGGGTAAAACGCTTCTTGCGAAAGCCATTGCGGGTGAGGCAAAAGTACCGTTCTTTACCATCTCAGGTTCTGACTTCGTAGAAATGTTCGTTGGTGTAGGTGCATCTCGTGTTCGTGATATGTTCGAACAAGCGAAGAAAGCGGCGCCTTGTATCATCTTCATCGATGAGATTGATGCGGTAGGTCGCCAACGTGGTGCTGGTGTGGGTGGTGGTCACGATGAGCGTGAACAAACACTAAACCAAATGCTGGTTGAGATGGATGGCTTTGAAGGCAATGAAGGTATTATCGTGATTGCTGCGACTAACCGTCCAGACGTACTTGACCCAGCGTTATTGCGCCCTGGTCGTTTTGACCGTCAAGTGGTCGTTGGATTACCAGACGTACGTGGTCGTGAGCAGATTCTTAAGGTTCACATGCGCAAAGTACCTCTAGCTAGCGATGTCGAGCCATCTCTTATCGCGCGTGGTACACCAGGCTTCTCAGGTGCCGATCTTGCTAACCTAGTAAACGAAGCGGCATTGTTTGCGGCTCGTGGTAATAAACATAACGTTTCTATGGTTGAGTTTGAGCTGGCGAAAGACAAGATTATGATGGGTGCGGAGCGCCGTTCAATGGTGATGTCGGAAGAAGTAAAAGAGTCAACGGCATACCACGAAGCCGGTCACGCAATTGTAGGCAGACTCGTGCCGGAACACGATCCAGTGTACAAGGTATCTATCATTCCTCGTGGACGTGCGTTAGGTGTGACGATGTACCTGCCTGAGCAAGATCGAGTGAGCATGTCTCGCCAACACCTAGAGTCGATGATTTCAAGTCTTTACGGTGGCCGTCTTGCTGAAGAATTGATTTACGGTGCTGAGAAAGTATCAACGGGTGCTTCTAACGACATTGAACGTGCAACAGAGATCGCACGTAAGATGGTGACGCAATGGGGCTTCTCAGAAAAACTTGGTCCACTGCTATACGCAGAAGATGAAGGCGAAGTATTCCTAGGTCGTAGTGTGACTCAGACTAAACACATGTCTGATGACACTGCGAAGCTTATTGATGATGAAGTTCGTAATATCATCGATCGCAACTACGACCGTGCGAAGCAGATCTTAGAAGAGAATATGGACATCATGCATGCGATGAAAGATGCGCTAATGAAGTATGAGACCATTGATGCCGGTCAGATTAATGACCTAATGGAGCGTAAAGAGGATATTCGCGAACCTGCTGGATGGGGCGACAAGCCGACAACACCACCAGAAGGTGATGACAAACCTCAAGCAAAACCTGAAGTAAAAGCGAAAGAGAATAGCGTCGATGCAACTAAGCCTGCAGAGCCGTCAACGACTCAAGAAGCAACTTCAAGCGAAGCTCCAGAAAAGAAAGACTCTGAATAACGCCTAGTGCTAATAATAAACCCCGAGTTCGCTCGGGGTTTTTGTGTTTATTATGATTATTAAAGCAAACAACAAATCCCTCGACCTTTCTCGTCCTCACGTGATGGCGATTCTTAATGTCACTCCTGACTCTTTTTCTGATGGCGGTAAATTCAACTCTGTTGATCTTGCACTCGCGCAAGTAGAGAAAATGATCGTTGCCGGGGTTAGTATTATTGACGTAGGCGGTGAATCCACTCGACCAGGTGCGCCAGACATTACCTTGGAAGAAGAGTTGCAGCGCGTAATTCCCGTGATTCAAGCCATTCGTAAAAAGTATGATGTATGGATCTCTGTTGATACCAGTAAAGCAGAGGTGATGCGACAAGCAGTAGATGCAGGAGCAGACTTAATTAACGATGTTCGTGCCCTGCAAGAACCTGGTGCATTGGAAGTGGCGGCAGAAGCCAAGTTGCCTATCTGTTTGATGCACATGAAAGGTCAGCCGAGAACGATGCAAACAGATCCTCAATATGATGATCTGATGGAAGATGTTACTGTATTTCTCCAAGAGCGTGTCAAGGCTTGTGAAGCGGTTGGGATCGATAAGTCGCAACTTATCCTCGACCCGGGGTTTGGTTTTGGCAAAACCTTAGAACACAATTATCATATGCTTGCTCATCTCGATAAGTTTCATGACTTTGGCTTGCCAATCTTGGCTGGTATGTCTCGTAAGTCAATGATTTTCAAATTACTGGATAAGCCTGCAGCGGAATGCGTCAATGCGAGCGTCGTTTGTGCAACTATCGCTGCAATGAAAGGTGCGCAAATCATTCGAGTTCATGACTTTGAAGAAACGATCGAAGCAATGAAAGTTGTTGAGATGATGAACAACAATATCTAAAAGAATTAAGGAAAGTTTTATGTCTGATAAAAGACGTTACTTTGGTACTGACGGTGTGCGCGGTAAAGTTGGACAATACCCAATCACGCCAGATTTTGTACTTAAGCTTGGCTGGGCGGCTGGTCGTGTACTCGCAAAACAAGGCACGAAGAAAGTTATTATCGGTAAAGACACACGTATCTCTGGCTACATGCTTGAGTCTGCGTTAGAAGCAGGTCTAGCGGCTGCAGGCCTAAAAGCGACGTTTACTGGCCCAATGCCGACACCAGCAGTAGCATACCTTACCCAAACCTTCCGTGCGGAAGCGGGCATCGTGATCTCCGCTTCTCACAATCCTTATTACGACAACGGTATCAAGTTCTTCTCTTCAGAGGGCACTAAATTGCCTGATGATATTGAGCTGGCTATTGAAGCTGAGCTTGATAAAGATATCGAATGTGTGGAGTCTGCAGATCTTGGTAAAGCAACGCGTCTAAATGATGCTGCAGGTCGTTACATTGAATTCTGTAAAAGTACTTTCCCATCCGAACTTAGCTTGGCGAATCTGAAGATTGTGGTGGATTGCGCGCATGGTGCAACGTACCACATCGCACCAAACGTGTTCACTGAACTCGGTGCAGATGTTATTGCCATGGGCGTTGAGCCAAACGGTACCAACATCAATGCTGAAGTGGGCGCGACAGATGTACGTGCGCTGCAAAAACGCGTGGTAGAAGAACAAGCTAACCTGGGGTTGGCTTTCGATGGTGATGGTGACCGCATCATAATGGTCGACCACTTAGGTAACAAGGTTGATGGCGACCAGATTGCGTACATTATTGCTCGAGATGCTCTGCGCCGTGGTGAGCTTAAAGGTGGGGTTGTTGGTACGCAAATGACTAACCTAGGCATGGAAAACGGTCTGAAGCAACTCGGGATCCCATTCGTACGTGCTGCAGTGGGTGATCGCTATGTGATGGAGCGTTTGCTAGAAAAAGGCTGGAAAATTGGCGCTGAAAACTCAGGTCACGTTATTTTGCTAGATAAGGTGACAACAGGTGATGCGATTGTTGCCGCCCTGCAAGTTCTTGCGTCTGTGGTTGGTAGCGATATGTCTCTATACGATTTGACGCAAGGCATGATGCTTTACCCGCAAGTGCTTGAAAATGTGCGTTTTACTGGTGATAGCAATCCACTGGAAGCACAGTCGGTGCTAGATTCTGTTGCTGAAGTTGAAGCGGCACTAGGCGATAAAGGTCGTGTGTTGCTGCGTAAATCCGGGACTGAGCCACTTCTTCGTGTCATGGTGGAAGGGGAAGATGCTGACCTTGTTCAAGCATCCGCACTTAAGATTGCTGACGCTGTAAAAGCAAGTTGCTAATCATTGCTTTAGGATGATTAGCGAGAGAAAAGGGCTGTTTTTGCCCTTTTTTTGAGCGCTTAGTGCGTTAGTACTGATTTTTTTCTAATTTCCCCTTGTCAGCGTAACGGGGTTTCGCTAGTATTGCTCCGCCTCCCGTTAGGAGGTCGCTAGCCTTGTTCTTAGATAAATGAAATTGTTTTTGAACGGCGCTGGCTCAACAATTTGGAACATAGGTGGAAAAAATGTTTTCAGTTCTACTTGTGATTTACCTGTTGGCAGCGCTTGGTGTGATTGGCCTTGTGTTGATTCAACAAGGTAAAGGCGCAGATATGGGAGCCTCGTTCGGTGCAGGTGCTTCAAACACAGTGTTTGGCGCTAGCGGCTCAGGTAATTTCTTAACCCGAACAACTGCTATTTTAGCAACCGTATTTTTTATCATTAGCTTGTTACTTGGCCGTATGTCAACGCAAACGACTGAGTCACAATGGATAGACCCAACGTTAGGCCTACCAGTTGTAGAACAAGTTAACGATGCAGCGAGTGAAGTTCCAGCACCAGCTGGTGATGAAATTCCTCAATAAGCTGTAATGGTTTATGACGCCGAGATGGTGAAATTGGTAGACACGCTAGCATGAGGTGCTAGTGCCTTTGGTGTGAGGGTTCGAGTCCCTCTCTCGGCACCATGTATTTACAAACTTGTAAATCACTTGTTTGTGCGTATAATGCACAGCAAGTCGGACGCGGGGTGGAGCAGCTTGGTAGCTCGTCGGGCTCATAACCCGAAGGTCGTCGGTTCAAATCCGGCCCCCGCAACCAATCTTCGATATTCGTATAGTGAATATTATCTGATTGGCAAGTTTGTGCAGTGCTAACCATACTGCAAGTTAAGTGATTCGTATTCGATACGCTTAACGTATCAGGGTCCAGCAACAAAACCCCGACTTATTCGGGGTTTTTTGTTATCTGAGTTTTTAAACTTTACTCAGATCGTTGCTTGGTTTTTAGAATGGGCTCTGAGCCCTTTTTTTGTTTCTGGAGTGGTTCAAATGACTGGTTTAGAAAGACAACTTACTGAAATGCTTGAAGCGCCAGTAGAGGCATCGGGCTATGAGTTGGTTGGATTAGAATTCATTCGTGCAGGTGCACACTCAACATTGCGCATTTTTATTGATTCTGAAAATGGTATTAATGTCGATGACTGTGCAGAAGTTAGCCGTCAAGTGAGTGCTGTACTGGACGTTGAAGATCCAATCTCAGTTGCTTACAGCCTAGAGGTTTCTTCTCCAGGTTTAGAAAGACCACTTTTCAAAGCAGCACATTACGAGCAATTTATTGGTCACGAGGTCAACATCGTTCTGAAGATGGCTGTTGGTAACCGTCGAAAGTGGAAAGGTATCATCCATTCAGTTGATGGTGAAACCATTGCTGTTACTGTCGATGGGCAAGACGAAATGTTTGCACTAAGCAATATTTCTAAAGCAAACCTTATCCCTAAATTTTAGTTTCCTAAAAAATTTGAAGCTTAGAGGCTAAATACAATGAGTAAAGAAATTTTAGCGGTAGCAGAAGCGGTATCAAATGAGAAAGCCGTACCTCGTGAGCGTATCTTTGAAGCTCTAGAGATTGCTCTTGCAACTTCTACTAAGAAAAAATACGAAATCGAAATCGATGTGCGTGTTGCTATCGATCGTAAAACGGGTGAATTTGAAACATTCCGTCGTTGGTTGGTTGTCGACCACGTTGAGAATCCAACAAAAGAGATTTCACTAGAAGCAGCACAGTACGAAGATCCTGAAGTTCAATTGGGTGATTTTGTAGAAGATGATATTCCATCAGTGACGTTTGACCGTATTACGACTCAAACAGCGAAGCAAGTTATCGTGCAAAAAGTACGTGAAGCTGAGCGCGCACAAATCGTTGAGCAATTCATCGACAACGAAGGTGACCTAATCACCGGTGTTGTTAAAAAAGTAAACCGTGAAACAATCGTATTGGATCTAGGTAACAACGCAGAAGCCGTTATCCTACGTGATGACCAGCTACCTCGTGAAAACTTCCGTCCAGGTGACCGTGTACGTGGTCTTCTGTACAAAGTCGCTCCTGAAGCGCGCGGATTCCAATTGTTCATCACGCGTTCAAAACCAGAAATGCTAGCTGAGCTATTCCGAGTTGAAGTGCCTGAAATCGCTGAAGAAATCATCGAGCTGAAAGGTGCTGCTCGTGATCCAGGTTCTCGCGCTAAGATCGCGGTTAAGACTAACGACAAACGTATTGACCCAGTAGGTGCGTGTGTTGGCATGCGCGGTGCGCGTGTTCAAGCTGTTTCTGGCGAGCTTGGTGGTGAGCGAATCGATATCGTACTTTGGGACGATAACCCAGCTCAGTTTGTTATCAACGCAATGGCGCCAGCAGACGTAGCTTCAATCATTGTTGATGAAGATACGCACTCAATGGACATCGCTGTTGAAGCGGACAACCTAGCACAAGCGATTGGCCGTAATGGTCAAAACGTTCGTTTAGCGTCTCAACTAACAGGTTGGGAACTGAACGTAATGACAGTCGCTGATCTGCAGAAGAAACATGCTGAAGAGTCCCAAGCGTCAATCGAAAACTTCATGAAGTATCTAGACATTGAAGAAGATTTCGCTCAACTATTGGTTGAAGAAGGCTTCTCAACGCTTGAAGAAGTAGCATACGTTCCAGTAAACGAATTGCTTGAAGTTGACGGCCTGAACGAAGATCTCGTTGAAGAGCTACGTAGCCGTGCGAAAGATGCACTTACAACGATTGCTCTTGCACAAGAAGAATCTTTCGATGGTCTGGAGCCTGCTGAAGATCTATTAGGCCTTGAAGGGCTAGAGCGTGAAATGGCGTTTAAATTGGCAGCGAAAGGTGTAACAACACTGGAAGATCTCGCTGACCAAGGTATTGATGACTTGGATGGTATCGAAGGCCTGACTGAAGAACGTGCTGGTGAGCTAATCATGGCGGCACGTAACATCTGTTGGTTCGGCGAAGAATAATAATTTCAGCAAGGAGGAAGCGGCATGACACAATTAACAGTTAAAGCACTGAGTGAAGAGATTGGTACGCCAGTTGACCGCTTAATGGAGCAACTTGCTGATGCTGGCATGAAAAAGGCGAGCTCTGACAATGTGTCAGACGAGGAGAAGCAAAAGCTTCTTGCTCATCTTAAAAAAGAACACGGTGATAAATCAGGTGATTCAGAGCCGACTCGCCTAACGCTCCAGCGTAAGACTCGCAGCACATTGAGTGTTGCAGCAGGTGGTGGCAAGAGTAAAGATGTTCAAGTAGAAGTGCGTAAGAAGCGCACATATGTGAAGCGCAGCACTATCGAAGACGATGCAAAACGTGAGGCTGAGGAAGCAGCAAAGCGTGAAGCTGAAGAGCTTGCGAAGCGTGAGGCTGAAGAACAAGCCAAACGCGAGGCTGCAGAAAAAGCACAGCGCGAAGCCGATGAAAAAGCAAAACGTGAAGCGGATGCAAAACGTGACGCTGAAGAAAAGGCAAAACGCGCACAAGCTGATAAGGCTAAGAAAGACATGAATGCAAAAAATGCGGATGTTAATACGCAAGCAAAGAAAGAAGCTGACGAGTTAAAGCGTCGTCAGGAAGAAGAAGCCCAACGTAAAGCTGAGCAAGAAGCAGCAAAACTTGTAGAAGAAGCGCGTAAACTTGCAGAAGAAAACGAAGCTCGTTGGAATGAAGAAGAAAAGAAAAAGAAAGAGCTAGAAAACTCTGACTACCACGTGACGACATCAACGTATGCACGTGAAGCAGAAGACGCTGCAGATCGCAGCTCAGAAGCTGGTCGTCGTAAGAAGAAGAAAAAACCTTCTAACCGCAACGATGACAACGAGCGCGGTGGTCGTAACCAACGTGGTGGTAAAGGTGGTCGTAAAGGTAAACTAGCGAAACCAACATCAATGCAACACGGCTTCGATAAGTCGGCGATGGTTGCTAAACAAGATGTTGTGATTGGCGAAACCATCGTTCTATCAGAACTTGCTAACAAAATGTCGGTTAAAGCGACAGAAGTGATTAAAGTGATGATGAAGATGGGCGCGATGGCGACTATCAACCAAGTGATCGACCAAGAAACAGCAGCACTTGTTGCTGAAGAAATGGGTCACAAAGTGGTACTACGTAAAGAGAACGAGCTTGAAGAAGCGGTTCTATCTGATCGTGACAGTTCAGCAGAAGCCGTGCCACGCGCACCTGTTGTTACTATTATGGGTCACGTTGACCACGGTAAAACATCAACACTGGATTACATCCGTCGTACTCACGTTGCTTCAGGCGAAGCTGGTGGTATTACACAGCACATCGGTGCTTACCACGTTGAAACTGAAAACGGCATGATCACGTTCCTTGATACTCCTGGACACGCGGCATTTACTGCTATGCGTGCTCGTGGTGCTCAAGCGACAGATATCGTTGTTCTTGTAGTAGCAGCAGATGATGGCGTAATGCCACAAACCGTTGAAGCGATTCAGCACGCGAAAGCGGCAGGCGTTCCTCTGATTGTTGCTGTGAACAAGATCGATAAAGAAGACGCAAACCCAGACAACGTTAAGAATGAGCTAGCTCAATACGACGTAATCCCTGAGGAATGGGGCGGTGAGAACATGTTCGTTCACATCTCTGCTAAACAGGGTACAAACATCGATGGTCTTCTAGAAGCAATCCTTCTTCAGTCAGAAGTTCTTGAACTCACAGCTGTAGCCGAAGGCATGGCATCTGGCGTGGTTGTTGAATCTCGCCTAGATAAAGGTCGTGGTCCAGTAGCAACCGTATTGGTTCAATCAGGTACACTAAACAAAGGCGACATCGTTCTTTGTGGTCAAGAATACGGCCGTGTACGTGCAATGCGCGATGAGCTAGGTAAAGAAATTTCTCAAGCAGGTCCGTCTATCCCTGTTGAGATCCTAGGTCTTTCTGGTGTACCGTCTTCAGGTGACGAAGCAACAGTAGTACGTGATGAGCGCAAAGCGCGTGAAGTTGCAAACTACCGTGCAGGCAAATTCCGTGAAGTGAAACTTGCTCGTCAGCAGAAATCTAAACTAGAGAACATGTTCTCTAACATGACGGCTGGTGAAGTTGCAGAACTAAACGTAGTACTGAAAGCGGACGTACAAGGTTCTGTAGAAGCTATCGCAGACTCACTACTGAAACTGTCTACTGACGAAGTGAAAGTAAACATCGTTGGTTCTGGTGTAGGTGGTATTACGGAAACTGATGCTGTACTAGCAGAAGCTTCAAACGCTATCATCCTTGGTTTTAACGTACGTGCGGATGCATCTGCTCGTCGTGCGATTGAAGCCGCAAGTGTTGATCTACGTTACTACTCAATCATTTACCAATTGATTGATGAAGTTAAACAAGCAATGGGCGGTATGCTTGCTCCAGAATTCAAGCAAGAGATCATTGGTCTTGCTGAAGTACGTGACGTATTTAAGTCACCAAAACTGGGCGCAATCGCTGGTTGTATGGTGACTGAAGGTCTGATAAAGCGTAACAACCCAATTCGCGTTCTACGTGATAACGTTGTTATCTATGAAGGTGAACTAGAGTCACTACGCCGCTTTAAAGATGACGTTCAAGAAGTTAAGAATGGTTACGAGTGTGGTATCGGCGTTAAGAACTACAACGACGTTCGCGTAGGCGACCAGATCGAAGTATTTGAAATCGTTGAAATTAAACGTACTCTAGACTAATTGACTAAAATTACTAAACGTCTAAAAGACAAATAGTAATTGGTTGTTGAATACACCATGGGGGGCTGGCTTGACCATCCCCCCATTCTTTCTATTTAAGAGAATGAATATGTCAAAAGAATTTAGCCGCACGCAGCGCGTATCACAGCAGCTGCAAAAAGAACTAGCAATGATCCTTCAACGCGAAGTTCGCGATTCTCGCTTAGGGATGGTAACCATCTCTGACGTAGAAGTGTCTCGTGACCTCGCTTATGCAAAAGTATTCGTGACCTTCCTATGTGTGGGTGAGCAAACACCTGAGTCTTGCCTAGAAGCACTGCGTGAACATGAGATTCACATTCGCATGATGCTAGGTAAGCGTATTCGTCTTCGTTTGACGCCGGAAGTTCGTTTTCATTACGACAACACACTAGTAGAAGGTATGCGTATGTCTAACCTAGTGTCTGAAGTCGTAAGTGAAGATAAGCGCAAACAAAAAGATTCTGGTCGCGAAGATGAACAATCTCAGACTGGAGAAGATAGCTAATGGCTCGTCGTCGTAAAGGTCGTCCAATTAATGGCGTGGTGCTTTTAGATAAGCCGACAGGTATTTCGTCGAATGACGCACTACAGAAAGTAAAACGTATCTACTTCGCTGAGAAAGCAGGTCATACGGGTGCTTTGGACCCTCTAGCGACGGGTATGCTGCCAATCTGCCTAGGTGAAGCGACCAAATTCTCTCAGTTCCTATTAGATTCAGATAAACGTTACCGAGTGATTGCCAAGTTGGGTGAACGCACGGACACCTCTGATTCTGATGGTGAGGTGGTTGAGACACGTCCTGTTGATGTGTCTCTAGAGAAGTTGGAAGCTTGCATCGAGAAGTTTCGTGGTGAATCTGATCAGATCCCATCGATGTTCTCGGCTTTGAAATACCAAGGGAAGCCATTGTATGAGTACGCTCGACAAGGGATAGAAGTTCCTCGAGAGTCTCGTAAGATCACCGTCTACGAAATCATCCTGCATCGTTTTGAAGAAAATGAAGTAGAAATGGAAGTACATTGTTCAAAAGGCACGTACATCCGTACTATCGTTGATGATCTTGGTGAGATGCTAGGTTGTGGTGCTCACGTGACGATGCTGCGTCGCACAGGCGTTGCTAAGTACCCATACGAAAAGATGGTAACACTTGAGCAGCTTAATGAGTTGTTAGAGCAAGCGCATCGTGATGAGATCGCACCGAAAGAACTGCTTGATTCACTATTGCTACCAATGGATACCGCCGTTGAAGATTTACCAGAGGTAAACCTAAACGCAGAGCTAACCAATCTCGTACAGCATGGTATGCCAGTACAGGTATTTGGAGCCCCAGAAGGTACACCAATTCGCATGACTTCCGGTGAAGATAAGCTCTTTATTGGTGTCGCTGAAGTGAACGATGATGGAAAAGTTGCACCAAAACGCTTGGTGGTTTTCCGCGACGAAGAGTGACTTCGTAAAGCTTAAGAAATACCGGCAATTAGTGCCGGTATTTTTATATTGCGTGATTGAGGAAACTTCCTTATAATTCGCGCTCCTCGTGCCGGCTGAATCAGAGATTGGCTGGCACAAATATTAACCTACTCTTATTAGGAGAGAATTATGTCTCTGAATGCAGAAACTAAAGCAGCAATCGTTGCAGAATACGCACAAGGCGAAGGCGACACTGGTTCACCAGAAGTTCAAGTAGCTCTACTTACAGCTTCTATCAACCACCTACAAGGTCACTTCAAAGCACACAAAGGCGATCACCACAGCCGTCGTGGTCTTCTACGTATGGTTTCTCGCCGTCGTAAGCTTCTTGACTACTTGAAAGGTAAAAACCTTGCTCGTTACCAAGATCTAATCAAGCGTCTAGGCCTACGTCGCTAATCAGCGGCTGCATAGAACAGTTTGTTTAAAAAAGGGGCTTTATGCCCCTTTTTTATTGCCTAAATTTAGCAAATTAGGACTTATGCCGTTATAATACGCACGGCAAGTCTCATCGCGAGATTTCTCAGAAATACTCCTAGCATTACAGTCAACCAAGTCGACCAAGTGGTCGCGACTATTCAAAGTTGGCTTGCTTATCATCGAGTCTGCTTTCACTAGTCGCGATTCGTAGTGCTTTGAGTCTCACTCAATTTATCTAAGTTCTACTTAGAGCAAGGAATAACAATGTTCGAAAAACCAGTTGTTAAAACGTTCCAGTACGGTAACCACACGGTTACTTTAGAAACTGGCGTTATCGCTCGTCAAGCAACGGCAGCAGTGATGGTTACTATGGACGATACGGCTGTATTCGTTTCTGTAGTAGGTAAAAAAGAAGCGGTACCAGGTCAAGATTTCTTCCCGCTAACGGTTAACTACCAAGAGCGTACTTACGCTGCAGGTAAGATCCCTGGTGGTTTCTTCAAGCGTGAAGGTCGTCCTTCAGAAGGTGAAACACTGACTGCTCGTCTAATCGACCGTCCGATTCGCCCACTATTCCCAGACGCATTCAAAAACGAAGTTCAAGTGATCGCAACAGTGATGTCTGTGAACCCGAATGTTCAACCAGACATCGTGACAATGATCGGTACTTCAGCGGCACTAGCTATCTCTGGTATTCCGTTTAATGGTCCTATCGGTGCAGCACGTGTTGGCCACATCGACGGTCAACTTGTTCTTAACCCAAGCAACACTGAACTAGAAGCGTCTAAGCTTGACCTAGTGGTTGCGGGTACAGAATCTGCAGTGCTAATGGTTGAATCTGAAGCAGACAACCTAACTGAAGAAGAAATGCTAGCGGCAGTTGTATTTGGTCACGACCAACAACAAGTGGTTATTTCTGCTATCAATGAATTCAAAGCTGAAGTTGCAACACCAGCTTGGGAATGGGAAGCGCCAGCAGTAAACACTGAGCTTAAAGCGAAAATCGCAGATCTAGCAGAAACTCGCTTAACAGAAGCATACCAAATCACTGAAAAAATGGCTCGTTACGAGCAAGTCGGTGCTATCAAGTCTGACGTCGTTGCAGCAATTCTTGCTGAAGACGAAGAGCAAGACGAGATGGAAATCAAGAAGATGCTTGGTTCTCTAGAGAAGAATGTTGTACGTAGCCGCATCATTGCCGGTCACCCACGTATCGACGGTCGTGAGAAAGACATGGTTCGTGCACTAGACGTACGCACTGGCGTTCTTCCTCGTACACACGGTAGCGCGCTATTCACTCGTGGTGAAACGCAAGCAATCGTAACGGCGACGCTAGGTACTCAACGTGATGCTCAAATCATCGATGAATTAACTGGTGAGAAGAAAGATCACTTCCTACTACACTACAACTTCCCTCCATACTGTGTAGGTGAAACAGGTTTTGTCGGTTCTCCTAAGCGTCGTGAAATCGGCCACGGTAAGCTTGCGAAACGTGGTATCCAAGCAGTAATGCCTTCTGTAGATGAATTCCCATACACTGTTCGCGTTGTTTCAGAAATCACTGAGTCTAACGGTTCATCTTCAATGGCTTCGGTATGTGGTACTTCTCTGGCTCTTATGGATGCTGGTGTGCCAATCAAAGCTTCTGTTGCGGGTATCGCAATGGGTCTTGTTAAAGAAGGCGACGATTTCGTTGTTCTTTCTGATATCCTTGGTGACGAAGACCACCTAGGTGACATGGACTTTAAAGTAGCAGGTACTAACGACGGTATCACTGCACTTCAAATGGACATCAAAATTGAAGGTATCACGAAAGAGATCATGCAAATTGCACTTAACCAAGCGCAAGGTGCACGTAAGCACATCCTTTCTGTAATGGATGAAGCTATCTCGGGTGCTCGTGAAGAGATCTCTGAATTTGCTCCGCGTATCTACACAATGAAGATCAGCGCAGAGAAGATCAAAGACGTGATCGGTAAAGGTGGTGCAGTTATCCGCGCTCTAACTGAAGAGACAGGTACAACTATCGAAATCGAAGACGACGGTACAATCAAGATTGCTGCAACAGAAGGCACTGCTGCGAAAGAAGCAATCCGTCGTATCGAAGAAATCACAGCAGAAGTTGAAGTAGGCCGCATTTACACAGGTAAAGTAGCGCGTCTAGCAGACTTCGGTGCATTCGTAACGATTCTTCCAGGTAAAGACGGTCTCGTACACATTTCTCAAATCGCTGAAAAACGTGTTGAGAAAGTATCTGACTATCTAGCTGAAGGCCAAGAAGTTCAAGTTAAAGTGCTTGAAATCGACCGCCAAGGCCGTGTTCGTCTAAGCATGAAAGAAGCGGTAGAAACAGCTGCTGAAGAAGCAGCAGTTGAAGCTCCTGCTGCAAAAGACGAATAAACGAAATGATGACTTTAGGCCTTTTATTAGCTTAAGAGCCTGAAAGCATGTTATAAAAGGGGAGCATTATTGCTCCCTTTTTTTGGCCTGTCTCGAGGGATTCAGCCTCAAATGAGGTTATTTATTCTATAGTGCATTAAGAGAAACAGGCCCAAAGCGGTCCGAACAGGAGTACAAATTAGTGAAATGGTTTCAAACCGCAAGTTTATGTGTGTCTATTGCACTGACCGGTTGTGCTAATATCGCTCAGCAATCAGAAGAAAGGTGGATTTACCCACCGATGGCGGTTCCTCTGCAGCCAAGTGTCCAGCAAGAAGTTCAGATTGCACGTCTATCTCAGCTTTTACAGCGACCAGATCTCAGTGATGAAGTAAGAGCAAAGATGCACTTTGAGCGTGGCAATTATTATGACAGTGTCGGTTTGCGTGATCTTGCTCGTTTGGACTTCAATCAATCTTTGCAGTTGAATCCAGCTCAGCCTGATATTTTTAACCTACTCGGGGTGTATTTTACTCAAGTGGGAGAGTTTGATGCGGCTTATGAAGCGTTTGATTCGACGCTAGAGCTTGCTCCAGAAAACTCTTACGCAGAGCGTAACCGTGCGATCGCATTGTACTATGGTGGTCGTATAGGGTTAGCTTTGGAATATATGACCAAGCATTACCAGGAGATGCCAAGCGATCCATTTCGTGCGTTGTGGCTATATATCATTGAAGCGGATCAGAACCCAGAGCAAGCGAAAGCCAATCTTCAGCAGCGTTACCAACGTGACCGCAGTGAAGAGTGGGGATGGGTGCTAGTTGCAATCATGTTACGTGATGTGTCAGACGATACTGCGCTGAAAGCGATTATGGATGGTACCAGAGAAAATTACCGTCTTGCAGAGCGTTTAACAGAAACCTATTTTTATTTAGGAAAACGCCATCAATTGGAAGGGAACGTAGCAAATGCGATCTCTTTGTATAAGCTCGCGATTTCGTTTAACGTCTACGAATATGTGGAGCACCGTTACTCTTTCCTAGAGCTGGGGCAGATTTACGAGCAGCTACAACAAGAAAAGTTGGCAAAGCTCAAAGCAGAGCAACAGCAGAAAGAACAACAGTAATCATGGAAAACCGCTCAAACGAGCGGTTTTTTTGTGCTTGAAGATTTTTAGTGGCTTGACTAAAATAGTTAGCCTTGCTAACTAAATGAGTCAGTAGAATGGCATTAGAAAAAAGCCTGATCGATTTAGAGCGCTTCTGTGCTAAAGCATGGCGAGTGTATGCGAAAGAAGATCCGCTTTCTTGTTTAAGTTTTAACGAGTTTGATTATTTACGAGTTATTCAGCGTTACCCTGAAGGTGTGCGCATCACTGATCTTGCTGCGGAGCTTCAAGTAACTAAGCCTTCGGCCTCTAACATGGTGGTTCGTCTAGAAAAAAAAGGCTTGGTTAAGCGCATAGCATGCAGTGAAGATGCCCGCTCTAAACGCGCGGTATTGACGGAAGAAGTCGTGAAAGAGATGTCGTTAGAGCAAGTTGTCTACAAAGATATTTCTGAGCAGATGATGAGAAACTTAAATGATCAGGAAGTACAACAACTACAAGCGTTACTGACTAAAGCGTTGAGTAACAAATAACAAAGTCTATTATTTTAACTATTTAGTTAGCCTTGCTAACTATTGGTGGTTGTCATGCAAAACGCTATTTATAAACAGTTTTGGAAATACACAATTCCAACCGTTGCCGCTATGCTGGTTAACGGTTTGTATCAAGTCGTGGATGGTATCTTTATCGGTCGCTACGTTGGTGCTGACGGACTCGCGGGGATTAACGTCGCTTGGCCGATCATTGGCTCTATTCTGGGTATCGGTATGATGGTAGGAGTCGGTACCGGTGCGCTAGCCTCGATCAAACAAGGTGAAAAAGATGCTGAGGGTGCGAAGCGCATTCTTTCCACTGGTCTACTGTTGCTAATCGCATTGATGCCGGTGGTCGCGACGATCTTGTTCTTTTTTGCAGACGATTTCATTCACTGGCAGGGGGCAGAAGGACGAGTCTATGAGCTGAGCTTGCAATATTTGCATATTCTCATTGTCGCTTGTGTGTTTTCTCTTGGCTCTATTGCGGTGCCTTTTTTACTTCGTAATGATGATAGTCCAAATCTAGCGACCATTTTGATGGTGATAGGTGCGGTCGTTAATATCGTATTGGATTACATCTTTATTGCTTGGTTAAACTGGGAGTTAACGGGGGCTGCGATTGCGACTGCGCTAGCACAGATGATCGTAACGATTTTGGGCGTAGCTTATTTCTTTACGTCGAAAGCAAAACTACGCCTAACCATTAGCGATTTGAAGGTGCAGTTTGATGTTGTACCCAAAATTGTCACCATCGGTACATCGAGTTTCTTTATGTATGCTTATACCTCGATGATGGTTGCGCTGCACAACAACCTATTTGCTCAGTACGGCAGTACTTTGCTGATAGGCGCTTATGCGATCTTGGGCTACATCGTGACGGTTTACTATTTGATTGCTGAGGGTATCGCGAATGGTATGCAGCCTTTGGTGAGTTACAATCATGGTGCACGCAATCAAGACAATATTCGCAAGCTGTTGAAGATCGCGATGGGTACTTCTGTACTCGGTGGTGTCGCGTTCGTCATCTTAATGAACCTCTTTCCTTACGAGTTTGTTTCTGTGTTCAACAACGCAGATCAACATCTGATTGATGCGACGGTCGTTGGTATTCGTCTGCACATGTTTGCGCTGTTCTTGGATGGTTTCTTGGTGGTAGCAGCAGCATACTATCAGTCGGTGAACAAAGGCAGCAAAGCGATGTTTGTCACCATTGGTAATATGGTTATTCAGTTGCCATTCTTATTTATTTTGCCGAAGCTCCTAGGCGTAACCGGTATCTGGATTGCGTTCCCACTCTCTAATATTGCATTAAGCCTGGTGGTGATGAGTATGTTGTGGCGTGATGTTAAGAAATTAATGAATGAGAGCACTGCTGAGCCGAGCATTCAAACGTCTTAAAGAAAAAGACAAATTAAAAAGCGAGGGTAGTGCCTCGCTTTTTAATTGCTTTGAAACTAGTGGAAAGTGTTTAGATGTTTTTCACTTCTAAACCAGCAAGTTGATGCCAGTAACCGTTACATTGGCGATCTTGGATCTTACCTGGATTAGTGCCTTTCTCATTTGAACGGAAATGGTCCAGTTCAGAGAAGGTGCTGATGCCCAGTGGACTTAGACGAACCACATCAACCAACCCTTCCATGCTTGGTAGATCGTTGATTAGGTTGTAGCAGTAACCAGATTGAGTTTGGATGCCGTTCAAGTTAAAGACCTCCTGACCCTCTTGGCTGCTTACTTGGATGCCCGTTGGGTATTTAATACAGCAGGTTTCGCAATCATCTTTGGCTTTGTTTTCTGCACGAGCGGTAAAGCAGCGAGCTGAGTAAGCCAGTGGCAAGTAACCGTGGCTGAACACTTCCACTTCAAACTTACTGCGAATACCTAACTCATCGCATTGTGTTAGCGTGTTGCTCAACCATTCACGTGATAGCTCAACTGGCATGCACCAGCGAGTCATGCCTTGCTTTAAGAACACATTCAGCGTATGCGCATTGTACGTGTTCACCGCAGGGCCAACGATAAAAGGCACTTTGTGCTCAGAAGCCAATTGAACCGCAGAGACGTCATTTGCTTCAATCGCGAAGTCACCGTTGTCGATGTACTTCTTCATGATGTTGACTTCACTTGGTGCTTCTAGCAGAGCCATGGTTGATAGCACCACTTGTTTACCGGAAGCAGACAGCTCCTTCGCGATATCAAACCAGTGTGTAGGTTTCATTTCACGTCGCTTTGAACACACCGTTTCACCAAGGTAGATGATGTCAGCTGAGCTTGATTTCGCTTGCTGGTAAAATGCTTCTACATCTTGTCTTGGCCAAAAGTACAACAGTGGGCCAAGTGCGTATTTCATTGAATTATCCATCTTAACCTCTATTGCCATTTACGGTGGTAAGCACCTAAGGTGGTTTGTGTACCTTCAGACACGTTTGCTAGTGCCGCATCCCAAGCCGCTTCTACTTGATAGGCTTCAGGGTTTGCTTGGTAACGATCAATCGCGGCTCGCCATGTGCGTGTTACTTGCTCTACATAAGCAGGGCTGCGCTGACGACCTTCGATTTTCACCGATGCAACATTGGCCGCAAACAGTTCAGGTAGCATAGAAAGGGTGTTCAAGCTGGTTGGCTCTTCTAGTGCATGATAGCGTTTTTTTTCGCCTTCAATTTCAGCATCAAAACGACCCTTACAAAGAGTAGGGTAGCCGGCATTTTCACCTGCGCTGTAGCGATCAATAAGAATATCATTCAAGCGCGACTCTAGACCTTGTTCTGTTTCTTGCCAGCGAACGTATTTCGCGGGAGAACAAGCGCCAACGGTGTTTGGTGATTCACCTGTCATGTATGACGATAGGTAACAGCGTCCCTCAGACATGATACAAAGGCTGCCAAAAGCGAATACCTCTAGCTCGACGTCACTAGTGATGTTACGCGATAGTTGTTTCACTTGGTGGATCGACAGTACACGAGGCAGTACGACTCGTTTAACGTTGAAGTTCTGTTTGTAGAAATCGATAGCCGCAACGTTGGTTGCTGATGCTTGTACCGAAAGGTGTAGTTCAAGCTCTGGATATTTGCGAGCAGCATACTCAAGTACCGCAATGTCAGCGACAATCAGTGCGTCTACACCAAGGGCTGCAGCGTTATCTACCGCATTTGTCCAACGCTCAAATCCATTTGGGTGAGCAAACGTATTGAGTGCAACATGGATCTTTTTGTTGCGGTCGTGGACGTATTGCACCGCTTTTTCAAGTTTTTTGCCGTTAAAGTTAAGACCAGCAAAGTGACGAGCGTTTGTATCGTCTTTGAAGCCGATGTATACAGCATCTGCACCGCAATCAATCGCGGTTTTTAACGCAGGCAAGTTACCCGCAGGGCACAAGAGTTCCATATGCTCACAATCATAGAGAATAAAAAGATGGTCGCATTTTATGAAGAATTATGAATAGCGAAATTGACCTAAGTTAGGTTTAGCTCAATAAAGTTGAGATTTATCTCTTAAGTAACGTCGAGAGGCTTGGCTTCGGGAGTCAGAGTTGGCATGTATGATAGGCAACACTTCGAATATTTAGTGGTTGTAGTTTTATCGATACGTTTCCCCCATGAGAGTCAGGGGGGGGAAAGTGCGCATTATTTTTTGTGGCGACGGTTTTGTACGAACAGTTCTTCGACTTCGTGCTTCGGTTGAGGACGATAGAAATGAAAGCCTTGAATCGAGTTACATTGCAAGTTGGATAACAGGGTCGCTTGCTGGTGTGTTTCTACGCCCTCTGCGACGACCGTTAAATCGAGCGATTTACCTAGGTTGATGATGTTTTCAATAACAGTCACCTGTTTTGACAAGATATCAATGTCGCTGATAAAGGCTCGGTCTATTTTTAGCTCATCGATTGGAAAGCGTGCCAAATAAGAGAGGGAAGAGTAGCCTGTACCAAAGTCGTCAATAGAAAGGTTGAAGCCGAGTTTCTTTATTGCGTTTAGCATTTGCAGTGTGTGTTGACTGTCACTCATCACCGCACTTTCGGTTAGCTCGAAAGTAATGCAGCTTGGATCGAGCTCGGTAGTGCGCAGTAGCTTTTCCATGTAGTCAATGAGCTGAGGATTGCCAAATTGTTCAGGAGAAAGGTTAATTGCCACACGTCCTGGCAGGATACCCTGTAGCTTCCAACGCTTGACAGTATTAAATACATCACGCATGACCACTTTACCAAGGTGCTCGATCAAGCCGGCACGTTCGGCTACAGGGATAAACGCCCCTGGACTGATGTAACCCTCGACAGGGTGCTTCCAGCGCACTAAGGCTTCCGCTCCGTTAATGCTGAAGTCGCGAGCATTTACTTTTGGTTGATACCAGACTTCCAATCCGTGTTGTTGCAATGCTTTTTGCAGCTCAATTTCCAACCACAAACGCATGCGCGCTTCTTTATTCATCTGATCGTTAAACTTGATCAGGCGGTTGCGGCCGCGATCCTTGGCTTCATACATTGCCGTATCGGCATTTTGCAGGAGGATTCGTGCGTCTTGGCCATCTTCTGGATAACGCACACTCCCAATTGAACAAGCAAGACGTTTACTGAAGTGGTGTAGATCAAATGGCTGGTTGATCAAAGAGATGATGCGCTCGGAAAGGCTCTCTGCCATACGGGTATTTTCTGGTTCTGGCAAAATAATACCGAATTCGTCTCCCCCAAGGTGGCCAATGATTACTTGGCTTGGTAATGAGTGCTTAAGACGAGCGGATACCTCCTGAATGACTTTATCACCAATGTGATGGCCAAGTGAGTCATTGATGTTTTTGAAGTTATCGATGTCAAGATAAAACACCAATAGTGGCGTGCGCCTGTTAATCAGTTGCTCAAGACGTTTGGTAAACCCCAAGCGGTTGTATAGCTTGGTCAGAGAGTCAATGTGAGCATCTTCAGCGGAGCCTGAAGAAAGCGTTTTTGGTGTGTCGTCGGCATCCTGGATAAGGATTATTTGGGATTCACTGCCAAGAACAGCGGTGGTGTCAGCATGCAGGCGTACCTTTCGCTCAAATCCACATCTTGCACTGGTTAAACAGGCAAACGGTTTTTCAGACAGGAGTGAACTGATGCGATGACTAAAAACTTTCTTGCTGTTTTCATCGATGAATAGACGAGACAGCTCTTCTCCGAGCAATTCATGTGGCGAGTTTAGACCAAGTAAGCGAGACGATGCGGGGTTGGCAGAAATGATGATGTCATTTTCAACCAATAACAAACCATCAGGTAAAAGCTGAGTAAGCTTGGAAAATTTGCTTTCTGACTCTTCTAAAGAACGAACAAGAATGTGTTTTTCAGAAGTATCAATGGCATGAAATACCACGAATCGGGTTTCATTCCCTTCTTTAATCGGAGAAAGACTAAAATGTAAGTTAGTCTCTAAGCCCGTTTCATCTAGGGTTATTTCTGCTTCTACATGATCGCCTTTGAAAGCGCGTTGATAGTAAGGAGCAAGCTTGTTATAGAATAAGTCACCTAGAACTTGGCTATCGTTAAGACCAATGATTTCGCTATGGCCTAAGCCCGCAATGTCACAATAGCGCTCACTTACCATTCGATAACTGTGTTTCTTGTCAAGAATGGCAAAAAAGAAAGGACTATTTGAGGTTAGCGTTGCAAACCAATGTTGTAATTGCTGGGAAGGCATTAGGGGGTTACCGATCTCCAATGAGCCAGATTATTCGTCCGTGTAATAAAAACGCTATCGTGATAACTATAACTTTGAAGCTACCGTTATTAAAGAATTTATCAATGTCTTAGCATCGATAATACAGCGAAGGTCAAAAAAATGACGCATTTGTTTGAGACATGGCGGATTTATGCCCAGATAACCACTTTTCACTTGATTCTGAAAGAATGTTCTTGTGTATATGTGCCATGGTGCGACGATTTGTCTTTTAAAATCAATACTACCCATTAAGCTAGCCAGTTAAGACAACGTTATGCATTTTGGGCTTGAAAGTCACGGAGTATAAACAAACTGTTTTCTTGATAAATGACAGGTACAGGTATTACTCTATTGCGTAAAATAGACAACCTTATGACAAAGTAACGGATAATTAGCGTGTTAAACAAGATTCGCAGTCAACTAGTAAACAACGCAGCATCAATTTTGCGATCTCCAGTCCAGTTATTACCACAAGCTGTTCAGAAAAAAGCCTTGTTAGAAGGGCTGAAAATGGTGTTCAAGGAAGCGTTAGAAGATGGCGACTTTGAATTCCTTGAAGATAAGTGGTTAAAAGTTGCGATTAAAGACTTGAACTTAGCATGGTACATCAGCTACCAGGACGGAAAGTTAGTGGTTGCGGAGAAACCAGTTCAGGAAGACGTTAGCTTTAGTGGTCACCTTAATGATTTGGTGTTGATTGCTGGCCGTAAAGAAGATCCTGACACGCTGTTCTTTCAACGCCGCCTTTCTATTGAAGGCGATACTGAGCTTGGTTTGGAAGTAAAAAACTTAATGGACAGTGTCGATTTAGAGCAGTTGCCAAAAGCGATGCAGGTTGCATTGAGTCAACTAGCGGACTTTGTTCAAAAAGGGGTTCAAGAGCTAGCACAAGAAACCGGAGTGACGAATGCTTATTCGAACTGAAGCGCCCGCAGACATTCTCAAGATTGACGGCCTATTGAAGCACGCATTTCCGACGGAGGCCGAAGCCAATTTGGTGATGCGTTTACGTGAAAATGGCAAGCTTACTCTGTCGCTCGTAGCGTGTACGGATGATGGTGAAGTGATCGGACATGCTCTATTTAGCCCAGTAACTTTGAACGGCGAAGATTTATCATGGCAAGGTCTAGCACCGTTAAGCGTACATGAAGATTACCGTCGCCAAGGCATTGCTTCTGAGTTAATTAAGGAAGGTTTTGAATTTTTGCGTGATTTCGGTTACCCAGTTTGTGTCGTATTGGGGGCGCCGGATTACTACGCGCGTCAAGGTTTTAAAGCCGGTGAAGAGATGGGCTTTGACTGCGCATGGGAAGTGCCCCAAGGAGCATTCCGCGTAGCAGAATTGGTGGAAGGTCAGTGCGATGGACGTTCTGGGCGCATCGATTATGCACCAGAATTTTCTGAGCTATAACCATTGAGATTGAATGACAAAGCCCGCTGTAAAAAGCGGGCTTTGTTTTTATGAAGTGACGAAGAAAAATGATTTAATCTTGTTCTTGGACGCGCTTTTTGCCCCAAATTTCGATTTTTGCTTTTTTACTTACACTGGCCACATGAGTACCATGTTGCCCTAACCATTGTATGCCATACCAAGACGTTTGAGTTTGACATTTTCAGAACCTGGTAGAGTCTAAGCTCGTGTTGACATGCCTTTGGTTAACGTACTCGTCATGGTCTTAAGTTCTTTCTCGCTACCATCGGTCATGGTGATTTTCATGTTTTTGAAGTTCACCTTGCCTGAGTGCACTTAATTTTAATTTTGATTTTGCTAAACTGGCGGTTTTTCAATAAACCGTTCGGTTCTACGGTATCAGTCTCGGGTTTGGAAGTTAACGGTTTTTGATCGATAAGTTGCCAGTTATCATGGCTGCTCTTAGCAAAGGTAACAAAGCTGGTGGCCGAGATTAGCAGTGCAATAGGGATTGATTGGAAAAGCTTCATAACACCTCTGACTTTACCTGCGATTATTTGGTAGCATTGCCTCGTTCAATTAGGTGACAAAAAATGTCAATAAACGAGAAACAGTATTTAAATGAAATGGGGATCAGCACATGGGAGTTGATCCATCCAGATAGGTTGGAAAACTATCAAGTGCCAATGTTACGTTTGCAAAGTTCTTGTAAACTCCTATTGGTTTCACCAATGTGTCCAGAAAATGAGACAGCATTGATGTTTGAGCGGGTGCTAAAAAGCATCAAGCTCACACTTGATGATGCGCTGCATCTAGAGCCAGAGCGTTTATCATCATTGGGTGAACATGAGTTGGATTGGGTGTGGTTTGCTGGCTGTGAAGCCGATACGAGTATTAATGCTAAGCAGCTGACTTCGCCGCTATTAAAAGACATTGATGGTAACAACGAACAGCGCCGCGCCTTATGGCAGCAGATTTGTTCATATTCTTAATGGAGCAAACGCGTGACGATTGAAATTACGCCGATGAGTGCTGAACACTTAGATCAAGTATGGCAAATTGAACAACAGGCCCATTCTCACCCTTGGGCAGAATCGATCGTTCGTGACTTGTCTAGCCGAGGTGCATGTCATCATGTGATGACCAACGCCGACGAGGTTGTGGGTTATTTCTATGGGCAGAACATTGTCGGTGAAGTGACGCTACTTAATATTGCCGTTGCACCGAGCCAGCAAGGCAAAGGATTGGGTCAAAAGTTGCTTGACGCATTTCTAGGTTACTGTGAGCAAGCCAAAGCAGAGAGTGCTTGGCTAGAAGTTCGTGAAAGTAATTTGCCAGCGATTCATATTTATGAGCAAGCCGGTTTTAATGAAGTGGATCGCCGTTACAACTATTACCCAGCTAAAACCGGTAATGGCAAAGAAGATGCAATCATCATGAGCTACCTGTTCTTTTATTAATTACTGTCGCTCAAACCTCAAGGAAAGTTGCCCCTAGCGCAATAATAGGGGACAATACCGCGTAATATTGAATCAAAAAAGCTTGTTCGAGATTCGGGTAAGCAATAGACATCAAAGAAGACGATTTTCATGTCAAATACACCTTTTCTAGGCGAAGTTTCTAAGCGTAGAACGTTCGCTATTATTTCTCACCCGGATGCGGGTAAAACCACCATTACAGAAAAAGTACTGTTATTCGGAAACGCAATCCAAAAAGCCGGCACGGTTAAAGGTCGTGGTAACGCACAACACGCAAAATCAGACTGGATGGAAATGGAAAAGGAACGTGGTATCTCGGTAACCACTTCTGTGATGCAGTTCCCTTACAATGATTGTCTGGTAAACCTACTGGATACGCCAGGACACGAAGATTTCTCGGAAGATACGTACCGTACACTAACGGCGGTTGACTCATGTCTGATGGTGATTGATGCAGCGAAAGGTGTCGAGGATCGTACTCGCAAACTGATGGAAGTGACGCGTCTACGTGATACACCAATCGTCACCTTCATGAACAAACTTGACCGTGATGTTCGTGATCCAATGGAAGTATTGGACGAAGTAGAAAACGAACTGGGCATGATGTGTGCACCAATTACATGGCCAATCGGTTGTGGTAAAGAGTTTAAAGGTGTTTACCACATTCACCGCGATGAGACGATTCTGTACGAATCTGGTCATGGTCATGAGATCCAAGAAGTTCGCATCATCAAAGGTCTGGACAACCCTGAACTTGATGAAAAAGTAGGTGAAAGCCTAGCGGCAAGTGTTCGTGAAGAACTTGAACTTGTGATGGGCGCTTGCCCTGAGTTTGATCACGAAGCATTCCTTGTCGGTGAGTTAACGCCAGTTTACTTCGGTACGGCTTTGGGCAACTTCGGTGTTGATCACATGCTAGATGGCCTGACTGAATGGGCGCCAGCGCCGAAAACTCGTCAAGCGGTTGAGCGTGATGTTGAAGCGACCGAAGAGAAATTCTCTGGTTTCGTATTCAAAATCCAGGCAAACATGGATCCAAAACACCGCGACCGTATTGCCTTCATGCGTATTGTATCAGGCACGTACACGCAAGGTATGAAGATGAACCACGTTCGTCTTGGCAAGCAAGTGAGCATTTCTGACGCGGTAACCTTTATGGCGGGTGACCGCTCACGTGCGGAAAATGCTTACGCGGGTGATATTATCGGTCTACATAACCACGGTACAATCCAAATTGGTGACACTTTCACTCAAGGTGAGTCGCTGAAGTTCTCTGGTATTCCAAACTTTGCTCCAGAGTTGTTCCGTCGTATTCGTCTAAAAGATCCATTGAAGCAGAAACAGCTGCTAAAAGGTCTGGTTCAGTTATCTGAAGAGGGGGCGGTACAGGTATTCCGTCCGCTACAAAATAACGATCTGATCGTTGGTGCGGTCGGTGTACTTCAGTTTGACGTGGTTGTGGCTCGTTTGAAGTCAGAATACAACGTTGAAGCGATCTATGAAGGGGTTAACGTTGCAACTGCGCGTTGGGTTGAGTGTGGTGATGCGAAGAAACTGGATGAGTTCCAACGTAAGAACCAAGCGAACCTAGCGCTAGATGGCGGTGATAACCTAACGTACATTGCCCCAACGATGGTTAACTTGAACCTTGCTCAAGAACGTTTTCCTGATGTCGATTTCCGTGCAACGCGTGAGCACTAATCGCATCTAAGCCGCTCTACATTGAGCACTGGATTATAGGCCGCCGTTAGCTATACACTTAGCTAACGGCGGCTTTTTATTTGGTGTACAGAAAGGTGTGAAATGAATTGGTTTAAGAAAGGACTCAAACGTTACGACGATTGGTGTAAAGAGATGGGACTAACACCAGATCAAAGGCGCAGTTGTGTACCGTATAAACCAGACCCTGCTCATGACGCTTCTTCTAATAAAGAAGAACAAGAGAAGCCGAATAATGAAACTGTTTGATACCCATTGTCACTTCGATTTTGATGTGTTCCAAGACGATTTTGCCCATCAGTTTGAGCTTGCTCGTGAGCAAGGTATAGAACGTATCTTGATCCCTTCAGTAGGACCAAGCAATTGGTCTCGCATTCAAACTATAGCCAGCCAATACCCGGGTCTTTACTACGCTTTGGGTTTTCATCCTTACTTTCTTCAGCCTGATTTTGATCAACACGTCGCTGAATTGGAACGGCAGTTGTCACAAGCGGGTAAGCACTGTGTGGCAATTGGTGAGTGTGGTTTAGATTTTTCCATCAATGTTCCTGTAGCACTTCAAGAACGAGCCCTTGAGTTGCAGTTTGAACTTGCGCGAAAATTCAAACTGCCCGTTATTCTTCACTGTCGTAAAGCGCACAATCGACTCGTTCAAATGGTCAAAACGGCAAAACTGCCTAAAGGTGGCGTGTTACATGCGTTTTCTGGTAGCTATCAACAAGCGATGGAATGGGTTCGATTAGGCTTTTTCATTGGGGTGGGCGGCACAATTACTTACCCAAGAGCGAACAAAACGCGCGACGCGATTCAAAGACTATCTCTTGAACATCTGGTTTTAGAAACGGACGCGCCGGATATGCCCATACTTGGATATCAAGGGAAGCCCAACCACCCAAGTAAACTTATTCATGTGTTGAATGAACTTGCGCTTTTGCATTCACAGCAATGGCAAACGATTGCGTGCCAGATGTGGGAAAATAGCAATTCAGTATTCTCAATATGTGAATAAAATCGAAATATGCTGTTTAAAATAGAAAACGTTTTCCTTCCTATTGTGACATGCCTCACAAATGAGGGTGAATCCATGATGAATCTTATAGGAAAGTGTGAAGGTGGCATTACTTTAATTGATGCTGCATGAGTATAATTGCCCCCGCTTTATAGCTCCATTTTGTAACACGCCAATAAATAACTTATAAGGAAGTCATAAACTATGAGCCTGTTTATGAGCCTAGTCGGTATGGTAGTGCTTCTTGCTATTGCATTTGCATTTTCTAATAACCGTAAAGCTATCAATCTAAGAACTGTGGGTGGCGCATTTGCTATCCAATTCGCATTAGGTGCATTTGTTCTTTATGTACCTTGGGGCCGTGATCTACTAAACGGTTTCTCTACTGGTGTTTCTAACGTTATCAACTACGGTAACAATGGTTCATCATTCCTATTCGGTGGTCTTGTTTCTGACAAGATGTTCGAAGTGTTCGGTGGCGGCGGTTTCATCTTCGCATTCCGCGTTCTTCCTACTCTGATCTTCTTCTCAGCACTGATTTCTGTTCTTTACTACATTGGCGCAATGCAGTGGGTTATCAAGATTCTTGGTGGTGCACTACAAAAAGCGCTCGGTACTTCTCGTGCGGAATCAATGTCAGCGGCTGCTAACATTTTCGTAGGTCAAACTGAAGCACCGCTAGTTGTTCGCCCATTCGTTCCAAAAATGACTCAATCTGAGCTATTCGCAGTAATGTGTGGTGGTCTAGCCTCTGTTGCTGGTGGTGTACTAGCAGGTTACGCATCAATGGGTGTTCCACTAGAATACCTAGTAGCAGCATCATTCATGGCAGCACCAGGTGGTCTACTGTTCGCTAAGATTCTTCACCCAGAGACTGACAAGCCTCGCGAAGATTTCGAAGAAGCAATGGACGGTGGCGATGATAAACCAGCTAACGTAATCGACGCAGCAGCAGGCGGTGCGGCTTCTGGTCTACAACTTGCGCTAAACGTAGGTGCAATGCTAATCGCTTTCGTTGGTCTGATTGCTCTTATCAACGGTATGCTAGGTGGCATTGGTGGTTGGTTCGGTATGCCTGAACTCACTCTAGAGCTAATCCTAGGTTACGCGTTCTCTCCACTAGCATTCCTAATCGGTGTTCCATGGGACGAAGCAGTTGTTGCTGGTTCATTCATCGGTCAGAAACTCGTTATCAACGAATTCGTTGCGTACTTGAACTTCACTCCTTACCTAGGTGAAGGCGCTCAAGTGGTTGCGGCAACGGGTGAAGTAATGTCTGAGAAGACAACGGCTATCATCTCATTCGCACTATGTGGCTTCGCGAACCTTTCTTCTATCGCGATCCTACTTGGTGGTCTAGGTAGCCTTGCACCAAACCGTCGCAGCGATATCGCTCGCATGGGTATTAAAGCCGTTCTTGCTGGTACGTTGTCTAACCTAATGGCAGCGACGATTGCAGGCTTCTGCCTTAGCCTTGCAGCACTTTAATTAGAATCGGTTCTTAATATATAGACGCCGTTTTAAATCATGCCCTGTAGCAAGAAATTGCTGCGGGGCATTTTTCGTTTTTGGCCCAAAAAAATTTAACCGCATGTAGGACGACGAGAGTCGCTTACGCAGTCGGTGGAATAGGGGTTGGAAAATTTTGAGATACAAACCGTTTGCGCTCTATTTGGTGCTACAGTTTTGCGGTGAAACTCTATAATGTAGTAATTACAAAGTCGTGGTTATGATTATCAAATAATCACTGAGTGAATAGTACATACTCAATGGGCAAATGAATTGCCCTTCATGTTACATCTTACAAGCGTTTTTCTTTGTGATGTGATATTAAAGACACCGCAATCATAGATTGTTGTGCCATAGGCCAAACTGGTACTGTGCGGTGACAAGGATAGCAATTGGCATATGAATTTTTCGCTGACTATGCCGAGTCTTCAGGGAACCAAGTCCGTTCATTAATAGACTGATTAGCCAAATTTTTACACACTGTCTTCTTCTTGATTATAGTTAGATAGTTGATATGAGGTTAAGCAGTGAATTTTTTGAATATTGATCGGAGATAGAAATGAGCGATTTAAAAGCAGCAGCACTACGTGCACTTAAACTAATGGACCTAACGACGCTGAATGATGATGACACTGATGCAAAAGTGATCGCATTATGTCATGATGCGAAATCAGCAGTAGGTAACACAGCTGCAATCTGTATTTACCCTCGCTTTATTCCTATTGCTAAGAAGACACTTCGTGAGCAAGGCACGCCAGACGTTCGCATTGCGACAGTAACCAACTTCCCACACGGTAACGACGATATTGAAATCGCAGTGGCTGAAACAAAAGCGGCAGTTGCTTACGGTGCAGACGAAGTAGACGTGGTTTTCCCATACCGCGCTCTAATGGCTGGTGATGAGAAAGTGGGCTTTGAACTTGTTAAGCAATGTAAAGAAGCTTGTGGTGACATCCTTCTTAAAGTGATCATCGAAACGGGTGAATTAAAAGAAGAAGCGCTAATCAAGAAAGCATCTCAAATCTGTATCGAAGCAGGTGCTGACTTCATTAAAACTTCAACGGGTAAAGTGCCAGTTAACGCAACACCAGAATACGCACGCATGATGCTTGAAGTTATTCGTGACATGGGTGTTGCTGAGACAGTTGGTTTCAAACCAGCAGGTGGTGTGCGTACGGCTGAAGATGCGGCTGCATACCTAGCAATGGCTGATGAAATCCTAGGTGACAATTGGGTTGATGCTCGTCACTACCGTTTTGGTGCGTCTAGCCTGCTAACAAATCTACTAAATACATTAGAAGTATCGGACCAAGTCGCTGATCCATCAGCGTACTAATTCCAAATAAAGCGTCTGAATGGTAGCACCAGCTTCGGTGCTACCAACCTCTTCTACCCTACTATTACCATGGCTCATAAAGAGCTTGGGAGGAACTAATGTATTTACCTCAAGAGATCATTCGTAAAAAACGTGACGGCGAAGTTCTTACTGCTGACGAAATCAATTTCTTTATTCAAGGCGTAGCAGATAACAGCGTATCTGAAGGTCAGATCGCGGCATTTGCTATGGCTATCTTCTTCAATGAAATGACGATGCCAGAGCGTATCGCACTGACTTGTGCAATGCGTGATTCGGGCATGGTCATCGACTGGAGCCACATGAACTTTGGTGGTCCAATTGTCGATAAACACTCAACAGGTGGCGTGGGTGACGTGACTTCTCTGATGCTTGGCCCTATGGTGGCAGCATGTGGCGGTTTCGTACCCATGATTTCTGGCCGTGGCCTTGGCCACACTGGCGGTACACTGGACAAGCTTGAGTCAATTCCTGGCTACAACATCACACCAACCAATGACGTCTTTGGTCAAGTAACCAAAGACGCAGGTGTGGCGATCATTGGTCAAACGGGTGATCTAGCGCCAGCGGATAAGCGCGTTTACGCAACTCGCGATATCACGGCAACGGTCGATAACATTTCACTGATCACGGCGTCGATTTTATCGAAGAAGCTTGCTGCAGGTCTTGAGTCTTTAGTGATGGATGTAAAAGTAGGTTCTGGTGCATTTATGCCAACTTACGAAGCGTCTGAAGAGCTAGCAAAATCTATCGTTGCGGTAGCAAATGGTGCTGGTACAACGACAACCGCTATCCTGACAGACATGAACCAAGTGCTGGCTTCTTCTGCGGGTAATGCAGTAGAGGTACGCGAGGCGGTTCGCTTCCTAACGGGTGAATACCGCAATCCACGTCTACTTGAAGTGACCATGGCATCATGTGCAGAAATGCTGGTACTTGGCAAGCTTGCTGAGAATACGGAAGATGCTCGTGCGAAACTGATGGAAGTACTTGATAACGGTAAAGCGGCTGAATGCTTTGGTAAGATGGTTGCTGGACTTGGCGGACCGGCAGACTTCGTAGAAAACTACGATAACTACCTAGAGAAAGCCGAAATCATCAAGCCTGTTTACGCCACAGAAACGGGCATCGTTTCAGCAATGGATACGCGTGCTATCGGTATGGCTGTGGTTTCTATGGGTGGTGGTCGCCGCGTTGCGACGGACGAAATCGACTATGCGGTTGGTTTCGACAATTTCATTCGTTTGGGTGAAGTCGCAGACGGTGATAAGCCTCTTGCTGTTATCCACGCTCGCACCGAAGTGCAGTGGGAAGAGGCCGCTAAAGCCCTTCGTAACGCCATTAAGGTGGGGGGGGAATACACACCAACGCCAGAGGTTTACCGCCAAATCCGTGCAGAAGACATCTAATCGATTAAGTAATTACGTAGGCCTGCTCAATTATAGCTAAGACACCGAGTGGGCCTAAGGAACGAGCAATGAAAAGAGCATTTATTTTAGTACTAGACTCATTCGGCATTGGTGCAAGCGCAGATGCTGAGCAATTTGGTGATGTAGGTTCAGACACGCTAGGTCATATCGCTGACCAGTGTGAGCAAGGCTTAGCGGATAACGAGCAGCGTCAAGGCGCACTTCGTCTTCCAAACCTATCGAAACTCGGTCTGGCAATGGCACACAAAGAGTCAACTGGTCGCTTCGCACCGGGCTTAGACGCAGAAGCTGAAATCATCGGTGCTTATGGTCATGCGGCTGAGCTTTCATCAGGTAAAGACACGCCTTCAGGCCACTGGGAAATCGCAGGTGTACCTGTTCTTTTTGATTGGGGTTACTTCACTGATAAAGCGAACAGCTTCCCGAAAGAGCTGACTGACCGCATCCTTGAGCGTGCTGGCCTAGACGGTTTCCTAGGTAACTGCCACGCATCTGGTACGCAAGTACTGAATGATCTGGGTGAAGAGCACATGAAGACGGGTAAGCCGATCTTCTACACCTCTGCAGATTCAGTATTCCAAATCGCGTGTCACGAAGAGACATTCGGTCTAGAGCGTCTACTTGAGCTGTGCCAAATTGCGCGTGAAGAGCTGGAAGATTACAACATCGGCCGTGTGATTGCGCGTCCATTTATTGGCCCGGGTAAAGGTCAGTTTGAGCGTACTGGTAACCGTCGTGATTTGTCTGTTGAGCCACCGGCGACAACGGTTCTCCAAAAGCTAGTAGAAGAGAAGCAAGGTAACGTCGTCTCTATCGGTAAGATCGCAGATATTTACGCAAACTGTGGTATCACTAAGAAAGTGAAAGCGACAGGTATTCCAGCATTGTTTGAAGCAACGCTAGAGCAAATCAAAGAGGCGGGTGATAACACCATCGTATTTACGAACTTCGTAGATTTCGACTCAGCTTATGGCCACCGCCGTGACGTGGCTGGTTATGCTGCGGCACTTGAATACTTTGATGGCCGTATCAACGAAGTTCTCGATATAATGGAAGAAGACGACGTACTTATCCTAACGGCGGACCACGGTTGTGACCCAACATGGCCAGGTACTGACCATACACGAGAGCACATTCCAGTGGTCGTTTACGGTAAGAAAGTGCCAGCAGGCTCATTAGGTCGTCGTGATAGCTTTGCAGATATCGGCCAAACATTGGCAACGTACTTCGGTATTTCTCCAATGGAATACGGTAAGAACTTTCTATAATAGATAAACTATTGAAAACAGGGAGCATGATAGCTCCTCGTTTTATGTTCGCAGTGCTAAACCTATCTAAATAATTGGACCATTTACTTATCTAGATAGGCATTAGAATACTGCTTGTCAAAATCATATCAATCTAGTCCATTCCTCCATCAGAGGTGAACGCTAGAGACAGGTTAAGGAATAAAACATGGCAACTCCACATATCAACGCAGAAATGGGTGCTTTCGCAGACGTCGTTCTAATGCCAGGTGACCCGCTACGTGCAAAATACATCGCTGAAACTTTCTTAGATGATGTTGTTCAAGTATGTGATGTTCGTAATATGTTTGGTTACACAGGTACTTACAAAGGCCGTAAGATCTCTGTAATGGGCCACGGTATGGGCATCCCATCATGTTCAATCTACGTGACTGAGCTGATCAAAGATTTCGGCGTGAAGAAAGTAATCCGTGTAGGTAGCTGTGGTGCAGTAAACGAAGACATTAAAGTACGTGATGTTGTGATCGGTATGGGCGCGTGTACGGACTCTAAAGTCAACCGTATCCGCTTCAAAGGTCATGATTTCGCAGCCATCGCTGACTACAAAATGGTTCGCGCAGCAGAAGAAGCAGCAAAAGCGCGCGGCGTAGACGTAAAAGTAGGTAACCTATTCTCAGCTGAACTGTTCTACACGCCAGATCCAGACATGTTCGACGTAATGGACAAGTACGGCATCGTTGGTGTGGAAATGGAAGCGGCGGGCATCTACGGCGTTGCAGCAGAGTACGGTGCAAAAGCACTGACGATCTGTACGGTTTCTGACCATATTAAAACAGGTGAGCAAACCACATCGGAAGAGCGTCAAAATACGTTCAACGACATGATGTTGATCGCACTAGATTCTGTACTGCTTGGTGACGAAGAATAAGCGACGTAGAGTCATCTTTTTAGTTAAAGCAATACGTAAATAAAACAGCCCGCACAAAGCGGGCTGTTTTTTTATTCGAAATAATGACCAGCTCTTTGTTACGATTGCTATTATTTGGTCAAAAGCAGGTTCTCACCTTTCTTACGGCGGATCGACTGTCTACGTAAAATCATAATAAACAACATGCCGCACACAAAGCTCATCAATACCATCATGTACATGTAACGATCGCTTTTGCGATAGTGATGATCGGAGATGGCGGTTACGCGACCAGTTTCAAACGTGACGCGGACAAAACCGATGATCGCGTCATCTGAAAATACTGGTTCAACCAATTGTTGGCGGCCAATTGATGCGGTAGCCAGTGGCGTATCTAGCCCTAAGACTTCTCGCACGGATAGTGCGCCTTCACTCGATGCTAATCTTACGCCCTGTGCATTATAAATGGTCGCATCGAATACTAAGCGATCTTGCGCGAGTTGGTTGGTCAGCTTAAGAAGCCGCTCTTGATCTTTATTCAAAATCATTTCGCTGGCAGACAACGAAGCCTGAGAGATCAACACTCGACTCAGAGTCTCAAGCTGCTGTGCTTGAATCTTTTCGTTGCCTTTACTTATCACTACGCTATTTTTAAATGTGAAAAATAGCATCAAACCCAGCAAGATTAACGCTAAAATTCGTAAGGCATTCTTTACTGAGAACAAAGATTCACTCATGCACTTTACTCGTCCATTCAAAATAAAACAAAGACTTGCCTTTTTAGTTTGTTGAGGTAACGTTTTAGCAAAGTCATAAGGGATTATATACATGGATGCGTCAAAAAGCTTGCCTATCAGAAGGCACACGACTCTTTTAAAACGACTACCTGAAACTCGATTTGCGACTCAGCGGGATAAAGCCAAAGCGAACTGGATTGTTTTTGCACCGTGCCTTACTCCCGGCCTGTTTGAAGATATCGACTTTTTTACAGGCTTTTACACTCCAGTTTTAGATACTTGGAAAGTGGGTCAGTATGAAGTGGCTCTGATGGGGGGAGAACTCACCACGGAGCATGAGACTATTCTGAAAAGCCTCAACCTTGATTATGCCTCGCTGAATGAAGTACCGGATCTCTCTGCTCCCGGGCTTATCGTATTTGATATGGATTCCACGGCGATTCAAATCGAATGTATTGATGAAATTGCCAAGCTAGCCGGTGTCGGAGAGGAAGTGGCTGAGGTGACAGAGCGCGCCATGCTAGGTGAGCTAGATTTTGAACAAAGTTTGCGTCAGCGCGTTGGGAAGTTGAAAGGGGCGGATGAAGTCATTCTCGAACAAGTGCGTAGTCAATTGCCATTCATGCCAGACTTTGAATCTTTGATCGCCACATTGAAAGCGTTAGGCTGGAAAACAGCGATTGCATCAGGTGGTTTTACCTATTTCTCTGACCATATAAAAGAGAGCGTAGGGCTGGATTTTGCGCGTTCGAATCAACTGGATATTGTTAAAGGCAAGCTCACCGGTGAAGTATTAGGCGATGTGGTGAATGCCCAGACTAAAGCGGATATTTTGGTCGAGTTGGCCCTAGAGTACGATATTGAATTGCACAATACCGTCGCTGTTGGCGATGGCGCAAATGACTTGCTGATGATGTCCGTTGCTGGGTTAGGTATTGCCTACCACGCGAAACCAAAGGTGGAGGAGCAGGCTCAAGCTTCGGTGCGATTCGCTGGGTTAGGTGGCGTGTTGTGTATTCTTTCGGGGGCGTTGGTGAAGCAGCAAAAAATCAGCTGGAAGTCGAAGCCATAATGGAATGGACAGTAAGATAATAAAACACCGCCAAGTTGGCGGTGTTTTGCTATTCGGTCAATTCTAATCTTACGATGACTTCTTCGGTGATGTCTTCAAACTCACTATAGCCGACTAATGCGGTTAACTCTTTTTCGAGTTTATTTGCTTGGTGGATACTAAATTGGGATAAGTCCTCTAAATCCTGACGCAACAAGCTAGTGATAGGATCAAAGATTGGTGCGGTTGATATCCTTGTGGCATAAAAATCGCCCATCATACGAGCTTTTTTGATGAAGAGGATACGCTCTTTCAAATTGGCAAACTCTTGCGGTAACTTTGACTCCACGGCGGTGATTGTCGTACCGATTTTTGTCACGCTCGTATAGATATCCTGATGTTTTGCTTCCGCTCCGTCAATACGCTTGATTGGATCTGCAATTAACGTGTTCGAGCGGCCTTTAAACAGAGGTTCCAATGAAAACATTTGGTTGTGACCTAAGCGAGCATAGAGTTCGAGGTGCTTTGGTAACGGAAAATTTACCCCAATGACTGGTGTACTCACGGAAGACGCGGCGCTCTTACCGATAAAGATAGGCGTACTCAACGTGCGTGATAGAAGCAGGCTATGCAACCTCTCTAAAAGATCATGGTTTGGCAGCACTTCTTTTTGTGGAATAAGCTTATCTTGGTTGTGCTCAATGATACTGTTAAGAAACGCAATGACTCGCATGGTTTTGCTATATTCGTCAATCACCAATTGAACATTGAGGCCGTCAGGGCTCACTCGGACTACGCGATAAGGTACAGCGCTTAAAGGTAACTTTTTGTCATAAAGCTGAAGCTCACGAAAGTTAATCAGTACATCTTGTCCGGAGCGCAATAATGCGGGTTCATCTAACCTGATGTTTAGGCCGCGCTTAGAGATATCAGCAGTAAAACCAGCCGTTTTTATCGTGTCGTATTTGAACTCCAATGGAGTTTTAAATCGGTAGCGGGGCTCCTTTCGACGTGACTTTGCGTCAAAATAGATCCCTTTTGGATTTCCGATGATTTTGCGAGGATGACGAAATACATTGAGTGTATTCGCCAGTAAGCGAGGCTTCTCGGTCAATAGGTAATCTTGCCCCGATTCCTGATCGGCTATTTCTTGTAAAATACCGATGTGAGTCAATGAGTGTGAACGGTCTGCCAGCTCTGCCGAGAATGTCGCGAGGTCATGCTTCTCTTGTTCGGATAATTCAAAAATGGAGAGGCAAAATGCCCGCCAGCTTGGTCTTTTTGCGCCAAGATGCCAAAACAGCTGGCGTTGCTCTCTGCTTGCTTCAGGCCTCAGCATCGAATAGAAATACGTTTTGTTTTCGTGCTCGTGCGTGAAAGAGTAAATGACATTGGTGGTGCCTTTTACACCTGGAGTAATCAGTGATGCCATTCTTTGTTCATGAAATAAGGAACCAAATACCTGTTGGTTACGTTCATCATGCCAGTATTGCCATAACTTTTGGTTATTTTCTGTCAACATGGCCAGCTTCAGCTCGCTGCCTTCAAAGAACAGCGGTAAATTACTGGTGTGTTTTAATGAAATGTTTTCGTAGCCGCGAGTGCGTAATCGAATGATTTTGTCCTGATTATCATGGCGAGCGCGCTTCGTCGCACTATTTAAAGCTTCATCAATGACTTGTGCAACAATGTTCGTTTTGGTTAGACGAATAGTGCGCAGATAACGGACAGCGTTATTTTCATAGCAATCGTCCACTGCGAGTACGCGGTACGCAAGCGCCTTCTCTATGCCGATGACTTGGGATTTATTGGCCAATTCAGTAAAGGTCACCTGAAGCACCTCGCCCAAACTGTAATTGAATGCGCTAGGAACTTTAAATTTGGCACCCGAACAGGAAAGGTCGATGCTTAGGGCATGGAGAGTTTGGCCATTTGAGCGAATAATTTCGACTTGAGACTGAACCTTGAGACGCTTTTCCTGACGCTTTAAATCGTAGCCTAGATGAATAGGCTCTGCCAAAAAGGGACTGTTGGGGTCGGCAAGTGATTTGGCGTCATCTATGTCGTCGTTCTTATTCAATGCGCGAAAGCTATTACGTGTATTGATTAGCGCTTCCCACATACCTTCAGTGTAACCACCGAACTTCTCGATGTTTCTGTGATAGGCATTAAAGGCAACGTCATCTAGCCAATGCGAGATGCCATCTAAAAGATATTTACGGCACTCACCATTCACGCGGCCTCGAAGGTCGATGCTTTTGGTGCACGGCGCCATCACACGATTGAGTTCCATTTTCACCAGTAACTTTGTTGATGGTGGTTCGCCTTCTGTCAGTTGGCTGAGAACGAAATCGAAGTCATCGGCACCGTAAGTGGGAATCAGTCGTTCAGCGAGCGAGAGTATTTCAGATTGCTGCATGATTTCTGTTAGAGTATGTCGTTATTTAATTTGTATCGGCTAAACCTAGCAAAGCTTGAGTATATCAATAGTTATCGTTAGGTAGGCACTGGCGTAACAGTGTTTGGTCACATTTGTTGAAAATATTGAGTGTTTAAAAATCGAGGCATCATGGCGAAAGCAAAACGAGCGTATGTTTGTAATGATTGTGGCGCAGACTTTCCACGTTGGCAGGGGCAATGTAATGCGTGTGGCGCGTGGAACACGATTACTGAAGTTCGAATTGCAGCGTCGCCAACCGTTGCTCGCAATGAGCGCTTGAGTGGTTACGCAGGTTCTGCAACCGAGTCAAAAGTACAGACGCTATCTGAGATTGACTTGCAAGAAGTGCCTAGATTTACCAGCGGCTTTAAAGAGTTAGATCGAGTACTTGGCGGCGGTGTTGTCCCAGGTGCGGCCATTTTGATTGGTGGTAGTCCGGGGGCCGGTAAGTCGACCTTACTATTACAAACCATGTGTTTATTATCGTCACAAATGCCGACGTTATATGTCACGGGTGAGGAATCATTGCAGCAGGTAGCGATGCGAGCGTCTCGTTTAGGGTTGCCAAAAGAGCATTTAAAAATGCTATCGGAAACCAATGTAGATAGCATTTGCCAAATCGCAGAGAAAGAACAGCCTCGCATTATGGTGATTGACTCGATTCAGGTTATGCATGTTTCTGACGTTCAATCCTCTCCAGGGAGTGTCGCGCAGGTCCGTGAATCCGCAACCGCGCTAACTCGTTACGCAAAGCAGAATAACGTTGCCGTCTTTATTGTTGGTCATGTAACGAAAGACGGTACGCTGGCGGGGCCTAAAGTACTTGAACACATCATTGACTGTTCCGTCTTATTAGATGGCGGAACAGACAGTCGATTCCGAACGCTACGCAGCCATAAAAACCGTTTTGGTGCGGTGAATGAGTTAGGCGTGTTTGCCATGACAGGACAAGGGCTAAAAGAAGTCAGTAACCCATCCGCTATTTTCCTATCACGTGGTGAAGAAGAAACGTCAGGCTCTTCGGTTATGGTGGTATGGGAAGGGACTCGCCCTCTACTCGTAGAAATTCAGGCGCTGGTGGATTATTCTCAATTAGCAAACCCACGTCGAGTTGCAGTAGGTCTGGAACAAAACCGCCTCTCTTTATTATTAGCGGTCCTGCATAAGCACGGCGGTTTACAAATGGCAGACCAAGATGTGTTTGTGAATGTGGTTGGTGGTGTGAAGGTGACAGAGACCAGTGCAGACCTTGCGTTGGTCATGGCGCTTTTATCCAGCTTCCGCGATCGCCCATTACCCAAAGATGTAGTGGTATTCGGTGAAGTTGGTTTGGCGGGTGAAATTCGTCCGGTACCAAGCGGTCAAGAACGTTTGAATGAAGCCTTTAAGCACGGTTTCAAGAAAGCCATCGTACCAGCCGCCAATATGCCGAAAGGTGGCATCCTAGGAATGCAAATCCACGGCGTGAAGAAGCTTTCAGAGGCGATAGAAGCGTTTGATGAGTTGTGAGTTGCTATCAAGTTGGGCACTCGTAACCGTTGGATGGCGAAAAACTGGGATTTTTCACCGCAAAATACTACACTTGGCTATTGTTTTGGGGTAGATTCCCCCGCTAAATATTTTTTATCCATAGCCGCACGCAAGGGTATCAGTCTTGACAGAATGTGATATACTCTGCGCGCACTTTATACCTTATTAACAGAGTAAGACAATGACTGATTTATCAAAATACAGAAACATTGGTATTTTTGCTCACGTAGACGCGGGTAAAACTACCTCTACAGAGCGTATCCTTAAGCTAACTGGTAAAATCCACAAGATCGGTGACACTCACGACGGTTCAACTACTACTGACTTCATGGAGCAGGAAGCTGAACGTGGTATCACAATCCAGTCTGCTGCTACTACTTGTTTCTGGAACGATCACCGCCTAAACATCATCGATACTCCTGGACACGTTGACTTCACAATCGAAGTTTACCGTTCTCTAAAAGTACTTGACGGTGGTATCGGTGTATTCTGTGGTTCAGGTGGTGTTGAGCCTCAGTCTGAAACTAACTGGCGTTACGCGGACGAGTCTCACGTATCTCGTCTAATCTTCGTTAACAAACTAGACCGTATGGGTGCTGACTTCTTCAAAGTTGTTGAGCAAGTACAAAACGTTCTAGGTGCTACTCCACTAGTTATGACTCTACCAATCGGTATCGAAGATGACTTCTGTGGTGTTGTTGACGTACTAAGCCAAAAAGCTTACATCTGGGATGACTCAGGTCTTCCAGAGAACTACGAAGTTCAAGATATTCCAGCTGATCTAGTAGACCAAGCTGCTGAATACCGTGAAATGCTAATCGAAACTGCTGTTGAGCAAGACGATGACCTAATGATGGCTTACATGGACGGCGAAGAGCCTTCTCTAGAAGACATCAAACGTTGTATCCGTAAAGGTACACGTGACCTAGCATTCTTCCCAACTTACTGTGGTTCAGCGTACAAGAACAAAGGTATCCAACTTATTCTTGACGCAGTAGTTGACTACCTACCTTCTCCAACAGAAGTAGATCCTCAACCACTAACTAACCCAGAAACTGGTGAGCCAACTGGCGAAGTTGCAACAGTATCTGCAGACGAGTCACTAAAAGCGCTTGCGTTCAAGATCATGGACGACCGCTTCGGTGCACTAACGTTCATCCGTATCTACGCTGGTAAGATGAAGAAAGGTGACACGATCCTTAACTCTGCTACTGGTAAGACTGAGCGTATCGGCCGTATGGTTGAGATGCACGCGAACGAGCGTAACGAGATCGATTCAGCACAAGCTGGTGACATCATCGCAGTTGTTGGTATGAAGAACGTGAAGACTGGTCACACTCTATGTGATCCTAAGCACGAATGTACTCTTGAGCCAATGATCTTCCCAGAACCAGTAATCTCTATCGCTGTTAAGCCTAAAGATAAAAACGGTTCTGAGAAAATGGGTATCGCGATCGGTAAAATGGTTGCAGAAGATCCATCATTCCAAGTTGAAACTGACGAAGATTCAGGCGAAACCATCCTTAAAGGTATGGGCGAACTTCACCTAGACATCAAAGTAGACATCCTGAAGCGTACTTACGGCGTTGAGCTAGAAGTAGGTGCTCCACAGGTAGCTTACCGTGAAACTATCACTCAAGCAGTTGAAGATAGCTACACGCATAAGAAACAGTCTGGTGGTTCTGGTCAGTTCGGTAAGATCGACTACCGCATCCGCCCAGGGGAAGCTGGTTCTGGCTTCACGTTCAAATCAACAGTTGTTGGTGGTAACGTACCTAAAGAATTCTGGCCTGCAGTAGAGAAAGGCTTCGCTAGCATGATGGACAACGGTGTTCTAGCTGGCTTCCCAACTCTAGACGTAGAAGTTGAACTATTCGACGGTGGCTTCCACGCAGTTGACTCTTCAGCTATCGCTTACGAAATCGCTGCTAAAGGCGCATTCCGTCAGTCTATGCCTAAAGCTGGCGCGCAACTTCTTGAGCCAATCATGAAAGTTGACGTGTTCACTCCAGAAGACCACGTTGGTGACGTAATCGGTGACCTTAACCGTCGTCGCGGTATGATCAAAGATCAACAAGCGGGTACTACTGGCGTACGTATCAAGGGTGATGTACCTCTATCAGAAATGTTTGGTTACATCGGTACTCTACGTACGATGACTTCTGGCCGTGGTCAATTCTCTATGGAATTCTCTCACTACAACCCATGTCCAAACAACGTGGCAGAACAAGTGATTGCAGAAGTTAAAGAGCGTAACGCTAAGAAGTAATTCTTAAGTTAACTCTAAGACATTAAAGCCCCGCCTAGTGCGGGGCTTTTTTATGCCTGAAGATTAAGTAGTGATGAAGATTTATGGTGATAGAATCCTTACAAAAAATACATTTAAAATGAATTAGTCAATCTGAATGGGTAATTAGAGGGATAGATAACACTTTGATTAGAAAATGTCGTGAAAAAATACTTATTAATTGTTGGATATTCATTGTTATTGTAAATTAATATGTAATGAAAAATGAATGGTTGTAGAATATGCTAGTAATACTATATAGAAATTTACTTTGTATACCTAGACTTCTAAGGCAAGAAGTAACGAATATACTCAAGCATATACAAGAAGATAGCTTGATTTATGCGATGATAAGCATTATTTGCTTGTCAGTTACATCATATTCTTACTTTTATGGCTATAAAAGCAAGGTCTCATTTTTTGCTTACGCTAATACATTACCAATTATCATTTGGCTTACGGTAGCTTTGCTCGCGACTATTTATTTTTTTATTCTGATCAAGAATAAAGAACCCCGCCCGCTATTGTGTTATTGGTATCAAATAAAAAGAGTTTTTGATTATCGAGCAAAAATCATTTCTGCATTTATATTATTAACCGCATTGAGTCTATTTATATCAAGTTTTTCTACTGCCAAATCTATGATCCCATTAGTGAATCCATTTAAATATGATGCACTCTTTCATGATATTGATGCATGGGTTTTTGGAGGTCAAGCTCCGTGGTCTATAATGCATAGAGTATTAGACTCCCCATTCTTAACCATGATGATAAATTACTGTTACAATATATGGTTCTTCCTCCAATGGGGCATTTTGTGCTATTTCATACTCGCTTCACGCTCGAAGAAGAGAAGTTGCTATCTGGTCAGTTGGATATTGTGTTGGTTGCTGTTGGGCATGATTGCTGCGACTATATTGTCTAGTGCAGGACCTGCATTTCTTTCTAGACTCGACTCAAATATCCATGATTATGATGAGTTGATGAATTTGCTACATCAACAGCATGATTGGTTGATAGCCAACGGCTACCATGGACTTTTTGCGTTAGACACACAAGATGAACTTTGGGACTCCTACGCCAATGGTAAAGAAATGTTAGGGAGTGGGATATCTGCGATGCCAAGTATGCATGTGTCGATGTCTGTGCTTATGGCTTTGGGGATGAATTCTGTAAACCGAACGCTAGGACTAGTTTTTGGCCTTTATGGTGGAGTGATACTTGTAGGTTCTGTTGCTTTAGGCTGGCACTATTTTAGTGATGGTTTAGTGAGCATAGTACTAACGGTATTGATATGGAAAATGTCCCTGATGATTACTCAAAGGCAGTTTGAATCTCAAATAAGCTAGTAATGTTGTTTTTGGTTTAAGAAGTGTCAAGACGTTAGAAATTAAAATTGAAAGAAATATTGGTAATTAATTTGTAACTGATTTACGCCGAGTCAATAGAAATTCTGCGATAAAAAAACCAACGCTAATGAAAGCGTTGGTTTTTTATAAGCCCTGTTATCTAATTAATATAAGAGTGGTTTTGACTATTTTTCATTGGCCACCATGTTATTTTGAGGCAAGATCACCTTCCCACAATACTAACTTCCCTTTCGGCCAATTGTGGCCAATATCATGGTATTTCTGCTCAAGCACGTGGCGCTTTATCTTCAACGTTGGCGTGAGCACTCCATTTTCGATACTCCAAGGATCTTGGATCATGAGCACTCCTTTGATCTGCTCATGTGATTCTAACTCCTGATTCATTTTTGCAATGACTTTGCTAGTCGTACGTGCATAGCGTTCTTTATCGAAGTTCGGGAAATTATGTGGAACCACCAAGAGAATCGGTGCAGGCAAACCTAAACCAATCAAACACATCATCTCAACACGGCTGTATTCGAAAAGCTTTTTCTCGATAGGTACTGGCGCAACAAATTTACCTTTGGCGGTTTTAAATGTGTCTTTTTTACGACCTTGGATCGTCAGGTAACCTTCTGCATCGATAGCTCCAATGTCGCCAGTATGCAGCCAGCCTTCGGAATCAAATGATTCTTGCGTTGCGATATCATTTTTATAATAGCCAGAGAACAACCCCTTGCCTTTAACCATGATTTCATCGTCGTCGGCGATCTTCAGTTCGATGCCTGGTCCTGCTTTACCAACCGACCCAATTTTTTCAGCGTTAAATGGATAATTGAGCGTGCTGTACGCGAAAGACTCGGTCATCCCCCACGCCTCGGTGATATTTAAGCCGACGGAATGATACCACTTGAGCAACGCAGGAGAGACAGGGGCAGATCCACAGCCTAAAACACGCGCTTGATCTAAACCAAGTCCTTCTGCCAGTTTTTTCTTGATCAAGGTGTTCACAAATGGAATTTTCAGCAGAATATTGAGCCTTTTCTGTGGCAGTTTATCCTGAATGCGTTGTTGGAATAGGGTCCAAAGGCGAGGAACCGAGATAAACAACGTTGGGCGGTACATTTTTACATCTTCGATAAAGGTATCCAAAGACTCAGGAAATGCCGTCTGCACACCTCCCATGATAGAGGAACCAAAGATGTACACTCGTTCAGTAATGTGAGCGAGTGGGAGGTATGAGAACAGGCGATCACCTTCTTGAATACCGATGTGGTCAATGAGTTGCTGTGCAGACCAACTGAAGGCGCCGTAAGTGAGCATTGCCCCTTTTGGTAAACCGGATGTCCCAGAGGTATAGACAAGGGACATCAACTTGTCATCGTAATGCTGCGGGCGCTCTTCACTAGGTGCGGCGCTCGCAATCAATTGCTTGTATTGATATTGGCACTGTGGAGCCGAGTCATAAGGCAGTGAGATGCTGATAATATCGGCTAGCCCATCAATGACTTTTTGCGTGGCGGTAGGGTCATCTAATTTACCCCCAATCAGGGCCTTACTTTCGCTGTGTGTAATACAGTACTCAATGGTATCGGTACCTGCCGTCGGAAAGATTGGCACGCTGACATAATCACCCAACATCATGGCGAGATCGCAGATAAACCATTCTGCACAGTTTTTCGATACCAACGCCACCTTATCGCCGGGTTTAAGCCCCAAACTGCGCAACGCACTGACGAGTCTGAGGGCTTGATCGGCCACCTCAGCAAAGGTAAATTCGACAAACTGTCGGTCGATAATTTGCTTTAAATAAACCTCATTTGGGCGCACTTCGGCCCACTTAAGAATCATTTCATTTGGCGGCGGGAGAGCGCAACCTGCAGTACTATTGATATTCGGCTGATTCATTGTCAGTGACTCCATGTGTTATCTTGCTGTACTTATAGTTGTTAACCTATTGTAAAACTTAGCATGTTAATCCATTCGGTGTGAATGAATTTTGCACAATTCTGTGGCGAAGATAGCGTTCATGAAACAAATTTCGCACGGCGAGTACGACTTAAACTTGATGCCGATAAGTAGCAGGAGAAATTCCGACTTTCTTTTTGAAGATCCGAGAAAAATAGGACACATCGTGATACCCACACTGATACGCGATGTAAGCAATTTTCGATTTCGGTTGCTCTTTGAGTAGACGTTGAGCTTGGGACAGCCGCTTGGATGTCAGATAGTTCCGAAACGATATCCCCATCTCCCGATGAAAGTATTTAGAAAAATAGTTCGGAGAGTAATGGCATAAACTTGCGACCTCTTCTTCTCTTACTTCTTGGTGAAAATTGTCGTCGATAAAGCGAATGACGCTTTTCAACTCGTCGGAAATAGAGGCTGAGGGCGAAGGCATCGTTAATGGGCGAGGAATAATAATCGCCTTGGAACTTGCTTTTGCTGAGATCAAATACCGTAACTTGAGGCGTTCCAGCCAAGCTGGAAAAAAGGATTCATCCAAAAGGCTTAATTCCAAGCTATCGCTCGAAGCGGGTAAAGGCGCTTGAAGCGGGCTTTGTAGAAGAACGAACAGCTTTTTCCCGAGGTTATCACAAAGCTTGCCCAACGTGCCTAAGTAGCGTGTTTCCCTATTGCCGAGAAATAATACGCACATATCCACATCAGGCTCACTGATAATTGAGATGTCTTCAAAACATTCCTGTACGTCGAATACGTCGGTGAGTTGCTCCGCGCAACTTACAGGCAAATCACTTACAGGCATTCCTAGCCAAACCATCCTTGTCTTCATGATAATTCTTACCAGATTGCAGCGTTATAAAAGAGAAAGCTACGTCATCAAGCTTATAAGCACACATGTTGATATTTTTATTACTGCTTAGAACTCTAATCTAATAAATGAGTAGCACTTTTAGTTTAAATGACTGGTAAGAAATGAAAAGGAAAGTAACCATTTGATTTGTGAATGCAATCACTGTTTTGATGATTGTTAATGGCATGTATATCAGTATGTCAAAAAAGTCTCAATTAAAGGCAAAAAAGTCCTAACGGGTTGGCACTTTACTGACTTAAGCTCAAGAAGGAGCATCACTCTTTCGGGTGATGTAATTGGCGTTATTAAACCTTTGTACAGGATTATAGGGGAATTCAAATGGAAAAGTTCACACAAGTACTCAAAGATTTTTGGAATGATGAAGAAGGCTTGACCTTGCTTGAATATATTTTAGGTGCAGCTCTAATTGTTTCAGCTATGTTAGGGTTAGGCTTCTGGTCAACGCTAGGTACTGAATTTCAAAATATTACTAGTGACATTCAGGGACTTAACGGGAGATAGCACGAATGGATAGATTTTGATTATGAAGAGCGGCTATTGCGTCTTATGAGCTATGGTATTTGGCTTATTTTGATGCTGGCAGGTGTCTCTGATGCACAGAGACACCGTATCCCCAACCCCCTTGTTCTCGCGCTGTTGTTGTTCGTGATGGTTGAGTTATTTCAACAACAAGAGGTGATGTGGTGGCTGCACCTAAAAGGTTTTTTAGCCACTTTTGCCATTGGTTTTGTTTTATATCTCACTCGAGCCATGGCAGGAGGAGATGTGAAATTACTTGCGGTGATCGGTTTGTGGTTGGGCGCGGATGTCATGTGGCAAGTGACGCCCTATATCATCATCGCAGGTGGTGTGATCGGGGCGTTTTACCTGGCGTTACACTTGGCATCTTCAACGGAGCCCATTAACCAGCAGGTTAAGGCATACGCGGTGCAAAAAGTGACGCCTGGCTGGAGAAGCCAGCAGCCACTGGTGATCCCTTTTGCTCCTGCGATTGTAGTAGGGTTGGCGTATTACTTTTACATTCACTAGGTCGCGCCAACTCATTTTGGGCAAGGAATGCCCACAAAAGAAGTGCCAAATAATAGGAGGGCACCGTCTATGGCTACGGTCTTCAAAGACAATCTAGTGCCGCAAATCGAGCCACCTTCAGTCCCAGCATCAGAAGAGCATTTAGATGTTCCCGCTGCGGTGGTCGAAAGCTTATTGATTAAACATTTGTCAGCCCACCCTAAGTCGGATTTGATCGAACTCTCTAACCGAATGTGTGTGGTCTCCAACATTATTGAATCCGCTTTAGCTCATTTACGTAGTCGCAGCTGGGTGGAGGTCTACCAACCGTTAAATGCCACCAGTACTTATTCAAATGTTCGCTATGGCTTAACCGAGCTCGGATTAGCAGAAGCGGAGTTAGCCTTTCGAAAAGATGCTTATATTGGGCCGGTGCCCGTTTCGCTAGAGCAATATTGGGATATTGTTCAGCGGCAGGATTTACGCAACCAACCCATTACGCGAGCGGATGTGGAGCGAGCGCTCTCGGATGTGTATGGGGCGGAGCGATTAATCCCAGTATTAGGGCCAGCCATTAACTCTGGCAGGGCATTGCTGCTTTATGGCCATGCGGGGACGGGGAAAAGTTATGTCGCCGCACGGGTGTTGAATGCGCTGAATACCTCAGTGTATATCCCACATGCGGTATTTGCTGATGGCAATATCATCAAAGTCTTTTCCGAGCATCACCACAAGCGAGTAGATAACTCTCATACCAAAGCCTTCGTAAAACTTAATAACCACTATGATAAACGTTGGGTGTTGTGTGAAAGGCCTAATATCCAAGTGGGTGGCGAACTCACCATGGAAATGTTGGAGGTGAACCACAGTGAACACAATCGTGTTTGGAATGCGCCTCTTCAGATGATGGCCAATAACGGAATTCTGGTGATTGACGATCTCGGACGTCAAACCATGCCCGTTGCGGCTTTGCTAAACCGCTGGATTGTCCCCATGGAGTATTTTGTCGATCACCTTGGGCTGCCCAATGGTCAACAAACGTCCGTCCCTTTTCTACTGACTCTGGCGTTTTCATCTAACCTGTCGCCTAGCTCAATTGCCGACCCAGCATTTTTGCGCCGTTTAGGCTACAAGATCGAATTTAAGCAACTTGAATTAGACGATTACTGCCAACTGTGGATGGAACTCGCTACGTCTTATGAGATGACCTTAGCTGAGGACTTCTTCCAACAGTTAGTTCAACTTCATGAAGAAACAGGGACTGGTTATTTCCCATGTTTACCAAAGGACATGTTGGGAATTAGCAGAGACATAATGCTATTTGAGCAAATAGGCAAACGGGTGTCCGCTGAGATTCTCTCGCGCGCTTGGGGGCTTTATTTTACCGTCGATGAGTAAAGGAAGAATACCATGAGCAAAACACAAATTACTTTACTTTTGTTGCTGTCAGTTGCTTTTGGGCTGGGCGCAGTCATGGTAGCAAAGCAGTGGATGGATAATCAAAAGTTGCCGACTGTCGAGTTGGAAAAAGTTGAACGCCATCCCGTACTGATTGCTGCAACAGAGCTAGAGCCAGGAACGATCATTGAAGAAAAGCACCTTGGTACAAAGTTAATGGAAGTGGATTGGATAGAGGAGAGTACTCTAAAGACACAAGCTCAGGCACTTGGTCAGATCGTTGCAACGACGATTTATAAAGGCGAGTTGGTCAACCAAAATCGAATCACCTTGCCTGGCGAAGGAGCGACGCTGGCGGCAATGATCCCGGAAGACAAACGAGCGCTGACCATACGAGTGAACGATGTCATAGGGGTAGCGGGCTTCCTATTACCAGGTAATAAGGTAGATGTGCTCAATACAAGAAGTGGTTACACCAAAACGGTGTTAAAGAACCTTAAGGTTCTTGCTGTGGATCAAACCGCGCGAACCAAAGATAACAAGCCAGTCATCGTTCGAGCGGTGACATTGGAAGTGACGCCAAGAGAGGCAGAAAAACTACTCACTGAAAATAGTAAAGGTAGTATCCAATTGGCACTGCGTAACCCACATACGATTGATAAACCCTCGGTCGTTCGTTACACGCCAAGACCTAGCGTGACAATAATAAAAGGAACTCAAACGTCTAATGTTCGAGTAAGCAACTAGGTGAGTTATGAAAAAAATAATCCTTATTCTCTGTAGCATACTGATTGCAAGTACGAGTGTTCCTGTTAGTGCAGCGGCACAGTCTGGACGCATTGTCAGTGTTCCACATCATCAATCGACTCAATTAATCATTTCAGGTAGTGCCAAAAAAGTAACCTTGGGTGACCCTAGTGTGTTAGATATCTTAATGCTCAAATCCAATGAACTATTTTTGATTGGCAAAAAATTGGGAACAACAAATGTTTCAGTCTGGGATAGAAAAGGTCGCATTATTGAGTCATTTAATGTTGAGGTCACTCACGACTTAAATACTCTTAAATCAAAGCTTAATGACTTTTTGCCGGATGAAACGATTGAAGTTCATACCTCTCAGGACAAGATTGTTTTGAAAGGTTTAGTCAGTAATCAACAAAACATGGACGTGGCCCTTAAAGTTGCCGAAACCTTTGCCGCAGCGAAATCTGTTGATGAAAGCGAAGAAGAGCAAAATGCCAGTCCGATCATAAACTTACTGTCTATTGGTGGCGCTCAACAAGTCACTTTAGAGGTTACCGTAGCAGAAGTTCAACGTTCACTGGTTCGCCGTTTTGATTCAAACTTCCACTTTTTCCAAAAGAGTGGTGATTGGACGTGGGGCGCAACATCCGTCGGCGGTGCGATGGAAAGTGTTAATGATGCGATCTTACCTGTACTTAACGCACCAGGTGTCAATGAATTTGGATTTTTGGGATCATTTATTGATAGCAATACCTTGTTCACGTTTGCGCTTGATGTCGCTAAACAAAATGGGGTGGCAAAAGTGCTGGCTGAGCCAAGCTTAACAGCACTGAGTGGGACAAAAGCCAACTTCGTCGCGGGTGGTGAGTTCCCTGTCCCTGTGCCTAACGAAGATGGAATTACCGTGGATTACAAGGAATATGGCGTAGAGTTAGCTTTTGTTCCTTACATCTTGAGCGATAAAAAAATCAACTTACAACTCAATGTGAGTGTGAGCGAGTTAACCGCATCAGGAGCATTAACCTTTAGCCCAGGTGGGACCAATGCTGCGTATTTTGTTCCAACATTATCCACTCGTCGCGCAGGCAGCACATTGGAACTTGCGGATGGGCAGACGATAGGGATAGCTGGCCTGTTGAGTGAAAATGCGCGAAATCTTGACTCTGGCTTACCGGGCGTTTCAGAACTCCCGGTGCTTGGACGTTTGTTTAAAAGTGAGGAGTTTGTTTCTGGCGAAACAGAATTGGTGATTTTGGTCACTCCCCGATTAGCTAAACCGGTCGACCGACGAAATATCACGCTACCAACAGATGGCTTTATCAGTCCGAATGACGTTGAGTTCTATTTGCTTGGTAAAGGTGCGACGTTGGACTTTGATAAATACCGAGTTAACGGCTCTACAGTGACCGATAGCAGTAATCATTCTAGCTACCAATACGCGACAGGCAAAGGTGGCACCGAAGGGCAGTTTGGTCACAGTTTATAGATGGAGAACAAAATGAAAAAGACAATGTATTTCGCTGTTTGTTTCACATCGTTGGGCTTATTGGGTTGTGCAAATGATCCTACTTTGGGCGTGTCGCTTAATCAGTTACAAACAGAGCAGACACTTAACCCTAATGCCTGGTATGAAAATGTCGATTACGTGCCTGAAGGAAGCGGTGAACGTACCCAAACCAGCTTGAAAGTGTACAACCGTAATGGCGCAGCCAAAAAGTAATCAGTGATGAGTCACTTCGGAGGCCGCGATGAGATATGGAAAGTCAATAGCAACTAAGCACTCCCAAAGAGGGATCACGTTAGTCTTAATCAGCTTGATCATGTTAATACTCATTGGTATGGGTGCTTTTGCGATCGATTTAAACCACCAAGTACTGAACAAAACGCGTTTACAAAATGCGGTTGATTCCGCCGCACTGGCGTCTGCGGTGGTGGCCGATGACACCGGTAATGCTCTATTGGCGAAATCTGCAGCCGTGGCGGCATTAACCAGCTTCGCAGCGGCTTCTGGTAATCAGGAGTTGGTGTATGGTGAGGAGAACATTAGCATCACCTTCTCAAATGACTTACAAACGTTTGTTGATGCTGACAGCTTCTCTCTTGGTAGTGATAGTGACATCTATATCCGAGTCGCCGTCAGCGACGTCTCTTTGACTCAATATTTAAGTTACATTTTTGGCGTGGGAAAAGATGTCTCTGCCAGCGCGGTAGCGGGGCCAAGTGCAGCTGCCACAATGTCTTGTAATATCGCCCCAATGGCTGTTTGTGGTGATAAAAATAGCACTGATGATGCGTGGGGCTATAACCCTAATGGGTACGATCCAAGTGTGACGAGAAACCCATCTACAATTCATGCCTTGAAAGTTGGAGATCAGAATAATACCGCGATGGGGCCAGGGAATTTTCAGTTATTAGACTTTAATCAGGGCGAATTTGAAGAGGACGAGGAAGATAATAATGGAAATGGAAATGGAAATGGAAATGGAAATGGAAATGGAAATGATGGTGGAGGCGGCGGTGCTGCGATAGTACGCCAAGCATTAGCTGGTGGCTACAACGGTTGTGCAGCCATCGGGGATACGGTTATCACCAAACCGGGTAATAGCGTAGGACCAGTCGCTCAGGGACTCAACACGCGTTTAAATGATTTTTCCGGTCCAATACAAAATGATGGAACAGTACTTCCTGATGTGTATGTAAAAGAGGCAACACTAACAAAAACTAATGACGTTATTAAAACAAGTGATTTTTATTTTGCAGATTATGTAACCTGCAAAGACGGAGGGTGTGACGGTACTTACCCTACCAACGGGGTCGCTGAACGAAGGATTTTGCGTATACCTATCGTTGATTGCACTGCTGACTCTACGGGCAAAACAGAGTTTGATGTCCTAGGGTTAGGTTGCTTCTTCTTATTACAACGAGTTGATAACTCTGGACAAGCTGACGTTTATGGGCAGTTTTTAGAAGAGTGCATAATTAAGAATGGCTCAACTGGAATTAACCCAACAAACAACGGCCCGTATCGAATACAACTATATAAAGATCCACTAAGCGAGGCGTCTTAATATGAACGCGCTTAAACAAACACATCAGCTTTGTAAAAACAGACACAAACAAACGGGCCTAGCCGCGCTAGAGTTTATTATTTGCTTGCCCGTATTATTGATGTTAGCGGTGTTACTGATTGATGTGAGTCGAGCGTTTATTCAATACACGGAAATTAATAAAGCGCTGCAAAACGGCGTTCGCTATGCGGTGGTCGATACTTACGGCACGCTTGATTTCGGCAATATTGCCGATGGAGAAAAAATTCAGAATATGGTCGTGTATGGTAAGCCAACACCTACTGATCAAGATAAAAAAGTGCTGGGCTACCTAGAGCCAACGGACATTACCATCACTCAACCAACGAATGAAACGAAAGAAGTGATGTTGTCAGCCACTTATACCTATGTGCCTATTTTCAGTAGCCTGCCTTTTTCCGACAGCTCTTTAGCGTTCACGATTGGCGCATCGACCAAAATGAGGACGTCACCATGAGAACCTGGAAGAATCGACAAAAAGGTGTTACGCAAGTTGAATTTACTCTCATTGCTTTGGCAGTGTTGTTGGTGATTTTTTCCATTATTGAATTTGCTCTTTATTTTTATTCGATTCAGATGGCTAATGAAGTGACAAGAAGAACGGCTCGTTTAGCGACGGTGTGTTATATCGCTGATCGAGATGATATTCCGAATTTGCCCGCGGTTAAGGGCTTATACCCACCTGGGTTTTCTAGCGATAATTTATCCATCACTTACCTCGATGCTAATGGTGTCGAGGTGAACGTAAATGAGTTTTTTTCTGAAACGCCAGACACTGGTGTTTTGAATTCGATTTTTGCCAACATTCGTTTTGTTAAAGCAGAAGCCGATTACACATTTCAATTTATGATGTTGTCACTGCTGATAAACGCTGTAGGGGCAAGTCCTGAGTTTCAGACCATTTTGCCCGCAGAGAGCCTCGGTGTATTAAGGCCTGAAGACGGGCTAGGCAGTATAGAAGATTGTTAAGGGAGTATTTATGTTGAAACCAGTAGTGTTTGAAAAGGATCTCGACACACAAAGCGTCAATTCCCTTAAAACGAATATTAATATTTGGGTGATTAATGCGACGTCTACATTTAAAGCACATATAGAAGCGGAGCTATCAAACTGCATCAATATTAACGTCGAGTGGTTAGATTTGAGTAAAGTTGTGACTACATCGTTGGCTAATATGAAAACGCCAGATGTTATTTATATTGAAGCAGGAGACGGATGGGCACAAAAAATCGCGCATATTTACTCGAGCGAAGAGAGCTTACAGCGAAATCAAACAGCCCTAGTCGTATTTGGTGATGAAAATGACACATCATCGCTTAAGTTAGCATTAAAACTTGGAGCATCAGACTATTTTTCTCGGGAAGTCGGCTTCAGTGAATTATTTCCGATTTTGCAAGATATAGCAGAAGAAAAAGTGTCGACTAAGACCATTGGAGCGTTGTCACTGTTCATCAATACTAAAGGGGGATCTGGCGCGACAACCGTTGCGTTAAATACCGCGATAGCATTGTCGGAATACTCTCAAGGAAAAGTCTTACTTATTGATTTGGATATGCAGTTTAGTGATGCAGCAGATTATCTGAACAGTAAACCGAAATACAGCATTAATGATGTGGTCGATAGCATCAATGATCTTGATGAAATGTCACTAGAGGGGCTGGTTTACCAACATGCTTCTGGCGTCAATTATTTGTGCTTTAACCAAGATAACATTAAGGATAATTATGAGCGTGCCACAGAAGTCAATGCTCTTATTCCACTTCTTCGTCAATATTACCAACATATAATAGTTGATATGTCTCATGGTGTAGAACATGTTTTTCAGCACTTGGTTGCACCTGCCACGTCTGTTTATCTGGTTATGCAGCAAAATGTCACTTCCATTAAGCACGCTGCAAATTACGTTAAGTCACTGCAATTTGACTACGGTTTATCAAGTAATCAAATCAAGTTAATTATTAATCGCTTTGAAAAAAAAGCCCCTATATCGATTAAAGATATTGAGGAAACATTTCCTAAACAAGCACGTTTCTTAGTACCGAATAATTTCGCTATCGCTATTGAATGTGCCAATCTAGGAAAGCCCATTGTTCAAGCCAAGAAGAAAAGTGCCATTAAGTCTTCACTTATTGAAATATCACATCAATTAGAACAACCAGCGAATGAAAAAAAGCAAAGTTGGTTGAGCAAGTTCTTTTCTTAGCAGGGAGTCGCTATGTTTTTTAAAAGAAAGAATGTCGGTAGTGCTTTTCCTGAAGCAGCTAAGATCTCTGTTGCCAAAGACAGTGAAAATAAAGAAACACCTGAACCAAACCGCAATGAAAAAACACTCTCATCAATAGAAGACAAAATTATTGCAATCGAGGCAGAAAGGAAACGGTTAGAGCATGATCAGACGATAAAGCATTATTATCACGGAAAATTACTAGATACACTTGATCTTGGTTTACTGTCTCATCTACAAGAAGACCGAGCAAAAGAAGAGTTACGAGAAGCCGTCGTACATTTGATTGCCGAAGATCAAACGCACCCTTTAAGCTCTGAAGCCAGAAATCGAATGATCCGCCAGATAGAGGATGAAATTTTTGGATTAGGCCCTTTAGAGCCGCTACTCGACGACTCAACGGTCTCGGATATCTTGGTGAATGGGCCCAAAAGTATTTATGTTGAACGTTTCGGCAAGTTAGAAAAGACGCCCCATACATTTCTCGATGATCGACATTTGCGTAGCATTATAGACCGTATCGTTAGCCAAGTAGGGCGACGTATTGATGAATCTTCTCCCATGGTGGATGCTCGCTTAAAAGATGGCTCGCGCTTTAATGCCATTATTCCTCCGCTCGCCATTGATGGTGCGTCTGTTTCTATACGTCGCTTTGCGGTTGAGCGCCTTAATATGAATAATTTATTGGAGCTAGGCTCACTGTCTCCCGAAATGGCTAAGTTTCTTAATGCTGCTGTGGTTGGAGAGATGAACATTCTTATTTCAGGTGGTACGGGTTCAGGTAAAACCACCACTCTGAATATTCTTTCTGGTTTTATTCCTGCCGATCAGCGTATCGTTACTATCGAAGACTCAGCTGAGTTGCAAATGCAACAACCCCACGTAGTTAGGCTTGAGACTAGGCCAGCAAATATCGAAGGAAAAGGGGAGATTTCTCAGCGAGAACTGGTGAAAAACTCTTTACGAATGAGACCCGATCGTATTGTACTTGGTGAGGTGAGGGGCAGCGAAGCCGTTGATATGCTATCTGCAATGAATACAGGCCATGACGGTTCTCTTGCTACCATTCATGCCAATACGCCACGTGATGCTTTAAGCCGAGTTGAAAATATGTTCTCCATGGCCGGATGGAATATTTCCACTAAAAATCTTCGCTCTCAAATTACTTCAGCGATTCATCTTGTCGTCCAGATGGACAGGCAAGAAGATGGTAAGCGCCGTATGGTTAGCATTCAAGAAATCAACGGCATGGAGGGAGAAGTGATCACTATGTCAGAGATATTTAAGTTTCAAAGGCAAGGAGTGGATTCAGAAGGCAATGTGGTTGGCAGCTATATTGCCACGGGCATCGTACCAGCCTGCCATGATCAACTAGTTAAAAGAGGAATGGATATTCCTTTTGAAATCTTCAACGAGAAGTTACGTTAGGAGGCACTATGGAAGGTCAACTACCACTTTTTTTATTTTTATTGTTCCTCTCGGTATTTTTCATAAGCCAAGCGCTGATCATGCCATCTGCCGGTAAGAAGGTAAAACATCGCCATCTTGTACAACGAATTAGGCAGAGCCATAAGCATATCGATCAAGAAAGTATTTCTTTGCTACGAGAGAACTCAATTAAGAACTTATCTAAAGTTGAGCGGTTCTTAGTTCAGTTTACATTGTTTGAAACAATCAAAAAGAAGCTAGAGCTGGCAGGTATAGAAATGACATTTGGTAAGTTTCTATTGTTCTCGCTTGTGTTAGGGGGAGTCATTGGACTGCTTTTAGCTCTATTTGGGCAAGCTTGGTATATATGTGTTGCTGGTGGGCTTACGTTATGGTTAGTCGGGTACTTTTGTGTACAAAAAAAAATTGGTGATAGGTTAATGAAGTTCGAAGAACAGTTGCCAGAAGCGTTAGATATTATCAAACGTGTATTGCAAGCTGGTCAGCCAATCAACCAAGCATTTGGTGAGGTCGGGAGTGAGATGCCTGCGCCCATCGGACCAGAGTTTAAGCATACATTCAGCCTTCTTAATTATGGTTATGATATGCGCTTGGCGGTGATGCAAATGACTGAACGAGTGCCAACGGTGTCAATGATGGCGTTTTCGAGTGCCGTTTTACTGCAAAAAGAAACCGGGGGAAACTTAATTGAGAACATCGAAAAGCTATCTCGAGTTCTTAGAGAACGGTTTAAGTTATCCCGTAAGATTAAAACCATTTCTGCTGAGTCTAGAGCATCCGCTTGGGTACTAGTGCTCGCACCCTTCGGCATGTACATCATAATGATGTTAATAAAGCCAGATTATGTTTCTTTGCTGCATACTCACCCAATGGGAGTAAAAATGGTCTTAGGTGGGATGGTGGCGCTATTTCTCGGCACAATGTGGATCCGTAAAATCGTTAATTTTGAGGTGTGATGATGGATACATTGTTATTTAAAATCGATATTAATCAAGAATTACTATTTATTCTGTTTGTTCTCATTACAACGGTGTTATTTGTCATGACTGTCGGTTACGTGATGATCGGTGTGAATTCTCCGCTCAAGCGTAAACTTGCACAGATTACAACAGGTGAAAATGAGAAGTTAGCATCAACTAACAATAAAGTTATCAATACGCTTGAATCATTAGCACCTCTCACCTCTTCAGGTAATGAAAAAGAACAACAGTCTACGCGAGCACTGCTGATGCACGCAGGCTTCCACCAAAGCAATGCTCTTACACTGTTTTATTCAGCGAAATCATTAACCACCATATTTGGAATGCTGGTTGCCGTTGGGTTATATGTGACATTACCTCAATCCAACAAACTGTACATATACATGGCGGGATGTGCATTTATAGGCCTGATTTTTCCTGATATTATTTTGAAAAAAATGGCCAAGAAAAGGCAAGAACGTTTTCGATCAGGCGTAGCAGATATGCTTGATCTCCTCGTTGTGTGTACGGAATCTGGGTTAGGTTTTAATGCATCATTACGGCGCGTTGCCGATGAGATGGTGATATCTCATCCTGATGTGGCAGATGAACTCGATACCGTTTGCATGAAAATACAAGCGGGAAAATCAATGCCTGATAGTTTGAGAGAAATGATTATTCGAACCGGACTTACTGAATTTATGGGATTAGTGAGTATGTTAAGCCATGCCTCTCGAGTCGGTGGCAGTCTTGTTGACTCATTGCGTGAGTATACTGAAGATTATCGAGATAAGAGGCAGCAAGCTGCAGAAGAAATAGCCGCAAAGATACCCGTGAAAATGATGTTTCCCATGGTGCTTTTTATCTGGCCTTGCTTTTTCATTGTCGCAGTAGGTCCATCATTAATCACGCTTTCAGAGGCATTTTCTAAGTAACAACTAAAATGGACAAAATAAAAGGGAATGATTATGTATAAAGGTCGCGTATTAGTTTTGGCAACCTTACTTTTGGCGGGGTGTGCCTCAAATGATAGTAAACAAAACAGTTTTGATCAAAGCCTATATGCGGGTAAACCCGTTGAGTCATTAACGAATGACACCCCACCGGAGAGTGAAGCAGAAGCGATTGCCAGAGGTGATCGTGCATTAAGTAATAAAAATATAGATCTAGCGCTATATGAGTACTTGAGATCGTTGACATTCGAAGAGTCTAAACACAAAGATAAAACACTGTATACGATTGGCCGTATACACCAATCCAGAGGGAATATTGAGTTAGCAGACAAGGCATTCCGTGCGTCATTGGCCGAGAACCCAAATCATATCGGAGTTCTAGAGCAATTGGGTAAGGTGTACGTACAGCAAGGGCGCAAAGACATTGGTCTCGCTTACTACTTGAGGGCCGTGAATGCAGACCAAGTTCGCTTAGGACGAAATGCTGGAGTGACCAAAGAAAGTATTTCATCAGTTAGCGTTCAATCACTGAAATATGACGAGCACTCCCCGAGTCATGCTTATGTGGGTTTAGGGGTTATTTTTGATATAAATGGTAATCATGAGTTAGCTCAGCAATTGTTGCGCAAGGCATTAGATATCAAGCCATACAGTGAAAATGCATTGGTGAGCCTTGGGTATTCATATTACATGAGTGAAGACTTTGGAAAAGCAAGGCACTTTACGAATGCAGCGCTGCGCATAAATGGTGACAACAAAAAGGCGATAAACAATCTGGGTTTAATTGCTGTTGCCGATGGTCAGCCACGCCAAGCATTGAATATATTTGCTCAGCACATGACTCAATCAGAGGCACTAAATAGTGTCGGATACTTTCTCATTATCAAAGAAAAGCCGGATGAAGCCATCCCTTTCCTTCAACAAGCAATAGATAAAAGCCCATCATATTATGCGAAAGCCAATGAAAACTTAGAGCGAGCACTCGCAATGGTGAGAAAGGGACGGGATACATCTATGGTGATAACCAAATAATTACTTGTTATAAAAAGGAATTGTCTGTGATTGCGGATAGATTAAATAGTGGAAACTTAACTCGAAATATATATACCGATCTAACCAAAGATCTTCCGGTGTATTTATTGGTTTCAATGACTTGTATCATAACACTCGTAATTTACATTATTAATCGAGATGTGATAGTTTACCAGTACCAATTATTAGATTATGTTAGGAGGGTGAATGTTTGCTTAAAGGGTATGTTTTTAGCGTGGAGCATATTTTTCTATATCAATATGCTTTTAAATAAAAGGAGGAACTTGTTTAAGGAATATTTTAAAGCTATCTTCATTATGTTTTCTGATGCAAGCAAAATAGCAGTGTTCTTTGTTCGGTTAATGTTGATAAATATTTGCATTGCGAATTATACTTATCTAAAGCAAATAATACCTGATATTAATCCATTCACCTACGATGAGGTGTTTTATCAATGGGATAAATTAATTCACGGTGGAGTGTCACCTTGGGTAATCTCTCACGATATTTTTTCTAGCTCTTATTGGACGTTCTTTTTTAACTTATCTTATAATATATGGTTTATATTGATTTGGGGAAGCGTTTTATACTTTATGTGGTATTCTAGAAATCACAAGATCCGACAGGCATACTTGCTTTCATTTTTTTCTTCTTGGTTCTTTATTGGCGGAGTTTTAGCTATCTTAATGAGTGCCGCTGGCCCTTGCTTTATGCATTTGTTAGAGCCAGGTAATGTAACGTATCTTCCTCTTATGGAGCGTTTAGAAAACCAAGTCGAATCTCTTTGGTTATTACAAATATACGGTGGAGAAACAAGTCAACTTCAGTCCTATTTATGGCAGGCTTATTCTCAGAGAAATAGCAGTCTTGGAGCAGGCATTTCTGCTATGCCAAGCATGCATGTATCTTCTTCAGTACTACTTGCATTGGGCGCATATCAAGTAAATAAAAAAATAGGAATACTACTCTGGTGCTTTGCCGTTGTAATTATGATCGCTTCTGTTCATTTGGGGTGGCACTATGCGGTAGACGGTTATGTTGCTTTAGTTGTCACTGTGGTGATTTGGAAAGTAGCCCAATTTGTAGTTGGGAAAGTCGGTGTAAAAAGCAAAAACCAAGAAGTGGCGATGGATACGGTTTAGACAAGTACTGTTTTTTGGCCTCAGAAGCACACCAAGCTTTTAGGATGGTGCGCTTCTTAGCTTTACATCATGCCTTGAGCAATGCCTGCACCAACAAAGAAAACAATCATCCACAGCACAGACAAGTTGAGCTTCTTATGCAGATAGAAACCCGCAATGACAAGCGCGATGTCGATGGGGGCGATAACCGCGCTGCTGAATACGGGTTGGTAAAGTGCTGCTAGTAGCAGGCCCACCACCGATGCGTTGACGCCATTAATTGCGCCAGTGATGGCTGGTTTACCCGCCAGTGCTTGCCAGTTCTTTAGTACGCCAAGCAGTAACAAGAAGCCTGGCAGGAAAACCCCTAACGTTGCCATTAATGCACCTAGAATTGGCGCATCGGAGAGTTCGTAACCAATGTAAGTGGCGAAGGTAAACATCGGCCCTGGTACCGCCTGCGCCGCTGCGTATCCCGTTAGAAAGGCATCTTGGCTGAGTTGGTCACCAACGATATTCTGCAGCAGCGGAAGCACCACATGACCGCCACCAAATACCAAACTGCCTGCCTGGAAGAAATCACTGAACAAACCGAGCATCGGCATGGTGTGCGCCACAAACGGCAGACCAATCAATAGGGCCGCGAACAGAGCGAGTGGGGCGATGGTTGGTTTAAACGGTTCAACTGGTGCTGCTGATTCTTTCTTTAGGTATTGAGTACCAATCAAACCGGCCACAACCAACACGAGCATTTGCGTCATGATGCTTGGTGCCAGCAACAGGGCAATGGCGGTTGCCACACATAAACCAGCGGTCAGCTTGCTTTGGCAGAAGTTTTTGTACATCCCCCAAGTGGCATCAGCCACAACCACAACCGCAAGCAATTTCAAGCCGTGAACGATGTTTTGGAACAGTGCGGTATCGGTAATTTGGCTACTCACCATCGCAAGCGCCAGCATAATCATCACTGAAGGCAGCGTGAAACCAAGAAACGCCATGCACGCGCCACCCAGACCACCACGCTTGTAGCCTAGCGCAAAGCCAACTTGGCTTGAGCCAGGGCCTGGTAGAAATTGACTTAACGCCACGATTTGAGCGTATTCGCTGTCTTCGATCCATTTGAGTTTTTCAACGAACGTTTGGCGGAAGTAACCGATGTGCGCCGCAGGGCCACCGAAACTGATCCAACCAAGGCAAAAAAAGGTTTTAAAAATGGTAAACATGTCGAGCCTGATTATCTAAAAGCATTGTTGCTAATTTATCGAATGCTCTAAAATGACTCAAATTAATAGTTTTAATTTCATCTATGAATGAAATGGGATTAGGTGTGTTGAGTGAAAGATGATATCCAGTGGCGCAATATCGATTTAAATTTGTTGGTGACCTTCTCTTATCTTTATCGTTATCGCAGCGTCAGTTTAGCGGCAGAAAAGAGTTTCGTGAGTCAGTCGGCAATGAGCCATAGTTTATCGCGTTTGAGATTGTTGTTTGATGATCCGTTGTTTGAGCGCAAGGGCCACAAGATGGATCCGACCGAGCATGCACATCACATTGCTCCGACCGTGCATCATTTGCTCGACTCGATTGCCAAAGACTTACTGACTAAGTCGGTATTTCAGCCAGAAAACTACACTGGAGTGTGTCGGGTTGGTCTGACGGATTACGCCGAGTTCATCTTCGCCCCACAGCTTTATGATGAGATCCGCAAACGCGCACCAGAAGCGCAAATCAGTTTTATCAATGTCAACCGCAGTAACTATGTCGAGATTACTGAGAATGACAAGTTGGACGTCATCATTGGCAGCATGCCAGTGCTTGATGACAACTTTGATAGCCAGTATCTGTACACAGAAAAGCATGTCTGCTTGTGTGACAAGCGGGTATTGAAAGGAGAAAGCGAGTTGTCGATTTCGGCTTTTGCCAATATTGAACAAGCCTTAGTGAGCCCTGACGGCAGTTTAAGTACACAAGTAGACAAAAAGCTCGCCGAACATGGTTTGAGCCGCAAGGTAACGGTTGCCTCGCGCAATTTTCTTACTATTCGAAATTTACTCAAACAGCGTGAACTGATTGCGATTGTTCCAGAGAAAATGGCGTTGTCGGATGGTTTTTCTGACGATTTAGTTACTGTGAAGCCACCTATTGCTGTCGCTGATTTTGACATTGCGATGTTGTGGCACACCAGTCGAAATAATGAAGATAAAGGATTATGGCTGCGGGCATTAGTCGCAGAAATTGTGACCTCCAAATAGTTCGGATCGTAAATGCTTCTCTCATACAAATGTTGTGAAAACGTTTAACTTAAGCGTAGTCAAATTGTATATCGAGATAGCTGCGCGGAATAAATGAGACGTTGAAAATGAAATATTAAAAAGCACTGAAATTACAGTGCGTTAAAGAAATGAGTATTCCAAGTCTTTATTGTGACTTGGTCGTGCCTCTCAGCTTTAATTTACTTGATACGTAAACTTTAAGTGGTACTTCTCTTTTGTCTCGATACTTTTCGACCAATAAGTTCACGCCCTGTGCGCCCATCATTTCAGAGTGAATACGGACCGTGGAAAGAGGAGGGAACGTAAAGCGTGCTGTTGGAATGTCATTGAGACTGATCAACGCAATATCTTGTGGGATGTTTAAACCAAATTCATGAATAGCGCGCAACACGCCAATCGCGATTGGATCAGAAGCAATGAATAGCGCTTTCGGGAAATCACCTTTGGCGAGCATTGCTTTTGTTAAGTTGTAACCCGATAAACTGGATAAGTCACCACGATAAATATCGGTTTCAGATACCACACCTTTTAGTTTGCCATATTCAACAAATGCGTTTTCACGCATGTCTGTTGTGCCGGTCTCACGTTGACCACCGATAAAACCAATCCGTTCATAGCCTTGCTGGATATAAAATGTGATCACTTGCTTACTGATATGGTCAAGATCGACATCAATGCAGTCGTAGGTGCTGTTATCATCCGAGAAGTCGATGTAGCAAATGCTGTCAGCAAGACGCTTTGGCAGTTTGCTGATGATGGCATTTTCGATTTTGCCGACTAATAGAACCCCGGTGATCTTTTGTGTTTCAACGTCAATGTCACTGTTGTAGCAATTCGTTAGCGTGATCCCCAGTTTGTCACATTGGGTTTCAATTCCGTGGCGAATTGATAAGTAGTATGGGTCATTCACTTCCGCTTCTTGCTTGTAGTTGTACAAGGCCAAAAAGTGGTGGTTTTGCTTCGCCTCTTTGGTGGCTTTCTTGGAACTGCTGGTACGGTATTCGAGCTTTCTAGCAATTTCTAAGATTCGGTGTTTCGTTGCATCTTTTACGCTTAGCGTCGGGTCGTCATTCAACACGCGTGATACGGTTGCAAGGGAAACGCCCGCTTCGGTAGCGATATCTTTTAATGTTGCCATGTGTACTTCCCGTAGGCAGGCCTCACTGTCCCAGTGAGAAATTCAACTATTTTAAACAGCTAGTTACGAATGCACAAACGTTTAGTAAAACGGTTTACTCTGGTCCTTCGTCGAAATCTCATCGCCTTTCAAGAGCCGAGTTTGGTCTAACAGAAGGGGGTTTTACTAAACTCATTCCTTCTTGCTACGTTTCTTTATTATTTGGTGGAAACGTTTACACTATTTGAAACTGATCACGGAATTAGATCGGATTTGATTGGTAGACTTCTAGCCAGTTAAGAAATGGACGGTTTTGCTAGTGGTTGGTTAATTAGGCTTTGCTAACCATGGGCATCTAACTGAGCATAAGCAGCAATCGTGGAGAAGCAATAGTGAAAGTTCTTGTCACAGGCGGTATGGGGTACATCGGCAGTCACACATGTGTACAGATGATTGAAGCGGGTATGGAGCCAATCATTGTCGACAATTTGTGTAATGCCAAAGTGGAAGTGTTAAGCCGCATTGAAGCGCTAACCGGTAAGCAACCAACTTTCTACCAAGGCGACATTCGTGATGAAGCCTTTTTGGACTCAGTATTTGCCAAACATGACATTCAAGCTGTGATTCACTTTGCTGGCCTGAAAGCGGTGGGCGAATCCGTCGCGAAACCATTGGAGTACTACGACAACAACGTTAATGGCTCACTGGTGTTGGCACGCAGCATGCGTAAAGCGGGCGTGAAAAGCATGGTATTCAGTTCATCTGCAACGGTTTACGGCGATCCTGACATTGTGCCTATCACTGAAGATTCTCCAACGGGCGAAACCACCAACCCATATGGTCGTAGCAAGTACATGGTGGAAGAGTGCTTGAGTGATCTGTTCAATGCCGAAAACGACTGGAGTATCACCTTGCTTCGCTACTTTAACCCAGTTGGCGCGCATCCATCGGGCACCATGGGTGAAGATCCTCAAGGTATTCCAAACAATTTAATGCCATTCATCGCCCAAGTCGCGGTGGGGCGTCGTGAAAAGCTGTCGGTATTCGGTAATGACTACCCAACGCCGGACGGCACAGGTGTGCGTGATTACATCCACGTGATGGACTTGGCTGATGGCCATATCGCAGCGCTGAAATCGGTGGGCGAGAAAGCGGGTCTGCACATTTACAACCTCGGTACTGGCCAAGGTTCTAGCGTGCTTGAGATGGTCGATGCCTTCGCAACGGCTTGCGGCCACCCAGTGCCTTACGAGCAGTGTCCTCGCCGTCCTGGTGATATCGCAGAATGCTGGGCAAGCACAGAGAAAGCGGAGCGAGACCTTGGTTGGAAAGCCACTCGCAGTGTCGCAGAAATGACGGCCGATACGTGGAGATGGCAATCGAATAACCCGCAAGGCTATTCTCCTTCGTAAACAAAGCCCCCCTGCGTAATTGAAGTTGTCGCGTTGTTGATTGGCCACCTAGCTGCAACTCCAATTTTATTGGGGAACGCAGAGACAAGAATGTTAAGAAGTTGAGTAAGTAAGATGTCGAAAGTTGAATTTAATCCAGTGGATCACCCACACCGTCGTTACAACCCACTAACGGGTCAGTGGATTTTGGTGTCGCCGCATCGTGCAAAACGCCCTTGGAGCGGTGCCGATGAAAAACCGGCTATTGATGAACTACCAAGTTACGACGAGAAGTGTTTTCTTTGCCCAACGAACGAACGTATTTCTGGTGAAGTAAACCCAGATTACCAAGGAACCTACGTATTCCAAAATGATTTCGCGGCATTAATGGTGGACTCTCCAGATGCCCCGGAGTCTGAGAATCCACTATTCAAAACACAAGGTGTGCGCGGTTTGAGCCGAGTAATTTGTTTCTCGCCTGATCACAGCAAAACCTTGCCAGAACTGCCAGTTGACAAAATTCGTGGCGTGATTGATACCTGGAATGATCAAATCGAAGAGCTAGGGCAAGACTACGTTTGGGTTCAGGCGTTTGAGAACAAAGGTGAAACCATGGGCTGTTCTCAGCCTCACCCACACGGTCAAATCTGGGCGAATAGCTTCTTACCAAACGAAATCGAGCGCAAAGAGCACAACTTAAAAGCGTACTACCAAGAAAATGGCACCAACCTACTGGTGGACTACGTTCAAGCTGAACGTAAAGACGGTTCTCGCATTGTGGTAGAAACCGAACATTGGCTAGCAGTCGTGCCTTACTGGGCGGCGTGGCCATTTGAAACCATGTTGCTTCCTAAAACGCACATTCGCCGCATGAGTGAGCTCAGCGAAGAGCAGCGAGACGATCTTGCTGTTGCAATCAAAAAGCTGACGAGCCGTTACGACAACCTATTCCAATGTTCTTTCCCTTACTCAATGGGTTGGCATTACGCCCCGTTCTTTGAAGAGGGGACAGACATAGATCACTGGCAACTGCATGCGCTGTTCTACCCGCCACTACTGCGTAGTGCATCGGTTCGCAAGTTCATGGTGGGTTATGAAATGCTGGCAGAAAGCCAACGTGATCTCACCGCAGAGCAAGCGGCCCAGCGTCTGCGTGATTTAAGCGATGTGCATTACAAAGAGCAGTAACTAACGATAAATACGAAATATGTCATTCCGTACAGCGAGGAACGAACGTGATGCAGAATCTACCATCAGAGTGCGCTGAACGTAGATTCCAGATGCTCGCTAGGGCTCGTCCGGAATGACAAATGTTAGACAATCAAATAGGTCGTTTCTGATTGCGAGATATGAAAGCAGTCGAGAATTCAAACAAAAATTTTATGCTGAGATTCTACTATGTCTGATTTAATCCAAAACGTGAAAACTTCTTTTGAACAAGTGCTGGGCTACGTACCAAGCCACATTATCCAAGCACCAGGCCGTGTAAACCTGATTGGTGAGCACACGGACTACAACGATGGTTTTGTATTGCCATGTGCGATCAACTACCAAACAGTGGTGGCAGCAGCGAAGCGTGAAGACAACCTAGTGCGCGTGGTTTCGGTGGATTACGGCAATGCGGTTGATGAGTTCGATATCACTCAAGAAATCACTTTCCAACAAGATAAAATGTGGGCGAACTACATTCGCGGTGTGGTGAAGTGTCTTCTTGCTCGTGGTTACCAATTTTCTGGTGCGGACATTTCAGTCAGCGGTAACGTACCTCAAGGTGCGGGTTTGAGTTCATCAGCGGCATTGGAAGTGGTGATCGGCCAAACGTTCAAAGTGCTTTTCAATCTAGAAATCAGCCAAGCGGAAATCGCGCTAAATGGGCAGCAAGCAGAGAACGAATTCGTAGGCTGTAACTGCGGCATTATGGACCAGATGATTTCGGCGGAAGGGCAAGCGAATCATGCGATGCTTTTAGATTGCCGCAGTTTGGAAACGACGGCGGTATCCATGCCTGAAGATATGGCCGTTGTTATCATTAACTCGAACAAAATACGCGGCTTGGTAGACAGTGAATACAACACGCGCCGTGAGCAGTGTGAAGAAGCGGCGCGCATCTTCGGTGTGAAAGCGCTGCGTGATGTGACCATTGAGCAGTTTAACGAGAAAGTTTCTGAACTAGATGAAATGGTGGCAAAACGCGCTCGTCACGTGATCACAGAAAACGATCGCACGGTAGAAGCCGCGCAAGCACTTCGTGCACATGACATGAAGCGTATGGGTGAACTGATGGCGGAGTCTCATGCTTCCATGCGTGACGATTTCGAAATCACAGTCAAAGAAATCGATACCTTGGTTGAGATGGTGAAAGAGGTGATCGGTGAGCAAGGCGGCGTGCGTATGACGGGCGGCGGCTTCGGTGGTTGTATCGTTGCACTTGTGCCACCAGCACTAGTGGATAAAGTGAAAGCAACGGTTGAAGCGAAATACCAAGCGGCAACGGGTTTGAAAGAGTCCATCTACGTGTGCCAAGCGAAAAACGGCGCAGGTTTAGTCGAAGTGCTTTAACCCAAGACTCTAGCAACAAAGACGTTAAGCCGCAGTAGGAGCAAGAGATGACTGAGCCATTAACTATCACGATGACGCAGCAGGCCGCCTTTGATGGCGTGCCTGCCAATGTGGTCGAACTGAAAAATAACACCGGCATGCGCGTGACCTTTATGGATATCGGTGCGACATGGTTGAGTTGTCGTTTACCTTTGGCGTGCGGGGAATTGCGCGAAGTACTGCTCGGGGTGGGGTCGATGGAAAGCTTTATGCGGCAGCAGAGCTACATGGGGGGCACGGTAGGACGTTACGCAAATCGCATCGCCAATGGTCTTTTTGATGTGAATGGCGAAACATTTCACGTTTCCACCAACCAAGCTGGTAACTGTTTGCATGGTGGGCAAGCCGGTTTCGATAAGCGTCGTTGGAAGATTGAAGCACAATCGGAGCAACAGGTGACGTTTGCTTTGTTGTCTGAAGATGGCGACCAAGGTTTCCCGGGGAACCTTGAAGTGCAAGTGACGTACACACTGACTGACGATAATCAGGTGAGCATTGCGTATGTCGCTAGAACAGATAAAGCAACACCAGTGAATCTGACTAACCATGCTTACTTTAATTTGTTGGGCGCTGAAGCGGACTTAGATTGTCGCTCTCACCGTTTAAGCATCGCGGCAAGCCAATACCTGCCAACCAACGAGGTCGGTATTCCGCTTGGTGCGCTGCAAGATGTGCAAGGTACAGGGTTTGACTTTAGAGGTGAAAAACCAGTTTCAGAGCACTTCTTACAAGATGAACAGCAAATAGTCGCCAAAGGGTATGACCACAGCTACCTATTTGATGCTCATCGTGATGTGTCAAAACCGGTTGCGCTGGTGGTTTCGCCAGACGAAAAAGTACACTTGTCGGTGGTGACCAATAAACCTGCGATGCAATTGTACACGGGCAACTGGTTAGCCGGCGCACCAAATCGTCGTGGCGGTGAATACCAAGATTACGCGGGTCTGGCGTTAGAAACGCAGTTTTTACCAGATTCGCCAAACCATGCTGAGTGGGCGCAGCCAAGCTGTATTCTTGAGCCTGAACAAGAATACCGCTTCTGCACCACTTATCAGTTTGCTTTCTAGGCGACCAGTACCTTTTAGTGCTTTTGGGTTGCTGTGATTTTTTTGATCAAAGTAGGTCAAAAGCTCATCTAAAGGTCGCAAAAACAAGGCTCACTCAAAATACCCCAAAATGAAAAAGCTCTGCCACTTCGGTGGTAGAGCTTTTTCTTTATGTTCCGTCTGGTTTTTTGTTAGAACAGCACCTTAAAGGCGATCCACCGAGTTACGACGCACTAATGTTGGGCTAAAGATGATAGTGTCATCTTCCACTCGCTCATTACGCGATAATGCCAACGCTAAGCGTGCAGCGTGTTCTGCCATCATCTCTATTGGGTAGCGAATTGTGGTTAAACTTGGATTCACGAAGCGAGCAATTAAGCCGTCATCAAAGCCAACCATAGAGACTTGTTCTGGTACGTCAATGCCGTTTTGGTCTAATGCGGCCAGTGCACCTGCTGCCATGTAATCGTTGTAAGCCACCACACCAGTTATTTCGAGCGATTTAGTCAGAAGGTTAGTCATTGCCGTTTCGCCGCCATCACTGTTTGGCTCGCCATATTCGATATAGTTTTTTGCCAGTTCGATATCATGATCTTTCAGCGCGGCTTGGTAGCCTTGCAAACGCTCGTCGGTATCTTCGATGTCATGCGATGATGCGATACATGCGATTTTGGTGTGACCATGGCGAATCAGATATTCCGTGGCTAAGTAAGCACCTTTGCGGTTATCAAGAGAAATGCAACGCTCTGCCAACTCTGGGATATGGCGGTTGATCAGCACCATGCCTTTCACTTCTTTGGCGTAACCAATCAGCTCGTCATCAGACAGACCTTTAGAGTGAATCACAATCGCTTCACAGCGGCTATTGATCAGAAGCTCTAACGCTTGGCGCTCGTCATCTGGGCTGTGATAACCATTCCCGATCAGAATGTGTTTGCCATTCTCACGCGCTACGTTATCAATGGATTTGACCATAGTGCCGAAGAAAGGATCGGATACATCACCCACAAGTACGCCCATGGTATTGGTGCTTTGGCTTACCAGTGCACGCGCAGCGGCATTCGGTCGGTATCCTAGCTTGCCCATTGCTAGTGTGACGGCATCAATAGAAGACTGGCTCGCTTTCGGCGATTTGTTGATCACGCGTGATACGGTTGCGACCGATACGCCAGCTTCTTTCGCGACATCCTTAATTGTTGCCATGAGGGACCTTTGTGTGGGCTAAAAATGATAACAAGAGTATTAAACACCCTTTGTGTAATAAGTGCAATTGGATGTGGTAATCACTTTCTAAAATGAGACCTTTACCGATTGTAACTATTAGGTTCACTGCTAGTGTAAACGTTATCTTTTTAGTAAAGCTTTACTTAAATTTTAATGATGGAAACTATCGCTTACTCAGACTTTGCAAAGCTAGAGATCCGTACCGGAAACATCATCGAGGTTGCTCGCCATGAAAGCGCAGACACGTTGTACATTGTGCAGATTGATGTGGGTGAGAAAACGCTGAAAACCGTGACTAGCCTAGTACCGTACTACACAGAAGTAGAGTTAATGGGCAAACAAGTGGTGGTGCTGTGTAACCTAGCGAAAGCAAAAATGCGTGCTGAAACGTCAGAATGCATGTTGCTTTGTGCGGAAACGGATGACGAATCAGAAAGCGCATTGCGAACTCCGGAGCGTGCGATGCCTGAAGGGGTGAGAATCGTTTAGTCACTTGAGTATATAAGGCGACGATGAAAGAAGACAGCTCTCAACACTTTGAGAGCTGTTCTCGTCTTGGGGCAGAATACGTTAGGAATGTTCTGAAATCAGGTTATCTATCAATTCATAATGATGATCTTGCACCCCAGCGAGATTGCCATATTTCGGCTGATGGCGATCGTTCTCTTTAGTGTGATGCCAACCTACCGTGTGACGTACAAAGTGTTCAGCAAAGGCATGAGAAATCTCTAAGCAACCTGCTAAGACGGTATCTACATAGCTCTGCATGATCGGGCTAAGCGAGCAAGGTGGCTGCGGGTCGTCTTTCACATAGACCCAGATTGCCTTATTTGAGGTAAACTCAGCTTCGGCTTCAATCTGTTCTGGGCGAATTTGAATGCGGTAATAACCCCGTTCGCGCCGATCAAATTCTGCGAGTGCTTGCTTGTCCACTTTTAGTAAAACACCATTCACTTGGCCTTGGCCTTCATTGACCACCAAGGGGGACAAAACATAATTGTCATCGACTTTTCCCCAATAACGGACTAGTCCGTGGGCGACCACAGGGATGGCATTGCCAGTCTGCCCCGTTAACTGACGTGAGGCGGAGTTAATTAAGCTGCCATAGCCGAAAATATACATCTTTTTACTCCCTTTACTGATTTATTCAGTTATACCTAAACATAGATAGCCAATCAACGCGCAAACCACGGCTTTACCTCTAAAGGATAGTCTGAGTTTATAACATGTATTTTTTTTGCATGTTTATGGTAAGATCGCTTTAGTTGAATTTTGGAACGGTATCTATTGGGTACTTAAGGGCATCGCAATGCTGAATATCACCGATAAAAAAGTGGAAGAAAAAATCCCCGCATGGCTGCGTTTAGGGTTTAGACCGTTTTTCTTGTTTGGCTCTATTTACGCCATCATCGCGATTGCGGTATGGGTATGGATGTTCCAAACCGGACAGCCAAGTGCGCTTGATGTACCTGCGTTGTGGTGGCATGTGCATGAAATGCTGTTTGGCTTTGCGATGGCGATCGTGGCGGGTTTTGTGTTGACGGCGGTACAAAACTGGACGGGCATTAACGGCACCAAGCATGACACCTTGTTGGCGTTGTTTGGTTTGTGGCTTGCACCTCGTATTTTGTTGTGGACGCCAGCGCCATTGTGGCTGATAAGCAGCATTGAAGCGTTGTTCCTGTTGTTTGTGGCATACGAAGTCGGTATACGTGTTTATCGTGCTAAAGGATGGAAAAATCTGTTTTTCGTTCCTCTATTCCTTCTGGCTATCTTTGCCAACTTCGCAAGTTACGCCACCATCAAAGGGCTGCCTCCGTTTAGTTCGTCAGCGGTATGGCAAGCCATGTTATGGTGGTTCACTTTATTACTGTCTGTGATGGGGGGGCGAGTTATTCCATTCTTCACTGCTCGCCGTTTTAACTTTGAAAAAGCGCAGCCGTTAGTATGGCTAGATTGGTTAGCGAATTTACCTTTGGTGATGTTGTTTGTTTTGAGTTTCTTCCCTGTGACCTTTGCTGAGATAGGCAAGCCTCTCATGCTATTTGCTGGTGTGGCTCAGTTGTTTCGATTCCTGCGTTGGAAGCCATGGCTGACGTTGAGCGAGCCACTGGTTTGGTCTTTACATGCGGCATACTTCTGTTTGCCATTAAGCTTGATTCTGCGTGGTGCTTGGGATAACGCCTTTGCCAGCCATAATCTCATTCACCTGTTTGCGATTGGAGGGTTAGGCGGTTTGATTTTGGCAATGATTGCACGCGTTACCATGGGGCATACTGGGCGCATGATTTACCAAGGACCGAATATGAGCGTCGCATTTTCTGCCATTATTTTGGCAGCCTTAGTACGTAGCTTGGGGGGCATCTTTGACCCGGCAAACTTGTTAATTTGGATTGATATCAGTGGTGCATTGTGGATTTTTGCCTTCGGAATGTTTGTGTGGCGATTTGGCGCGATGCTCATCAACCCACGAGCAGACGGGCATCCAGGTTAGCAGCGCGCGATTGATGCTGTGATGCCATGCATATCATCGCGATACTCAGTTATCGCGATCTTTGTTTTTATTGATGAAACCAAAGTGTTTGATTACCAGCCATTCAATGATGAAAATAATGATCAAAATGATGCTGAATAAGGCGAATGATAGACCGGATTTTAGCCCAGGCATCCCGCCAAGATTGACGCCAAATAGCCCGGTTAAAAATGTAGTCGGTAAAAATATCGCCGCTAGAATAGTAAACAAGTAGCTATTTTGATTAAGTTTCTGTTCCCTCAGATTTTTGTTTTCCTCTTGGTGTAAGCTGATTTCTTCTAAAAAATAGTCAATTTCCTCATTAAGACGAATAAGCGTATTTAAAGAGTAACGATATTGATGAGAGCGGAGTTTGATGAGTGATGGTTTCGCGGTCACCATGTCGTGAATAGCGTGCAGCTGAGGCTTAAGAAAATGCCTGACAGACAGTAGACTATTTTTCGTCATTCTTAACTTATTATCGGAGTGTGGCAGATTGTCTTGTTGCTCCAAACTTGCCTCTATTGCGTCATTATAATCATCCGTTTTTTGGTTTAAATTATCAATGATTTGATTGACGAGTCCTGCTAGGTTCTCCGGCTCTCTATGCTTATTCAGGGAGTGGAGAAGCCTCTGCACAGCATCGTTTGAACCAGTTTGAGTGGTGATAAGCGCACCGTGATAAAACAGGATTCGAATACTGTTCACCTCTTTAGCGACCACACTATGATTGCGATTTATTCCACGTAGGAGTAAGAGAAAGTTATCGTCGCCAAGTGGATGAAAAGAAGGCCTATTTTCGTTGGTAATGAACTGCTCGAGTGTCGCTTTAGGGACATGGTTTTTACGTAACCAAGCCTTGGTATCTGGATCGTTACGCTCGCAATGGTACCAATGATGGGCTTGAAGTTGCTCGGGGTAGGCGTCTATTCGTTTTGGTTGGCTTGAGGTAAATTGCCAGTGTTCAATTAAAAAACTCATTGCTGTGCGCGACCTTCTCATTCGTCATTCACTTATATCATGCTGCTCATTGTTAACTCGATTAACACGGTTTTGATTGTGGTGAGTAAAATGAGCAGCGGATGTTATTAGCTTAAACCAGTATTGCACTAAGAGAAGGATTAGTTTGAGGGAAGGGTTTGAATTTGAAGTGTTAATATGCCCCAACATGATGACATGTAGGGCATACACTCTTAGATATTGCCTTCGCTAAAGTCTTTTTGGAAGTAGAGCACTTTTTGTAGATAGCGTCTTGCTTCTCCTTTCGGATGCTGTGTTGTTAGCGCATCATAAACTTGAGTTGGATTGAGACCGTTTAGTTCATTCATCGCGCGCTTTCGGTCATTGTCAAAGGTTGAAAGGACACCACCAGTACCACCGTTATAAGCCGAAATCATACTGAAATGCTTAGAGGTTGGATGCTTCACATCGCGCAAGTAGCGGTTTTTCAGAATATAAAAATACGCGGCACCAGTATCGATGTTGTTAGCTGGATCAAATAGGTACTCTTTGGTTGGAATGCCAGGCTTGTTCTTCACCAAGTTAAACACATCAGCCCCTGCGGTTTTAGGGATCACTTGCATCAAACCGTATGCCCCTGCGTGGGATACCGCATAAGGGTTAAAGCTACTTTCCGTCTTAATCACCGCAAAGATGAGATCTTCTGATAAGCCATATCGCTTGGCGGCGTCGCGAACGAGTCCGGCGTACAGGTATTCACGTTGCTCTAAGTGATCTTTCACCATAGTGATTTCGACATAGTAGGCGTTGCCACGTTTGATGGTTTTTGTTTGCATCTTTTTGTCGATAAGGTAATTGGCATAACGGTTAGCACGCCACTCCCACTCAATTGGCTTACCATCATGATCCAACACTTGGCCTAATAAGAACGGCTTTCCACGCAGTACCGCCTCTTTATCACTGAACAATTCAGCATGCGCGGGGTCGGCAGGCATGAGTAGGGTTTGTACGATGGCTTTTTGCAGCTTCTCTGTTGGTTGGTATTGAGAAATTGTCGAAACATAAATCTTGCCGGCTTCAAAATCGATATGTGCGCGAGTGGTGTAGCCATCAAGGTATTTTACGTAGCGGTGTTTGCCTGCTTCAACGAATTCATCTTCTCCCCAGCGATCTTTGGCTTTATCAGTAATATAAGCCAATAGCTGTTTGATATTATCGGCATCGGATGAGGTCGGTGGTTTAACATAGGGCGGGATATAACCATCACACGCACACGGTGCTGCAGGCTCTTCAGGCGCGAGGGAACATCCGCCAAGCAATAGCAGGCTGAGTAAAAGAGATTTCTTCATCGGATACCGATTTGGGTTGTGAATGACGGGCAAGGCCCAAGTAAGAAAAATAATAAGTAAGAGTGCTAACGGTCTGAAATAAAAACTTTTTATTATGACGATAGATGATGATGGTAGATGGGGGGCTTACCGCTCAATAACGCCCATTTAACTGACCTGTGAAAGGCGAATGACCCGCTGTTGCAACTTCTTCTGGAGGTATTGTGCCAACGCTTTTTTTTCATCTTTATTCAGGTAAAGGCCGAGTTTGGTACGGCGCCACAGAATGTCTTCTTCAGTGATTGCCATTTCTACGCCAATTAAATAGTCGATTTCTCGTTGGTATACGCCACCAGCCTGAGTGGAGAAAACACGGCCAAGTTCAGCTTCATTAGAAGTGCCTTCCAATAAATCCCAAGTATGCGTACCAAATTGGGTGACATATCGCAGGAGCAGCTCGATAGGAAGCCACGCGTGTTTAGCATGAATGTCTTGGGCTAATTGTTCACGACTGCCGTTGAAGTCACCACCTGGAAGCGCTTGGTTTGCTGTCGAGCCTTCGCCCATCTGTGGCAGAAACGGTGCGAGCTTTTTCATGGCAGCCTCGCCCAGTTTACGGTAAGTGGTCAGTTTGCCACCGAATACCGATAACAGTGGAGCATGGTTAGGTTTTGCATCAAGTTCTAAGGTGTAATCACGAGTGATTGCTTGGGGCGAGTCTGATTCATCATCACAGAGAGGGCGCACACCGCTGTATGTCCATACGATGTCTTCACGGTTGAGTTGGTGGACAAAGTGTTGGTTGACGATGTCGATGAGGTAGTCGATTTCATCATTAGAGATTGAGACGTCACGCGGTTCACCTGTGTATTCAACATCGGTGGTACCAATGATCGAGAACTTATCGAGATAAGGGATCATAAATACGATGCGATAGTCTTGGTTTTGCAGAATGTAGGCATGTGGTTCATCGTGAATCCGAGGAACCACAATGTGTGACCCTTTGATCAAACGGATGTTACGAGGAGAGGTTTGAGCTAACCCTTCATCAAAAAACTGTTTCACCCATGGTCCAGCTGCATTGACTAGCGCTTTCGATTTGCGCTCGAAGCGTTGTCCTGTGACGATATCATGAATCGTGACATGCCAAAGATCCCCTTTTCGGTGTGCTTTTTCCACTCGGCAGTAGTTACGCACCTCTGCATTGTTCTGTTTGGCTGCTAGCACATTGACAAGCACTAAACGGGCATCATCGACCCAGCAATCTGAGTATTCAAACCCTGTTCTTATTTCGGGTTTTAGTAAACCTGATTTAGCCAAATTAATGGTCTTGCAGCCAGGCAATGTGGTACGTTTTCCTAAGTGGTCGTAAAGAAATAAGCCACAGCGGATCATCCAAGCCGGACGTAAGAAGGGCCGATGAGGTAAACGGAATCGCATTGGTAGTGTAAGGTGTGGGGCTTTATGTAAGATCACTTCACGCTCAGCAAGCGCTTCCGATACCAAGCGAAATTCGTAGTGTTCAAGGTAACGTAATCCGCCGTGAATGAGTTTAGAGCTGGCAGAAGAGGTGGCAGAGGCAAAGTCGTTGGCCTCATACAAACCGACGCTTAAACCGCGCCCAGCCGCGTCAGAAGCAATCCCTGCACCGTTGATGCCCCCTCCAACTACAATGAGGTCAAACACACTGTCTTTAGAATGTAATGCCATCATATGCCGCTACCTTTCCGTGGTTTATTGTGCTTAACCTTATCAAGCTTATACTAACTTTAAATGATAGGTGGTCACGAAATCGACGGATTTTTAAGACCACGGCCTTGTTACGGGAGAAGTGGTCTTTGCTATTTATGCTTTTTATAAGTCTTCGTCGTCGTGCATTTCTGCCCACACTTGAACGCATTTCACCGCACGTTTCCAGCCTTTATAGCGACGCTGACGTTTTGCATCGTCCTGATTCGGCTCAAATTGACGATCGAGTTCCGCTTTGTTTTTGACTTCGTCAATGCTTCCCCAATAACCAACAGCGAGGCCGGCAAGATAAGCCGCGCCTAGTGCGGTAACTTCCGTGACTTTTGGACGCAGTACATCAGTGTCCAATACATCAGCCTGAAATTGCATCAAGAAGTTGTTTGCCACCGCGCCACCATCGACTCGTAAGCTCGCTAGCTTAATACCGGAGTCGGCTTGCATGGCATCCAGTACATCGCGAGTTTGGTAGGCGATGCTTTCTAAGGTGGCACGCACAATATGATTTGAGTTAACGCCACGAGTCAGGCCCACAATGGTGCCACGTGCATACGCATCCCAATAGGGAGCCCCAAGACCGGTAAATGCAGGCACGACGTATACACCGTGTGACGATTCAACCTGTGTCGCGACGTGCTCAGACTCTTTTGCGCTGTGGATCAGTTTTAATTCATCGCGTAGCCATTGTATCGAGGCCCCGCCCATAAACACTGCACCCTCAAGTGCGTATGTCGGTTCTCCTTGAGGGCCACAAGCAAGTGTGGTTAACAACCCATTATGAGAGGTAACTTTCTCCTGCCCGGTGTTCATGAGTAAGAAACAACCTGTACCGTATGTGTTTTTTGCTTGGCCTGCTTCGACACACATTTGACCAAATAGAGCCGCTTGTTGATCACCCGCAATGCCCGCTATTGGTATGTGAATGCCGTTTTGGCCGCCAATTTTCGTGTCGGCGTAAATTTCAGAGGAGCGTTTCACCTCTGGCATCATTGAGCGAGGAATGTCGAGTTCATGCAGTAGCTTTTCGTCCCAATCAAGCGTATTGATATTGAACAGCATCGTACGAGACGCATTAGTGTAATCCGTGACGTGGGCCTGGCCTTGGGTCATTTTCCATACCAACCAGGTATCAACAGTGCCGAACAAGAGGTTACCTGCTTCTGCTTCTTCTTTGGCTCCTGGTACATTGTCTAGAATCCATTTTACTTTGGTTCCTGAGAAGTAAGGGTCAAGCACTAAACCCGTATTGTCTTGGATATAGCCCTCTAAACCTTTTGCTTTGAGCTCTTCACAGATAGATGCGGTTCGACGGCATTGCCATACAATGGCGTTGTAAACAGGTATGCCGGTTTCTTTGTTCCAGACAATAGTGGTTTCACGTTGGTTCGTGATGCCGATTGCGGCGACTTGATCACTACGGATACCCGTTTTCCCTAACGCCTCAATCAACGTGGCGCTTTGAGTCGCAAATATCTCCATTGGGTCATGCTCTACCCAACCAGCTTGCGGATAAATTTGTGCGAACTCGCGTTGGGAGATATTCACGATGTTTGCATCATGATCAAGAATGACAGCGCGAGAACTGGTGGTGCCTTGATCGAGAGCAATGATGTATTTTTGCTCAGTCATAGTTGTACCTAGTTGTTTTTGTTGTTTCTCCTTAGTTTATATCGCGAACTCTTTCACTGCATGTTTCATATTGAATCATGGGATAAAAATGAAAATTTCTTCACAAACAAGAGCTGGAGGGACGCAGTCAGTCGCTTGGAAACAGAAGAAATACAGGGCTGTAGATCGTTTACTCCCAGAAGTGATGCACGATGAATGGTTTCATGTTGTTCCAAAATGAAAAACAATAATGCATGCTGTGGGAGCGTATGGCGAATCACTCGATCCGTGGTTAGTGGCGGTGCCGTCAGCTTTGTTGATATTGGATGATAGTGGGTCAGAGGTGTCTGACCCTTTTGAAGGTGAAACTATGAAAGTGATAATCGCCCCAGACTCTTTTAAAGAGTGTTTGTCTGCGAAAGAAGTCGCCAACGTGATTGCTGAAGGGATCATGGCCGAAATACCAGATGCGGAGTGCGTTTGTGTGCCGGTAGCCGATGGCGGTGAGGGGACGATGGAGGCATTGGTTGATGCAACCCATGGTCGAGTGATCCCCGTTACGGTGACAGGTCCGCTTGGTGAGCAAGTTAATGCGCAGTTTGGTCTCTTGGGCGATCAGCAAACCGCAGTGGTAGAAATGGCGTCAGCGTCAGGGATCGAGCTTGTTTCTCCTCAAGAGCGAGACCCATTGAAAGCAACAAGCTATGGAACGGGTGAGTTGATCAAGCGCGCGCTCGAAGAAAACATCAGCAAAATCATCGTTGCCATCGGTGGAAGTGCGACAAACGATGGTGGTGCCGGCATGCTTCAGGCGCTTGGTGTAAGGTTTACCCGAGAGGATGGTAGTGAGATTGGTTTCGGTGGCGGGGAACTTGGTGATATTGCACGCATCGATATTTCAAATCTCGATCCTCGATTGCAACACGTTGAAGTATTAACCGCTTGTGATGTTGATAATCCCTTGACTGGGGAGCGTGGCGCCTCGGTCGTATTTGGTCCGCAAAAAGGGGCGACGCCAGAAATGGTCAAGAGGCTAGATGCCAACCTGCGCCATTATGCGAATTGTGTCAAAGCCGCGACGGATTGCGATATTGAGTTTGAAAAAGGCGCAGGTGCGGCAGGGGGAATGGGGGCGGCTTTGCTGGCGTTTCTTGATGCGACGTTGATGCCTGGGATTGATATTGTCTTGAATACCGTGGAGTTTGAGAAAACGCTAGTGGGTGCCGATCTTGTTATTACAGGGGAGGGGCGTATTGATAGTCAAACCATTCATGGTAAAACCCCAGTTGGCGTTTCTCGAGTAGCGCAAAAGCACGATATCAAAACGATTGCATTGGCAGGCAGCGTTGGCGATGGCGTTGAAGTTCTAAAGAGTGCCGGTATTATCGCTTGTTTTTCGGTGGTGTCTTCACCGTGTGAGTTGAAAGATGCGATCGCACAGGGACGAGAGAATCTATTGAAAACAGCCAAACAACTTGCGAGTGTGATTGCTCACTTTAACTGATCCCAGCGATAGTCGTGCGTACTTGTCGACTTTTTGGCTCATTGCGTGGTTGAGTGATATTGGATAAACAAAAATCCCCTTGACTCATTGAGCCGAGGGGATTTTAAAGAGAGATTAATTAGCGCTTAGTTGTTTTTGTGTAGCTCTGCATTCAGTTCAACCGCACTCTTGTTTGCAAGACACTCGATTTGGCCAGTCACAGAGTTACGACGGAACAGTAGGTCAGAAACACCAGCAAGATCACGCGCCTTCGCGATTTCGACTTCTTTACCTTCAGAGTCTAGCATGCGTACTTTAGAGCCAGCGGTTACGTACAGTCCTGATTCGATGGTACAACGATCGCCCATTGGGAAGCCAAGACCTGCGTTTGCGCCTAGTAGTGAGTTTTCACCGATAGAAACCACCACTTTACCGCCGCCAGATAGCGTACCCATGATAGATGCGCCGCCACCGATGTCAGAACCGTTACCAACCACTACACCAGCAGAGATACGGCCTTCAACCATGCTCACGCCAGTGGTACCTGCGTTGAAGTTGATGAAACCTTCGTGCATTACCGTTGTGCCTTCGCCAACGTGTGCGCCAAGACGTACGCGAGAAGTGTCAGCGATACGAACGCCCGTTGGTACCACGTAGTCGACCATTTTAGGGAACTTGTCGACACAATCGACGCTTAGTGCACGACCCGCTAAGCGAGCTTCAATTTGACGCTCTGCCAGTTCAGGTAGGTCGATTGGGCCTTCGTTTGTCCATGCGATGTTGTGCAGTAGACCGAAGATGCCGTCTAGTACCGTGCCGTGTGGTTTAACGAGACGGTTAGAGATAAGTTGCAGTTTTAGGAAGCCTTCAGCAACGCTTTGTGGCTGCTCGTCAGTTGCAAGGATAACCAGTACAAGTGGTTGTGCTGATTCTGCTGCTTTTGCTGCGAAAGATGCGTTTGCAGTATCGCCGTTTGCTTCAAATGCTACTGCCAGTTCTGCGCTTTGTGCTGCAGAGATCTCGATAGCTTGGTTGCCTTGCTCGTAACCTGCAACTGTCGCTAGTGCGTTCACTAGCTCTTCGCTTGGGTTAAGAACTGGGTTTGGGAAAAACGCTTCGATAATTTTGCCGTCGCGGTTTTTAGTTGCCGTACCAAAGGCTAAAGAAAAGAAAGCCATAGTTGATCTCCATGTGTTGAGTCTTGTATCTCGTCTGTTCACTGACAAGAAATAATTAAGTTGTCACTCATCATAAAGAGAGTCCTGGAGAGTTTAAAGAGGGGAAATGGAGAAAGTCTGTAGATGAATACGTTTTGTCTTTTTGAAGATATATTTGTCTGATGAGAAATGTGTCGCAAAAGCCTATCGACTCAGCTTGTCCATACAAAAAACGCCACATTATGCGGCGTTTTTTTAAACAAGAGGAAAGTATTTATGCTGCGTCTTCTTGCTTCTCTTCTTCAACAGCAGCAAGCTTCTTCGCTTTTTTAGGGGCAGGTCTACGTTTTGCCCCTAGTGCATAAAGCACTTCTTCTTTGTTTTGCGCAAGGAACATCGCAAGATCTTCTTGCTTACCTTCGTCTTCTAGAAGGTCACTTTTACCGAGCAGTCCGAACAGTTCGTCTGCCATATCCAGCATTTTGTCATATGCATCAGCGTCCGCTTTAGAGGTAAAAGTCATTTTCTCTTCTCCATTGCGTTCTACCACGTACTTGACGATTACAGCCATGGTTGGTCCTCTAATTTAATGAGTTTATACTGGCTTTTTATACAGTTTTTAACCAATTAAGTCTAGCGGCAGGCCTAAGAATGAGAGCCGTGTACAACTAAGTGACCAGCATTTGAACTATTCACCTTTAAGGTGCGGATTCTCTCGGCGCTCCCAATCTTGGCAAAACTCAATAAACGAGCGTAGAAGTGGGTTTTGATACTTCTCTTTGTGGATCAAAAGCCAGAAACGGCGCTGCATATCCAATGGGATTTCCACCTGTTTCACTCGACCGTCTCGAATAGCTGGCTCAGCCGATAAGCGTGATAAACAGCCTAACCCTAGCCCTGCAGAAACTGAGTTGATCAGCGCTTCGGTTGTATTAAGCTGGAAAGCCTCATGCCAGTGCTCTATGCGTGGTGCAATCACGCGTGTGAAAAATTCACGAGAACCAGACCCCTCTTCACGCAAAATCCACTCGCTATTTTCTAGCTCACTCAGACGTGTTAATCCTTCGTGACCAAAAGAAGAATCGGGTGCACATATCACGCACATTTCATCTTGGCTGAATGACGTTGATTGGAGATCTGGATGCCGTGTTTTACCTTCAATTAGCGCGATGTCGAGTTCGTAGTCAATTAACATGTCACAGATTTGCGCAGAATTTGAAATGAATAGACTTTGTGATACATGCCCTGTGTGGCGACGGAAATCACTCAGCAGATAAGGGGCGACTTGATTGCCGAGGGTGTCACTGGCCCCGATGCGTAGTTGTCCAGATAACGTTGGGTCACCGTCAAAGATACTTTCGATATCATTGGCGCGGTTGAGCAACTCATCCGCCAGTGGTAGAAGCTTGAGCCCTTCTTGGTTGAGAATTAAGCGGTTGTTTACGCGATCAAAGAGATGATGACCAATCTGTTTTTCTAGTTCAGATAACGCCATACTTACTGCTGCTTTCGAAAGAAATAAGCTTTCGGACGCGGCGGTTAACGTTTTGTGTTGCGTGATGCTGGTGAAAACTTTTAACTGTTTAAGAGAAATATGATTAGCCATATTCGCGCGTTTAGTAAAATTGAACATCTGTTCTAAATAATTAGATATATTGGAACGAAGTGCAAGTGTAAGATGCGTTTCAGAGAAAGCTAGCCTGATTTGAGGTTGTCATGATTAAAAGAACAAAAGCAAAAGTAATGGGCGCACCAACCCCAATGGCGGGATTAGCGCTTGGCATTGCAAGCTTAGGCTGGAGTTGGGAAAACTTCGCTGAATTATATGGCTATGGACAGTGGATTAGCGCAGGCATTGCGAGTGTGCTTTTAATTATCTTAGCGGTTAAGTTTTTTTTCCATAATCATTTGCTAAGACAAGATCTTGCACACCCAGTGGTGGGCAGCGTCGTGCCAACCTTCGCGATGGCTACTATGGTGGTATCGAATTCACTTGGGCACTTTTTTCCTGTCGCAGGGAATGCCTTATGGTTATTCGCGGTTGGATTGCACGTTGTGTTCTTAGTGACATTTATTTATCACCGAGCGAAAGACTTTGAACTTCACCATATGGTGCCAAGTTGGTTTGTGCCACCTGTCGGTATTATCGTGGCAGATGTCTCGTTTTCTGGTAACCCAACGTTGGCGCCAATTGCGTATGGTGCCTTGATGTTCGGCATGGTGGCTTACGCGGTCATGCTCCCTATTATGATTTACCGTTTCATGTTTACCCATGAAATCCCAGATGCAGCAAAACCAACCATGGCGATTTTAGCCGCGCCAGCAAGCCTTTCGTTGGCTGGGTATCTCAACGTAACCAGCGATCCATCGCCGGTTATTATTGCTTTGCTTTTTGGTATTGCAGTATTAATGACATCCATCATCTATTTAGCATTCTTTAAATTACTAAGACTGCCATTTAGTCCAGGTTATGCTGCGTTTACTTTCCCAATGGTGATTGGCGCAACAGCACTATTTAAAGTCGCGCATTGGATGGAAGCGCAAGGTCTTGCGACACACTATGTCAATCAGGTACGTGGTTTAGCCACGGTTGAGTTAATCGTCGCTACCATCGTAGTGGTGTATGTATCGATTCAGTATGCGCGTAACTTACTAATGCAACCAAAAGCAAATTAGTTTGTTGTCACATTGACATGAATGTTTCGGCCTCTTGATCCTTTGATCAAGAGGCTTTTTTATTTAGCTTAAAAGAGGAGACGAATATGGAGAGTTTGAGCGACTTCTAACCTTTTGTTATTTGGGCTATCGAGATCGCTGCGGTATAAAACGAGGCTGTGCTAAGCTAGCGGTTAGTTTCCATTGGCGTTCGGTGCTTCCATTTTGTTTACTGTTTATCATTCCAATCAGGTCGATGTTCTCAAATCACTTCTTGTTGAACTGATTCGCATCAATCCATTAGAAAATCCATTCGAAAAAGAGCAGATCTTGGTACAGAGCCCAGGTATGTCTCAATGGTTGAAAATGGCATTAGCGAAAGAGTTCGGTGTTGCCGCCAATTTGGAGTTTCCGCTGCCAGCGACCTTCATTTGGGAGATGTTTACTCAAGTTTTGCCAGACGTGCCGAAACGAAGTGCGTTTAACAAAGAGGCAATGACGTGGAAGTTGATGCATCTATTACCGGGTTTGCTAGGGGAGGAACCTTTTGCTCCGCTGGCGAGCTACTTACGAGACGACAGTGACCACTCCAAGTTGTATCAATTGGCAGAGAAAATCGCCGATATTTTCGATGGCTACTTGGTGTACCGACCAGAATGGATAGCGAGTTGGGAAGCTGGGCAAACGGTGCCTGAATTAGAAAACGAACACCCGTGGCAGCCGATTTTATGGCAAGCGCTGTACGATCACACCGTCACTCTGGGGCAATCGCCTTATCATCGTGCTAACTTGTATGAACACTTCATTGATACGTTAGAAAACTTCAACGGTAGTTTTGACCACCTGCCGAAGCGTCTGTTTGTGTTTGGTATTTCTTCACTGCCACCGCGTTATATGGATGCGCTTAAAGCCATCGGCGAACATATTGATGTCCATTTGATGTTCACAAATCCATGCCGTTACTACTGGGGGGAAGTGCGTGACCGTAAATTCCTTGCACGTTTGGCGGCGAAGCACCGTCAGCACGTGGTGTGGCAGGAAGATCATTCTGAAGTGCAAGGTGAAAGTGAGCAACTCAAAGGTTCGTTTGAAGATAACGTGATAGATGAACTGCACACTGATGTGGTGGGGAACAGTTTATTAGCTTCGATGGGGAAACTGGGACGTGACAACATGTATCTGTTGTCGCAACTCGAATCCCATGAAATTGAGGCTTTTGTTGAGATCGAACGCGACAGTCTGCTCCATCAACTGCAAGCGGATATTCTTAATCTAGAAGAGCATCAAGACGACCAAAAAATCGATAGTAGCAGCCACAAACAAGTGGTGAGCTTGGGTGACAAGTCTCTGAGCTTGCACTCTTGCCACAGTCCGATGCGAGAAGTCGAAGTGCTACACGACCAGTTATTGGCGATGTTTGACGCTGATCCAAACCTAAAGCCGCGTGATATCATCGTGATGGTGGCGGACATCAATGCTTACAGCCCTGCGATTCAAGCCGTATTTGGCAATGCGCCGGGTGAGCGATTTATTCCGTATTCGATTTCTGACCGAACCGCTGACCAAGAAAGCCCAATCTTGGCGGCCTTCATGCAACTGGTTAATTTACCGAATACGCGCTGCTTGGCTTCCGAACTATTAGAGTTGCTGGAAACGCCAGCCATTTTGAAACGTTTTGACTTAAGTGAAGACGACTTCCTACAAGCGAAACAATGGGTGGAAGAATCAGGTATTCGCTGGGGACTCGATGCCAACACGGGCAGCGAATTTGAACTGCCTGAAACGCGTCAAAACACGTGGCAGTTTGGTATTCAACGCATGCTACTGGGTTATGCGATGCCGGAATCGGCGGGCTTATTTGAAGCGCAAGAAGGCAGTTTATCGCCATACAATGAAGTGCAAGGTATGGGGGCTGAGCTCGCTGGCAAACTGGCGCACTTTACCCAACAAATCAGTCAATATCGCCGCAAACTGTCGCATGTTCAGTCGATTGATGCTTGGCGTGAAACCTTGATCGCAATGCTGGATGACTTCTTCTCAGTGGAGTTAGAAGGCGAAATGGCATTGAAGTCGATTCGCGATACCTTAAGCCAGCTAAAAGAACAGCTTGCTGATGCCGCCTTTAATGACGCTTTGTCACCATCCATCATTAACCAATACCTGAAAAATAAACTGTCTGGCACCCGTGTTAGCCAGCGTTTCCTCGCTGGCCAAGTGAACTTCTGTACCCTGATGCCAATGCGCTCGATTCCATTTCGAGCGGTGTGTTTATTAGGCATGAATGATGGCGTATACCCGCGTTCTATGCCGCCAGAAGGTTTTGACTTAATGACGGGGCGAACCAAGCCAGGCGATCGTTCACGCCGAGACGATGACCGTTATCTGTTCCTCGAAGCAATGCTTTCTGCTCAGCAAACACTGTACATCAGTTACGTAGGGCGTTCGATTCAAGACAACACGGAACGAGTGCCATCGGTACTGGTTTCTGAGTTAATGGAGTACTGTCAGCAGAATTACTGTTTGGCAGGCGATGAAAATCAGCCCGTTGATGAGTCCGGCGATAAGCTGTTAAAAGAGTTAGTGAATGTGCATGCTATGGTGCCGTTTAGCCCAAATGCATTTCAAGGTTCTCACTCAAGCTATGCCAAAGAGTGGATTCCTGCGGCATTGACCCAAAGCAGTCAATCGCAAGGTCATGCGCGCCGTGAGTTTAACCGTGCATTGGATGATTACTTGCTGGGCGCGACATTTCCCATCGAATTGGATTTGGTCGAGCTTCAACGTTTCTGGCGTTTGCCGGTTCAGTATTTCTTTAATCGTCGTTTGAAAGTGATGTTTGAGCCGCCTTTACCAGTGATGGAAGACGATGAGCCGTTTGTATTAGGCGGGTTGGAAAGTTATCAGATGCGCGGTGAACTGCTGGCAACCCTGCTCGAAACCGCGCTTACTCAACCAGCGGCCAAAGTGGATGTGCTGAAGCATTTTATGAGTGAGCAACGTGCTCAGGGCAAATTGCCAGTAGGAGCGTTTGGTGATATCGAGTTTGAAACCAACCGCGTGCAAGCGGAAGAGCTGGTGGATAAGTTGGCGTTTCTCTCTGGCGCGCCACAAGACGATTTAGAGATCGACCTTATCTTTGATGCGCTTTTTGATGAAAGTAGGGGTGAGGGTAAGAATATCCGCCTAACCGGTTGGCTCACTCAATGCTATCAGTCCGGTTTGATTCGTTATCGAAGCGGGAAAATTCGTGCGCAAGATTACCTTGCGGCGTGGATTGATCACCTCGCGATGTCGGCTTCTGGCCATGTGAAGAAGACTCATATTATTGGTTACGACCGCAAGGAAGGTGCAGTTCATCTGATCTTCCCTGAAATGGCGGACGCTGCGCAAGCGAAACAACGTCTTGCCGAATTGGTGCGTTTGTTTTTTGAAGGCATGACCAAGCCATTACCATACTTCCCGAAAACAGCACTGGCGTGTGTTGAAGCGGGCTTTAGTCGTGGCCATTGGGCGGACGATGAAGAGAAGTCACTCAAGAAAATGGCGGACGCTTTCAATGACAGCTACCTGAGCCCAGGTGAAGGCAATAACGCGTACATCTCGCGTATTTGGCCTGCTTGGAACGATGAACTCGCAGCCGAAGTTCGCATGTTGACGGCGTTGGTTTTGCAAGGTGCAAGATTGGCGACAAAAGATGCTTCAGATGATAACTAAGTTGGAATGCTTGGGGATGGGAAAGAGTAGAGTGGCCGCCAGAAAATCATTATTTTGTGTAGGGCGTTCGCTGTACGGCCACAAGGTCAGAGGGACCATGATTCTTTTGAGTATCACCGCCAGAAAGGCTTGGCTTATCTCGTGAGGCGAATATTAACGGTACTCCATCATGATAACCGTGAGTGAGATCGCACAAAAGTCTAAATATTCCAAACTGTTAGACATATAAATAGAAAAATTAACGATAGATCACAATATAGGACGAGTTGATCTTTAGAGATGACTTAACCTCTGAAGCTCAAGACGTCCTTGTCAAAAATCCGGAGAGATTCAGCGTTATGGCGCAAATGTCAGTAGCAGCACCACTGCAAACCATGACTTTTCCATTGCATGGGGCAAGGTTAATCGAAGCATCCGCAGGTACAGGGAAAACCTTTACTATTGCGGGTTTGTACCTGCGTCTCTTATTGGGACATGGCAGTACAGAAACCAAGCACCGCGTTCCATTAACGGTGGACCAAATTCTGGTGGTGACCTTTACCGAAGCGGCGACAGCCGAGCTACGCGATCGTATTCGTGCTCGAATTCACGATGCGAGGATCGCATTCGCTCGAGGTCAAAGCAGTGATCCGGTGATCAAACCACTGCTAGAAGCCATTGATGATCACAAGCAAGCGACAGCGATCTTGTTGCAAGCGGAGCGTCAAATGGATGAAGCCGCGGTCTACACCATCCACGGTTTCTGCCAACGCATGCTAACGCAAAACGCTTTTGAATCGGGCAGCCGCTTTGAGAATGAATTTGTGACGGACGAGAGCCACCTAAAAGCTCAAGTGGTGGCGGACTACTGGCGTCGTAATTTTTACCCATTACCATTTGCTTTGGCTGGCGAAGTGCGTCAACTATGGGGTTCGCCATCGGAGTTGCTTTATGACATCGGTAACTACTTAACAGGCGCACCATTGAGCTTGTCTGTGCCTGCAATGCAGGGCAGTCTCGCGGATTTGCACGAGCAAAACTTAAAACAAATAGATGCACTGAAAACCCAATGGCGTGATAGCCAAGAGGATTTCTTAGCGTTGATCTCAGGTTCAGATGTCAATAAACGCAGTTACACCAAGAAATCGCTGCCAACTTGGTTAGAGGCCGTTAACGTTTGGGCGGCAACAGAAACGACGGGGTATGACTATCCAGACAAACTGGAAAAATTTGCGCAGAATGTGTTGCTTGAGAAAACCCCGAAAGGCACCGCGCCGCAGCATCCGGTGTTTGAGGACATTGAAGCCTTTCTAGCTACCCCAATTAGCCTTAAAGCACCACTATTAGCGCATGCGATTGAGCATTGTCGTGAGATGCTGGCGAAGGCAAAAAATCAGAAGCAATGGCTGTCGTTTGATGACTTGCTGACCCAGTTATCGGCGTCGATTGATACCGATGAAACCGCACTGCTGAAAGAGCGCATTCGTACGCTTTACCCTGTTGCGATGATCGATGAATTCCAAGATACCGACCCACTGCAATACAGTATTTTTAGCCGTATTTACCTAGATAACCCAGAGTGCGGTCTGTTTATGATCGGTGACCCGAAACAGGCGATTTATGGTTTCCGTGGTGCAGACATCTTTACCTACATCAAGGCACGCCATCAAGTTAGTGCTCACTACACGTTAGGCACTAACTGGCGCTCGAGTGCGGAGATGGTGTCGGCGGTAAACCAGATTTTTGAGTTGCCAGATAGCCCGTTTATTTACGATTCGGACATTCCATTTCTACCAGTGAGTTACAGCCCTAGTGCGGATAAACGCATTTGGACCATGGGTGGGAAAAAGCAACCTGCGCTGACGTATTGGCTGCAAGAAGCCGAAGATAAACCACTGGCAAAAGGTGAATACCTGACTGCGATGGCAGAGGCGACAGCAAGCCAAATTCAAACCATTTTGACCTCGGCGCAACAAGGCCAAGCGTGTCTTGTTAATGGCGAGAAGCAAAAGCCTGTTAAAGCGGGTGACATTGCGGTTTTGGTGCGAACCGGTAGCGAAGGTCGCATGGTCAAACAAGCGTTGGCAGACCAAGGCATTGCCAGCGTTTACTTATCTAACCGAGATAGCGTATTTACCAGTACAGTCGCGCAAGATTTACAACGCTTGTTGCAAGCCGTGCTGACGCCAGAAAACGATAGAGCATTGCGTGCCAGCTTAGCGTCAGAGTTGTTTGCGCTGGATGCAGCAAGTTTAGATGCCCTCAACAACGATGAAACCGTGTGGGAAAACGCGGTCAATGAGTTTAAAGAATACCGCAAGCTTTGGGTGCAACGCGGTGTATTGCCAATGCTGCGAGCGGTGATCAGCAAACGTCATATAGCAGAACGTTTGCTGGAAGAAGGTTCGAGTTCACAAGGTGAAAATGGTGAGCGAGTACTTACCGATTTGATGCACATCGGTGAACTACTACAGCAGGCGAGTAATGAACTAGACAGCGACCACGGCTTGCTGCGTTGGTTGGCACAATCCATCAGCGATGCACAGCATGGTCTTGGTGGCAGCGATGACCAAATTCAGCGCTTGGAATCGGAACGTAACTTGGTGCAAATCGTCACCATTCACAAATCCAAAGGCTTGGAATATGACTTGGTATTTCTGCCATTTGTGTTTGGCTACCGCGAGGCGAGCGAAGCTAAATACTACGATGCTGAGAACGATCGGACGGTCCTGGATATCACGAGCAATGATGCGTCGTTAAAACAGGCAGATAAAGAACGCCTTGCTGAAGATTTGCGTCTTATCTATGTCGCGTTAACGCGCGCCGTATATGCCTGTTTCATTGGAGCTTCGCCACTGCGTAATGGTCGCTCAACCAAAGAACCAACCGGTGTGCATCAAAGTGCGATTGGTTACTTGGTGCAAAATGGCCAAGAGGGGGGCATCAACGACTTATTTCTTGGCCTTAAAAAGCAGCAAGAGAGCCTCGACAGCGTGGTGATTTGCGATCCTCCGAAACAGCATGACGAAATGTATGTGGCGGAACAAGCGGAGTTGGCAGAACTCACCGCCAAAGAGCTGCAAAATTCAATTGATAGAAATTGGCGTATCACCAGTTACTCGGGCTTGGTCAAGCAAGGCTCTCACCATGCTGAACATGACGCAATGATTGAAATCACCGGCTTTGATATCGATTCTTCAGAAGAGCAAGATGAAGCGGAATTGGTTGAGCCAGAACGTTCTATCTTCAACTTCCCTCGTGGCGCACGTCCGGGTACTTTCCTGCACAGCTTATTTGAGGAAATTGAGTTTACTCAGTCAGCGACGACGGAAGAGAACACCCAAATCATTCTCGGCTTGATGGAAAGCGAACAGCTTGATGAAGAATGGCTGCCAATCCTGCAACAGTTGATTGATACCGTGCTGGCGACGCCACTGGATAGCAAAACGCTGCTGCTCAATCAAAAAGGTCCGGCGCAACGTTTGGTCGAGATGGAGTTCTTACTGCCGATTGAAGTGCTGTCTGCGCCAGCATTGAACCGCGTGATTCAACGCCATGATCCGCTGTCTGCTAAAGCGGGCGATCTGGGTTTCCAAACTGTGCAAGGCATGCTGAAAGGCTTTATTGATTTGGTGTTCGAGCACCAAGGAAAATACTACGTTCTCGACTGGAAATCGAACCATTTGGGGGACAATGTGCTCAACTATCATGGTGATGCGTTAAAGTCGGCTATGGCGGATCATCGCTACGATCTGCAATACCAAATCTACGCCTTGGCGCTGCATCGTTTCTTACGCAGTAGGCTACCAAATTATGATTACCAACAGCACTTTGGCGGCGTTTATTACCTGTTCTTACGTGGTATGGATGGGCAAAGTGAACACGGCATTTTTTCTGCTAAGCCAAGCTTCGAATTTTTACAAGAGATGGATCATTTGATTGATGGTCAAGTACTGGATACGCGATCGAGTGAATCGGGTCAGATGGAGTTAATTTGATGAAAACCAATGATCTTCTTTCTGAGCAAAACAGCGCAATGGCAACGTTAGAGCTAGTGGCAACCTTAGAGTCACTAGCAAGTAAGGGAGCGATTCGCCAATTGGACTACCAGTTCGCGCGCTTTATTTATTCGCAAGCAAACAGCCAAGAGTTGGCGTTTATTACTGGCGTGGTCAGCAGTGAGTTAGGCAAAGGACACATCTGTTTGCCCCTTTTTGATCATCAAGGCCAGCCGGTCGATCTTGCCAGCAAACTCGGTTTGTTTGGTGAATCGGCTTTAGTGCTAAATGCCCAGTTACAAGGCATTGATTGGGTTAAGCTTCTACAGAACTCACCATTGGTTGGTGCACATGGTGAGGCGCTGCCAATGATGTTTGATGGCGAACGTTTGTATCTACACCGTTACTGGCATTACGAAGTGACGCTAGCAGGCAAACTCCATCAATTAAGTGCGGTAGTGAATCTGCAACCGCAAGAATTTGCACGTTTGTCAGAGCTGTTAAATCACTTGTTCGCTCGTCAATATCATTTCCTGTTCAATGCATTAGCGAAAGCTGCGGAGACGGGAACCAGCAACCAAGTGCTACGTCAGCAGTTAGTGTGTGACCATTTGGATGTGGTCACCATGGATAGTTTAGATTGGGCTGCCATTGATGCGGCGGTCAGCCAAACGAAGCAAGTTCACGACCTGCAAGTGTTGGATGCGCTCGTACCATTATCGGCTTGTGTCAACTGGCAGAAGGTCGCTGCGGCTGTGGCACTCACGCGTCGCTTTGCGGTGATCTCGGGTGGTCCGGGCACGGGTAAAACTACCACAGTAACCAAACTGCTTGCTGCGTTGATTGAACAAGCAGGGCAGGAGAAGAACCTCACCATCAAGCTGGTGGCACCGACAGGTAAAGCCGCGGCACGTTTGACCGAATCCATCGGTAAAGCGATACAAGAACTACCGGTTGGGACTGAGCTCAAAGCAAAAATTCCAACCGAGTCGAGTACATTGCATCGTCTGTTAGGCGCAATCCCGAACAGCGTTGAGTTTCGTCACAACAAGCAAAATCCATTACATCTCGATATTTTAGTCGTGGACGAAGCCTCCATGGTCGACTTGCCGATGATGTATAAAGTCGTCGATGCGCTGCCAAAGCACGCTCGCTTGATTCTGCTCGGTGATAAAGATCAGTTGGCATCGGTAGAAGCCGGCGCGGTTCTGGGGGATATTTGCTCGTTCCATGCTTTCGGTTTTGGTAAAGAACAAGCGTCAGCGGTCTCCAAACTGACGGGGTTCGACACCTTAGCGTACAGCACCAACAACAATGCTTCGATTGCGGATAGCTTGTGTATGCTGCAAAAGAGTTACCGATTTGATGCCCGTTCTGGTATCGGTCAGTTAGCGAAAGCGGTTAACGCCGGCTCAGCGGCAAAAGTGGATGATGTTTGGAATCGCGATTTTGCTGATATCGAACATTTCGCGCTGAGTAGTCAAAACTACAACCAGATGTTGCAAACCTTGGTTGCAGAATACGGTCGTTATTTGAAGCGTATCGGGCAGCAAGAGGTGAACTCGCAAACGGGTGAGCCAGAAACCCAGACGCACAAAGCCAAAGCAGTACTAGATACCTTTAATCAATGCCGATTGCTGTGTGCGATTCGTGAAGGTGACTTCGGTGTGACAGGTTTAAATCAACGCATCGAAAAAGCACTCGCGGCACGTAAGTTAATCCAAACTCAAGATGAGCTTTGGTATCACGGTAGGCCAGTTATGGTCACGCGTAACGACCACGGCTTAGGGTTGTATAACGGTGATATCGGCATTTGTATGCGAGATGACAGCGAAAGTGAACCACGCTTGAAAGTGTTCTTTGAGTTGCCCGATGGCAGCGTTAAGTCTGTGCTACCGAGCCGAGTCCCTGAACATGAAACCGCGTACGCGATGACTATCCATAAATCACAAGGCAGTGAGTTTGAATACACGCTAATGATTTTGCCGCCAGATTTCAGTCCAATCCTTACTCGTGAGCTGATCTACACAGGTATAACCCGTGCTAAGAAGCGTCTCGCGATGTATGCGGAGATGAATGTACTCAAGCGTGGCATCAAAGTGAAAACCACTCGAGCCAGTGGGTTAGTGTCACGCTTAACCAGTTAATCAAAAAGACCGAGCGCAATGCTCGGTCTTTCTTTAATCATTCTGAGTAAACGCGTTGGTAAAAGACACGCGATGAATTTTATATTGATGTTGGTAAGTGAGAATAAAATCTTTAATGGCATCGTTGACTGGAAATACACAGTGAACGTGCAGCCCTTCTAGAAAGTGGTTATCTGCCATATCCCAGAAGCTTTGCAGTGAATTGCAAACAATAGTTCTCATAACAGTGCTCATCATATTCATTGTAAGAGTAACAACTGTCCTTGATGTGTTATGCCGAGCAAGTTTCAGTGTTCGGCACTTTAGGGTGAGAGTTATTCACCTAGATCCATTTTTGGATTGATTAAAAGTCAACCGTTGAAGCGCGAAGTGTAGCCAATAGCATGCATATTGAAAAGGTTGGTTTGCGACCAATTTTAATGTAAAGCATTGCATAATTATTTCTAAGCTAAATGGCTAGGTTTTATGCATAACGTCAAAGGTCCAGTGCTAAGATTTTTGACTTACGTTGAAAGTTATATAGTCCTTGTTTCGCTCCAGGTAGGTAATCGACACTCACCTCATAAAAGCCTTGTTCTCTAAACCAGTGCAAACTACGTGTTGTCAAAACGAAGATTTGATGAATGTTGTCTGACTTGGTACGCTGCTTCATGTGATTAAGGAGCATTTGCCCTCGATTTCCATCACGATAATCGGGATGAATCGCCACACAGGCCATTTCTGCTTTGCGCTCTTCAACATATGGGTACAGCGCAGCACAGCCAATGATCAAACCATCTTTTTCAATAATGGTAAATTGACCAATCTCTTGTTCTAACTGTTCGCGAGAGCGTCTAACCAACACGCCTTGTTCTTCAAGTGGGCGGATCAAATCTAGAATGCCACCAATATCATTGATGCTTGCTTGGCGAACTTGCTCAGCACTGGCCATCACCACTTGCGTGCCGATACCGTCAAAAGAAAACAGTTCCTGAATCAATGCACCGTCGACTTTGTAGCTAATAAGATGGCTGCGTGGGACACCAGCACGACAAGCAGAGATAGAGCCTTTAAGAAAGCGTAATGTTCCGGAGTTATCGTCGGTGTCTGGTGAATGGGTTTCGGTAAGCCGTTTAATCACATGCTCAGCTTCGATTGGGAACAGTTCTGCGATGGCATTACCGCTATCATCAATGACCCCTTGCTCGGAGCAGAAACCAATCAACTTATCAGCGCCTAGTTTTATCGCAAGCTGAGTGGCAACCTCTTCAGAAAGCAGGTTAAAGCACTCTCCCGTAACAGAGCTGGCGATTGGACCGAGAAGAACAATCGAGCCTTGATCAAGAGTACGGTGAATGGCATCGGTATCGATTCGGCGAATGCGACCGCTGTGGCAGTAGTCGACACCATCATCCACCCCAAGTGGTTGCGCTATCACAAAGTTGCCGCTAACAACGTTGAGTTGTGTGCCAGCCATTGGTGTGTTGTTGAGGCTCATGGATAGACGAGCGGTAATCGCGAGTTGGAGTTGCCCTGCTGCTTGCATAACTATTGAAAGTGCGCTTTCATCAGTGATGCGTGTATTTTTGTGGTATGGTGTTGTCAGTGTATGTTTATCTAGTAACTGGTTAATTTGAGGACGTGCACCGTAAACCACGACAACCTTAATTCCAAGGCTATGCATTAATGCTATATCATTAATAATGTTACCAAAGTTTTTATCAGCAATGGCTTCGCCGCCTAACATTATTACCATGGTTTTGCCTCGGTGAGCGTTCACATATGGCGTTGATTGGCGGAATCCTTTAACGAGAGCGGTACTGCGAATTTTCACGACTGCCAGTCCTTGTGGTTATTTATGTTTTATTATTGCCTCTTTATTCATGAGTTCGCAAGAGTAATTTTGGAATGAAACACAAACATCCTTGATCCCCCCCTTCCTCCGATGAAGGGCGAAAGATTATAATGAGTTATCTATTATTACGTGGACACGTGGGCACTATGGTGTTATCCGCAAATAAGGGGGTTGAAAACTCAGCCCAAATCGACGCTGAAAAATCGATGCCTCGCAAATGGTTAGAGCGCTCGATAATGCTTATAGCCGTTGTGGGGACGATAGTTGCTTTTATGATGTATGGTGACTTGTTCATTCGTTACATCAACCCTCCGATTGCCAAGTCGAAGGTATATGGAAAGTGGGTAGAACAGGAGGTTGCCCCATACGTGCGTGAAGAGTTTGTCCTTAGTGAACGTGGTGTAACAGTGAATGGCGCTTTCGTGACGACAGGCTTTGAATTTGATGGCGATTCTCTACGTTACAAAGTGGGGTCAACCGTTCGCAGGTTTAACTTTGTCGATCAACAGCATACGGAAATGAAGCTTGATGCTAATGCACATTATTTGCCCGTATTTCATCTAGAAGGTCGTTCTGACTTAACTATCCGCTAGTCACCATACCGTATTGAGACACGGTTTACTGCGCCAATAAGGATAAACCGTGTGCTCACCATCCCTTAAAGCTAAGCACGTTTTCAAACATTGTCTGGACAATACCTTGATTGTTCTTTTGCTATTATGTCCGAATAACTTCTAGATCCTTGCTTAAGGGCGAGTTGCCTTGGTTTGCATACATTGTTAACGATTTTTAATTTAGAAACACTAGATCTTCAAATCGTTGCCTCGTCTACAAGTCAAAGTATTCTCGCTGAACCTAGCATCTCGAGGTTACTTGGGTATAAACTTTGTCGCAGCTTTTCAATTGCGTCGTATACATTTGTTTGTCATCCTTTCGCTATCTTCTATTACGGAAAAAAGACGTGTTAAAAAAACTTCTTCCAATTGTTTCTTTGGGTCTACTGTTTGGCTGTGCTCAGCAAAATGATCGTGCTCAGCAATACCTTGATGGTGAATTTCCTAGTATTTTGAATAAGGTTGATGTGGTTGAATCGAATAAACCGCGCGACTTTACGGAGTTCAATAAACAAGCTGAACAAGTTGTAACGAAATCAACTCGCATGGCAAAGATGTATCAGCCATTGTATGAAAAATTGAGTGAATGGGCTTTGCAAAGTGGGGAAACCAGCGACTTGAGCGCATATGGCATTCAAGCGGCGCAACTTGGCGGTGGTGATAAGAAGGGCAATGTGTTGTTCACGGGGTATTTCTCACCAGTGATGGAGCTGCGTCACGAACCGAACGAAACCTATAAATATCCGGTGTATGGTCTGCCTAACTGCAGTTCAGATTGCCCGACACGTGCTGAGATTTACAATGGTGCATTAGAGGGTAAAGGCTTGGAGCTTGGCTATGCGCCAAACATGATCGACCCGTTTATGATGGAAGTGCAGGGCAGCGGCTTTGTTCATTTTGAAGATGATGACACGTTGGAATATTTTGCTTATGCGGGTAAAAACAACAAAGCATACGTGAGTATTGGCCGTATTCTGATTGAGCGTGGTGAAGTGCCACGTGAAGAGATGTCACTCAAAGCGATCAAAGAGTGGGTAATGGCAAATGACGAAGCGACGGTTCGTGAGTTGCTAGAGCAAAACCCATCTTACGTTTTCTTTGCACCACAAGCTGACGCCCCAGTAACGGGCTCTGCAGGTATCCCACTATTACCAATGGCGTCAGTCGCTGGCGATCGTTCTATTTTGCCTATGGGGACACCAATCTTAGCAGAAGTGCCGTTACTTAATGCTGATGGCACATGGAGTGGTGCACACCAGCTTCGCCTGCTTATTGTGTTAGACACGGGCGGCGCGGTGAAACAAAACCACCTCGATCTTTATCACGGTATGGGCCCACGTGCGGGTACCGAGGCGGGTCATTACAAGCACTTTGGCCGTGTGTGGAAGCTTGGCTTGGAAAATACACCAACGCAAGCACCTTGGGCTTTACCGCCAGAGAAGTTACAATAACTGCCTAGCGAGACGAATCGCCTCTCATCATCTAGACATTTCCTCAAAGAGTGCGTATAAATCGCACTCTTTGTTTTTCTATCGATCATCTGGACTTTCAATATGCGTGAACTCGATACTCCGGCATCTGACAGCTACAACCAACGTTTTGGTGGTACTCGTCGTCTCTACGGCAACAGCGAAGTAGACATTCTGCGAGCTGCACACGTGTGTGTGATTGGTATTGGTGGCGTAGGTTCATGGGCGGTAGAAGCGCTGGCACGAACGGGTATTGGTGAGTTGACGCTTATTGATATGGATGACGTGTGCGTGACCAACATTAACCGCCAAATCCATGCGATGACAGGCACGGTTGGCCAAAGCAAAATCGAAGTGATGGCTGAACGCGTTAAACTGATTAATCCAGAATGTAAGGTGAATCTGATTGACGATTTTATTACGCCAGATAACCAACATGAGTATTTGAGCAAAGATTTCGATTACGTGTTGGATGCGATCGACAGTGTGAAAGCAAAAGCGTCGCTATTGGCTTATTGCCGCAGCAACAAGATCAAAGTAATCACCACTGGTGGTGCTGGAGGTCAAACCGATCCAACCCAAATTATGGTGGCGGATCTGACTAAGACTATCCAAGATCCACTGGCTAAGAAGATCAAAGACACCTTGCGTCGTCATCATAACTTCCCGAAAAATCCTGCACGTAAGTTTGGCATCGATTGTGTGTTCTCTACGGAGCAATTAAAGTACCCACAAGCAGATGGTTCTGTATGTGGTGTGAAATCGACAGCAGAAGGTCCAAAACGCATGGACTGTGCCAGTGGCTTTGGTGCTGCAACGGTAGTGACAGCAACGTTCGGCTTTGTTGCGGTTTCACGCATCGTTGAAAAGCTGATTCAAAAGCACAAGAAGTAACGTAAAGAAGAAGAGTGCATCATGACTGATTTTCCTGTTTCTCCATTTGGCACCGACATCACCAGTGAAGACATTGCTGCCACCATGCAGCAATTTAAAGGTTGGGAAGACCGTTATCGTCAGGTGATTCAATGGGGGAAAAAGCTGCCTCAAATGCCTGAAGAGCTCAAATCCGAGCAAGTAACGGTGTCGGGCTGCGAAAGCTTAGTGTGGTTGGTAAGCAAAGAGAAAAATGGCGTTTGGCATTTTTGTGCCGATTCTGACGCGCGTATTGTACGCGGCCTGATTGCCTTGGTGATGGCGGCTTACGACGGTAAAAGCGCAGAGCAAATCCAAGCGTTTGATATTGATGCTTACTTTGAACAACTTGGCTTAATCGCCCATCTAAGCCCATCGCGCGGCAATGGTTTGAAAGCGATTGTTGAGAAAATCAAAGAAACGGCTCAGTAAGAAAGGAAATAGGGCCTAGGATCCGAGCTCCTAGAGAAGTGCGTTGTTAGCTTTGTGCATTTCATCGAGTATTGAGAGATGTCTGGAATACGGAGCGCTTCGCTTCTCGATAATAAGAAAATTGCCTTACGCAATAACGTCATTCCAGCGAGCCTTAGCGAGACTAGGAATCTATTACTCACACGCGATTTAGCCTCGATTCATCACCTTTGCGTCCTCAAATTCGACCCGTAGATTCTGAATCATGTTCGTTCCTCACTGTTCAGAATGACCGCTGTTTTTTTTCCAACTAAAAAGACGACGTAATCCGTAACTCAAAATGTTAGGCCCTAGGATCCTAGGACCTTTCTTTATCCTAGAGCCTACCTTCCTAAAGCATATCAACCGCTTTCTCGACGGCGGCAATCAGCTTTTCAACGTCTTCTAACGTGTTGTAGATACCAAAAGAAACGCGCACCGTGCCTTTGACGTTAAGCGCATCCATCAGAGGGTGAGCACAGTGATGCCCAGCACGAACCGCAATACCTTGCTGGTCTAGCAGCGTCGCAATATCTTGGTGGTGAACGCCATCCATAACAAAAGTCAGAACAGAAGCTTTCGGTTGGTAGCCAAGAATGCGAATGTCATCCAATTGGCTTAATGCTTGGTACGCTCTTTCTTGTAGAGTGTGCAGATGAATCTCGACAGCTTGCCGATCGAAACCTTGATACCAGTCGATGGCTTTTGCCAACGCAATGGCACCCGCAACGTTTGGTGTACCCGCTTCAAATTTGCCTGGTAGCGCAGAAAACGTGGTTTTCTCAAACGAGACCTTATCTACCATTTTTCCGCCACCGTGCCATGGAGGCATCGCCTCTAACAGTTCTAGCTTGCCATAGAGTACACCGATACCTGCAGGGGCATAGAGTTTGTGACCTGAGAACACATAAAAATCGACATCTAACTCTGCCAAGTTCAACTGCTCATGCACGATACCTTGAGCACCATCTACTACGACAACAGCGCCTACCGCATGCGCCATGGCGATGATTCTTTCGATAGGTTGACGAGAACCTGTCACGTTAGTGATCTGTGCACAGGCGACGATTTTACAGCGCTCCGACAGTAGCGTTTCAAACGCATCGATATCGAACTGACAATCGGAGGTCATCGGAACCTTAACGATTTTCGCTCCTGTCTGCTCTGCGACTATTTGCCATGGAACGATATTGGCGTGATGCTCCATCTCGCTGATTAATATCTCATCGCCTGCGTTTAGTGTACTACGGGCATAAGTTTGCGCGATCAAGTTCAGCGCTTCGGTTGCACCACGTGTCCAAATGATCTCTTTTGAACTGGCTGCACCAATGAATTCCGCCACTGTGTCACGTGCCGCTTCAAATTGGCTGGTGGCATTGGCCGTTAAGCTGTGGCTACCACGATGTACATTGGCGTTCTGTGCGCTGTAATAATGGCTGATTACGTCAATGACGCATTGCGGCTTCTGGGTTGTCGCTGCACTATCTAGGTACACCAGAGGTGTTTGATTTACCGTCTGATTAAGGGCTGGGAACTGCTTACGTACTGCATTAACGTCAAACATTATTCATCACCGAACTCGTGATAGTGCAGGGTAGGCAGTGTCACCATAGGCTCTGCAACAGTCCATGCATGCTCTTTGCCTGAAAGTTGGATGATAATCTCCATCGCAAACTCCAGCGCAGTACCAGGCCCCTGGCTAGTGATGAGATTGTGGTTCACATCCATGGTCACGCGTTTGACTCGCCATTTGTCGTCTGGGATATGAGATTGAAAGCTCGGGTGGCAAGTCATGAGCGCTTCTGGATACAAATTGTGGTGTTGAAGCACTAACGCTGGCGCGGCACAAATTGCAGCAACGAGTTTACCTTCGTACATATGCTGTTTCAGGATCTCAATCATGATAGTACTATCACGGAAGGTTTCCGCGCCGCCGACACCGCCAGAGAGTACAATCGCATCAAACTCGTCATCGGCAATATCGACCAATTTACAGTCCGCGGTCAGCGTGACGCCACGAGAGGCTTTCATCGTCAGTGCACCATCAAAGTCGGCACTTGCGACCGTCACTTCATAACCTGCACGAACCATGATATCGATGACGGTGACCGCTTCCATTTCTTCTGTGCCCGGTGCGATAGGTACTAAGATCTTTTTCTTCATTATTCAGTCCAGCTTTGTTCAATCTGTTTGATGCGTTGATAGAGCTTGGTGTTCTCTGGCGTACTGATTTGATGCTTTTCGGTGGTTTGCAGTAGATAACCAGTAATAAAGTCTATCTCGGTACGACGTCGGTGAAAAACATCTTGCCTCATAGAAGAGTAGTTTGCCGCAGTTGCGTTAACCACTTGCATTATGGTGGCGTGAAGTGCGTCAAAATCCACCTTTATCTCTTCTTTATTCATGACTTCTACCAACTCATGAGTGATGTTAGCCAACTCGATCGCAAACTCATTAGCGGCAAGCTCACCATTCTTACATTGATGGATAGCGGTCAGTGGGTTGATAGCGCAATTGATCGCAAGCTTGGTCCACAAGGCTCCGTTGATGTTAGGGTTCCAGTGCACCTCAGGCAGGGCGTGATTCATCACTTCGGCAAGGAAGTCACATTGAGCGCCTTTAGCATTAAAACCACCTAACTGTGTGTATCCATGACCAGTATGCAATACTTGCTGTTTGCTTGGCTTGTATGCGCCGTGCGTTGTCGTGGCAATCACGATAGGGTTATTGGCCAGCTTTGCCTCGATGAGTGGCGCGGTGCCCATCCCGTTGTGCATTAACATCACGATGGTGTCTTCGCTGATGTAGGGAAGAAGAGGTTCAATGGCGGATTCAACTTGCCAAGCTTTTACCGTGATTAAAATCAAATCAGCCTCTTGTACAGAGGTAATGCTTTGATTGGAATAAGTGGTAAGCGGAGCATCATCCAGTTGAAGCGACAACTCGCTCTCAGAGGTACGTCCCCACAATGAAACATGGTGTCCAACAAGTTTGAATTTAGTCGCCCAGAGTGAACCGACGGCTCCTGGACCAAGGATGAGAATATTCACCAAACGCGCTCATTAAAAAGATTTGCTGCAAGGATAATGAGGGAGAAAAGGAAAGCAAATAAAAATGGCGCCAGAGGCGCCATTTTTGGGGAAAACTTATTGGTTCAATTAGAACTTGTAAGTGACAGCTACGTAGTGACCAACACCTGAAGCGTCTGCAACTGGTGCCCATGGTAGTACTGAGCCATCTTCGAAACCGTATACATCTTTGTATAGTTTCAGGCCGTAACCCACTGCAAAGCGATCTGAGTGCCAGTAAATACCGTTAAACATTGCACCGCCGTTGCTTTTTTGGAATGGTGCATCGTCTTTCATACCAAATTGGTAATCGATGTAACCTTGGTAAGAGATGAATGAACCGTTCTCGAAGAAGTAGAAAGGCTTGAACCAGTTAGTCGAGATTTGGAAACCGTTCCAGTCTTTTTGGTTTGAATCGTATGTGCCGTATAGGTTTAGACCCATTTTGCCAAACCAAGGAACCATTACGTCAGAACCTAGACCGATTTTTTGAGTGTTAACAGCAGAGTTACCACCCCATTCCATTAGTGTCGCAAGGTAAAGCTCTTGAACTGGGCCGAAAGATAGGTCTTGACCAGTTACTGCATCTAGAGACATACGAGGAGCAAACTTCATGAAGATTTTTTCCGCGCCAGCTTTGTCGCTATCTGGGTTTGAAGTTAGGTTGAATACGTCAACGTAACCGTATAGATCGAAGATGCCAGAGCGACCGCCAAATTCCATTTCTAGGTAATCATGAGTAGATTCTGGACCAGCACCTTTTTCGTCAATTGCAGCCATTAGGTTGAATTGCATCCACTTGTAATCGTTCTTGTGGATATCGCCGTCAGAGTAATCTGCCGCCATAACAGGAGCTGATGTAGCTGCTAGTAGGCTAAGAGCTAAAAGTGATTTACGCATAAGTGGACTCTCTATGTTTGTAATGATTCAGAACACGCAATCTTCGCTGCGCTTTCCAATTGGCGGGAATAATAGCGATAAAAATCTCAAATGAAAGTGATAAACGGTGCAAAAGTAAATATTTTTAGTGATGATCGTCACGTAATTGGTCAATGCCATGGAACTTTTTATTTGTTGCATCGATTTGCAGTGTTTGTGTGATTTGGATCGTTTGCGCAAGCGGTTTTATGAATTTTTAAGCCAGTCGATTAACCAACAAAAATCGTTAGTGATCCTATTTGTGTCCTCTTCGTAACACTTTATGAATCAAAGAGGACGCTTGAATGAAAGAAGTCATGTTATTCCCACTGACCTCCGTCGTATTACCTGAAGGCAAGATGAATCTGCGTATTTTTGAACCAAGATACAAACGCATGGTGAAAGAATGCTGCCTCCAAAACGTAGGGTTTGGGGTCTGTCTTGTGGGCAATGGAACCGACGCCAAGGCGGTTGGGAATGTTTCATCGATCGGAACTTTGGTCACCATCGTTGATTTTGAAACACTCAGTGATGGGCTTCTTGGTATTACTGTTGTTGGTGAGAAACGATTCATCGTTAAACGCGTTAGAGCGGACTCAGATGGCCTTCGCCATGCGGAAGTTGAGTGGATGGGCAACTGGCAAGCGCCAGAGCCCGCCCCGGCGTTTGTTTATTTGAGTCAACAGTTGAATCATGTTTATAAACAGTTTCCCCAACTCGGAAATCTCTATCAACACCGTTTCTATGATGATCCATCATGGGTTGCTCAACGTTGGTTAGAGCTGTTACCTCTCGATAGTACGTTGTTTGAAAAGTTGGTAGGAGCAGAGGATTGTTTACCTGCACTGCAATTTCTTAATGATGCCATTGAAGCCCCTCCCAAAAAAGAGACTAAGATATGAATGGATTTTCAAAACTAGCAGTGACCGTTGTCGCTGTGCTCGGTATCAGTGCTTGTGGTTCTGACAGCGACAGCAAAGACTACACGTATTTGCAGGCTGTTCATGCGTCCCCGGATGCGCCTCGTGCCAATGTTCTGCTTAACGGCAATGAGGCGTTGTCAGACCTTGATTATGGCTCTGGATCTGGTTATGTACGACTTGAAGAAGGGACGTATGATGTTGCTGTCGACGTTCAGTTGCCTGGTGGCCAAACGGCGGAAGTCATCAACGCGCCGCTCTACCTTGATGATGATATTCTTTACACCGCATTTGTTGTCGGTAGTGCGGCTGATGGGTCGGTAGAACCTCTTATTGTGACACGTTCAGAAGATTCGATGGCCAATAACCAGAGTCTGGATGTGCAAGTTGTCCACGCCGCGACTGGTGTTACCCAAGTCAATGTATTTGTTACGACTCCTGATGCAGACCTTACCAATGAGAACCCTGTCGCGACCCTTGCCTATACCCAATTTACTAACGTTCTCAATATCCCAGATGGCGAATACCAGATTCGTTTGACCGATTCTTCTGATGCGGCGAACACGCCGGTCTTTGATTCAGGCCCATTGACTCTAGCGCCAAACAGCAATTTAACCGTCGCTGCGATAAATAAAGGCGGCTCGGTATCTGAGTCACCCGTAAAATTGCTTGTTCTCGATGGCGAGGGTTCGACTATAGTTCAAAATGTGTCTAATGACTCTATGCGTGATTTCCCGTCCGCAGAATCAGACGTTCGGGTCGGACACCTAGTTAATGGCGCCCCGAACGTTGATGTGTCTCTAGATGGTACAACAGTGCTTTCAGACGTAGCCTTTAAAACCATCTCAACTTATCAAACATTGGCTTCAGACTCTTACCAAGTTCAGGTTGATGCGCAAGGTATAGCAACCCCAATTATTAGCGCAGATTTAGCCTTTGCTCCAGGCAACTCATATAGCGTATATGCGATTGGCTTAGTGTCTGATATTGAAGCGCTAGTCGTTGAAGACAACAGAAGATCGATTGCAACGAGTGCCGTCCTGAATGTGACACATGCGGCTGCAAACCCAGCCGCTGCAACTGTTGATGTTTACCTCACGCAGTCACAGGATATTTCGAGCATTGATCCAGCGATAGCCAATTTTGCGTATAAAGATAGTGTTCAAAATATTTATGTAGCAGCGGGCGATTATTATGTGACGGTTACCGCACCTGGTGACAAAACGCCTGTTATAGGTCCAGCACCTTTACCTACGCTAGAAAATGGTATGGTATATCAAGCTATTGCCATTGACGATAATGGTGGCTTTAACCTTTTGGTTAATGACATCACGAATTAGGATGAAGAGGGAGGAGGCGACTCCTCCCGACTATTAAGGTTGATTATGATGAGTGATAACTCTCAGAAACTAGGGCGAAGCGAGTGGAACGCATACATGGACAGGGTAAAAGCGAGAGACACCGACGCGTTTGCCTTTGTATTTCGTTTCTATGCACCGAAACTGAAGCAGTTCGCTTATAAGCATGTTGGTAACGATCAAGTGGCGATGGAGATGGTGCAAGAGGCCATGGCGACGGTGTGGCAAAAAGCCCATTTATATGACGGGTCGAAAAGCGCGTTATCAACCTGGATCTACACGATTATTCGAAATCAGTGCTTTGACTTACTGAGAAAACAGAAAGGCAAAGATCTGCATATTCATTCTGATGACATCTGGCCATCGGAATACTACCCCCCTGATTTGGTTGACCATTATTCGCCGGAGCAGGACATGCTCAAAGAGCAGGTGGTTAAGTTTTTAGACATACTGCCCAAAAATCAGAGAGATGTTCTGCGGGCAGTGTATTTAGAGGAAATGCCCCATCAACAAGTTGCGGAGCTTTTCGATATTCCTCTTGGCACCGTTAAATCGCGCTTAAGATTGGCGGTAGAAAAATTAAGGCATTCGATGCATACGGAGCAACTATGAACAAACACCCAGATAACAACTTGTTAGAGGCCTATGCTTCAGGAAGTATCGATGCGGTTTCTGGTTTAGTGGTCGCAACCCATTTGGAAACATGTTCCTATTGCCGTGCATGTGTCAATCAAATGGAAGCGGCCCAAGCCTGTGATGTCGCCAATGATATTCCGGCTGACTATGACCCTACTTTTGACCTCATGTTTCGTGACATTATTAATTCAAAGCCAACCTGTGATGATATTATTATCAGAGATGTCGCTTCGGTAAGCGTTGCGGGTAAAACTTTTCAGCTTCCAAAAACGTTGAGTCGGTACACTGACTTAGTCGGAGATTGGAAGAGTTATGGCGGTAAGGTCTTTAGTGCTCAAATCGATTTTGGGGAAGACGCAAGAGTAAACCTGATGTACATCAGTGAAGATGTAAGGATTCCACAGCATACCCATAAGGGGTTGGAGTCAACTTTAGTTTTACATGGTGGATTCAGTGATGAAGATGGCCACTATGAGCAAGGCGATCTGCTGGTAAGAGATGCATCGAATAAGCACAGTCCATTTACCAAAACCGGGGAAGACTGTTTGTGTTTGACGGTGCTGACAGAACCGATGATTTTCACTCAAGGTGTCGCCCGAATCTTTAATCTATTTGGTAACGGCATGTACCCTTAACATCACGAATTCAAAGTAAAAACCACCGTTTTTCGGTGGTTTTTTTAATTAATCTCACGTGGTTAGTGTCGTTGCTTCGCTTTCTCTAGCAAATCTGTAAAGTAGTGTCTTAACGAATAAAGCATGATTAAGCTTGGAATTACCATGACTGCGGTAAGGATAAAGAAAGCCGTCCAATTGTCTAGGTAGTCGACCAATTCCCCACTAAAAGAAGCGAGTGTTGTTCGCCCAAAATTACCTAAAGAGGCGAGCAAAGCGTATTGTGTCGCGGAAAATGCCTGTCCTGTCAATATTGTTAAGAAAGACACGAAAGCAACCGTTGAGAAGGCGGTTGTAAAGTTATCAACGATGATGGTCGCTAAGTACAAATGCTCACTCGGGCCGACTTTCGCAATCCATGCGAACATCAGGTTGCTGGCTGCCATGGCAATACCACCAATCATCAGGCCGCGGACGATACCAAACTTCACATTGAACATACTGCCAACAAACGTAAACAGCATGGTTGCACCCCAGCCAATTAATTTGGAGTAGTAACCGATTTGCTCGTTGCTAAAGCCAATATCTTTATAGAACGCGATCGACATTCTACCTAAGAACGCTTCACCAATCTTAAACAAGAAAACGAAGAGCAGCAAAGTAATAGCAACACGCACTCCGTTTCGGTTAAAGAAATCAAGGAACGGTTCTACAACGGTCACGGTAAACCAAGCAACCAACTTAGAACCAACCACTTCTTTATGACGTTGTTCGGCTTGATGTTGCAGTTGTTCACGCTGAGTTTGCGGTTCACCAACTAACAACGTGAATATCATCAATAACACCACAATGATAGCCATACCATAATAAACGCCATTCCAGCCCACGCTGTCTGCATTGATGAAAGCGAGGTAACCCGGAAGTGAGTATCCTGTCCACCAGCCGATCACCGCCATCGCCGAAGCTTGTGGTAACTTGGATGATTCTGATTTGGGAAACGTATCAATACGGAAAGCATCGATAGCAATATCTTGGGTAGCAGAAGCGGTTGCAATACAGAGTGCGAGCATAGAGGTGAAAATCAAATTTTCTGCCGGGTTTACTTCTGCAATATAAAGCGTCGCGACTAAGATGATAGACTGGCAAAGGAGAATCCAACTACGGCGTTGTCCCAATAATCGATGTAGCACGGGTAATTTGACGCGATCGACCAGTGGAGCCCACATAAAGTTGATTGCGTATACGGCAAACACACTACCGAAATAACCGATAGCAGACAGCGTCAAACCGGCGTCTTTGAGCCAGCCAGACATGTTTGAACCAATAAGTACCCAAGGGAAACCACTCGAACAACCGAGCATGAAGACCCACATGAGGCGTTTGTCGAGGTAACTTTTTACTGTTTCCAGCCAAGTAATGGAAGGCAGTGAAGACATAAATGGATCCGTTAATATCGAGCGACGAAAAGAGAAAGCCCTTCGACTATTCAAAGGGCTTATTGGCTTGCTACTTAATGAGAGTGGCCTTGGTTATGACAATTTGCGTCTCAGGGACATCTTGCATTCGACCGACGGATTTGGTTGGCTGTTTCGCCATTTTTTGAATCACATCGAAACCTTCGGTCACTTCTCCAAATACCGCATAGCCTGGTGGACGAGAGCCGTAGTTTAAGAAGTCATTATCAGTTAGGTTAATAAAAAACTGGCGCGTCGCAGAGTCAGGAAGATTGGTTCGAGCCATAGCAATGGTTGCACGGTCGTTGTTTAAACCGTTGTTTCCTTCGTTTTTAATTGGCGCGTACGTTTTTACCATTTGCATGTCTTGGTTGAACCCTCCCCCCTGAGCCATAAAACCCGGGATCACGCGATGAAAAATAGTGCCTTCATAGCTGCCGTCTTCCACATATTTAAGAAAGTTCGCGACTGTGATTGGTGCTTTTTCTTGATTCAATTCAACGGTGAAGTTACCTAACGTTGTTTCAAACGCAACTTTTGGACCAGCAAAAACACTGCAGCTAAGCAAGGCAAGAGAAAGAATAGCTTTACGCAACATTAGAATCGCTCCTGCATGTATTGACGCAACTCTGCATCATTGGCCATTTCTTTTAGGGTAAGTGCGATAACATCATTAAGCGCTTGTTCTATATCTGCGTCAGACGCGCTTAGTGTGCCAGAACGTTTCGCTGTGCCTGTAAAGGTTTTTACGAGCTTACCTTGAGGTGTTTCAGCGGTGATCTCAAGCACTGCCTTGGCATCCATTTCGTTTTCCATAACAGAGTGCTTCACATTGACTAATACTTCTTGTATTTCTAATTCAATCGCGTTGTTGCTATTTAGATCAGAGTGAAACCCCTGAGAAGATAATTGCTGTTCGAGCGCCCCTTCCAGTGAGATACGCAGGCTTTGCTTGGCATGAAGAGGAAGAATGTTCGAACGTCCGTTATCGACCAATGCGACATACTGTGCAGCGCGAAGATCTTTACTGGTTAGACTGTATGTTTTGCCCTGAACGATAGGGTTAGTGCTTAGGGTCGTCTCCGGCATTAGATTAAGTTGTGGTTGTTGAGGTGCTGAACATGCGGCCAGCAAAGCAACCGAAGCCGCGAGTACCAGTTTTTTCATTATATTATTCCTTTTAACCATTTTTTCTGAATTCAGACCCTAGTTTGCGCCTAATTTAGCAGGATCTTTTGTTGCCTGTAAAATGACAAACTTATTGTTAGAGGCGACCAATTTTACATTACTGTCGCCAAAAAGACGCTTTAGTTTGGCGTCATAACCGAGATGGCGATTGCCGATGACCAGCAGCTTGCCACCTTTGTTTAAGATTCGTTTTGCATCACAGAACATTTGCCAAGCGATATGGTCTGTAATGGCCTGCTGTTGGTGAAACGGTGGATTACACATGATCAGGTCGCTACTACCAGGTTTAAAGCCGTCCAAGCAGTTATTTGCGATACATTGGTAATCTCTTCCTTCACCTAAATTATCAATTAAATTTTGTTTCGCTGACTCGACAGCCATAAAACTTTCATCGACACAGGTAAGGCGCGTTTGGGGATTCAATTGACCCGCTTTCACGGAGAGTACACCGTTACCGCAGCCTAGGTCGACAATATGCTTAAGGGCTGGATCTTGTGGGATATGCTGTAGCATAAAGCGAGCGCCCAAATCTAAGCTTTCACCTGAATACACGTTGGGCCAATTTTTCAGTTGAATGTCTTCGCCTTCCACATCCCAAATCGTCATTGGATCGACTTCAATAGCGGGCTCTACATTCGCGCGAGAAAACACTAAGCGATGTTTTTTCCAAGCAAGAGATGTTTTTGTTTCGCCCAAGTATTTCTCAAACAGCTTGAGGGTCGACGTGTGGATTTCTTTTGCTTTGTTGACGGCAATAATCGGGCAAGCAGCAGGTAGCGCTTTGCGTAGTTGGCTCAATAACCAAATAAGGTGGCGATTACTCTTTGGTAGTTGGATCAAAACCATGTCGGCATTGGCAGGGATATCATCCATCGTGGTGAGAAACGCGACCTTATTACAATGATTCTGCTCTAAGTTTTGCTGAACGCCTTTATGAGAAATAAAAGAGTCACTCATCAACGTGACGTTATGCTTCTTAGAAAACCAGCAAGCCAATGCACCGAAGTTATCGTTAATAACAACGATGTTTTGATGGTCAGGCAATGCTAGGTCTTCCACGTGATTGATGAGGTATTCATCACCCGCATCCCAAGCTTGAAGTGTTTCATTGGATCGCTTTGGGAAACGATGAAGCGTCAGGCTTCGATCGTGAAGATTCAATTCGGTTTTCATAGGTAAACATAGATTAAGTTGGAAACTAGAGATTATTGTCGCAAATGATGGCGGGCCAAGATACAAAAAGCTGTCAAATTTGCAGTTTTTCACCGCGCATTTTACAAACTCTAATGCGAAAAAGGGACCGAGAATGCGAGGCGGAGCATTTAATTTACGAAGCGAAAGTATATACTTGTCAAGTTGGCATCAATGAGGGCTGAATATGATCCAAGAAATCATAGAAAAAAAATTGCATATTAACTTGCAACCTGACTACCTAAAAGTGATTAATGAAAGCTATATGCACAATGTTCCCCCTGGTTCGGAGAGTCATTTTAAGGTGATTGTGGTAAGTGGTGCATTTGCCGGGCAGCGTCTTATCGGCCGTCACCGTCAAGTGCATTTGGTGCTTGCAGATGAGTTAGATAACCACATTCACGCGCTTGCCATCCACACTTATACACCAGAAGAATGGAAGTTCGAGCAAGACGGTGCACCTGACAGCCCTATGTGCTTGGGTGGTGGTCGATAAACTAAACATAACATGCTGATTTTTTAAAAGATGGCTTTGGCCATCTTTTTTATATTTTGCCCATTTTTGAAGGGGGAGATAGACGCTCTGTGAGTAAACGAGTATTAACAGTATTTCAACAAATGAATGGAAGTTAATGCTTATTTCAAAGCGTGAATGCATTATTAATACACCCAATAAAAGTGAGTTGGCGTTTGTGCGATGGTTCAAACTTATGACTAATATTTAGCCTTTTAGCGTTATTTCGTACGAAATAAAACCACTATTGCTGTGATTGGTCATGGCATCAAGTTCCTAAAAAATGCTAAACTACTGCACCTGATAAATCCATCCCAAAAACAGTGATGAGATTTTTAATAGGATGTTGCGATTTTGGTGCTTTAAACAGCATCAGAACCGGACACTGATGTCGTGTCTAAAAGTTACGCAATCAAAAGAATCTTTTTCCCGATAAAAGTAGTGCAAGTGCGTATGATTACAATAAAGAAGGGCTTGGATCTTCCTATCGCAGGAACTCCATCCCAGGTGATTAATGATGGTAAGACCATCAAAAAAGTCGCCTTGCTTGGCGAAGAGTACGTTGGCATGCGTCCTACCATGCATGTCCGCGTTGGTGATGAAGTGAAAAAAGCGCAAGTTCTTTTTGAAGACAAAAAGAACCCTGGCGTGAAGTTCACTGCTCCAGCAGCTGGTAAAGTGATCGAAGTGAACCGTGGCGCGAAGCGTGTTCTTCAATCTGTAGTGATTGAAGTGGCAGGTGAAGAGCAGGTGACATTCGACAAGTTTGAAGCAGCTCAACTAGTCGGTTTAGATCGTGAAGTGATCAAGACTCAACTAATTGAATCTGGCCTTTGGACCGCTTTACGTACTCGTCCGTTCAGCAAGGTTCCAGCAATTGAGTCTTCTACTAAGGCTATCTTCGTAACTGCAATGGATACTAATCCACTTGCGGCTCAGCCTGAGTTGATCATCAATGAACAAAAAGAAGCATTCGTTGCAGGTCTAGACATTCTTTCAGCTCTGACAAAAGACAAGGTTTACGTTTGTAAATCTGGCACGAGTTTGCCACGCTCTTCTCAGTCTAACGTAGAAGAACATGTCTTCGATGGCCCTCACCCAGCAGGTCTTGCTGGCACCCACATGCATTTCCTATACCCAGTAAATGCACAAAACGTGGCTTGGAGCATCAACTACCAAGACGTTATCGCGTTCGGTAAGTTATTCCTAACAGGTGAGCTATACACGGATCGTGTAGTGTCTTTAGCTGGCCCAGTAGTGAATAACCCTCGTCTAGTTCGCACTGTAGTCGGCGCTAGCCTAGATGACTTAACAGATAATGAATTGATGCCTGGCGAAGTTCGTGTGATCTCTGGTTCTGTACTTTCAGGTACACAAGCTGTTGGTCCACACGCGTACCTTGGCCGTTACCATCAACAGGTTTCTGTATTACGCGAAGGCCGTGACAAAGAGCTATTTGGCTGGGCAATGCCTGGTAAAAACAAGTTCTCTGTAACGAAATCCTTCCTTGGTCACTTATTTAAAGGTCAGTTGTTCAACATGACGACGTCGACTAACGGTAGTGATCGTTCAATGGTTCCAATCGGCAACTACGAACGCGTAATGCCTCTAGACATGGAGCCTACTCTGCTACTTCGTGATCTATGTGCTGGCGATACAGACAGTGCTCAAGCACTAGGTGCGCTTGAACTGGATGAAGAAGATCTAGCATTGTGTACCTTTGTATGTCCTGGTAAGTACGAGTACGGTTTGTTACTTCGTGAATGCCTAGATACGATCGAGAAGGAAGGGTAATTTTCATGGCTCTTAAAAAGTTTCTTGAAGACATCGAGCATCATTTTGAACCGGGCGGCAAACACGAAAAGTGGTTTGCTCTGTACGAAGCTGCAGCAACTGTTTTCTACACGCCTGGTCTAGTGACTAAAAAAAGCTCACACGTTCGTGATAGCGTTGACCTAAAACGTATCATGATCATGGTTTGGTTCGCGGTATTCCCAGCAATGTTTTGGGGTATGTACAACGCGGGTGGCCAAGCTATCGCAGCTCTAAACCACATGTACGCTGGTGAACAACTAGCGACAATCATCGGTGGTAACTGGCACTACTGGCTAACCGAAATGCTTGGCGGCACTCTTGGCGCTGATGCAGGGGTTGGCAGTAAAATGCTACTAGGTGCGACTTACTTCCTACCTATCTACGCAACGGTATTTATCGTTGGTGGTTTCTGGGAAGTGCTGTTTTGTATGGTGCGTAAGCACGAAGTTAACGAAGGTTTCTTTGTTACTTCTATTCTGTTCGCACTTATCGTTCCACCAACGCTACCTTTGTGGCAAGCGGCACTAGGTATTACCTTTGGTGTTGTTGTTGCTAAAGAGATTTTCGGTGGTACAGGTCGTAACTTCCTTAACCCTGCACTTGCAGGCCGTGCGTTCCTATTTTTCGCTTACCCTGCTCAAATCTCGGGTGACGTCGTTTGGACTGCAGCTGACGGCTTCTCTGGTGCAACGGCGCTTAGCCAATGGGCTAACGGCGGTAGCGGCGCGTTGATCAACAACATCACTGGCGCTCCTGTGACTTGGATGGATGCTTTCATTGGTAACATCCCAGGCTCAATCGGTGAAGTATCGACGCTAGCACTAATGATTGGCGCAGCGATGATCGTTTACATGCGAATCGCTTCATGGCGCATCATTGCGGGTGTAATGATCGGTATGATTGCAGTAGCGACACTATTTAACGTGATCGGTTCTGACACCAACCCAATGTTCAACATGCCATGGCACTGGCACCTAGTTCTAGGTGGTTTTGCGTTCGGTATGTTCTTCATGGCAACAGACCCAGTATCCGCTTCATTTACCAATGGCGGTAAGTGGTGGTACGGCATCCTTATCGGTGCAATGTGTGTGATGATCCGTGTAGTTAACCCAGCGTACCCAGAAGGTATGATGCTGGCGATTCTATTCGCGAACCTATTTGCACCTCTGTTCGACCATGTAGTGATTGAGAAGAACATCAAGCGGAGACTAGCACGCTATGGCAAGTAATAACGACAGCATTAAAAAGACGCTGGGTGTTGTTGTCGGGTTGAGCCTCGTTTGTTCAATCATCGTATCAACAGCCGCAGTAGGTTTACGCAGCAAACAGCAAGAAAATGCTGTGCTAGATAAGCAAACTAAAATCCTTGAAGTCGCTGGCATTGAAGCGTCAAATTCAGCACAAGTGAAAGAGCTGTACGGTGAGTACATTGAGCCACGTTTGGTGGATTTCAAAACAGGTAACTTTGTTGAAGGCAATGCTGGTGCTTATGATCAGCGCTCGGCAGCAAAAGATCCTGCACAATCTATCAAACTAACCGCTGAACAAGACAAAGCGAAAATCATCCGTCGTGCAAACGTGGGTACGGTTTACCTTGTTAAGCAAGATGGCAAAGTTGACCAAGTGATTCTGCCGGTTCACGGTAACGGTCTATGGTCAATGATGTATGCGTTCGTGGCAGTACAAACTGATGGTAACACCGTTAACGGTATTACTTACTACGAACAAGGTGAAACTCCGGGATTGGGTGGTGAAGTTGAGAACCCAACTTGGCGTGCACAATTCGTAGGCAAAGAGCTGTTTGACGAAAACCACAAACCAGCGATCAAGATCGTGAAGGGTGGTGCGCCACAAGGTTCTAAGCATGCAGTAGATGGTCTATCAGGTGCAACGCTTACTGCAGTAGGTGTACAGCACACGTTTGACTTTTGGCTAGGCAACAACGGTTTTGGACCGTTCCTAGAGAAAGTGCGTGACGGAGGTCTAAACTAATGTCCAGTACCCAAAATGTTAAAAAGAGCATCCTAGCGCCAGTATTGGATAACAACCCAATCGCGCTTCAGGTTCTTGGTGTATGTTCTGCGCTTGCAGTAACAACAAAACTAGAGACAGCGTTTGTTATGACTCTAGCGGTTATTTTCGTAACGGCTCTGTCTAACTTCTGTGTATCTCTTATCCGTAACCACATTCCTAACAGCGTACGTATCATCGTTCAGATGGCGATCATCGCATCGTTAGTTATCGTGGTAGACCAAGTGCTAAAAGCCTACCTATACGATATCTCTAAGCAGCTATCGGTATTCGTAGGTCTTATCATCACGAACTGTATCGTAATGGGTCGTGCTGAAGCATTCGCAATGAAGTCTGCGCCAATTCCATCTCTAATCGACGGTATTGGTAACGGTCTTGGTTACGGTTTCGTTCTTATCACTGTCGGTTTCTTCCGTGAGCTATTTGGCTCAGGTAAACTGTTCGGTATGGAAGTGCTTCCGCTAGTGAGCAATGGTGGTTGGTACCAACCAAACGGCCTGATGCTACTAGCACCATCTGCATTCTTCCTAATCGGCTTCCTGATCTGGGTAATCCGTATTCTGAAACCAGAACAAGTAGAAGCGAAGGAGTAAGGGCGTCATGGAACATTACATCAGTCTGCTAGTTAAATCGATTTTCATCGAAAACATGGCACTGTCTTTCTTCCTAGGTATGTGTACTTTCCTTGCCGTATCTAAGAAAGTTAAGACCTCTTTCGGCCTAGGCGTTGCAGTAGTGGTAGTACTTACTATCGCGGTTCCTGTGAACAACCTAGTATACAACCTAGTTCTGAAAGAGAACGCGTTAGTTGAGGGCGTAGACCTTAGCTTCCTAAACTTCATCACCTTCATCGGTGTAATTGCAGCACTTGTACAGATCTTAGAGATGGTTCTTGACCGTTTCTTCCCACCTTTGTACAACGCGCTAGGCATCTTCCTACCGCTGATCACTGTAAACTGTGCGATCTTCGGTGGTGTATCTTTCATGGTACAACGTGACTACAACTTTGCTGAATCTATTGTTTATGGTTTCGGTTCAGGTGTGGGCTGGATGCTAGCCATCGTCGCTCTTGCAGGTATCCGTGAGAAAATGAAGTACTCAGACGTACCTCCTGGTCTACGTGGTCTAGGTATCACGTTCATCACTGTAGGTTTGATGGCGTTAGGCTTTATGTCTTTCTCTGGTGTTCAACTGTAAGTCGGGTAAACCGCAACAATTAAGGAATAGTCAATGGACATTATTCTTGGTGTAGTGATGTTTACTCTGATCGTACTTGCGCTAGTACTAGTGATTCTTTTCGCTAAGTCTAAGCTTGTACCAACAGGTGACATTACAATTTCTGTGAACGATAACCCTGAGTTGGCGATCGTTACACAGCCAGGTGGTAAGCTACTAACTGCGTTAGCGGGTGCTGGCGTATTCGTATCTTCTGCTTGTGGTGGCGGTGGCTCATGTGGCCAGTGTCGCGTAAAAGTTAAATCAGGTGGTGGCGACATCCTACCGACCGAGCTTGACCATATTACGAAAGGTGAAGCGCGTGAAGGTGAGCGTCTAGCGTGTCAGGTTGCAATGAAAACTGACATGGACATCGAACTTCCTGAAGAAATCTTCGGCGTTAAGAAGTGGGAATGTACGGTTATCTCTAACGATAACAAAGCAACATTCATCAAAGAGCTTAAGCTACAAATTCCAGATGGCGAATCAGTACCTTTCCGTGCTGGTGGTTACATCCAGATCGAAGCGCCAGCTCACCACGTGAAATACGCAGATTACGACATTCCTGAGGAATATCGTGAAGATTGGGATAAGTTCAACCTGTTCCGTTACGAGTCGAAAGTAACAGAAGAGACGATTCGTGCGTACTCAATGGCGAACTACCCAGAAGAGCACGGCATCATCATGTTGAACGTTCGTATCGCGACTCCGCCGCCGAACAATCCAGACGTACCACCTGGCATCATGTCATCGTTCATTTGGTCTCTAAAAGAAGGCGACAAGTGTACGATCTCTGGTCCATTCGGTGAGTTCTTCGCAAAAGACACTGACGCAGAAATGGTATTCGTTGGTGGTGGCGCAGGTATGGCTCCAATGCGTTCTCATATCTTCGACCAGCTAAAACGTCTGCACTCTAAGCGTAAGATGTCATTCTGGTACGGTGCACGTTCTAAGCGTGAAATGTTCTACGTAGAAGACTTCGACGGCCTAGCTGCTGAGAACGACAACTTCGTATGGCACTGCGCACTGTCTGATCCACTTCCAGAAGATAACTGGGATGGTTACACTGGCTTCATTCACAACGTTCTTTACGAGAACTACCTACGTGATCATGAAGCGCCAGAAGACTGTGAATACTACATGTGTGGTCCACCTATGATGAACGCGGCTGTTATCGGCATGCTGAAAGATCTAGGTGTAGAGGATGAGAACATCCTACTAGATGACTTCGGTGGTTAAATTTCAGCGTATTTGAAGCTGTAGCGTTGTTGGTTTCATAAACCCACCGGTTCGCCGGCCGTCCTAATCACATAGTTGAACTATGCTCATAGGCTTGGGTTTATTTACCGCCTAGCTACAACTCCAACCACTTGAAATTATATATGTTATGGCTGACTACCTTTAGTCAGCCATTATTTTTTGTAGAAATAAAAACAATATTCAACAGTTGATATAGGAAATCGGTTTAGTTGCAAAGAACCCATTTTCCATATCAATTTATGCCAATACAGCCAATCAGATGATTAGGGGAATTGGTATTAACAACACTAGGAGTAAACAAGTGAAAAAGTGGCTTGTTGCATTCGCTTCTCTATTGGTTTTGGCGGGCTGTGAGCAGCCTGCAGATCAAATCCATTTAAGTGGCCCAACAATGGGTACCACTTACAATATCAAATACATCGAGCAAGGTAGCCTACCATCGCCTGAAGTGCTTCAGACAGAAATCGATCGACTACTTGAAGAAGTAAACGATCAAATGTCGACTTACCGTGAAGATTCAGAGCTTAGCCGTTTCAACCAACATCAAACCAGTGAGCAATTTGAAGTCTCACCACAAACCGCTACGGTAGTGAAAGAAGCGATTCGTTTAAACGGTCTTACTCTAGGCGCATTGGACGTGACGGTTGGCCCTCTAGTGAATCTTTGGGGGTTTGGCCCAGAAGCGCGTCCAGAAGAGGTTCCAACGGATGAAGAGTTGGCGGCTCGAAAAGCAAATACGGGCATTCACCACCTTTCGGTTGAAGGTAATAAAATATCAAAAGACATTCCAAACCTATATGTCGATCTATCGACTATCGCGAAAGGCTGGGGCGTAGATGTGGTCGCTGATTACCTACAGTCAGAAGGTATTCATAATTACATGGTGGAAATCGGTGGCGAAATGCGTTTGAAAGGCATTAACCGTGAAGGCGTGCCATGGCGCATTGCGATCGAAAAACCAACCGTAGATGAACGCTCAATTCAGGACATTATTGAGCCGGGTGATATGGCAATTGCAACAAGTGGTGACTATCGTAATTACTTTGAGAGCAATGGTGTGCGATACTCTCATATTATTAACCCGCAAACAGGCAAACCGATCCATCATAAAGTGGTGTCTGTAACGGTATTGGATAAATCGTCGATGACGGCTGACGGTCTTGCAACTGGCATCATGGTGCTAGGTGAAGATAAAGGCATGGCTATCGCGAATGAAAATAACATTCCGGTTTTCATGATTGTGAAAACGGATGATGGTTTTAAAGAGCTGGCTTCGGAAGCATACAAGCCGTTCATGAAGAAATAACAACAGAAGTGAGTATGTCCTTATGAGTACATTTCTAATTACTTTTGCTGTCTTTGTTGCGGTAATTGCAGCGATGGCGGTAGGTTACATCTTCCAAAAGAAGGTGGTAAAAGGCAGCTGTGGCGGTCTTGGTGCGGTTGGTATCGAGAAAGTATGTAACTGTCCCGAACCATGTGATGCACGTAAGAAGCGTGAAGCTCGTGAAGCGGCACGAGCTGAAAAGCTCGCTGCTTGGGAAAAAGATCGCATCGCATAACGTGATTTAAGTTAAAGAAACCCGGTTTTTGCCGGGTTTTTATTTATCTGTCGTCAACACTATTCTCAGCGCCATGACTATCCGCTATACTGTTTTTTTAAACAGTGCTTTGTGTATTGAGCGTGCAAGAACGAGTAAGAAAAATCATTCACGTTGATATGGATTGTTTTTATGCCGCAGTGGAAATGCGCGACAACCCGAAATTCCGGGGAGTGCCACTTGCTGTGGGTGGTCATGAAAAGCAACGTGGAGTAATTAGTACCTGTAATTATGAAGCGCGAAAATTTGGCATTCGAAGTGCGATGCCAACGGCGCGTGCACTCCAACTTTGTCCTAATTTGCTCGTTGTTCCTGGGCGGATGCATGTATATAAGCAAGTCTCTCAACAAATCCGTGCTATTTTCGAGCGTTATACCCAGACCATAGAGCCATTGTCTCTCGACGAGGCGTATCTGGATGTGACCAACGCGACGGTATGTCGAGGCTCTGCGACCTTAATTGCAGAATCGATTCGTAATGATATCTACAATGAACTTGGCCTAACTGCCTCTGCAGGTATCGCGCCGATTAAGTTTCTTGCCAAAGTTGCGTCTGATATGAATAAGCCGAATGGCCAGTTTGTTATTCCACCTGATAAGGTTCAAGAGGTGGTGGATAAACTACCTTTAGAAAAGATACCGGGAGTGGGTAAGGTCAGTTTAGAGAAATTACACCAGGCTGGCTTTTATCTTTGCGAAGACATTAAGAATAGCGACTACCGCGAACTGTTACGCCAGTTCGGCCGCCAGGGCGCTTCGCTGTGGAAACGCAGCCACGGTATTGATGATCGAGAAGTTGTGGTTGAGCGAGAACGTAAGTCGGTGGGGGTCGAGCGTACCTTTAGCCAGAATATTTCAACTTATGATGAATGCTGGAAGGTGATTGAAGATAAGCTTTACCCTGAGCTAGAGAAACGTTTGGAGAAAGCCAGTCCGGATAAATCTATCATCAAGCAGGGCATCAAACTTAAGTTTGCCGATTTTCAGCTTACGACGATTGAGCATATCCACCCTCAGCTTGAGTTAGAAGACTTCAAAGAGCTTCTAAGAGATATCCTTAAACGACAAAATGGCAGAGAAATACGTTTACTGGGCCTGAGTGTGATGCTCAAGCCCGAACAGCAAGCGCGTCAATTAAGCTTCTTTTAGGCTCGCAGCGCTTCAACTTGTTTTAACACTTGCTCGAAAGAGACATTCGCCAGAGCGCCATACCCTCTTAGTTTACTTGCTTTCAGCTGAGTGATGATTGGCGTGCTGATCCCACATAGGAATCGTGCCACCGCAGCATTGCTAACGACAGTTGGTGAAAGTTGAACAAATTCATCAACCCAAGCGGATAAATGAGTGAACTCTGGTTGTTCATGTTGCGGGCGAGAGAAAGTGGCGATTTTCCCACGGCAAACCGAACAGTGGCCGCATTGAGTTGGAGCATTATGGTCTGCAAAGTAATGCGCCAGTTGATGGCTTAAGCAATCGGACGATTGGAACAGATTCAGCATCGTATGGATGCGCTCAATATCCTTGCGCTCTTTGGATTGGAACAGTTCAACCAAATGCTGAGAGAGATCCTCTTGGTTTTGAGTGGCAGGAAGAACCGAATACACATCTGTTAGCTGTTTGCTCTCTAATTCAATCCAACCGTTCTGGTGGAAGTAGTCAAGCGCCGCGACCACACGAGCACGCTCTGATTGATAGTTCATCCATAGTGCTTCTAAGTCCACTTGGCACCAAATTTTGGCTTTGGTTGAACACGTGAAAATTGCCTCGACAAACTGACGACGCTCACCTTGGAACTGGTTGAGGATAAACTGCTTATCTTGCAAAAACTTGAATCGATATTCAGCAAAGTAACTGTACTTAGCTTTAATCACGTTGGCTAATTCAAGATAAACGAGCAAGGTCTTGAGTGGTAACTGGCGAATATTACTGTCACGAGATAAACGCAGTGCCATCACTTCCCATTGCGGAGTGTTCTCGCGGATTTGTTCCAGTACATAATCGATAGAACTTGGCTCAGGTGTATCACCGTAAATAAAGTTCTCGAGTACAGTTAAGCCAGAAGTATTGCCTAGTAGAATACACTCCGAACGCTGACCATCTCGTCCGGCACGCCCAATTTCCTGTGCGTAGTTTTCGATAGATTTCGGCAAGTCGAAGTGAAGCACGCGGCGGATATCAGATTTGTCTACCCCCATGCCAAAGGCAATGGTTGCCACAATACAATCTATTTGGCTATCCATGAATTGCTGTTGAATTTGTTCGCGGATATCACTTTTTAAGCCCGCATGGTAAGCGTGCGCATTGACGCCAAGGTGGATCAGTGCCTTTGCGACCTGTACGGCAGTTTGTTGTTGTGTTACGTAGACAATGGTTGGAAGCTTTGGTGAAGCCGCAATGATGTCATTGAGTTGAGCCAATTTGTCTGGTTCTTCACATGGCATGACTGAAATGTCGAGGTTAGATCGGTAGAAACCGGTTACCGTAATATGTTCACTGGCGATGTTAAACTTGTGCTGCATGTCCTCAATAACCGGGGGCGTAGCTGTCGCAGTCAGTAGTAATGATTGGGGGATATTCAGTTCACGCTGGTATTGAGGCAGTTTAAGATAATCTGGTCGGAAGTTATGCCCCCATTCTGATATACAGTGCGCTTCATCGACCACCATCAAAGAGATTGGGATTTGACGGATGAATTCACGAAAGCGTTCATTCTTTAGTCTTTCTACCGAGATCATCAATATTTTTATCTGACCGTTCTTAACGCCAGCCATAACTTGTTGGGCGTCTTCTCGGCTTTGACTGCTATCAATCGAGGCGGCAGCAATGCCTTTGCTTTGTAAAAAGGTGAGCTGATCTTTCATCAGTGCAAGCAAGGGAGAGATCACCAAGGTAAGATTCGGTAATTGCGTTGCGGGAAGCTGATAACAGAGTGACTTTCCCGAGCCTGTAGGAAAGATTGCCGCTGCAGAGTAACCATTCATTACGGCCTCAATGACAGGTTGTTGACCGGCTCTTAAGCAATCAAAGCCAAACACGGATTGAAGGGTTTGCTGAAGTGGGCCACTTTGCATAATGGGGAAACCTTTCTTTGATGATAAACTAGAGCACATTACCATATCCTTAGTGCTCAATGCGCGCCTTAAAAGTATGAACAAAGCAGAGCTAGTCCAAATTATCATTACGCAATTGGAAGACAAACTTCACATTGCCCATGCATCGACTCAACGAGCTATCGATGCCGCCACCGATGAACAGACGGTGCCCGAGCACAAATATGACACCTTAGCGTTAGAAGCGTCTTATCTTGCTCATGGGCAGGCAATGCGAGTACAAGAGAGTGAAGAGGAGCTACGTCAATATCGTGCACTGGTTATTCGTGACTTTACTGAATCTCCGATTGCTGTCGGTGCATACGTTGAACTGCAGGATGAGAATGATATTGAGAGATCATTTTTCATCGGCCCATGTTCAGGTGGGTTAACGGTGGAGTGGCAAGATAAGGAAGTATTTGTTCTTACTTCCAAATCTCCGCTTGGTCGTGCTTTAATGGGCAAAGAAGATGGCGAAGAGATAGAAGTTAAAATTCACGATAAAACGAAGTGTTATGAGGTTGTGACGGTCTACTGACATCCAACCGATCATTCACTGTTATAGTTTATAGAAATCACCATGACAAAAGAGAAAGTAATGAAAAAACTGTTCACACTCTCATTGCTGATGGTCAGCGCAACTGGCTATGCAGCGCAATGTCGTGTCGACATCAATAATGAAGTTCGGATGGATGGTCAGAACTTAGAAATTTTACACGCCAACGGTGAAAAAGCGGTGGTGGATGAAGATAATAACCTTTTCATAAAAGGCGAATTGATCACTCTCAATGCGGATCAAAAGGCCGCGATTGAAGATTATCGTGAAAAGATGAATGCGTATATTCCGCAAGCAAAGCAATTGGCAAGCGACGGTCTGGCGCTAGCAAACGACATCATTGATGATATCGCAGTGAGCTTAGACGCGCCGGATTCATTTGATAATGTGAAAGTTGCCGTGAAAGCGTTCTTTGCGGATGTTGAGGCTCGTTACTACAAAGATGGCGATTTTATTCTACCTGCTGAGAGCTTCGAGTCTATGAGTGAATCTTGGACCGCGGACTTTGAAAAAGCCCAGGAGATTTTTAACAAAGAGTTCATCGCGAGCGCGTTTGATGCACTCTCAGCGAAGATGAAAGAAGAGGGTGGTTTAAATTTAACAGCATTGTCGGAAAGCATGACGGAATTGGCTGCGAAAGTAGAACAGCGTTTAGCTGAGCATTCAAAAGAGGTTGAGCAGCAAGCGGAAGGCTTGTGTGAGTCACTGGATGAAATGGCTGATCAAGAACAAGAACTATTGAAGAAGATCCCGGCACTAAGAGACTACCAAGTGTTTACGATCTAAATTGGTTTTTTTAGTTACGCCAAGATACAGGCCGTTGAGTGTTCTCAGCGGCCTTTATTATATCGATTTTCGAATGCATTCCTCGTCGGTGTGGGATGTATGCGGAAATTTACCAATTGAATGATGGCGAATGAATTTGATTGCCGAGTAATTAACCTAATTGCTCTTGTTTAATAGATGACATTGCTATAGTGTACTAGCTCACTAGTTCGTTGATATTTCGTGTGAGTAGTATGACACAACAAACCTCTTCTCAATCCCGTGAGCATTTTAGCTCTCGTCTTGGGTTCATTTTAGCGGCGGCAGGGGCGGCTGTGGGCCTAGGTAATATTTGGGGGTTTCCTACTCAAGCGGCAAGCAATGGCGGTGGTGCCTTTTTGCTGGTTTACTTAGTGATGATTCTTATCGTCGCTTTCCCTATGCTAGTGGTTGAGATGGCGATTGGTCGCCATGGCCAAGCTAACCCAGTAGATAGCATGCGTTCATTAACGGACAACCCAGTCGGCAAGAAGTTAGGTGGCATTGTTGGTTGGATTGGCTTGAGTGTGCCAAGTGCTGTACTGGCGTTTTACTCTATCGTTGGCGGTTGGTTGATCTGTTTTATGCTCGGTGCAATCAGCGACATCATGGGCATGGAAGCGGCGACACAATGGTTGAAGGGCTTCAGCGTTGAACGCAATCTTTTCGGTACGATTACCTTTTATGTATTAACTATTTTGATTGTACAAGGTGGCGTAAAACAAGGTATTGAGAAGTGGTCGACACGCCTAATGCCTGCATTGTTTGTTCTGTTTGGTTTGCTGTTCATCTACATCATGACACAAAATGGCGCGATGGAAGGTTTGAAGCACTACTTAGTACCGGACTTTGATAAAGTATGGGATCGCAAGCTTATCCTTGCAGCAATGGGACAGGGCTTCTTCTCACTGACCATTGGTGGCTGTTCGATGCTGATCTACGGCTCTTACTTAAGCAAGAAAGAGAATTTACCTAAGATGGCCATGAACGTAACCATGGTCGATACCGCCGTTGCCTTTATCGCAGGTTTGGTTGTCATGCCTGCTATGTTTGTTGCGATGCAAAAAGGTGTGCAAATCTACGCGGAAGATGGCTCGCTACTGAGCTCAGACACCTTGGTATTCACGGTACTACCGTTGATGTTTGATAGCCTTGGTTTGTTAGGACAGTTATTCTCAATTGCTTTTTTCTTATTGCTCACCATTGCTGCGTTGACGTCATCGATTTCTATGTTGGAGTGTCCAGTTGCGTTAGTTGGCGAGCGTTTTAATACTAAGCGCAGCACAACCAGTTGGGTGTTAGGTGGTTTGATAGCGCTATTTAGTGTGGTGATCGTATTTAACTTTGGTGCCTTATTCGGCATGGTCGCAACGCTTGCGACGCAATATCTACAACCAATGGCAGCGTTGTTGTTCTGTCTATTCGGTGGCTGGGTATGGAACCGCCACTCGAAAATTAAAGAACTTGAGCAAGGTTGCCCTGAGTTTACACAAGGCTGGTTTGGTAAGTTGTGGCCTGCGTATGTGAAGTTCGTTTGTCCGATTCTCGTGGCGACGGTTATCTGGGCTTCATTCGGTTAATGAGCTGACACAATGCACAAATGAAAAGGGCTTGATGAATGCATCAAGCCCTTTTATCTATTCGTTGTTTACGTTGTCCGTCGTGATTAACGATTAACGATTAACGGAACTGTCCGGCGTCAGGCAAAAAGTCAAAACCTGCAGACGCCAGCTTTGCTTCAAGCGCGGCACGGTCAATCTCAAAAAAAGCCACGAGTTTATCGAGATCACCACCGAAGTCGTCACGCAGCTTCATGTTGACGATGCTCATCAGCATTATTGGATCCATCGATTCAAAGTTCGCCAAGTTCATTGCTTATCCTCGAAATCAGAGATCAGTAGGTTTGCCGCAGCAAATGCCGCTTTTTCACGAACGTCTTTAGGTAGAGACTCGTCAGCCGCAACGTCGTTCAGTGCTCTTACTGCACATGAGATCGCTTGAGGGATGTAAGCTTGATCGCCACTACCAATTTGAGCGTAAAGCTCACGAACCAAATCACAACAGCCGTATACTTGCATGGCTAAATCCTTAATAAATGATAACTGCTCTCAAATATACACATAGCCGTTTTGAAACTCAAAGCAGAGAATTGTTTTGGCTCAAATTCACAGACAACTTGAGCAAATATTCATCACTGTAATTGTACTTCCAGTTGATGTGTGACCTCTGGAGAAAGGTTGAGCTGTTTCGCAAGCTCTTGTAAGTAAGCTTTTTCCATAAAGTTTTGCTCATCTGCCACAATCAGTGATGCGAGATAAATTTCTGATGCTTGCTGGGGGGATGTCGCAAGTCGCGCGATTTCGGCAGGATCGAGTGGCTTGTGCAGTTCTTGGTGAACTAATTGCCTTACTTGCTCGTCTGCGCCCATTTCAGTTAGTGCTTGTTCAATACGAACCATCTCTTCTTTGTCCACATGGCCATCAGCTTTTGCTGCGCCAATCATGGCTTTGAGAATCAGCTTTGCGTGCTTGTTGTCATTCGGGTCGAAAGTTTCATTAATGCCTTGCGCATCTTGTTTGGCTTGCCAATCGTTGTAGACTTTGTAAGCCAGTGCGCCTAGTGCAGCAGCACCGCCGACCTTAAGTGCACCTGTGCCCATTTTCTTCGCCATCTTTTTGCTTTTTTTCGAGCCCATTAGCATGCCAATGAGGCTGCCACCAATTGCGCCTGCGCCAAGTGTTTTCAGTTGGCTAGATCTGGATGATGATTTGATATTGCTCGTTTGTTTGCTGAGCGCATCGGTACCTTGTTTAAGTAGGTCTGATTTGAGTGCTTGGTTAAGAAGACTTTTTAGATCCATGAGTAACCTCCTTACTAGATTGAATCCAGTTTAAGGTGATAAATCTGAACCAAAGATTAACAACACAAATAATAGGGGGCTTTCTACAGACATAAAAAGGGCTGACCGAAGCCAACCCTTTTTATCGCTATGTATTCAGAACAGATTATTGTAGCTGAGCTTTAATGTGCTCAACGATATCAGCCATCGCTACCGCTGTTTTCTCACCGCTACGACGGTTCTTGTATTCGAAGTTACCTTCGTCCATGCTGCGGTCACCAATCACGATAGTGTGAGGGATACCGATCAGTTCCATATCAGAGAACATAACACCTGGGCGTTCTTTACGGTCATCGAATAGCACTTCGATGCCCATAGCTGTCAGTTCAGTGTATAGCTTCTCTGCTGCTTCTTGAACGCGTTCAGATTTGTGCATGTTCATTGGTACGATAGCAACTTGGAAAGGCGCGAGTGCGTCTGGCCAGATGATGCCGTACTTGTCGTGGTTCTGTTCAATAGCAGAAGCGACAACACGTGATACACCGATACCGTAACAACCCATCTCTAGGATCACGTTCTTACCGTTAGAATCTAGAACACCACAGTTCATCGCTTCAGAGTAAACATTACCTAGTTGGAAGATGTGACCGACTTCGATACCACGCTTAAGCATGATAGTACCTTGGCCACATGGGCTTGGATCGCCTTCTACCACGTTGCGTAGATCAGCGATTTGGCCTAGTTCAACATCACGGCCCCAGTTAATACCGAAGTAGTGTTTGCCGTCGATGTTTGCGCCCGCACCAAAGTCACTCATTACTGCGACTGAGTGGTCAACGATAAATGGTAGCTCAAGACCAACAGGGCCTAGTGAACCTGCGCCAGCGCCGATTAGCTCACGCATTTCTTCTTCGGTTGCCATCTCTAGAGGAGAAGCAACTTCAGCTAGGTTTTCTGCTTTGATTTCGTTCAGCTCGTGGTCACCACGGATGATCAGGGCAACGATAGGTGCATCGATTTCATCTGAAGCTTTCACGAACAGAGTTTTAACGGTTTTCTCGATTGATAGACCGTGTTGCTCAACCAATTCCGTGATAGTTTTCGCGTTAGGTGTATCAACTAGCGTCATTTCCTGAGTTGGCGCAGGACGTTCAATCGCAGGCGCAACCGCTTCTGCTTTTTCGATGTTTGCTGCGTAATCAGATTCAGTCGAGAAGGCGATCAAATCTTCGCCGCTTTCCGCTAGAACGTGGAATTCTTGAGAACCATTACCACCGATAGCACCAGAGTCAGCCAGTACAGGACGGTATTCTAGGCCCATGCGGTCAAACGCTTTACAGTAAGCGTCGTGCATTGCTTGATAAGATTTCTCTAGACCAGCTTTGTCGATATCAAAGCTGTATGCATCCATCATGCAGAATTCGCGTGCGCGCATTACGCCAAAGCGTGGACGACGCTCATCACGGAATTTAGTTTGGATCTGGTAAAGGTTGATCGGAAGTTGCTTGTAAGAGCTGACTTCGTTACGAACCAATGCAGTGATCACTTCTTCTGCTGTTGGGCTAAGTACAAACGGACGAATATGGCGGTCAGTAAAGCGAAGCAGTTCAGGACCCATTTTCTCAGAGCGACCTGTTTCTTCCCATAGTTCAAACGGCTGAACAACGGGCATCAAAGTTTCGATTGCACCTGCATTGTCGATTTCTTGACGAACGATGTTTTCGACTTTACGCAGTACACGTAGACCAGTAGGCAGCCAGGTGTAAAGACCTGAAGCCAGCTTACGGATCATACCCGCACGTAGCATGAGCTGATGGCTCACTACTTCTGCGTCGTTTGGAGTCTCCTTCAGAGTAGAAAGAAGATAATTACTGGTACGCATTAAATTTATCCGTTTATTAAAGTTAAATACTCTCGCCAAAGTGGGCTAGAGTACGAAGGCCCCATGATGGGAAAATGGTTAGCCACCTATAATATCAGCCAAATGACTTTGTCAAAAGCTTTCGATCGCAGTAACTGATATTAAGTTTTCGTTGACAGTAAACTTCACATTTAGATCGAACAAATTTACCGCATATTCCTTGCTGTCAGGTTTATTTTTCTTATAAGCCGGGCGAGGATCCTGTGCGAGAACTTGTTCAATAACAGTGGTCACATATTCAGTATCGTTGCGTTTTTCTAACATCGCCAATGCATCGGATGAGAAGGCGACAGAAGATTTATCTGGTGCGCCTTCCGCATACCCACCAACCGCTTCTGGAATGGAATCTGAGTAGGGGATATAAGGTTTGATATCGATAATGGGCGTGCCATCGACTAAGTCTACGCTGCCTAGTTCCAAATAGTTTTGGTCGCCTTTCTTAGTGACGCCTTTTACTTCAACTGCTGACATCCCAATACCATTGGGTCTGAAGGTTGAGCGTGAAGCAAACACACCAATACGCTCGTTGCCACCTAAGCGCGGTGGCCTTACCGTAGGCTTCCATCCCGCTTCCAGATTTTGATCAAATAAAAACAGTAACCAGACATGAGAGAACTGATCTAAACCTCTTACGGCTTCAGGGCTGTTTGCGTCCCCCACGAGTTTGACTCGAGACCTTGCCGCAGGTACCAAACGAGGTTGACGTGGAACGGCAAACTTCTCTTTATATGGGCTTTCAATAATGCCTATTGGTTCAATGGAATACATAGATAGTGATTTCAATTAAGGTTTGAAACGAAAATACCATAAATTTGGTTGGTTTTTGTTGTGGTTTTTAAATCTTAAGGGAAGAACCTTGCAGAGGGCGTCTCATGCGAATTGCTGCATTATAAAAGTCGGTAATCCATCGAGCAGAAATTCCGGCTAAAAGGAATGTATAAGTTCAACACGTGATGAAGAAATAGCCACAAGTATCTTAGCGTTTATAGCTGTGGCCAATGCATAGTTCTGAGTTATTTTATCTATGTGGATGATGTAACTGCCTTCTGGGTAATTTATGGTTAAAATATCGGCCTTTATTTACAAATTGTAACGTATTGAACTTTAATTTAACTCTCGTGTCGAGTAACCTGCGCAAGCTTTGTGACATTTGTGTCACATATGCGCAGGAATAACTACAAGGAGGAAACAGATGAGTTCATCTGCTTCGATTAAACAAAACTCGCCAAAAAAGCCGTTATTTACGCGCTTCCTCGATACTGTTGAATATTTGGGGAACCTTTTACCCCACCCAATTACGCTTTTTGCTATCTTCTGTGTGGCCATTTTAGTGACGTCAGGCATCGCTGGATATTTCGAAGTATCTGTCATGGATCCCCGTCCAGAAGGAGCCAAAGGCCGTGCTGCTGATGGCATGATCTACGTAGTAAGCTTGCTCAATGCAGAAGGCTTGCAGCTCATTGTGACTAACTTAGTGAAGAACTTCGTTGGCTTCGCGCCGTTGGGTACGGTGCTTGTTGCAATGCTTGGTGTTGCGATTGCTGAACACTCAGGTCTATTGTCTGCAGCAATGCGTGGCATGGTGATGGGTGCATCTAAGCGTATGGTCACTTTTACCGTCGTGTTTGCTGGTATCATTTCAAATACAGCATCTGAACTTGGCTACGTGGTATTAATTCCACTGGCAGCGATGTTGTTCCACTCTTTAGGTCGTCACCCATTAGCTGGTCTTGCTGCGGCATTTGCTGGTGTCTCTGGTGGCTACTCAGCAAACCTTCTGATCGGTACGGTTGATCCACTGCTTTCAGGTATTACAGAAACAGCCGCGCAGATGATTGACCCAACTTACACCGTTGGTCCTGAAGTAAACTGGTACTTCATGTTTGTATCTACCTTCTTTATTGCGATTACCGGTGCATTCGTTACTGAGAAAATCGTTGAGCCAAAACTTGGCAAATACAACGATGAAGAAGCGTCAGAAGACCTATCAAATGACTCGATGGGTAAGCTAACAGATCTTGAGAAGAAAGGTCTTAAGCTAGCGGGTCTTGCCGTTCTTGCTGTATCAGCACTCCTTGCTTGGACGATTGTGCCAGCTGACGGTGTTCTGCGTTCGGCAACAGGTACCGTTGCCGGTTCTCCATTCCTGAAAAGTATCGTAGCGTTTATCTTCGTATTCTTCGCAATCCCGGGTTTCGTCTACGGTAAAGTGACAGGTTCAATGAAGACTGACCGCGACGTGATTGACGCAATGGCGAAGTCTATGTCTTCGATGGGCATGTACATTGTACTTGTATTCTTTGCTGCTCAGTTTGTTGCTTTCTTTAAATGGACGAACTTCGGTCAAGTATTCGCAGTAGCGGGTGCGAGCTTCCTACAAGAAATTGGTCTAACAGGTCCAATGTTGTTCTTCGCATTCATCCTAATGTGTGGCTTCATTAACCTAATGATTGGTTCAGCTTCTGCGCAGTGGGCGGTAACGGCACCTATCTTTGTACCAATGCTAATGCTTGTGGGTTACGCTCCGGAAACGATTCAGGCGGCGTACCGTATCGGTGACTCAACCACCAACATCATTACTCCAATGATGAGCTACTTCGGGTTAATTTTAGCGGTAGCGAGTCGTTACATGAAGAACTTAGGCATCGGTACGCTGATCGCAACAATGCTACCTTACTCGATCTGCTTCATCGTGGGTTGGAGTGTGTTGTTCTACCTATGGGTATTCGTATTTGGTCTACCTGTAGGCCCAGGAGCGGCAACGTATTACACGCCTTAGCGAGTACGCGTTTAGTCGTTCTATTGCAAAGCCTGCGATGTCGCAGGCTTTTTTGTTGCCTTCGCTTAGCGTTTTGCAAGGATTCTATCGAGGTGATTAGCGAACTCACGACGTTCAGTTTGTGACAGTGCCGCCGGACCACCAGTTTGGATGCCGCTTGAACGCATGGTATCCATAAAATCACGGATATTGAGACGTGCTTTAATGGTGTCTTTGGTGTAGAGCTCTCCGCGAGAACTCAGTGCTAACGCGCCTTTGCTGATCACTTCATCTGCAAGTGGGATATCAGAGGTAATCACTAAGTCATTGGCCTCCACGCGTCGAACGATTTCGTTGTCTGCAATATCAAATCCAGCAGGCACTTGAAGCGAATGAATATTGGCACGCTTTGGTACTGGCACGATATGGTTGGCGATAAATGTACAGTCAACGCCGGTGCGTTCTGCCGCGCGAACGATGGTTTCACGAATCACTTTCGGACATGCATCCGCATCTACCCATAGTCTCATGATGTTTTCTCGCATAATTTGGCTTCTAATTCTTTAATACGCACGACCAACTTCGCCACGGTATTTTCTAGGGCAGTGATGCGATCGTCTTCACTCGGTGTTTGTACTGCTACTTCCACCTTAGGAATTCGACTTGCGCTCTTCCAACTCTTGATGGCTGCGATCAGCGCAGGCATCGGTACAGGCGTTTTCATACGAGTTTTGACTAGTGCAACAGTTGGTTGTTTGCCTTGTTGTTGCAGTTGGTCCATCACGGCTTCCAGCTCTTTAGTGACGTCTTGAGTTAACATATTTTGTCCCTACTAAAATGACTTTTATCATCATACTTTGAGCTGCTGAATTTGGCGAATGGCAATTTCGGTAGTACCTTGTGCGAGATCTCTCACACGGCGTGTGAGAAAAAACGATTTCGTCATCATTAAACTAGACAGATATAATTTTAAGTATTTGAATGGTAAGAAGTTAACATATCATTAACGAGTTTTTTTCAGCAAAAGATTTTTTAGGTGGATTGCGATTTTACGGGAAAAGCGTAAATTAAACCTTGTCAGCAGGAAGCAGACATGGAACAGGAAAGCACCAGGGATTTGGTTATCGTCAGGACGACGATTTGGTCATTCAGGATGTGTGATCAAGCATGGAGCGAAGGACATTGTAAGGACACAATCATCAATAGGATGTTGATGACTAAGGATAGGCAATGGACCCCTCATAGGATTGAGGTAAGGACAGCATCAGGACGATGCAAGGGACACCGCTCAAGGAACAAGTGATGTGCGCTAACGAGGAATGTTAGTTATCAGGATGATAAGGACACCGCTAGGACGGCGACGTAAGGATTAGGCGAACGGAATCAGCCACTATTATGGATGATGCATGGAGCACGAATAGTAGCCGGACTGCTGCGAGTAAGACCATGGCCCCGATACCTTTGTGTCGGGGCCTTTCTTATTTTTGCACTTTTACAACGTTAGGTAATTGAAAGTGTCAACATCACAGAATTTATAAAATCCGCGCGTCACCGAATAAAAAACAACCCAGATCAATATTCTTTCCACCCAGTTGGTTTAACTTTCGGCTTCTCAAATTAAAGGCGTTATGTACTGCAGATTCTTAGCCTATATGGTTTTTTCTGTAGATAAATTAAGTTTGTTGTAATCAAGGAATAGATGTGACCATAGTAACCAGAAGAATGCTTCTTCTACCCTACAATGAGTCGTTGCAACTAGAGTTCGTGATGTTGAATTGCTGTGCTCAAAATCGCGCAGAAATGAACGGGCCGTATACGGTATCTTCGGCAAAGCAATTGTTTGAAAAGATACTGGATGATGAGAATGTCTATAGCATGGCTGTGTTAGAAAGTACCAACCGTGACTACATGGGACACGTGTTCATTTCTCATCTTGATGACGAACCTGAGCTAGGGTTTATCTTTGATAAAGCTTATTGGGGTAAAGGGTTAGCGACAGAAGCGCTAAAGGCGTTTTTGCCGAAGGCATGTCGTGAGCTAGGGCTGCACAAAGTAAAAGCAGGTGTGAATAGCCACCATGAAGCACCCATGGCTGTACTGGAAAAACTTGGATTTCTAAAGAAAAGAGAAAGCAAGGACCTATACGGCCCTTACTTTGAGATGGAATTTACAAGCGATGTGGCGGTAGGTGAAAGTTCAGCGGCCTAAATCCTATCATCGTCAGTTGTCCTTGGTAGCAATCATCACCAAGAGATGAAAACTCAAACTCATACACGGTATGCCAACGCCAGACTCCCTCTGGCGTTTTCAGTTTATGGGCACCAAAAGCGATGCTGACTAATTGCAGGTCCAGTTGCTCGCATTTACGTGCAATAGCGATTTTCGCCAATTCCGATTGGCGTCGTTGTTGCCAAAATAGAAAGCAAAAAAAGCACAGTGCCAAAATTGCGATTAGGTCATCAATCATCCTTAACCCTTTCTTATCCTTTGGTAGCTTGCTGTAATTTAATCAGCGCCATTGCGAGCTCTTCCGATGGGCTCGAGTGTAGTAGGGGCAGCAGCACCATTCTTAGCTCCGGTAGCATAACCAAATCGGCAAACAATTGATTAAATAGTGCTTGGTTACCGGTTTGTGCGAGGCGCAGTAAAAATAGTTCTGCGGTATTTGCGTCAGCCAATAGGTGCCAAGTACGTCCAGCAATACCAATCAGTATCTCTTGATGGCTCAAACGTGGACTTTGCAAAATTGCTTGTAGCACTGGTAGAGATACTTCAGCTTGAGCACCAGATAGTGCTCGAATCAATGCTGATAGCAAGAATAGGTCTGGCTCATTGCTTTCCACCTCTTGTTGCGCTTTTACAGCGATACGCTCGGCTAAGCGTTGTTGAAGATCGACATGCTCTAGTGCCCCAAGTAGGGCGTAGAGTGGTTCGTTTGGGAGATGGTTAAGGGCTTTACGAAAGATCACGGCATTTTGTTCTTTACCTAGGCGAGCTGCCATATCGGTAATGCCTTGCAGGCCGACGGTTTGCCAGTTTTCCCAACCTAATCCCCCAGTGAAGTAGTGCTGAGTATGTTCGTAGTATTGGCTGGTGGGTAAATCCAAGTTTGCACGCACTTGGCTATGGAATACGGCCATCTTCTCTTCAGCAGGTTTGAAAGTGTATGGGTTATTGGCAAGCTTTTGTTGCTGCTCTTCAGACATTTCTTCACTTAGACGAGTGCCCATTGCTTCCACAACGTATTTAATGAAGTTGCCGATATCTGCTTGCTTTAACAAGCCTCTTTCGTCTAATTCAAACTTAAGGAACCAAATCCAAGGTTGCTTTTGTTCATTCCAGTAAGCGATCGCTAAATGCGCTTTGCGCTGCATTGGAAATGGGTAAGGGCATTGACCTTTCTCTACATCAGCAAACATTTGTGGATCGATAGTTTTAATACGACGGCCAAGGTCGAAAATTTGATATTCACAATTGCTGTTGCGAAGTAGCTGAGTGAGGGTTTGAATATTTTCCATTAAACACGACATCCTAACGTTCTTTTCACAAGAAATGGTATCATTCTTGGCTAATTCAAGGTTCGAGATGGAATTAATGGTAACAAACACACAATTGGTCGACTTACTTCACCAACTTGAAGCGCAACTCCAACAGCATGAACTGTGGCAGCAAACCATGCCATCGCCGCAAGCTTTGCAAAGTGTGGAACCATTTGCGATTGATACACTACATCCACATGAATGGCTGCAGTGGGTTTTTATTGCTCGAATGCGCGCTTTAGTGGAAAGTAACCAACCATTGCCTAGAGGCTTTTCTATTGAGCCGTACTTTGCCGAAGCGTGGAAACATGAGCCGCAGTATGCAGAGCTATTGGTTACCATCCGAACTATCGACCTACTATGTAAGTAATCTCAATGTCAGAACAAGAAACATCACAAGTTGTTGCTCCAGTGGAACTGGAGATCGTTTATCAGGACGAATACTTTGTCGCAGTGAATAAACCTGCGGGTATGTTAGTGCATCGTAGTTGGTTAGATAGACACGAAACTCAGTTCGTCATGCAAACCCTACGAGACCAAATTGGTCAGCATGTATTCCCGTTACACCGTTTGGATCGTCCGACATCAGGCGTATTAGTGTTTGCTTTGTCGAGTGAAATCGCATCACAAGTAATGCCGATGTTTGCTGAGCATAAGATGGAGAAAACCTATCATGCGATCGTGCGTGGCTGGATTGAAGAAGAGGGTGTTTTGGATTATGCACTCAAAGTCGAGCTGGATAAGATTGCTGATAAGTTTGCGTCTCAAGAAAAGAATGCACAAGAGGCCGTTACCGCATACAAGCCTTTAGCTAAAGTAGAAGTGCCGTACTCGACCGGTAAGTTCCCTACGACGCGTTACTGTTTGATGGAAATGAAGCCGAAGACAGGGCGTAAGCACCAATTGCGTCGTCATATGGCGCACCTGCGTCATCCGATTGTGGGTGATACCACCCATGGTGACGGCAAGCATAACAAGTTGTATCGCACAGAATTTGACTCGCACCGTTTGTTACTGCATGCATCAGAGCTGAGTTTTGTACATCCGTTTACCGGCGATCATGTTGTGATGAAGGCAAGTATCGATGAGACTTGGCTGCAGTTGTTTACTCGATTTGAGTGGAATGAATCGCTCGTTTAATAAAGAATGACCTCTGTGAGTGCCAGAGCACTCGCTGAATTTAAAAGGGTTGGCATGCGCCAGTCCTTTTAAATTCTTATCAATTCATAGGGTTACTTAAGCTTCTCTAAATCCGCTTCGATCTCGGCGATCTTGCTGGAAACCACTTTTTCAAGATGGCGAAGGTCAGAAAGAATTTTTTCTTTTACATCCACATCAGCAATTTTTGCTGGCTTGGTTATTTTGTTTAACTCATCGATTACTAACGTAAGATTGCGATTGATTTCGGTGACTTCTTTGTATTTGTGGCTACCGCTATCGACCAGAACACTTTTTATTTGGCGTGGATACTTGAACTTAACGCTTTTTGCAAAGAACTCGCCTTTCTGTTTGTGGAAGTAGATTTTGAGGACGTCTTTGTGTGCTTCTTGGCGCAGGGAGTAACGTTCAATCTGTTTTGGGTCGTGAATGCCCAATCCAGTGAGGTGTGGATACATAGGCTACCTCTGTGTATTGAATGAAATATCAGTGTACTTGACTCACTGTAGCAGCCTATACGTGAGCTAGGTAGTTGATATTTAGTAAATTGCTCAACTTGTGGGCAAGATCGCTATCGTTCTTACCCACATGGATTATTAGCCTTGCTTAACTTGATGCGTTGTCAGACAACTTCTCAATGAGTTTTTCGCGCAACTCTTCTTGTTGCTCTTCACTTAGCCTGCCACCAGTTTCACTGGTGAGAATGAACAAGTCTTCCGCGCGTTCACCAATGGTGGTGATTTTTGCTGCGTGTAGGTTAATGCCTAAGTCAGCAAAGGTTCGACCAACTTTAGCCAGAAGCCCTGGTGTATCTAAAGCGACAAACTCCATCAACGTGCGTTTCTTGCTCTTAGTTGGTAAGAAATCGACTTTGGTTTTCACGTTAAAGTGTTGAAGCTTATTCGGTGTACGACGTGTTTTAATCTTCGTCGGGCGGCCGTCTTCGAGCACGTGAGTAATGTGTTTGGTCACCGCTGCGTGGCGACCTTCTTCAATGGCTTTACCATGTTGGTCAAGCACCATAAAGGTATCGAGCACGAAGCCATCTTTACTGGTCATGATTTGAGCGTCGTGTACGTTGAAGTTACGACGGTCAAGCTCCGCAACAACGGTAGCAAATAACGCGGGTTGATCTGGGCTATAAACGAACACTTCGGTACCGCCACGGGTGGCTTTTTTACTGATAAGCACCAACGGCTTAGTTGGGTCTTCCATGCGTAGTAAATTTTCACAGTGCCAAGCGATTTGTTTATGGGTGTGACGTAAGAAGTAATCGGCTTTAAAGCGTTGCCACAGCACTTCGATTTCACGGGCCGAAAAGCCTTCTTTACGTAACAATGCTGACGCCATTTGTTGGTTATGACGAATTCGTTCACGTACATCAACCGGATTCTCTAAACCACGGCGCAGCGCTCGTTGAGTGGAGTAGAAAAGCTCGGCAAGCAATGTACGTTTCCAGCTATTCCACAGCTCTGGATTGGTTGCACAAATATCGGCAACGGTCAGGCATACTAAGTACTCAAGACGTTCTTCATCGCGAACTTGCTTAGCAAACTCGGTAATAACATCAGGATCATAGATGTCACGGCGTTGGGCGGTGACGGACATCAGTAGGTGATGCCTGACCAGCCAACTGACTAATTTAGCCTCTGGGTTGGATAAGCCGTGTTCGATACAGAAGTCGTAGGCTTCACCCTCTCCAATGACGGAGTGATCACCGCCACGTCCCTTTCCGATGTCATGGAAAATTGCTGCGAGGATCAGCAATTCTTTTTTTTGAATCCGAGGGTAGACTTCACAACAAATAGGGTGCTTACTGTGGTTTTCTGCGTAGCTAAACGTGTTGATGTGTTTGAGCAAGCGGATACTGTGTTCATCTACTGTGTACACATGGAACAAGTCAAACTGCATTTGCCCAACAATGCGACTCCATTGTGGAAGGTACGCCGCTAACACGCCGAGTTTGTGCATTAAACTGAATGCTTTGTGTAGTGCATTTGGGTGGCGACACAGCGCCATGAATTTTTCTCGCGCCTGAGGAATAGTATGCAGGAATTTATTCAATCGACGACGCGCAGTACGCAGTTGGCGCAATGTTGGAGGGCTGACTCCTTCAATACTGGAATCATTGGCAATATGTAAGAACATATCTAAGATTGTTTCTGGGCGAGCTTGGAATAATGCGGGTTTTCGCGCCTCAATTAATGCCCCACGGCGTTGGAAATCGTCATCTATGATCTCTACATCTTCTGATGCACCACCGTTAATGATCGCTTGGTCAAACAATTTTAATAGCATTTTGTTCAACTCAGCGACGCGGCGAAGGGTACGGTAGAACTCCTTCATCATCATTTCTACGCCGCGATTACCTTCCCCGACATAGCCAAGGTGCTCGGCAACCTGAGCTTGATGAGCGAAGGTGAGTCGGTTGTCGTAACGGCGTAGTTCAATATGCAGAGCGAAACGCACACGCCATAAAAAATCTTGGCACTCGACAAGCTCACGGTACTCTGCATCCGTTAAGAACCCATAGCGGCTCATTTCGAGTAGGGAAGTTGCACCAAAATGTCGGCGTGCAACCCAGCTAAGGGTATGAATATCGCGCAATCCGCCTGGCGTGGATTTGATATCTGGTTCTAAGTTGTAGGTGGTATCGTGGTAGCGGGTATGGCGTTCGCGCTGCTCTTGGATTTTCGCGCGGTAGAAGGTTTCGCTCGGCCAGAAAGAGTCTGACAGCACCACCTTCTTCAGCGCTTGGAAAGTATTTTCACTACCGCATAGCAGACGAGCTTCTTGAAGGTTTGTTGCGACCGTTAAATCACTGCGGCCGATTTCCGCACACTCTTCGACACTACGTACCGCATGTCCAACTTCGAGCTTTAAATCCCAAAGTAAGGTAATAAACTCACTGATTTTTGCTTCGAGTGCGGTGGGTAGGCGATGGTTTGACAGAATGAGAATATCAATATCTGAAAGTGGGTGGAGTTCACCACGGCCGTAACCGCCTACGGCGATCAAAGAGATATTGTGGATATCATTGAAGCCAAAGTGTTGCCAGAGGCGGTTAAGGAATAAATCCATGTATTCAGCGCGTGACAAAACGAGATTGGTCACTGGGTGGTGACTAAAAAACTCTTGTTTTTGGTATGCGCTGAACTTCTCGAGTTCTTGTTTTAGTTCACTGATCTTGATTTGTTCGTCGGTAAACGTAAGAGGAGACTGAAGGGTCATATTTGCTATCCGTGCACCTATCTAATCAAAGCAATGTATCAAATTTGATGCTGATAAAAAATATCCCCGCAAGAGCAGGGATATGGAAAGTTATTTGGTGTTACGCATTTTTCATTAGACGAGGAATCGTATCGTCGTTACGAAGTGTTAACACTTCACAGCCATCATTGGTTACGACAATCGTGTGTTCCCATTGCGCTGAATTTTTGCCGTCACCCGTGTACACTGTCCAGTCATCTTGTGCGTCAACGGTACAACCGTACTTACCTGCATTGATCATTGGCTCAATGGTGAAACACATGCCTTCTCTTAGCACGCGGCGATCTTTGTTCTTGTAGTGTACTACTTGTGGTTCTTCATGGAACTCATCACCGATGCCATGACCGCAGAAATCTTTAACAATAGAGAACTTGTTGCGTGGGTTATTCTTATTGTTGTCTTTGATGTATTTCTCGATAGCAGTACCGATATCACCAACCGTTGCTCCAGGCTTAACTTGACGCATACCGATGTAAAGCGCTTCTTGAGCGACCATACATAGGCGTTTGTTTGCAGGTGTTACGTCACCGACGAGGAACATCTTAGACGTATCACCATGGTAGCCCTGTGGGCGTACACTTAAGTCTGCGTTTTCATCGTTCGGGATGATCACGGTTATATCTACGTTGATGATGTCGCCATCTTTTAATACGGCTGGTTTGATTTGGCCGTTTGCACCTTTCTCGTCTTCAGTCGATGGGATGCCGTGACAAACAATGTGGTTGATAGACGTACAAATTGATTTAGGGAAACCATGGTAATCAAGTGGTGCAGAGTAGGCGCCTCTTTCAAGTGCGTAATCGTGACAGATTTGGTTTAGTTCTTCCGTTGTAGTACCAGCCTTAATATGTGGCTCGATCATTTCTAGAACTTCTGCGGCTAGCTTGCCCGCAATGCGCATGCGTTCGATTTCTTCAGCAGTTTTAATCTTGATTGACATTAGTTTTCTCTACTTATTCGTAAGCACGTAAACGTGCGAATGGACACATTCTATCAGACAACTTGCTATGAACCCAAGCCAGTTAAGAATATGAGTCATTCTTACTTGAATAGCTTGAATAATTCCGCGAATTCCCAAATCGCCTATTAGAAGTATCACGGGTTAGAAACAATTTTTTCTAGCCATGATGGGCTAAAATATGGTATAAAGCGCGCCGGAATCGGGGACTGTTCTCTTCACTTTTCGTAAGACGAGTGGCGAAGCAAGCTTCTTCCAAAAACTTTATATCTTTAAATCACACACATTCCGTCACGTATTCCGGGGTGCTGAGCAGAAGCTTGGTCGGAATTATGGGGGATGTGGAGGCCTAACCCCATAGAGGATTTTAAAATGGCAACTGTATCAATGCGCGATATGCTGAAAGCTGGTGTTCACTTCGGTCACCAAACTCGTTACTGGAACCCAAAAATGAAGCCATTCATCTTTGGTGCTCGTAACCGCGTTCACATCATCAACCTAGAAAAAACTGTACCAATGTTCAACGAAGCTCTAGCTGAACTAGCTAAAGTTGGCGAGAAGAAAGGTAAAGTTCTATTCGTAGGTACTAAGCGTGCTGCATCTGAAGCTGTTAAAGAAGCTGCTATCGCAAGCAACCAATACTACGTAAACAACCGTTGGTTGGGCGGCATGCTAACGAACTACAAAACAGTTCGTCAATCTATCAAGCGTCTAAAAGAATTCGAAGCACAGTCTCAAGACGGTACTTTCGACAAACTAACTAAGAAAGAAGCTCTAATGCGTACTCGTGAAATGGAGAAGCTAGAGAAATCTCTTGGTGGTATCAAAGATATGGGCGGCCTACCAGACGCTCTATTCGTAATCGACGCTGATCACGAGCACATTGCAATTAAAGAAGCTAACAACCTAGGTATTCCAGTATACGCTGTGGTAGATACTAACTCTAACCCAGACGGCGTTGACTACATCATCCCAGGTAACGACGACGCGATCCGCGCAGTACAACTATACCTAAACGCTGCAGCTTCTGCAGTGACTGAAGGTCGCAACAAAGACGTTGCAGCAGTTGCTGAAAAAGACGGTTTCGTAGAAGCTGAATAATAACGGCTCTGTGTCACACTTAGTCTATGCACAACCTTTTTGTCGTATAGATTGAGTTATAGTTAGCATCAGGGGCCGATAATGTAGGCCCCTGTTTTTTACCTTATTTCGAATCAAACGAGGAATAGAGAATGGCAACTGTAACTGCTGCTCTAGTTAAAGAACTTCGCGAGCGCACTGGCGCTGGCATGATGGAATGTAAAAAAGCGCTTGTAGAAGCAAACGCTGACATCGAACTAGCAATTGAAAACATGCGTAAATCAGGCGCAGCGAAAGCAGCTAAGAAAGCTGGTAACGTTGCTGCTGAAGGCGCAATCATCATCAAAGAAGAAAACGGTGTTGCTGTTCTTCTTGAAGTTAACTGCCAAACTGACTTCGTTGCTAAAGACGGTAACTTCACTGCATTCGCAGAAGAAGTTGCAGCTGCAGCTCTAGCTTCTAAAGCTTCTGTTGAAGAACTACAAGCTCAATTCGAAGAAGCTCGCGTTACTCTAGTAGCTAAGATCGGTGAGAACATCACTATCCGTCGCGTACAGTACGTTGAAGGTGCATCTATCGCTTCTTACCGTCACGGCGAGAAAATCGGTGTAGTTGTTGCTGGTGAAGGCGACGCTGAAACGCTTAAGCACGTAGCAATGCACGTTGCTGCATCTCGTCCTGAGTACGTAAACCCAGAAGACGTACCTGCAGACGTAGTGGCGAAAGAGCGTGAAGTTCAAGTAGAAATCGCTATGAACGAAGGCAAGCCAAAAGAGATCGCAGAGAAAATGGTTGAAGGCCGCATGAAGAAATTCACTGGCGAAGTTTCTCTAACTGGTCAAGCTTTCATCATGGAACCTAAGAAATCTGTAGGCGAAATGCTGAAAGAAAAAGGTGCTTCAGTTTCAACATTCGTTCGCCTAGAAGTTGGTGAAGGTATCGAGAAAGCAGAAGGCCTAAGCTTCGCTGAAGAAGTAGCACTAGCGCAAAAAGGTTAATCCTTAGCGAACTGTGTAAATATTAGACCGTGGCCTAGGCTGCGGTCTTTTTATGAGCAGAGAACGATTTGCCGTGATTGATGTAGGTTTTACGTAAAGCCTTTATCCATGACTGTTAATCAACAACTCTCTTTTGGAAGGTAAACTCCATGACTACGAACCCTAAACCAGCGTATCAACGTATTCTATTAAAACTAAGTGGTGAAGCTCTTCAAGGCGAAGAAGGTTTTGGTATTGACCCTGCTGTTCTTGAACGTATGGCGCAAGAAGTAAAAGAGCTGGTTGAACTGGGTGTTCAAGTGGGTGTCGTTATCGGTGGTGGTAACTTGTTCCGCGGAGCTGGCCTAGCGGAAGCGGGCATGAACCGAGTAGTGGGCGATCACATGGGGATGCTTGCAACGGTAATGAATGGCCTAGCAATGCGTGACGCGCTTCACCGTGCATACGTAAACGCACGTGTAATGTCTGCAATTCCTCTTAACGGCGTATGTGACGACTATAATTGGGCAGATGCGATCCGTGAACTGCGCCAAGGTCGCGTGGTGATCTTCTCTGCAGGTACTGGCAACCCATTCTTTACAACGGATTCTGCTGCATGTCTACGCGGTATCGAAATTGAAGCTGATTTAGTTCTGAAAGCAACGAAAGTTGATGGTGTATTTACGGCTGACCCAGTAGCAAACCCAGACGCAGAGCTGTATGATAAGCTAACTTACGCAGAAGTTCTGGATAAAGAGCTGAAAGTGATGGATTTGGCAGCGTTTACATTGGCGCGTGACCACAAAATGCCAATTCGCGTATTTAACATGAACAAGCCAGGCGCACTACGCCGCGTGGTGATGGGCGAAACGGAAGGCACGCTAATCAGCGATAACGCTTAATTCCAAGACGCCATTCAATGCTTTTTGAATGGCGTTTCGCTTTACTCAATCCTTTTAAGCTTTCTTCAGGAAAGATGACATTTTTTAAGGTGAAATTGTGATTAACGAAATTAAAAAAGACGCTCAAGAGCGCATGGATAAAAGCGTAGAAGCGCTGAAAAACAACCTTTCTAAAGTTCGTACAGGTCGTGCGCACCCAAGCTTACTGTCTGGTATCTCAGTAGAATACTACGGAGCAGCAACACCTCTTAACCAGGTAGCAAACGTTGTTGCCGAAGATGCACGTACTCTAGCAATCACAGTTTTCGACAAAGAGTTAACTCAAAAAGTAGAAAAAGCGATCATGATGTCTGACCTTGGTCTAAACCCAATGTCTGCTGGCACGATCATCCGCGTTCCACTACCTCCGCTAACTGAAGAGCGTCGTAAAGACCTTGTTAAAATCGTTCGTGGTGAAGCAGAAGGTGCTCGTGTTGCGGTACGTAACATCCGTCGTGACGCAAACAGTGATCTTAAAGGTCTTCTCAAAGATAAAGAAATTTCTGAAGATGAAGATCGTAAAGCACAAGAAGAAATTCAAAAACTGACAGACGTTGCAGTGAAGAAAGTCGATGACGTTCTTGCTGCGAAAGAAAAAGAGTTGATGGAAGTTTAATTATCCCATCCACATCACTGTTGGAAAACGCTGTGCTCACAGCTCAGCGTTTTTTTATGTTAGTCTATCCAACTGATGGAACTCACTTAACACCCTATGCAAAATTCTCAAGCCTTCTCTGACTCCCTTCCTAAACATATCGCCATCATTATGGACGGTAATGGTCGCTGGGCTAAGTCCAAAGGAAAACCTCGCGTATTCGGCCATAAAAAAGGTGTGAATGCCGTTCGTAAGACCGTTGCTGCGGCTTCTAAACTTGGTATTCAAGCCGTGACTTTGTTTGCTTTCAGTAGCGAAAATTGGCGTCGTCCAGAAGAAGAAGTCGGCCTTTTAATGGAGCTGTTCATTTCTGTTCTATCGAGCGAAGTGAAAAAGCTACACAAAAATAACTTACGCCTACGTGTTATTGGTGATACCAGTCGTTTTAGTGAGCGCTTACAAGGTAAAATTGCAGAAGCAGAAACATTAACAGCGAACAATACAGGAATGGTGATCAACATTGCGGCTAACTATGGCGGCAAATGGGACATCACAGAGGCGGCAAAATCGTTGGCACTGAAAGCGCGTAACGGTGAGATCCGTATAGAGGATATCAATGAGCAGCTAATTACCCAGCATCTGACCATGGCTGATTTACCTGAGGTCGATCTTTTGATTCGTACCAGTGGTGAATGCCGGATCAGTAACTTTATGCTGTGGCAAATGGCTTATGCTGAAATGTACTTTACTGAAGAGTACTGGCCTGATTTTGATGAAGACAGTTTGGTTAACGCCGTGACTTGGTTTATTAACCGAGAGCGCCGTTTTGGCTGCACTGGCGAGCAAATTAAGGCATTAATGGCTGCTCAATAAGGACTAGTTAGTTTGAAACAGAGAATAATAACAGCACTAATTTTAGCTCCCCTGGTTATTTTAGGTATTTTTAAATTACCGCTGATGGGCTTTATCCTCGCATTGACGGCGATAACCCTGTTAGGTTTTTGGGAGTGGACGAAATTCACGGAAAGCACATCACGTATGGCTGCATTTATTCCAGCAGTTATGGCTACAGGACTTAGCTTTCTATTTATTTCGCCAGATGCGACCAGTCTTAACTTCCTTGCGACTCCGCACTACACCATTTTAGTACTTGGTTTCCTTTGGTGGATTGTCGCTAGCGCAATGGCGATTACTTACCCTAAAACGACGAAATTTTGGCAAAACAGCAAATTGCTTCGTCATGTGTTTGGTTTTCTGACGTTAATTCCTTTCCTTTGGAGTGTGATCATTCTTAGGGCATCGGATATTTCAGTCGATCCTTATCACGGTGCAAAACTTGTGCTCTTTGTGTGCTTCTTAGTATGGGCAGCAGATAGCGGCGCTTACTTTGCTGGAAAAAGTATGGGCAAACGAAAAATGGCACCGAATGTTAGCCCAAATAAGACCATAGAAGGCCTAATTGGTGGCATCATCGCGGCACTGATTGTTGGTTGGTTGTTTACTGGTTGGTTTGAGATTCAGTTTACTAGCCCAATTCATATGGTGCTCATCACACTCGTTACCGTGGTGATTTCTGTACTTGGTGACTTAGTAGAAAGCATGTTCAAGCGTGTCTCTGGTATCAAAGACAGCAGTAACATCATTCCAGGGCATGGTGGCATTCTTGATCGTATCGATAGTCTTACCGCCGCATTTCCAGTATTTGCCCTTCTTTACTACGTATTCTAATTTATCGGGAGCGCCATTGTTGTCGCTCCTGAGATTTTCAAACGGTCTTACATCATGCAAAAGTTAACGATTCTTGGTGCAACAGGCTCAATTGGTGCAAGCACATTAAAAGTGGTTGAACAAAACCCTGAGCTGTTTTCTGTGGTCGCCTTGGCGGCAAGCACGAACGTTGAAAAGATGGTCGCACTTTGCCATAAATGGCAACCTAAATATGCCGTTATGGCAGATAAGGTCGCGGCCTTAGCTGTGCAATCTGAGCTAGTTTCAATCTCACCTAACACTGAAGTGTTGGGTGGCGTTGATGCACTTTGCCATATTGCTTCTTTAGAAGAAGTAGACAGCGTGATGGCGGCGATTGTAGGGGCCGCGGGCTTGTTGCCAACCATGGCCGCAGTTAAGGCAGGTAAACGAGTTCTGCTAGCAAACAAAGAAGCATTGGTGATGTCAGGGCAACTGTTTATCGATGCCGTTGCAGAACATGGCGCAGAATTGCTTCCTGTCGACAGTGAGCACAACGCTATCTTCCAGTGTCTTCCACAGCAAGTTCAGACCAACTTAGGTCGTTGCAACCTTGAAGAGCATGGTGTTTCTTCTATTCTGCTTACTGGTTCGGGCGGTCCGTTCCGTTATACCGACATCGCAGAATTAGACACAGTGACACCAGCACAAGCGATCGCCCATCCAAATTGGTCAATGGGGCCGAAAATTTCGGTTGATTCCGCGACCATGATGAATAAAGGCCTTGAGTACATTGAAGCTAAATGGCTATTCAATGCGGCTCGCGAGCAACTAAAGGTGATCATTCACCCACAATCTGTTATCCATTCGATGGTGCAATACCGTGATGGTTCAGTATTGGCACAGATGGGTGAGCCTGACATGGCAACACCGATTGCTCTTACGATGTCTTACCCTTCACGTGTCGATGCTGGTGTTAAGCCACTCGACTTTACCCAAGTAGGTGAGCTAACGTTTTTGCAACCGGATTTCGCTCGCTATCCATGTTTGAAGCTGGCAATTGATGCGTGTTATGAAGGACAGCATTTAACGACAGCACTCAACGCTGCAAATGAAATCGCGGTAGATGCCTTTTTGAATAACCGAGTAGGATTCACTGATATTGCTCGTATTAATGACTTCGTTGTGAATAAAATCGCAGCAAGCCATCGCGCGGAAACGGTGAATAGCTTGGAAAGCCTGCTAGAGCTAGATAGAATAGCACGAACTATCGCCTTAGAATTTTTACGCGAGCGTAGCTAATGACTGGTATCTTGTGGAATCTGGTTTCTTTTATCGTAGCATTGGGCATCTTGGTGGCCGTGCACGAATTTGGCCACTTTTGGGTTGCTCGCCGTTGTGGCGTCAAAGTTGAAAAGTTTTCGATCGGCTTTGGTCAGTCTATCTGGAGCAAGGTAGGTAAGGACGGCACCGAATACAGCATTTCGATGATCCCTCTAGGTGGCTACGTCAAGATGGTGGATAGCCGAGTCGACGAGGTGCCTGAAAATGAAAAGCACGTGGCATTTGATCAAAAGCCGCTATGGAAACGCACTTCCATTGTTGCCGCTGGCCCTATCTTTAACTTTCTATTTGCTATCTTTGCCTACTGGCTGGTTTTCCTTATTGGTGTACCAGCAGTCAAACCGGTAATTGGTGAAGTGACGCCCAATTCAATCATTGCTCAAGCAGGAATTGAATCAGGGATGGAACTAAAGTCTATCTCAGGTATCAAAACTCCGGATTGGGAGTCAGTCAACATGGGATTAATCTCTCATATTGGCGACGATTCAATGACAGTGACGCTTACTTCAGCGAATGAAGTCGGCTCTGAAGTGACAAAAACGCTTGATATCCGTAATTGGCATTTTGATCCAGAAACCCAATCTGCGATGCATTCATTAGGCTTTACGCCATTTACTCCAGAAATTTATACGGAGTTAGCGCAAGTTGGTGAAGGCTCTGCTGGTGAAAAAGCGGGTTTACGTGCGGGTGATAAAATTGTCGCCATGGGCGGTAAAAATATATCTAATTGGAATGAAGTGGTTGAAGCCATTCGTTCTAACCCAGAAACGCCAATAGAAATGACGGTGTTGCGTCAAGGTGATGAGCAATCATTAACATTGACTCCGAGTAGCCGTGAGCTAGCTAACAAACAAGTGGTCGGCTTTGCAGGTATTGCACCTGAAGTCGCAGAATGGCCAGAAAGTTATCGCTTCGAATTACAGTTTGGTGTATTCGATTCTGTAGGCAAGGCGATTGATAAAACGGGGCAAGTAATTGGGTTGACCATCAGTATGCTTAAGAAGCTGATTGTCGGAGATGTTGGTCTAAACAATCTGAGTGGACCAATTTCAATTGCAAAAGGTGCAGGGGCGACAGCGGACTACGGCCTGGTCTACTTTTTAGGTTTTCTGGCGTTAATTAGTGTTAACCTAGGTATTATTAACCTCGTTCCTTTACCAATGTTGGATGGTGGGCATCTGCTGTTTTTCGCAATCGAAGCGATCATCCGACGTCCAGTACCGGAAAAAGTACAGGAAATGGGCTATCGAATTGGAGGGGCGATTATCTTCTCGCTCATGGCGTTAGCGCTATTTAATGATTTTACTCGTCTGTGATGGTTCAGAGACAAAGCAGTAGCAAGGAATAATTAGAACAAGTATGGCGATTAAGCGAATTCTATTTGCAAGTTTACTGGCGACCAGTGTATCTGCAAATGGAGCAGAGAACTTTGTAGTTCAAGATATTGAAATCGATGGATTGCAGCGTGTTGCACTAGGTGCGGCGCTGCTGAAAATGCCCGTACGCGTTGGTGATACGGTTGATCAAGGTGATGTTGCAGAGATCATTCGTGCATTATACGCATCAGGTAACTTCGAAGACGTAAAAGTACTGCGTGACGGCGGTGTTCTGGTTGTTCAAGTTAAAGAACGTCCAACTATTGCTGGCATCTCGTTCTCGGGTAACAAAGCAATCAAGGATGAACAGCTACAAGAAAACCTGAATGCTTCTGGTGTTCGCGAAGGTGAAGCGCTTGACCGCACTACACTAAGTAATATTGAAAAAGGCTTGGAAGATTTTTACTACAGTGTTGGTAAATACAACGCGACAGTAAAAGCCGTTGTTACTCCATTGCCTCGTAACCGTTCTGATCTAAAGTTTGTCTTCACCGAAGGGGTATCGGCAAAGATTCAGCAGATCAACTTTATCGGTAATGAAGTCTTTTCTGACGAAGACCTTCTTTCTCGCTTCAACCTAAACGTCGATGTTCCATGGTGGAACTTCCTAGCGGACGAAAAATACCAAAAGCAAGTTCTTGCGGGTGATATTGAAGCACTGAAGTCTTACTACCTTGACCGTGGTTATCTTAAATTTAACGTTGATTCGACACAAGTGGCGATTTCTCCTGACAAAAAAGGCGTATACATTACGCTTGGCTTGGAAGAGGGGGATGTGTATACCGTTAAGGATGTGAAATTCCGCGGTAACTTGATTGGTGAAGAAGCAACATTCGAAAAACTCATTCCATTTGAAGACAATGAGACCTATAACGGCTCTCGCGTGACGTCGATGGAAGAAGGCATCAAGCGTGTGCTTGGTGAATCGGGTTACGCTTATCCACAAGTAAATACCATACCTGAGTTTGACGACGAGAATAAACAAGTTTCTCTTGTTGTTAGCGTAGACCCTGGCAGCCGTATCTATGTCCGTGATATCCGCTTTACGGGTAACAACTCGACTAAAGATGAAGTCTTGCGCCGTGAAATGCGTCAGATGGAAGGCAGTTGGTTGAACTCGAAATCCATCGAAACGGGTAAAACGCGCTTAAACCGTCTTGGCTATTTTGAGAATGTTGAAGTCCAAACTGTACGTGTACCTGGTAGTGACGATCAAGTTGACCTTGTCTACACTGTGAAGGAGGCCAACTCCGGTAGCGTTAACTTTGGTGTTGGCTACGGAACAGAATCAGGTATTAGCTTCCAAGTTGGTTTACAACAGGATAACTTCCTAGGTAGTGGTAATCGCGTAGGTATTAACGCGATGATGAATGACTACCAGAAAAACGTAAGTTTGGATTACCGTGACCCTTACTGGAACCTTGATGGTGTTAGCTTAGGCGGTAGAATATTTTACGATGAGTTTGAAGCCTCTGAAGCGGGTATCGTTGACTATACCAATGAAAGCTATGGTGCGAGCCTGACATGGGGCTTCCCATTCGACGAACTCAACCGTTTTGAGTTCGGCGTTGGATTTACCCACAACCGAATTGGTAACTTGTCACCTTACCTACAGGTAGAACAGTTCCTACAAGCGCAAGCAGACAATATTGATTCTAGCGGAGCGTTGAATACTAATGACTTTGATTTCAACATGTCTTGGACGCGCAATAATCTAAACCGCGGTTACTTCCCAACAGCAGGTAACCACCAACGCGCGTTCTACAAGATGACCGTACCTGGCTCAGACGTACAGTACTTCAAAATGCAGTACGATGTTCGTCAATATATTCCACTAACGAAGAAGCATGAATTCACGCTCCTATTCCGTGGTCGCCTAGGTTATGGTAATGGTTACGGTCAAACGGATGGTAACGATAACTTGTTCCCATTCTACGAAAACTACTACGCGGGTGGTTTTACAACACTACGTGGATTTGGCTCGAACTCTGTGGGTCCAAAAGCGGTTTACCGTGATTACTCAGGCTCAAACAATGGTGCAGATACCGCAACGAATGATTCGGTTGGTGGTAACGCAGTTGCACTGGCAAGTCTTGAGCTGATTGTACCGACTCCATTTGCGTCGGATGAAGTCCGTAACCAAATTCGTACCAGTATCTTCTTCGACATGGCAAGTATTTGGGATACCGAGTTTGACTACCGTAGCTCAGGCGCTGAATATGGCGATAAGTACTACTACGATTACTCAGATCCAACGAACTACCGTTCATCGTATGGTGCTGCGTTGCAATGGATGTCTCCAATGGGGCCACTAGTATTCTCACTAGCGAAACCAATTAAGAAATTTGATGGCGATGATGAAGAGTTCTTCACATTCACTATCGGTAGAACCTTCTAAAGAGGAAAATATTTTGAATAAAATGATCAAAGCGGCTGGGATTGGCCTTGTTGTACTGAGTTCTTCAATGTTCGCCAATGCGGCAGAAGCGGCTCAAAAAATCGCGTACGTTAACACAGCTCAGGTATTCCAAGCGCTTCCTCAGCGTGAAGTCGTTCTACAGAAAATGCAGAAAGACTTCAAAAGCAAAGCAGATGAGCTGAAATCGATTCAAGCTCAAGCGAAAACGAAAATCGAGAAGCTACAGCGTGATGGCGAGCTACTAGGTCAAGACGAAGTGGAGAAACTACGTATTGACATCGGCAAGCTAGACAGTGAATACAAAGTGAAAGCACAAGCACTAGAGAAAGCAAGTGCTCGCCGCGAAGCGGAAGAAAAAGCGAAGCTATTCAAAACGATTCAAGATGCAGTGAAAAAAGTGGCAGATAAAAAAGGTTACGACCTAGTTATCGACATCTCTTCACTTCAATACGGTAAGCCAGAGTACAACATCTCTGAAGACGTAATTAAAGCTCTAAAATAAGAAGTTATGAAGACATTGACATTAGCCGAGTTGGCAACAATTACCGGGGGTGAGCTATTTGGTGACGAGTCACTCGTTGTTAGCCGCGTAGCTCCAATGGATAAAGCACAAGAGGGTGATGTGACCTTCTTGTCTAACCCAAAATACGCAAAGCACCTTTCTGAGTGTCAAGCGACTGTAGTTATGGTTAAGCCCGAGCATAAAGACCAATGCACTGGTCATGCGCTCGTGGTGGCAGATCCTTACGTTGCGTTTGCTCGTGTGGTTCAAGCGCTAGATACGACCCCAAAACCAGCTGAAAATATTGCACCAAGTGCGGTTATCGCAGCTGACGTTAAGATGGGGGCAAACGTAGCAGTCGGTGCAAATGCAGTGATTGAGACGGGTGTAGAGCTTGGTGACAACGTGATCGTTGGCGCAGGTTGCTTTATTGGTAAAAATGCAAAGTTAGGTAATAACACCAAGCTTTGGGCTAATGTTACGATCTATCATGAAGTATCACTGGGCGATGACTGTCTGATTCAATCGGGTACAGTCATTGGCTCTGACGGTTTCGGCTACGCAAATGAAAAAGGCGAGTGGATTAAGATCCCTCAACTTGGCTCCGTGCGCATTGGGAACCGTGTTGAGATTGGTGCATGTACCACCATCGACCGTGGTGCGTTAGACGATACCATCATCGAAGACAACGTGATTCTTGATAACCAGCTTCAAATCGCTCATAACGTGCAGATCGGATATGGTACGGTGATGCCAGGTGGTACTATTGTTGCTGGCAGTACGACAATTGGTAAATACTGCCAGATTGGCGGCGCGTCGGTTCTTAATGGGCACATCACTATCGCAGATGGTGTTGCTATCACCGGTATGAGCATGGTCATGCGCAGTATCGAAGAGAAAGGTTTATATTCATCGGGAATTCCCCTGCAGACGAATCGAGAGTGGCGTAAAACCGTAACTCGAGTTCATCGCATCGATGAGATGAACAAACGCCTGAAAGCGGTTGAAAAACGGCTGGAACCGAAAGAAGAATCTTAGTTCCATATTCTGAACAAAGACTCGCGAAATGCGAGTCTTTTTCTTATATAATAACGCGCTATAAGTAGATTTATCACCGAGCTGGTATACACTTCGCGGGCATTATTTAAAATGCGGCCTTTTGCCGCTGCCTTGCCAACTTGGTTGTTGAGAATTGATATAGGAATACGACTTTGACTACTGAAAAGAAAACGATGAACATCTCTGAAATTCAAGAGCTACTTCCTCATCGCTACCCATTCTTATTGATCGACCGAGTGATTGATTTCCAAGAAGAGAAGTATCTTCACGCTATCAAAAATGTGTCGGTTAACGAACCTCAGTTCACAGGTCACTTTCCACAATTGCCAGTATTTCCAGGCGTTTTGATCCTGGAAGCGATGGCACAGGCTACAGGCCTACTTGCTTTTAAATCGTTTGGTGCGCCAACAGAAAACGAACTGTACTACTTCGCAAGCGTTGATGGAGCTAAGTTCCGTAAACCTGTAGTACCAGGTGACCAAATGATTATTGAAGTGGAATTTTTGAAAGAACGTCGCGGCATTGCTGCATTCAAAGGTGTAGCGAAAGTTGACGGTGAAGTAGTATGTTCAGCTGAGCTAAAATGTGCTCGTCGAGAGTTTTAATATGATTCATGAAACCGCTAAAATCCACCCAGCGGCGGTGGTAGAAGAAGGCGCGAAAATTGGCGCTAACGTGACCGTTGGTCCATTCACTTATATCACCTCAACGGTAGAGATCGGTGAAGGCACGGAAGTGATGTCGCATGTCGTGATCAAAGGTCATACCAAAATTGGTAAAGACAACCGCATTTTTCCACACGCTGTGATTGGTGAAGAAAACCAAGATAAAAAGTATGGTGGCGAAGAGACAACGGTGGTTATCGGTGATCGTAACGTGATTCGCGAAGCGGTTCAGGTTCACCGTGGGACGGTTCAAGACAAAGCAACCACAGTGATTGGCGACGACAACCTTCTGTGTGTAAACGCACACATCGCACACGATGTTATCGTTGGAAACCACACTCATATTGGCAACAATTCGATTCTTGGTGGCCACGTAACGGTCGAAGACCATGCAGGCGTGATGGCGCTTTCTGCGATTCACCCATTCTGTACCGTTGGTGCTTACGCCTATGTTGGCGGTTGTTCTGCGGTTGTTCAGGACGTTCCTGCTTATGTACTTGCACAAGGTAACCACGCGACACCATTTGGTTTGAACTTGGTTGGCTTAAAGCGCAATGGTTTTGAAAAACCAGAAATTCGCGCATTACAAAAAGCGTACAAAGAAATCTACCGTTCAGGTAAGACTCTAGAAGAAGTGAAACCTATCTTGGCTGAAATGGCGCAAGAGTGGCCAGCTGTGAAACGTTTCAGTGATATTCTGGAAGCGACGGAACGTGGCATCATTCGTTAATTGACGAGTGAATGAGTTATTTATAAAAGATCGCGCCTAGATTAGGCTGCGATCTTTTTGTGTTTTATGGATAAGGTGCTCCCTTATCCATAGTGCATAGGACACAATCGGAATGAACATGGAAAAACCATTACGTATTGGCATCATTGCCGGAGAACTATCAGGCGATACGCTTGGTGAAGGTTTTATCAAAGCGGTGAAAGAGCAGTACCCAAATGCGGAATTTGTTGGTATTGGCGGACCGAAAATGATCGCCCAAGGCTGTGAATCTCTTTTTGATATGGAAGAGCTCGCCGTCATGGGGTTGGTTGAGGTCTTAGGCCGTTTGCCAAGATTGCTAAAGGTTAAAGCTGAGTTGGTTAAGTACTTCACTCAAAATCCGCCAGATGTTTTTGTTGGTATTGATGCGCCGGATTTTAATTTACGTGTTGAGCTAGATTTGAAGAACGCGGGTATCAAAACCGTGCATTACGTTAGCCCTTCCGTTTGGGCTTGGCGTCAAAAGCGTATCTTTAAGATTGAAGCAGCGACCAACTTAGTATTGGCTTTTCTACCATTTGAAAAAGCGTTTTACGACAAATTCAATGTGCCTTGTGAGTTTATTGGCCACACGTTGGCAGATGCGATTCCATTGCAGTCAGAAAAAGCGCCCGCTCGTGAATTATTGGGCTTAGAGCAAGATAAAAAATGGCTGGCCGTGTTACCTGGCAGTCGTGGTAGTGAACTGAAAATGTTGTCTGAGCCATTTATCGAAACTTGTCGACGACTGCATCAGACATTTCCCGAACTGGGGTTTGTGGTTGCGCTTGTTAACCCAAAACGTCGTGAGCAGTTTGAGCAAGCCTGGAAAGTTCTCGCACCAGAGCTAGATTTCAGACTGGTGGATGATACGGCCCGTAACGTGATTACGGCTTCTGATGTCGTCATGTTGGCGTCAGGCACGGTTGCGCTAGAATGTATGTTGCTGAAGCGTCCGATGGTGGTTGGCTACCGTGTGAATGCTGTTACTGCTTTCCTCGCCAAACGTCTGCTAAAAACAAAATACGTATCGTTACCTAACATCTTGTCTGATAGCGAACTGGTAAAAGAGTATTTGCAAGAAGACTGCACACCAGAAAACTTATTCAACGAAGTGTCTCGTTTACTAGAGAGCGATAACCAAAGAATGTTGGATAAGTTCACCGAAATGCACCACTGGATCCAAAAAAATGCGGATCAACAAGCCGCAAATGCGGTATTAACACTGATAGAGAAATAGAGATTTACCATGGCTGTGAAGGCAAAAACCACAAAAGCGAAAGTTGAGCTCCCACCGTTTGAATACCCACAAGGTTACCAATTGGTCGCTGGTGTGGATGAAGTAGGGCGTGGCCCTCTGGTTGGTGATGTGGTTACCGCTGCGGTCATTTTGGACCCGAATAATCCAATTGAAGGATTGAACGATTCAAAAAAACTCAGTGAGAAAAAGCGCTTGGCTTTGCTTCCAGAAATCAAAGAGAAGGCATTAGCCTGGTCTGTTGGCCGTTGTTCACCTGAAGAGATTGATGAACTGAACATCCTACAAGCGACCATGGTGGCGATGCAGCGTGCGATTGCCGGTTTGAAAGTTCAGCCAGATTTGGCGCTTATCGATGGAAACCGCTGTCCTGCGCTGCCAATGGACGCTCAAGCAGTGGTGAAAGGCGACTTACGCGTGGCAGAAATCAGTGCGGCATCCATCATTGCTAAAGTCGTACGTGACCAAGAAATGGAAGAGCTGGATAAACAATACCCGCAATTTGGCTTTGCGAAGCACAAAGGTTACCCAACCAAAGCGCACTTTGAAGCCATCGAACAGCACGGTGTGATCAACGAACATCGCAAGAGCTTTAAGCCAGTAAAGAAAGCCCTGGGCATCGAAGAGTAGACCAAATTCGGGATTGGCGTATAACGAGGTTATAATCCACGTCCCCTTTAGGTTAGAATTCCATAAAAGATTTAGTTACACGGTACCTGCTAATGTCAGATCCCAAGTTCATTCACCTTCGTGTCCATAGTGATTACTCGATGGTGGATGGTATCAACAAAGTTCCACCGCTAGTTAAGAAAGTCGCCGAGCTCGGCATGCCAGCAATGGCACTGACCGATTTCACCAACTTATGTGGTTTGGTGAAATACTACGGCACAGCACACGGTTGCGGTGTGAAGCCGATCATTGGTGCAGATTTCAAAATGCAGTCCGATGAATTTGGTGAGGAGCTGACACAATTAACCGTACTCGCAGCAGACAACACGGGTTATAAGCACTTAACGCTGCTGATCTCGAAAGCGTACTTACGTGGTCATGTCCAACATCAACCTGTCATTGATAAAGCTTGGCTTGCTGAGCTATCAGAAGGGCTTATTGTCCTTTCTGGTGCAAAAAACGGTGAGATAGGTAAAGCATTACTTAAAGGCAACCGCAAGCTTGTCCAGGATTGTGTTGAGTTTTATCGACAACACTTCGCCGATCGCTTTTATCTGGAGTTGGTTCGTACTGGCCGTCCAGATGAAGAGACCTATTTGCACTTTGCTGTTGAACTGGCAGAGCAAGAAGACCTGCCAGTGGTAGCAACCAACGAAGTGGTGTTCATCAGCGAAGATCTGTTTGATGCGCACGAAATTCGCGTGGCGATCCATGATGGCTATACCTTAGAAGATCCACGTCGTCCAAAAAATTACAGCCCAGAGCAGTACTTACGCACTGAAGAAGAAATGTGTGAGCTGTTTGCGGACATTCCAGAAGCATTGGAAAACAGTGTTGAGATTGCCAAGCGTTGTAACGTCACCGTACGTTTAGGTGAATACTTCCTGCCAGCCTTCCCAACAGAAGGGATGAAAGAGACCGAATTTTTGGTCATGAAGTCACGCGAAGGTTTGGAAGAACGTTTAGAATTCCTATTCCCAGATGAGAAAGAGCGCTTAACGCGTCGTCCAGAATATGACGAGCGCTTACAAATCGAACTCGACGTAATCAACCAAATGGGCTTCCCGGGTTATTTCCTGATCGTAATGGAGTTCATTCAATGGTCAAAAGACAATGATATTCCAGTAGGTCCGGGGCGTGGTTCTGGTGCGGGCTCGTTAGTGGCATATGCCCTGAAAATCACCGATCTTGATCCGTTGGAATACGATCTGCTCTTCGAACGTTTTTTGAACCCAGAGCGTGTCTCCATGCCCGATTTCGACGTCGATTTCTGTATGGATAAACGTGATCAAGTTATAGACCACGTAGCCGAAATGTATGGCCGTGACGCGGTGTCGCAGATCATCACCTTTGGTACCATGGCAGCGAAAGCGGTTATCCGCGACGTAGGCCGTGTACTTGGTCACCCATTTGGTTTCGTTGACCGCATCTCGAAGTTGATCCCGCCTGATCCTGGCATGACGTTGGAGAAAGCGTTCAAAGCTGAACCGGCGTTACCTGAGTTGTATGACGCGGATGAAGAAGTCAAAGAGCTCATCGATAAGTGTCGTATTCTAGAAGGTTGTACCCGAAATGCCGGTAAGCATGCGGGTGGTGTGGTTATTTCACCAACGACCATTACGGATTTTGCACCGATCTATGCGGACTCGGAAGGTCACTTCCCAGTGACTCAATTTGATAAAAATGACGTTGAAACCGCTGGCTTGGTTAAGTTCGACTTCTTGGGTTTACGAACTCTAACCATCATCGATTGGGCGCTTGGTCTGATTAATCCGCGCCTAGAGCAAGAGGGTAAAGAGCCCGTTCGTATCGAGTCAATACCTCTTGCGGATCCAGCCTCTTTCCGTTTGTTACAGAACTCAGAAACCACCGCGGTATTCCAGCTGGAATCGCGTGGTATGAAAGAACTGATCAAACGTCTTCAGCCTGACTGTTTCGAAGACATCATCGCACTGGTAGCACTGTTCCGTCCAGGACCGCTGCAATCAGGCATGGTAGATAACTTTATCGACCGTAAACATGGCCGAGAAGCGATCTCTTACCCAGATGAAAAGTGGCAACACGAATCACTAAAAGAGATCCTCGATCCGACTTACGGCATCATTCTGTACCAAGAGCAGGTTATGCAGATCGCGCAGGTTCTGTCCGGTTACACCCTTGGTGGTGCGGATATGCTTCGCCGAGCAATGGGTAAGAAAAAGCCAGAAGAGATGGCTAAGCAGCGTGCGACTTTTGAAGACGGTGCGATAAAGAATGGCGTCGACGGCGAGTTGGCGATGAAAATCTTCGACTTGGTAGAAAAGTTTGCGGGTTACGGCTTTAACAAATCGCACTCGGCCGCTTATGCACTGGTTTCTTATCAGACGCTTTGGCTGAAGACCCACTATCCGGCAGAATTCATGGCGGCGGTAATGACGGCCGATATGGATAACACGGAAAAAGTCGTTGGCTTAGTAGACGAATGTTTGCGAATGAAGCTCACCGTTCTACCGCCAGATATTAACTCAGGGTTGTACCGTTTTAACGTGGATGAAAACGGCGCGATTGTTTACGGTATTGGCGCGATTAAAGGGGTGGGTGAAGGTCCGATTGATGCGATTTTAGCTGCTCGCAAAAAAGGCGGATACTTTAAAGATCTGTTCGATTTCTGTGCGCGTATTGATCTGAAGAAAGTTAATAAGCGTGTGATTGAAAAATTGATTTACGCGGGCGCACTGGATCGATTAGGCCCTCATCGCGCCGCACTCATGGCCTCTTTGGATGATGCCGTAAAAGCGGCGAGCCAACACCATCAAGCCGAAGCGTTTGGTCAGGCCGATATGTTTGGCGTGCTGACGGATGCACCAGAAGAAGTGGAGCATAAGTACACACAAGTGCCAGCTTGGCCTGAAAAAATATGGCTAGAGGGTGAGCGTGAAACGCTCGGTTTATATTTGACCGGGCACCCAATTAACGCCTATCTGAAGGAACTGAACAAATACACCAGTTGTCGACTTAAAGACGCAACGCCGACACGTCGTGATCAATCGGTGACCATTGCTGGTCTCGTGATTGCCGCGCGTGTGATGACCACAAAGCGCGGAACCCGCATCGGTATCATGACGTTGGATGATCGAAGTGGTCGAATGGAGGTGATGCTATTTTCAGATGCACTTGATAGGTATGCAGAACTTCTCGAAAAAGATAAAATTTTGGTCGTATCGGGACAGGTCAGCTTTGATGATTTCAACGGTGGGCTTAAAATGTCAGCGCGTGAAGTGATGGATCTCGGCAGTGCACGTGAAAAATACGCCCGTGGTTTGTCAGTATCAATTGATGCAAACCAAATCAATGACAAGTTCTTCGAGCAATTTAGTCGTATTTTAGAACCGCATAAAGCCGGAACTGTCCCTATCAATGTATACTACCAACGTGCCGACGCCAGAGCGCGGTTAACATTGGGCACAGAATGGCGCGTGACGCCAAGTGATACATTACTAGAAGATTTACAACAGTTACTTGGTAAAGGCCAGGTAGAACTCGAATTTAACTAAAAAATTCAGCGCGATACGTAAGACGCTGAGTCAAAAGGATTCATAGATGAGCCTAAACTTTCTTGAATTTGAAAAGCCAATCGCAGAGCTAGAAGCAAAAATCGAAGCGCTACGCGATGTTTCCCGCCACGGTGGGGATTCTGCGATTGACCTGGATAAAGAAATCGAACAGCTTGAGAAAAAGAGCCTAGAACTGAAGAAAAAAACATTCAGTAATTTAGGTGCATGGGAAACAGCTCAACTGGCTCGTCACCCTCTACGTCCATACACGCTTGATTACATTCAGCATGTATTTGAAGAATTTGACGAGCTTGCGGGTGATCGCGCATTCGCTGATGATAAAGCGATTGTTGGCGGTATTGCTCGTCTTGAAGGCCGCCCTGTGATGATCATCGGTCATCAGAAAGGCCGTGAAACCAAAGAGAAGGTAAAACGTAACTTCGGTATGCCAAAACCAGAAGGTTACCGTAAAGCACTACGTCTAATGGAAATGGCAGAACGCTTCAAGATGCCAATCATCACCTTTATCGATACGGCGGGGGCATACCCTGGCGTTGGTGCAGAAGAGCGTGGCCAATCTGAAGCCATCGCAAAAAACCTTAAAGTAATGTCTGGTCTTAAAGTGCCAGTGATCTGTAACGTGGTGGGAGAAGGTGGTTCTGGTGGTGCATTGGCCATCGGCGTCGGCGACTACGTGAACATGCTTCAGTACTCTACGTACTCAGTCATCTCTCCAGAAGGTTGTGCATCAATTCTATGGCGTGATTCAGATAAAGCACCACAAGCAGCGGAAGCGATGGGCTTAACTGCCCCTCGTCTAAAAGAGCTGGGCCTTATTGATGAAATCATCGATGAACCACTAGGCGGTGCGCACCGTGACCACGTTCAAATGGCAGCTAACATGAAAGCAAACCTGCTTCGACAGCTTGAAGATCTTGAGCAGCTTGATCAAGAAACACTACTTGAGCGTCGTTATCAGCGTCTAATGAACTACGGTTACTGCTGATATCTCGCAAGAGAACGGATAAAATAGAAAGGGTTGGGCAAACGTCCAGCCCTTTTTTGTACCTATCGGATCGCTTATGGAATCGCTTTACCCACATGTTGCTCATGTACTAGACGCACATTACCAGCCTAAAACTAAGATCGTCTTGGCCTTCAGTGGTGGGGTGGATTCGCGTTTATTACTTGAACTGCTCAGCCGCTATCAACGAGCTCGCTCAGTGACTTGCCACGCAGTGTATGTTCATCATGGCCTGAGTGCCAATGCCGATGACTGGGCAGAGAAATGCGTCTTGTGGGCGAAGCAAGCCGGTATATCATGCACCATTGAGCGTGTCAGTTTAGACATCCATAGTGGTGAGAGCATTGAACTGCTGGCTCGTGAAGCGCGCTATCACGCATTAGCCAAGCATGTTCAAGACGGTGACTTACTCCTGACAGGTCAGCATGCGGATGACCAAGTAGAGACTTTCCTGCTTGCTCTTAAACGTGGAAGTGGCCCAAAAGGGTTGTCCTCAATGGCAGAAAGCATGCCTTTTTCGGGGGGCATGTTAGTTCGTCCGATTCTTTCAGTTCGTCGTGAGCAAATTGAACGTATCGCGCATCGCCTTGGTCTTGAATGGGTTGAGGACGAGAGCAACCAAGATACGCGCTATGATCGAAACTTCTTACGCCATCGTATTGTTCCAGAACTCGCTGCTCGTTGGCCGAATATTCATCAAGCCGTTCAACGCAGTGCTAGCTTATGTGCCCAACAAGAAGCACTGCTTGATGAGTTGTTAGGCGCCACTTTTGAACAAACGCTACACCCTGATTTTAGCTTGAGGATTGGCGGCCTAACCTCACACAGTGATCTTGCTCGTGCGCATTTGATTCGTATGTGGTTAGCAAAATTAAACGTCAATATGCCCAGTCAGACACAATTGAGTTTGATTTGGAATGAAGTCGCGTTAGCTCAGCAAGATGCGAATCCAAAGCTAAAGTTGAAACAAGGTGAAGTGCGACGTTTTCAACATCGACTTTATTGGGTCACCGAAACGGTAGACGTGAGTGCGTGGCAAAGTTCGCTTCAATTGGACGTTGCGTTACCGCTTCCTGAGCGGTTGGGAGAATTAACGCTGACTACGACATCGAATCAAGCCAATATTGCCTTACCACCCTATCCAGAGCGTCTAAGAGTGACTTTTAATCCTGAGGGACTCACTGCGCACCCAACCACACGGGGTCACAGTCGCAAGCTGAAAAAGCTGTTTCAGGAATACAACGTGCCAAGTTGGCTTCGTCGGAAAATGCCGATCTTGATGTATCAAGATCAAGTGGTGGCTGTGGCGGATTTGTTCGTTGATCAAGCCTTTGGCGGTCAGGATTGTGAGCTAGTGTGGCGCAAGTTATTGTAACTTATGACACAATGCTGGCTATAAATACAACAAATTCAGGTGAAGTAATGAAGAAAGTGATCATGGTCGCAGTGGTAGCGTTAACGATGATGAGTGGTCAAGCATTGGCATCCGGTGATGCAGCAGCTGGGCAAGCGAAAGCTGCGGTATGTGCCGCTTGTCATGGCCCAGACGGTATTGCCGTGATTCCGGGTTACCCAAATATAAAAGGTCAGAATGAGCAATATATCGTGAGCTCAATTAAGTCTTATAAAGATGGTCAACGCACGGGTGGCTTAGCGGCAGTTATGCAGGCACAAGCATCATTACTGTCTGACGCGGATATCGCCAACTTAGCGGCTTACTATTCAAGCCTTAAGTAATCGCAACACATTATAGAGACAAGGGCAGGGCAATGCTCTGGCTTTTTCAGTATTTTTACCTCGGAATTATGACAGGCATTGAATGTTGTGAGATGCTAACCGATAATATGCGCAAACGATTGAAGCTTAAGGGATGAACATGAAAAAGATTGAAGCGATTATTAAGCCATTCAAATTGGATGATGTCCGAGAAGCATTGGCTGAAGTAGGCATTACAGGGATGACTGTCTCTGAAGTCAAAGGCTTTGGTCGTCAGAAAGGTCACACAGAGCTGTACCGCGGTGCAGAATACATGGTGGATTTCCTTCCTAAAGTGAAGCTAGAAATCGTTGTGACTGAAGACGTAGCAGATAAGTGCGTAGACACCATCATCGAAACGGCACAAACTGGTAAGATCGGTGATGGTAAGATCTTCGTAACAGACATTGAGCGTGTGGTTCGTATCCGTACGGGTGAAGAAGACGAAGACGCGATCTAATCTCTATTCAGATAGATATTCGATTTCACTACGATATGTGATGAATATTTGATTAAGCTAAAAGGGAGCCTATGTATGGCTCCTTTTTCATTGGTTATCCCAAGCTCAGATTATTAATTGTTTAGGTTGGATTATGTTTAAGCGCTTTTTTCTTTCTCTCGCTTTTCTTAGTTTGGCGGCTGTGACTGCTTTTCATTTGGTGTTCATTGTGCCAGAGCACCCACAAATCATTACTCAGACAGGCACGAAGATTATTCAAGAGATTCGCTGCATGGAGTTTGACGCGCCACAAGTGTTGGACAAGCACGGTGAACTGAATGTACTGGTGTGGAATATTTACAAGCAAAACAAAGAGAATTGGCAACAAGTGTTGAACTCACTCTCCGCTAATAAGCAGTTATTGTTACTGCAAGAAGCCAGCTTAACCGATGAGTTTAAAACTTGGCTGATAGAAGGGCATTGGGTCAGCAATCAAGTGAGTGCATTTAAGGCGTTAGGTAATGGCGCTGGCGTAATCACTATCGCCCAGGACGAACCTATTCGAGCCTGCGCTTACACTTCAAAAGAGCCGTGGCTACGATTGCCTAAGTCCGCGTTGTATAGTAAGTATCTGTTGAGTAATGGTCAAACCTTAGCGGTGATCAACATTCACGCTATTAACTTCACGGTGGGGACAGAAGAGTACACGTCTCAACTTACAACGCTTGAAAAGGTGCTTAAAGAGCACAAAGGTCCGGTTTTGTTTGCGGGAGACTTTAACAGCTGGAGTGGGGAGCGTATTGCTGCGATGAAGAAAGTCCTACACAAAGCTAACTTGCAAGAAGTCCAGTTTAGCCCGGATAACCGAACCCAGTTCATTAATGGCTTACCGCTTGATCATATTTTTTATCGAGGGCTGATGTTCAAAAATGCGAAAGCGCCGCAGAGCGACGCTTCCGATCATAACCCATTATTGGTATCGTTTACGCTTAACGACTAGTCATTGTATTTCAAACGCTTAAGCAATAACGATGTACAATGCCCAAATCACGTAGAACGCCATCCATGGCAGGCTAGCAATAACAAGAGCCTGTCCGCGTTCGAACTCAGTCCAAGTCAGTACGATACCGTAGCCCAATACTATGTACCAAGGCAGAAGCAGTGGTAGTGAGCTAGCAAAGTGAGACCATTCGCTGGTTAGCGGTAGCTTTAGTAGACCATTTAAGCTGTTTAAATCGGCAGCGTATGTCATCACCTGACCGTGTTTAAGCAGCAGACTCGCATAGCTTGCAATATCTCCCAAAACGGCAGGAAACAGAATTGCACACGATGCAGCAAACCATTTCCAGTAACCGTATTGTTGTTTACTTGCTTTCGTTGCTAAGAAGAACCAAAGCGCCAGCAGTAGCAATGTCGCAAAGCGGTTAAATACATCATTAATGATCGCCGTGGCCATCAAGGTGTTTGGTTCCAACAGCTCAATCTGCTTTGGATCGATCTGTTGGAACTGAGCGGTGAGCTGCTCACTCAACCAAGTAAAATCGACATTCGAGAAATAGGCCCCCCAAAATAGAAATGGACTGATCACCAACACGATGAAAGGTTGCCATCCCCAGCCTCCACGCTGATACAGCGCTAAGAAGCAAGATGTTGGAGAACGGAAAATATCCAACAACATTACAAGAGGGTTACTCGATGGGTTCATACACTTACCTTGGTTACGTCAACATACAACTTAAGCTTCTGACCTGGTTTCAGGTACTGCTGCTTTTGAAGAGAATTCCATTTCACGATGTCGTTGCTCTTCACCTTAAACTTGCTCGCAATGCCGCTGATGGTGTCGCCAGAACGCACATTGTAGAACACAGTGCGAATGACTGCGCCTTTGTCGGAGTTCTTCCAGATCACCACTTTTTGGCCAACGCGTAAGGTGTCTTTTGGCCCCATGCCGTTCCATTTCGCCAGAGACTGATGAGAAACTTTGTTCTCTTTTGCAATGGACCACAAGCTCTCACCAGATTGAACAACGTGAGTCAGCTTAAATTGACCACGAGCTTGAGATTGCGTTTTGTTTAAGCGATTCTCGGCACTTAACGCATACTTAGAGTCGTCTTTGGTTGAGGTTGGGATCAGCAGGTACTGACCAATGCGGATATTATTGTTCGATAGGCCGTTTGCACGACGAATCACTTTGGTTGTTGTACCGTATTTGTTGGCTAGCATGCTCAGAGAGTCACCTGACTTCACTTTGTAGCGCGCCACTTTTACACCCTTACCACGATTTTTATTCACTTGAGCAAGGAATTGATCCTTTTTCTCTACTGGAATGAGAAGCTGGTGTGGACCATCCGGTGCGGTAGACCATTGGTTGTAAGCTGGGTTGTAACTTTGCAGTTCTTTAACCCCAATACCGGCATAATCTGCGGCAATAGCCAGATCGAGCTGTTCTTTTGGATCAATAAGCGTGAGCACTGGCTTGTTAGGAATCGCAGGAATATCGATACCATATTTCTCTTGGTTCGCGACAATGTCCGCTAAGGCAAGGAGTTTAGGTACGTAGCTACTGGTTTCTTTTGGTAGATCCAAAGAGAAGAAATCGGTTGGCTTACCTAGTTTCTTGTTTTTACGAATCGCACTGGATACACGACCGCCGCCACTATTGTAGGCTGCAATGGCGTGCTGCCAGTTGCCATCAAAACGCTTACTTTGCTGTTCTAGGTAGCTAAGAGCAGCATCAGTAGACGCGGAAACATCACGGCGGCCGTCGTACCAATAGTTTTGCTCAAGCCCCATCATTTTGCCGGTACCAGGAACGAATTGCCACAGGCCTGCGGCACTACCGTGCGAGTAGGCAAAGGCATCAAATGAGCTTTCTACGACCGGTAAAAGCGCCAGTTCCATGGGTAGACCACGTTCTTCGATTCGTTTGGTAATCATGTACAAAAACGGCTCTGCGCGTTTAGATACAGTGCGAAGGTGGCTTGGGTGCTTTAAATACCAAGTGCGGTAATACGCAACTTTTTTGTTGTCTGGGATGTCCATGTCCAATTGCATAGCGATACGTTGCCATACATCCTCTTGATCCTGAGGAGCAATCACTTTTGGCGTCGGTTTTGCCGTTTCCTTCGCGACAGGTTGCTTTTTAGAGGAATCAGCCTGAGCTTTGTCTTGTTTTACAATTTGCTCAGGGTTATTGGTTTCTTGGGTTGGAGAGTTGGTCGAATCTGGTTGAGCTAATTGACAGCCAGATAGCAGTAACGTCAACGCCAAAGTGTACTTTAAACGCATGGATTAAACCTATTGAGGACCTATTATCGACACTTACCCATTGTTAAGCGAGGTAGCCGTCAGATATTAGGCATCTTCTAACACTAAAGGACGAGGGCAATGCCTCAATTATGCGCTTGGGTATAATGCAATCAGGTTTACATTACCCCAAACACAATAGAAGCGCCGGAGGCGCTTCTATAAAAAATTAAGCTGAAGATAATACTTGTGTCCGATAAAGTTACAAGTAAAAAATGGTTAAAATTCGTTCTTCCATTCACGCAGAGCCGCAAAAACCGAGCATGGATCGCTATTTTCGATGCGGTTCGCGACCGATTTTACTATTTCTGGCTGAGTGGTACGTAGGAATGGGTTAATCCATTTCTCTTTGCGTAGTGTGGTTGGAATCGTTGGAATGTTCTGTGCGCGCAGACGGTTCACATCATCGCGATATTGGCGTAAGTGGTCATTGTCGGGCTCTACAGCAAGGGCAAAGGCGACGTTGCTCGCGGTATATTCATGTGCACAGAAAACTTCGGTCTCTTCTGGTAGTGCCGCAATTTTACTCAGGGATTCGAACATTTGCTCGTGCGTTCCTTCAAACACACGACCACACCCTGCAGAGAACAGCACATCACCACAGAACAGCTTACCGTCACCCACATAGCCAATGTGACCTAACGTGTGACCAGGCAGCCCTAGCACCATAAAGATTTCACCGAATAGCTCAAGCTTATCGCCTTCTTCCATCGCATTGGTTAAGGTTGGGATTGGCTCTGCCTTTGGTCCTACAACCGAAACGTGAGGAAACGCACGAACCAAATCTGGAACGCCGCCGATGTGATCGTTGTGGTGGTGTGTAATTAGGATTGCTTCTAAAGTTAACTCGTTAGCCTGTAGATATGCCAATACTGGTTTTGCATCGCCTGGGTCGACCACGGCACAACGTTTCTGGCTATTTTGTATCAGCCAGATGTAATTATCATTAAATGCAGGTATGCTTTTGATCTGTAACACGATTCGTTCTCCGTCACCCTATTAGCAGGTGGTAAATGAAACCAGCACTCAGCAACAAAACTATCCAGCACCCATCGACTTGGTCAGACATGAACAATGGCCCTTGGGTATATGAGTCAATCCAAACCCGACTTGACGAATGGTGCCCGAAATTGTTCGGCTACCACATGTTAAAATTGGGCGGGTTGAGCTGCGAGTTAACCAGTTGTAATTGTAACATTCAACACCAAGTTAACGTAGATATCCAGAACCCGTTGCATAATGTCATCGCAGATGGTTACGAATTACCCTTTTTAGAGAAAAGCTTTGATGTTGTCCTGCTAGCTCATCAGCTTGACTATGCAAGTGACCCCCACCGACTGTTGCGAGAAGTGGATCGCGTGATGATGGATGACGGTTACCTTATTATTACCGGATTCAATCCGTTCAGCTTTACGGGCGTTGCGAGCTTATTACCTTGGCGTAAAAATAACTTGCCATGGAGTAGTCGTATGTTCACCTCTAGCCGCATTAAGGATTGGTTGGGCGTGCTGAACTATCAGGTGATCCATTGCGATCGCTATGCATTGTTTCCAATGATGCGTTATAAAACGTTATGGACGTGGTTAGAAAACAGTTTGGGAGATTGGGCTTCATCAGCAGGAAGCTTGTATTACATCGTTGCTCGTAAGCGAACTTACCCTCTTCAACCTATCAAGCCACATTGGCGTATGAAAAGAAAACTTGCGCCATTGGGAGTCATGAATCGAGAGGGTAATACGGTTAGGAAAGTATCTAACGAGAAATTTAGGTCAGCAGTCTAAGATGGCTGATAACCGGTGTCTTCTTCGGTTGGATTTTCAGCGGCTGTACGTGCAAGTTCATCACAGATTTCATTTTCTCGATGACCTGCATGGCCTTTTACCCAGCGCCAATCGACGTGATGGCGAGCGGTTTCTTTGTCTAGCGCTTGCCACAAGTCGGCATTCTTTACCGGTTTTTTATCTGCGGTTTTCCAACCACGTTTCTTCCAGTTGTGAATCCACTGCGTAATGCCTTGGCGCACATATTGGCTATCGGTGGTTAATGTAACTTGGCAAGGCTCTTTAAGCGTTTGGAGTGCGACCACTGCGGCCAACATTTCCATGCGGTTATTGGTGGTCAGGGTGTAACCTTTAGCGAGGGTCTTTTCCGTTTGCTTGTAACGTAAAACGATGCCGTATCCACCTGGGCCAGGATTTCCTAAACAAGATCCGTCTGTGAAAATCTCAACGTGTTTGGTCATATTTTTGGTACTATTAGCCGAATCATTTAATAAAGCATAGTCTGACACACATAACCTTATGAATACCAGCAGCAATTCTGAACATAATCGTATTGTCGTTCTCGATACCGAAACCACGGGTATGAATTTAGAAGGTGGTCCACACTACATGGGCCATCGCATCGTTGAAATCGGTGCCGTGGAGATCATCAACCGTAAGCTGACTGGTCGTCACTTCCATGTCTACCTCAAGCCGGATCGTGAAATTCAGCCAGAAGCAATAGGCGTTCACGGTATTACCGACGAGTTTTTGGTCGACAAGCCCGACTATGCAAGCGTTCACCAAGAGTTCTTAGACTTCATTAAAGGTGCCGAACTGGTTGCCCACAACGCGCCCTTCGATACCGGTTTTATGGATTACGAGTTTGAAATGCTCGATCCAAATATCGGTAAAACGGATGATTATTGTAAGGTGACCGATACCCTTGCCATGGCGAAGAAAATCTTCCCGGGCAAGCGAAACAACCTCGATGTATTGTGTGAACGTTATGGCATTGATAACTCACACCGTACTCTCCACGGGGCATTGCTCGATGCGGAGATTCTAGCCGACGTTTACCTCCTAATGACGGGTGGTCAAACGAGTCTAGAATTCAATGCCAACAAAAAAGAGGGTGAAGCAGAAGGCATTCGTCGCGTAGAAGGAAGAAAAGGGCTAAAGGTTTTGCGTGCAAGTGCCGATGAACTAGATGCACACCAGAAAAGATTAGAGCTGGTGGATAACTGTATCTGGCACTTATAGGAGAAGCTATGTTGAGGGCTTTGTCGATCGCTGTTTTAGCGATCTGGAGTTGTTTTGCGTTTGCTGCGAGCGAGTCCGCCATGTCTTTGTTAGATAACCGCTTTCGAGTTGACCCAAGCATCGAGCAAATCACCTTTTTGGTTTATCGTGAACAAAGCTCTCAGCCAGTTGTATTAGTACGCCCGGATGGTAAAAAGTATTATGCATGGGGTACTTACGATAACGTACGCTGGTATCAGGAGTCCTCTTTAGACATTATTTCTATAGACAGCCCAATGCCAGGTCCATGGCAAGCGGTGGGCAAAGTGACCCCGAAAAATAACATTCGCTTGATTTCACACCTTAAGCTCAGCACGGATGTATTCCCAACCCGTCTTTATAAAAGCGAAGCGCTGAAGTTCACCTCACGTTTAACCTCCGATGGTATGCCGCTGGTACTGCGTGATTTTTTGGATCGCGTTAACCTGCGTGTGACCTTTACCAAATTTGTTGAGAACGAAGATCAACTGATTAAGGAAGCGCGACCAATCCCGATGGTGATTGGTGAGTTCTCCGATGATGGCCGAGGTTTGGATGAAAGAGCCGGCGATGGCGTATTTACGGTTCAGTTACCCATTGATGCAGAGCCGGGCAAATACCGCGCGCGTATCACTTCCGGCAACGGAGTATTTCTACGAGCGCAAGAGCAAGTCGTTCTGGTGTATCCAACGCCAGTTACACGTACTTTTATTCAATCACGCCACCCAGACCAACCTCATCAGCTGGTGGTCAGCGGTGAGCAGGGGATGATCACTCCCGGCTCAATTGCCGTTAACATTGAGCAAGAAGCACCGGATGGTTTCATCAGTTACAGCCAAGGTCAAGTGTCGGCTGACGGCACGAAAACCACGCTTAAAATGGATAACGACCCGGAATTAGGTAAATACGCCTGGAAAGGGGAAATCTTTGCCACCGATTTAGCCACCAAACGTTCACTGGTCTTCCCAATTGAGGAGCAAGGTTTTAGTGTTGTGGATGAAATTAACCTAGAAGTTGCTCGTAAAGCCAAAGAAGCCGAACTGGCAGAACAGCACCGTATTGAGATGGAGAAACGTATCCTCGCCGAGCGCGAAGCGGAACGTAAGCGCAGCATGATCATCATTGCGGTTGGTAACGTCATCGTTTTGATACTGGTGGTATTGCTGTGGGTAGTATGGTCTAAGCTGCGAGCAAGGCGTGAATCCATCCCAGAGATGCAATTGGAAGTCCCGAAGAAATAATATTGAAGATTTAGACTGAAAAGCGGAGCTGATGAGCTCCGCTTTTTTGCTTGATATCCAAATCAACTTAGGGAGTGTTTTTCGTACTAAACACCCTAGATAACATCTCTATTTCATCTTGGTTTAATATTGGATGAATGTTATTGTTAGATTTGTTAATTCTTTGTAATTCTTCATTTAAAGCCAGTTTTTGCGTCTTACTTAGCCGAGAAATCTCTTTAAGTAAGAGCTTAAAGTTTTCTTCTGTCATACGATTACGATTTGTAATAACAGGACCATCAGGTAGTGGTCTGTTGTTTTTTTGGTTACACAGCAATCAATTAGCCAACTGAGTTGCTTTTATTAGGGAACCGAGAAGATAAGTCACCAGCAACTTCTAAATGTAGATTAATTGTTATTGATGCGTAATAGAAGATATATTGCTCCCATTTCACAGTGCAACTGAGTGTAAACATGAGTGATTCTGTGAATTTGTTGTTGGAGTGAGATGGTTATAAATAATTGGGGGATACTTTTGAGCCCCCCTGTGCGTACAGAAGTTTGATAACTGGAAGTGAGTCGTCATTCTAGCGAGCTCCAGCGAGACTAAGAATCTGCCATCAACGTACTGGGATGTTTGAGGCTTCATTCAATAGAGCCGCTTGAGAATAAACTCTAAATCACGAAAGCAATCACTCCACTATTCATGCCATTATCTATGTTAAACTCACGCCATCAGCTATATGAATGACTTCTCATTTGTTTACCTGAGGGCAGCAATTGGGCTGCTGTTTATTATTAAAGGCATAAAAATGAGCAAATTAAGTTCAGCTGAACGTAAAGCACGTGACAACGAACGTTTCTCGCAACGCGTGAGTGAACGTCGTGAAAAAGGTGAAGATGTCGTCGCGTACGCATTGGCGAATAAAAAAGCGGTGAAGTTCTTGAGCAAGTCAGAAAAGAAAGTACTGAACGAACGTAAAGCGACGCTTCAAGAAGAACTTAAGCTGAAAGAGCAGGAAGAACTGCGCAGAATTGAACAGTCGTTTATTGTTGAAGAAGATAACAAAGAATAAACGCTTCTCTAGCTAAGACCATGCTCTGTTTTGCTGAGATTCAATACAAAACGGGAGCCTCTGCTCCCGTTTTACGTTCCTATTGATCGTTTAGGCCATTAACCACTTAAGCGACGTGCTCCATCTGTGGGTAAAGCGGCTTTGCGGCCAAGACCTCTGGCTCAAAGTCGTCTACGTTGATGGTGTCAAGGCGATGCTGCTCTGCTTCTCTCAGTAGATCCGCTTCTTCTTGCGTGATCAAACTTTGGTCAAGACCTTCTTGAGCAATCATATCCAAACGTAGGAATGGACGACGTTTGCCTTGTGCTTTACATACCTTGTCGAACACAGGTTCAGCTTGAAGAATCACAGATAGCGCAAGCTCAATCTTACCCGCAGCGTTGTGCTCTGTTGGTTCTAGGTACTGACCTCGACCAATGCGTGAACGTGTTGCACTTGGCGTTTGTAAAATACGTGCTACTTTGCTGTCTAGCTTATCGTTTGGTGCTTTACGAACGCGACCAAATGGCATGATCAACACGCGCAGTGCTCGGCCAATCACCTTGTTCGGGAAGTTCGCCAGGAACTCATCAATCGCTACTTCTGTCTGCTTCAAGCTGTCTTGCAAGCCCCAATGCACCAGTGGCAAATCTTCGACAGGACGACCATCTTGTTCGAAGCGTTTTAGCGTTGCAGAGCTTAGGTATACCTGGCTAAGAATATCACCAAGACGTGCAGACAGACGCTCTTTACGCTTCAATGAACCGCCTAGGACAGCCATAGAGATATCGGATAGCAAGGCAAGGTTGGCGCTGTAGCGGTTCAATTGTTGGTAGTAACGTTTAGTTGCATCCTTGGTTGGTGATGAAGAGCCCAGACCGTCACTTAGGCCGAACCAGATGCTTCGTACTAGGTTACTCATGGTAAAGCTCACGTGACCCGCTAGCGCTTTATCGAATTTCTCAACGGCATCGCCTGCGTCTGAGTACGCTGCGTTCATTTCTTCTAGAACATAAGGATGGCAACGGATCGCACCTTGGCCATAAATAATCATTGAACGAGTCAGGATGTTAGCACCTTCTACCGTTACCGCAATCGGGGCACCTTGGTAGCCACGCGCTAGGAAGTTAGAAGGACCCATGCAAACCCCTTTACCACCGACAATATCCATCGCATCGATGATGCTTTGCTGACCACGGTGTGTACAGTGGTACTTCACGATAGCCGAGATAACCGATGGTTTCTCACCTAGGTCGATACCTGCCACGGTGAGGTTACTCGCAGCGTCCATCACGTAGGCGTTACCACCAAGACGTGCTAATGGCTCTTCAACGCCTTCCATGTGGCCGATAGGCTGTTTGAACTGACGACGAATACGCGAGTAAGCACCCGTTGCCAATGCTGCCGTTTTGATGCCGCCAGTTGAGTTAGAAGGCAGCGTAATACCACGACCGACTGATAGACACTCAACCAGCATACGCCAGCCTTGGCCTGCCATTTTCTCGCCACCGATGATGAAGTCCATCGGTACAAAGATGTCTTTACCGCGTGTTGGACCATTTTGGAATGGCACGTTAAGCGGGAAGTGACGGTTACCTATCTCAACGCCTTTTAGATCCGTTGGGATAAGCGCACAAGTGATACCGAGATCTTCCTGGTCACCTAATAGACCATCTGGGTCACGCAGTTTAAACGCCAGACCAAGTACGGTTGCGACTGGCGCAAGCGTAATGTAGCGCTTGTTCCAAGTTAGGCGCATGCCCAATACTTCTTCGCCTTCCCATTCGCCTTTACATACCACACCGAAATCTGGAATTGCGCCCGCATCGGAGCCAGCCTCTGGGCTGGTTAGGGCGAAACATGGGATCTCTTTACCTTCGGCGAGGCGAGGTAGGTAGTGATTCTTTTGCTCTTCTGTACCGTAGTGTTGCAGTAGCTCACCAGGGCCTAATGAGTTGGGAACACCAACCGTTGATGACAGAACGCCAGACACACCGGTTAGTTTTTGCAGGACCAAAGATTGCGCATACGCTGAGAATTCTAGGCCACCGTATTTCTTCTTGATGATCATGGCGAAGAATTTGTTGTCTTTCAGGTATTGCCATACTTCTGGTGGCAAATCAGCCAGTTCATGCGTTACTTGGAAGTCACTCACCATGGCACAAACTTCGTTGACGGGACCGTCTAGGAAGGCTTGCTCTTCTTTGCTTAGTTTAGGCGCCTTGATGGCGTGAAGTTTATGCCAATCCGGTTTGCCTTTGAACAGTTCTGCTTCCCACCAGACCGTACCGGCATCTAATGCTTCTTTTTCGGTTTGAGACATGGCAGGCAGCACTTTCTTAAATAGTGCTAGTGCTTTGCGGCTAATAAGGGATTGGCGAATGCCTGAAACGGTGAACACGGCAATCGCAGACACGTAAACTGCCCAGCCTATGAGGCCTACAGAGCCCGCGATGGTCAGCGCTAACATGACGGCAGTAAGCAGGCTAACGGATTTTACGAGCGACATTCTATGGTAAAGCGTAATGCCTAACACAATTGTCAGCGCTACGATTGAGAGCAAGATATCCATATGTTTATTTCCTTTTCAGACTTTATTAATGTTGTACGTCCGCATCCTGGAAAGAGGTCTAACCAGTTCTTGTAAGTGTAATCAAAATATTAAAGAAATGTAAAACACGATATTGGGTAAAAAGTGATCTAGGTAGAGCTAAAATTCTAAAGTTGAGATTTGAATGGTGATTTCGTAAGCAGGTTGGCAAGTTTATTACCATGATGAATCCAAATCTGCCGGTTCGCTATCGACACTAATTCTCGTTTGTGGGTAAACTCTGACTAATGAAATGTTCGGTGCGAGGTTCGCATCAGTTCAAATGCCGAGTGGGAATGCCTTTTCACCACTGAGGCCGAAATAATAAAGAGAACGTCCTATGTACCAAGATCTGATTAGAAGTGAATTAAACGAAGCTGCTGAAGTCCTGAATAAGTTTTTAAGTGATGATCACAACATCGCACAAATCGAAGCAGCAGCGAAAATGATTGCGGACTCATTTAAGCAAGATGGTAAAGTATTGTCATGCGGTAACGGTGGCTCACACTGTGACTCGATGCACTTCGCTGAAGAGCTAACAGGTCGTTACCGTGAGAACCGCCCAGGTTACGCGGGGATCGCGATTTCAGATCCAAGCCACCTTTCTTGTGTGAGTAATGACTTCGGTTATGATTTCGTATTCTCCCGTTACGTAGAAGCGGTTGGCCGCAAAGGCGATGTGCTATTTGGTCTATCGACGTCTGGCAACTCAGGCAACATCCTAAAAGCGATTGAAGCTGCACAAGCGAAAGGCATGAAGACCATCGCACTAACAGGCAAAGATGGCGGTAAGATGGCTGGTCTTGCAGACATCGAAATTCGCGTACCACACTTTGGATACGCAGACCGTATTCAAGAAGTACACATCAAAATCATTCACATCATCATTCAGTTGATTGAAAAAGAGATGGAATAAAAAGGATGCTAACGTCGAAGGTGCGGTGTTGGCGTGTTTTAAGGTAAGGAGCTCGTTTAACCATGTGTGAATTGCTCGGCATGAGCGCAAATGTTCCAACCGATATTTGTTTCAGTTTTACAGGATTGATGCAGCGCGGTGGCCGTACAGGGCCGCATCGTGATGGTTGGGGGATCACTTTCTATGAGGGAAAGGGGTTTCGCACTTTCAAAGATCCAAACCCAAGTTGTGACTCTAAAATTGCTGAATTAGTGCAGAATTACCCGATCAAAAGTCGTGCGGTGATCAGTCACATCCGCCAAGCGAACCGAGGTGGGGTAAATTTAGAAAACACCCATCCGTTTACTCGAGAACTTTGGGGGCGTTATTGGACGTTTGCACACAATGGCCAACTTACGGATTACCACGAATTAGATTCTGGCCGGCACCGTCCTGTTGGGCAAACTGACAGTGAAATGGCGTTTTGCTGGCTATTAAAGCAAATGGAAGACAAGTTCCCTGAACCACCTCAGGATATGGAAGCGGTCTTTATCTATGTCGCAAAGTGCTGCGATAAGCTGAAAGAGAAGGGCGTGTTTAACATGCTGCTCAGCGACGGTGAGTTTGTGATGACTTACTGTACCAACCATTTGTATTGGATCACTCGTCGTGCACCATTTGGTAAAGCAGCCCTGTTGGATGAAGATGTAGAAATCAATTTCCAAGAAGAGACGACGCCAAATGATGTGGTTTCTGTGATTGCGACTCAGCCGCTAACTGGCAATGAGACATGGCATCGAATGAAGCCAGGTGAGTACGGTTTATTCCATGTTGGTGAATTGGTATTGAACAATGCTAAGGCACTAGAAGATGTGCCATTTGCTGCACCGAAGCCGGGCAACCAAGCGCCGACGGTGCCATTGGAGTAATGGCTTCTCAAACTGAATAACCGAATAAAGCTCACTTAATCGCGAGCTTTATTTTATCAGTGTTATATCTAGTGTTGAGCATAACGAATAAAAGGCAGTCCGAGGACTGCCTTTTATTCGTTTGGGATTCAGGCTTACTCTTCTGCGGCGTAGCCGTGTGTGCCGAGTTCGAAGCCATCAAGGTACGCTTTGCCATCTCTCATCGATAGTCTTTCATCGACTAACCACTTAGTGACCATTGGGTAGATGTTGTGCTCTTGAGTTTGCACGCGGGCAGCGAGGGCATCTGCATTATCATCTACAAACACTGGTACTTTTGCTTGCAGTATAACCGGGCCGCCATCGAGTTCTTCTGTCACAAAGTGAACACTGGTGCCGTGCTCTTTATCACCCGCATCAATCGCGCGCTGGTGGGTGTGTAAACCAGGATACTTTGGCAGAAGAGAAGGGTGGATGTTGATCATTTTACCCATATAGTGGGAAACAAACGCGCTGCTCAGAATGCGCATGTAACCTGCGAGAACAATCACGTCCGGTTGGTATTCATCGATTCGCTTCATCAGTTCAGCATCAAAGTCTTCACGTGAGTCGAATGCTTTTGGATCGATAAAGTGACCGTTCACATAAAACTGTTTCGCTCGTTCCAAACCATAAGCGTCAGCTTTGTTGGAGAACACCGCTGCGACTTGTGCATTTGGCCTACTGTCTTCGCAAGCTTCCAAGATGGCTTGAAGGTTACTGCCGTTACCCGAAATGAGGACCACAATGTTTTTCATGATGTTGAGACTGCCTTGGTATTGTAGGTTTGAAGCGCGTATCCGCTAAATTACCTACTATTAGAATGGTTTTCGATGTTCCAGATAGCAGAATGAGGACGTGGCGTCCTCATTCATATCTTTATGTAGCGCAACTCACAAGTTATTGGATTTCAACTTGCTCTTCATTGGCTTCAGCTTGAGCGATTTCACCAATCACCCATGCCTTTTCGCCTTCTTCTTTTAGAAGTGCAACGGCTGCGTCTGCTTGGTCTTTAGGTAGTGCAACGACTAGACCAACACCACAGTTGAACGTACGGTACATTTCGTGCGTTTCAACGTTGCCTTTCTCTTGTAGCCATTTGAAGATGATTGGCCATTCCCAGCTGTTACCGTCGATCACGGCTTTTGTGCCTTCAGGCAGTACGCGTGGGATGTTTTCCCAGAAACCACCACCAGTGATGTGAGAGATCGCGTGGATGTCGTGTTTCTCAATCATCTTAAGTGCTGATTTGATGTAAATCTTAGTTGGTTCTAGTAAGTATTCACCAATAGTACGGCCTTCTAGCTCTTCGTTCTTGTCTGCGCCAGACACTTCTAGAATCTTACGGATCAGAGAGTAACCGTTTGAGTGTGGACCGCTTGAGCCAACGGCGATAAGAGCATCGCCAGCAGCTACTTTCGTGCCGTCAATCACGTCTTCTTTTTCTACTACTCCAACACAGAAGCCAGCAACGTCGTAGTCTTCGCCTTCGTACATGCCCGGCATTTCAGCGGTTTCACCACCGATAAGTGCACACCCTGCTTGAACACAGCCATCAGCGATACCAGACACCACGTCTGCCGCTGTGTCTACGTCTAGCTTGCCTGTTGCGTAGTAATCTAGGAAGAACAGTGGCTCAGCACCTTGCACGATTAGGTCGTTGACACACATAGCCACAAGATCGATACCGATAGTGTCGTGCTTGTTCATATCCAGTGCTAGGCGAAGTTTTGTGCCTACACCGTCGGTACCAGAAACCAGTACAGGCTGTTTGTATTTAGTTGGTAATTCGCACAATGCGCCAAAACCGCCGATACCACCCATTACTTCAGGGCGACGAGTACGTTTTACCGCACCCTTAATACGATCTACAAGTGCGTTGCCCGCATCAATATCTACACCAGCGTCTTTATAGCTAAGAGAAGAGTTATTACCACTCACAGTGAAGTCCTCGGGTTGAAGTTGGATATGAAAACGGCGCTATTCTAACAGTGCTTAAATACAGATAGCAAACGTTTGCGTTAGTTTTTTTCTTCAGCGATCTATCCTTATAACACTGCAAAAATAGTGTATAATCTGAAGGTTTATTTAAATATTGCCATAAAAGCCGGAGATGGAAATGAAAGTTGTTGAAGTAAAACACCCTCTAGTAAAACACAAAATTGGTCTAATGCGAGAAGGTGACATCAGCACGAAGCGTTTTCGTGAGTTAGCGACAGAAGTCGGTAGCCTTCTTACTTACGAAGCGACAGCAGACTTTGAAACAGAAAAAGTAACCATTGAAGGTTGGAACGGTCCTGTAGAAGTTGATCAAATCAAGGGCAAGAAAGTAACCGTAGTGCCAATCCTGCGTGCAGGTCTAGGTATGATGGATGGCGTTCTTGAGCACATGCCAAGCGCACGTATCAGTGTTGTAGGTATCTACCGTGATGAAGAAACGCTAGAGCCAGTGCCATACTTTAACAAACTTGCTTCTAACATCGATGAGCGTATTGCTCTCGTTGTTGATCCAATGCTTGCAACGGGCGGTTCTATGATCGCAACTATCGATCTTCTAAAAGAGAAAGGGTGTCAGGCAATCAAAGTACTTGTTCTTGTAGCAGCTCCTGAAGGCATTGAAGCACTAGAAAAAGCACACCCTGACGTTGAGCTGTACACGGCGGCAATCGATGAGAAGCTAAACGACAAAGGTTACATTGTTCCTGGACTTGGTGACGCAGGTGACAAGATCTTCGGTACTAAGTAATTATTACTGAATAGAAAAAACAAAGGCTTGGTTTTCACCAAGCCTTTTTTGTATTTGTTCGTTTCGAATGGAGAGAGCACCGTTTTATGACCAATCACAGTAAGTAATCAGAGTTATCGAGTGTTATAACAAGCTAGAATGATCAGCTATTTACTGCGATTGGTATAATTACAGCGCAGACGAATTACTTCGCGTTCTCTTCTTCCATTTGAGCATTATCGACCACGTGGTTTTCACCTAGGTCGTGTGGCAATACTAGGTTAAGAATAATTGCCACGATACCACATAGACTGATGCCTTGTAGGCTGAAGTCACCGATACCAAATGCCATGCCACCGATACCGAACACAAGTGTCACTGCAACAATCACAAGGTTGCGGGACTTGTGCAGATCAACGTTGTTTTTGATCAGCGTGTTTAGACCCACGGTTGCAATAGAGCCGAACAGCAGAATCATGATGCCGCCCATTACAGGCACAGGGATCGTTTGCAGCATTGCGCCTAACTTCCCTACAAAAGCAAGCACGATTGCCGTGATCGCTGCCCACGTCATGATCGCAGGGTTGAATGCTTTGGTTAGCATTACTGCACCCGTTACTTCACTGTAAGTTGTGTTTGGTGGCGCACCAACCATAGAAGCGGCAATAGTCGCAACCCCGTCACCTGCAATTGTGCGATGCAGGCCTGGTTTCTTCAGGTAGTTTTTACCCGTTACGTTTGAGATAGCCAACATGTCGCCAACGTGCTCAACCGCTGGTGCGATAGCCACTGGGATCATGAACAAGATAGCGTTGATGTTGAACTCTGGTGCTGTGAAATTAGGCATTGCTAGCCATGCAGCTTGAGCGACAGGAGTAAAATCCACTACGCCGTACATGAGTGATACAGCGTAACCCGCTAAGATGCCGCCCACAATAGGAACCAGCTTAAGGAAGCCTTTTGCAAATACACTCAGCGTGATGGTTGTTAGGAGTGAGATGGCTGAAATCATAATGGCAGCATCACCATTCACAAGTTGAATCGCACCGTCACCAGATTTACCTACAGCCATGTTGACTGCCGTAGGCGCTAAGCCTAGGCCGATAACCATGATCACAGGGCCTACAACGACAGGTGGTAGGATTTTGTGAATAAAGCCTACACCGCGCACTTTAATCATTGCGCCAAGGCCAACGTAAACCAGACCTGCAGTCATTAAGCCGCCCATCGTCGCACCAATACCCCAAGTTTGGATACCGAACATGATTGGAGCAATAAAAGCAAAAGAAGATGCTAGAAAAATTGGAACTGAACGTTTTGTAATCAGTTGGAAAAGAAGAGTACCGACACCAGCGCCAAAAAGAGCAACGTTTGGATCAAGGCCAGTAAGAAGTGGCACTAGTACGAGAGCACCAAAAGCGACAAAGAGCATTTGAGCGCCTTGTAACGCATTATTCATAATAATTCCCTATTCAAAGATACGCAGACAAATCCGGCGAATATTAGCATTCTGCAAACGTTTGCAGTATTGCCTAGATCAAACTTTTGTATGGAGTGATAAGAAAGATGAATGTTTTGTTGCCTCAATGGGCGTCAACTTGGTCGGATCCGGATAATTCACTCCGTACTTTTCTTGCTCAGAAATTGATAGTTGCTTATCATGCGGGTTCTTGTTTAGAGGATTATGAAAACTATGCGCTATTTAGCTCTCTTACTGATAGGTTGGTTGTCCCTGCCTGCTTACGCTCTTACTCAGGTAGATGTCTACCGCGCAGAAGTCGTGATAGACAGTAATCAGAAAGATGGTGAGTCTTTAGCTCGTCAACAAGGTATGCAAGATGTAATAGTACGCGCGACAGGCACTGACGCTTCTCTTAGCAATCCAGTCATTCAGAAGGCGCTTGGTTCCAGCTCTCGCTATATTTCTCAACTTGGTTACGGTCAGGTTGACGGTCAAAACGGTCTGAAAATGCTATTTAATAGCGGGCAGATCCGTTCATTATTGACCCAAGCACAGCTGCCATTTTGGTCACCAAACCGTGCTAACATTTTGGTGTGGTTGGTCGAAGAGCAAGGCTACGATCGTGCAATTACTTGGGAGCACTCTGATTCTCAGAGTGTTGTGGCACTACGTAATGCTGCCCAAGTGCGTGGTTTACCCCTTACTATCCCAGTGGGTGACTTTGACGACGTTACGGGGGTGAATGTCTCTGATATTTGGGGTGGGTTTATTGATCCTATCCGTCAAGCGAGCGTTCGTTATCCTGCTGATGCCGTGCTAATTGTACGAGTACAAGGGGACAAGATTCGTTGGACACTTTACGATCAATCACCAGTGCAACTGTCTGAATCGCAACCCACTCCACGTAGCGGTTCTACGTCGGGCAGCGGTGCTATCGCAGCAATGGTTGGTGACATCGCAGATTACTACGCGAAGAAGAGTGCGGTGGTCGTGTCGAGCAAATCTTCAGAATCGATTGACGTGAAAGTACTTAATATTGCTTCAGCGGTGGATTTTTTCGGTTTAGAGAAAGCGTTAACTAAGCTAAATTCTGTGGCAGGCACAGAAATCAAACGTGTACAAGGTAATGAGGTGACATTGACGATCCATCTGCTTGCGTCACAACAAGCGTTTGAGCAAGAAGCATCTTCGATTTCGCAACTGATGGTATTTGAAGATCCGTTAGGTGGTTTATATGAACAGGCTGTTCCTGTTCAGCTTCCTGTCGAGTCTGTGGAGCCAATACAATTGCCAATTGAAACGTCGGCAGATAAGGTAGCGAGTGTGGTTGAACAAGGTGCGGCTGCTGAAGACGTACAACTTTCAGTACCTGCTCAACCTATCAATATTGAGTCAGTGCCAGAACAATACGATCTGATTTACCAATGGAAAGCACTTGTTCGTTCTAAAGTCACACCAGAACCAGAGTCAGAACTTGCCCCAACACTTGAGACAGATACTGTGTCAAACCTCGGTTGAGGTCTACCCTGAATAAAAAAGAGTCGCAGCGAGCGACTCTTTTTTTGTGTGGAATTTGGCTCAGGTTATAGCAATCACAGTAAATATCCTCAGCTCGGGATAATCTAAGCCACTCAGCACAGCGCTTTTAGCGCCTAACGTCGTTAAAATGACCGCAATAGGACTAGCTATTGACTTGCTATTTTGCCTCGTTATCGAGCATCTACCAAACTAGAATGAACCAATATTTATTACGATTGGCACTATTTATTAAATTTGGCCTTTTCGTCTTTTTCTACTTGAGACAGGCGTTTGAGCCTCAAACCTAACTCTTTTCCGCGTGCACGAGCAAACAGTATATTACCAACGAAGCCAAGCGACGTGAGCACGAGTTCAACCACGGCCAGCCAACGCTCACCATCATCGACGTAAAGAATGGTCAATGCATGGAGGAAGTAGAGCATTAATACAAAATTTGCCCAAGCATGGGTGTAAGGTTTACCCGCTAAAATCCCCGGAAGAGGCAGCAATAAAGGAATACACCAAGCGACGGCTAAGGTTGTGCTGCTTAAGTGCGGATGAGGAGAGAGCGCAAGTTGCCAAATGGCGACCCAAGCTAACAGCGCTAGGTTACTAACTAGAGCCATGTAGCGATAGGCTTGAGTTTGTTTACTAAGAGGTGGTTGGTCGATAGAGTCAGTCATCGATTTACTTATCCTTGATCTTACTGGCGGCCAGTCAGCTTTTGTGCTGTGGTCGCCAGTCGTTTTCCTAATTGTTGTGCAAGGCGAATCTCTTCTGCCGTCAGGCTGGGGTCTTGTCCTACGCTGCTTGCACCATAAGGTGTCCCACCGGATTGCGTTGAATGCAGATCTGGCTGTGAATAGGGAATGCCTAATACCATCATGCCGTGATGCAGCAGCGGGGTCATCATGCTTTGTTGCGTTGTTTCTTGGCCGCCGTGCATTGAGGATGATGAGGTAAACACACAAGCCGGTTTGTCGATTAGGTCACCATTTACCCACAGGGGGGTGGTTTGATCCCAAAAATGTTTTAACGGCGCCGCCATGTTGCCAAACCAAACTGGGCTACCAAGTGCAAGGCCGTCGCACTTTTTCAATTCGTCTAGAGTAACAATTGGGTCTGAAGGGGAGTGTGAGTGAGGTGACAATTCTTCAACGGTACGCAAAATAGCTTCGCAATGAGGAGTCGATTCGACTCCTCGTGCTATCTGTCTTGCCAGCTGTTTTGTTGAGCCGTGGCGGCTAAAGTACAAAATGAGGATCTGGCAATCCATTTATAGGATATCCAACACTTGCTCAGGTGGGCGGCCAATTTTTGCTTTGCCGTTAGCCACCACAACAGGACGCTCAAACAATTTTGGGTTTTGTGCCATTGCTTCGAACAGTTGCGCATCCGTTACTGACGCTTCACCAAGTGCAAGTTCTTTGTAGATGTCTTCTTTGGTACGCATCATATCGCGCACTGAAGAGAAACCGAGTTGCGCGTAAAGTACTTTTAGTTGCTCAACATTCAGCGGCGTATCAAGGTATTTAACCACTTCCGGTGTAACACCATTCTGTTCTAGTAGTTCAAGGGTTTGACGGCTCTTTGAGCAACGAGGATTGTGATAAATCACGACTGACATGGTTTTCTCCATTTCGTTATTGTAATGCCATGAATCGATCTCTTTGGATCATTAGTTGGTCGATACGAGCATCGTATCGAGCTTGTTCTAAGCTGCCCAGTTCGGCAATTTTACTTGCTTCACTATAATATTGAATTGCTTTATTCCAGTTTGCTTGCAATGCCAAAATTTCAGCACGTGCAGCTAGCTCTTCATCATTGTGTCCTAACGCTTGGTTACTTTTCGATAATAAGAACCAACCGTTAGTGTCTTCAGGGTTATCGTGGGTATAACGTTGCAGAACGCGAATAGCCTTTTCATTCTTATTGGCTTCAATGAGTGCATTCGCGTAGTTGATGGTAAGAACCGCATTTTGCGGGTTACGCTTGAGCGCTTTATTTAGCATGTCTAACGCTTTTTGTGGCTGTTTCTTCTCGATGTATAGGTCGCTCATGGCATCAAGATAGAACGGGTTGCCGGGATCGTGCTTTAGCAGTTTATTCAATATGGGTTCTGCTTGATCGAGACGTTTATTATCGAGATGAACCAGTGCGCGTCCATAGTCAAACGATGGCATGATCTCTGACGAGGCTTTTTTCTGGGTACGCTCAAACCACCCCAAAGCGGCTTGACCATCTATGTTGGCATAACGGGCAACAATGCGAGCTCGGGTTAGGTGATAATCAATCGAAGGAATGACCCGCATCGGAGGGTAAGCTTGAGCGCGCTGTCGGGTATCGGTAATCCGGTCCTCTGGCAGAGGGTGCGTCAGCAACATCGGTGGTGGTTTGCTTGCATAGCGGTATTGGTCGGCTAGGCGTCCAAAAAAGCGTGGCATGGCTTGCGCCTCAAAACCCGCTTTTGCGAGTGTTGCAATACCAAAGCGATCGGCTTCTTTTTCGTTTGAACGAGTGTAGTTAATTTGGCTCTGCATGTTGCCCGCCGTGGTGGCGGTAATGGCGGCCATGCCTGCTTGTGGTGAGGCAATGGAAAGTAACAGAGCGCCTGCCAAAGCTGCCATTGTTGCTGGAGAGCGGCGAGCCTGTTCTTCCATGCTTCGCGCTAGGTGTCTCTGTGTCACGTGTGCGATTTCGTGGGCAACCACGGAGGCGAGTTCGCTTTCAGTGCGAGCATGCAGGAATAGACCTGAGTGCAGCGCAACATAACCACCAAAGAAGGCAAATGCGTTAATATTTCTGTCACGGATCATGAAGAAATGGAATGGCGTTTTTACGTCATTCGCATTGGCGACCAAACGGTGACCGAGAGAATCAATATACGCATTGATCACTGGATCGTTAACAATAGGACTGCTGGCTCTGAGCATACGCATATAGGCATCGCCATAGAGCAACTCTTGGTCTATTGTCAAAGTGCTACCTGCAGCCGTGCCAATATCAGGAAGCTCTAGAGTATTAGCATAAGTTGTTGGGGTGCTAAGTGCAGCAGCAAGGCAGATACAAACTAGCGAGCGAGTGCGTTTTAACATACGGTGCAAAGGTTCTCCAAAATACCGAAGCACGGGGAGAAGAGAGCGCCTCTTCCTTCCATTATCATGCTTTATGATCATCCCAATGAGATGAATATGCTAGCAATAAGACCAACAATAAACGAATTGGTTTCGTAAATAGTGATACTGAAGGTTTTGAATTATGACCTGTAAAGCGTTATTTCTGTACTTAAATCGTACGAGAAACGCTAGCACCAACTCAAAAAGCCGTTACAATACCACCCTATCATAAGTGCAGAGCAATACAATGGAATCCATGTTACTTGATTTGCGCGAGCAACGCTGCCCAATGGCACTGTTACTTGCTAAACGTCACGCTGCTGATGTGTTTCAGGGAGAAACTCAGCAGTATCAACAGCTTGTTATTCAAGTCGTGGACAGCAGCTCTAAACGAGACATTGTGAAGTATTTGTCTACTCAAGGGTATATCGTAGATTGTCAATCTACATTGGAACACTTTACTCTGACTGTATTGAATAAGGAATCATCATAAGATGCTAGAGATGGTAAGTCGTTGGTATAAGCGACGCTTTTCAGACCCACACGCAGTGAGCCTCGTTGCGATCTTGCTGTTCGGCTTTATCACTATTTACTTCTTTGGCCATTTGATTGCACCATTATTGGTTGCGATCGTACTGGCGTACTTACTGGAATGGCCTGTGGCTCAAATGTTCCGTTTAGGCGTTCCTCGTACTTTCTCTGTGATTACCGTTATTCTGATTTTCATCGGCTTGATGCTGATAGCCGTGTTTGGATTAGTACCAACTATCTGGACTCAGGTGGGCAACTTAATCAACGATATTCCGAATATGTATTCAGGGTTGCAAAAATACATCGCAACCTTGCCACAGCGTTACCCTGAATTGGCGAACCTGCAGATTGTAGAAACGGTCGTTACCAATGCGAAAAACCAGGCGATAGGCTTGGGTGAAAGTGTCGTAAAAGGCTCGCTGGCATCGCTGGTGAGTTTGGCAACGCTGGCGGTTTACTTAATTCTAGTGCCTTTATTGGTATTTTTCTTACTCAAAGACAAAGAAGAAATGCTCAGTATGGCAAGCGGCATTCTGCCGAAAAACCGGAAACTAGCAAATAAAGTGTGGCACGAGATGAATGAGCAAATCTCGAATTACATTCGCGGTAAGGTGCTAGAGATTCTTATCGTTGGTGGTGTGAGTTACGTGACGTTTGCAGTGCTCGATCTGCGTTATTCAGCGTTGCTTGCCGTTGCTGTCGGTTTGTCTGTTCTTATTCCATACATTGGTGCGGCAGCGGTTACAGTACCTGTCGCGATTGTGGGTTTATTTCAATGGGGCCTATCACCACAGTTCTACTGGCTGCTGGTGGCTTACGGGATCATTCAGGCACTAGATGGTAACGTGTTGGTTCCGGTGTTGTTCTCTGAAGCGGTAAACCTTCACCCTGTGGCGATTATCGTTGCGGTATTGGTGTTTGGTGGGTTATGGGGATTTTGGGGCGTCTTTTTCGCTATCCCACTAGCAACGTTGGTGAAAGCAGTATGGAATGCACTACCTAGTTCGGAAGAGAGTAAACCGATACAAGAGTGATCTGCATAACCGCCCCAATAAAAAGCCCAGCGATTGCTGGGCTTTTTTGATGTTTGTATAAGATGATGGTTACGCGTTTTCTTTCAGGTAGCTCACAACCACGTCGTGATGGTCTTTAGTTTTGAACTTGTTGAACACGTGCTCAATTACACCTTCTTCGTTGATCAGGAAGCTGATGCGGTGAAGGCCGTCGTAGACTTTACCCATAAAATTCTTCTCGCCCCACACGCCGAATTGCTCCGCTACCGTGTGGTCTTCGTCGGAAAGTAGGGTGAAGTTAAGTTCATCACGCTCAATGAATTTACCAAGACGTTTTACTGGATCGATACTGACGCCCAATACCACAACGTTGTGGGCATCGAGTTCTGCTTTAACGTCACGAAGACCTTTTGCTTGAGTTGTACAGCCCGGCGTCATCGCTTTCGGGTAGAAGTAAAACAGGACTTTTTTACCTTTAAAATCACTGAGAGATACGGTATTGCCATCTTGGTCGAGCAAAGAGAAGGCTGGTGCTGGCGTGCCTGCTGTCAGCGTGTTCATTATTATTTCCTTTATTTATTGTGTGTTTTTAATGAAATTGAGTGAACCTTGTACATTGAGTGACTGGCAAAGTTCATCGAAATCCTCTTGTAATTGCATGAGGTTGCAATCTGCGCTGACAGAAGCAGTAATCGCAATGTGGAATTGATCCGCATCGAGCTGAACTTTTGATTTACTGATGGTTTGTGCGCTGAGGGAGTCGAGGCCAATCTGTTTATCGGCAAAAAATTGGGTGAACTTCTCGGTTAACCCCATGCGATCCTCTGACTCAATGAAGACTTCAATGGTGTAGCTATTATCGATGAACTCGTGCGTAGAGGTTCGCTTCATTATTGTGATCAAGTCATGTTCTTGCCCAAGCAGTGGCAATTGAGTTTCGACTCGAGTGACGTTACTTGCATTACCAGTGAGTAACATGATTAGGGTAAATTCATTCCCAAAGATAGCAATACGGCTATCGATAATATTACAGCCAGCTTGTGTGACGAGCTTAACCACTTGGTTACAAATGCCCGGACGATCCGTTCCAACCGCTGTAATTACCAGATGTTGCTTCATAAATCAGCTTCTTGTCCTTTTTTCGATAGACAGATGTTAGCACAGATATCGTCGAGAAATATCGAGTCAGTTCTTTTTTTAAGCTAGTGGAAATACTCGGTTGATGAAATGGGTATCTTGGTTGTAAGGCGGGGAAACAAATTCACTCGACGCTGACTTAGACAAGATAGTGAGAGAGTATATTCCGCGCCTTATTGTACTAGGGAAGTAAAGTGATAATGTGGCTTTCCTAGTGACGGCACGATTATCAGAGTTGCTGCGAATCAAACCAAATTGAGTAATTAAGTTGCTAGACCTCTAACAACTGATAATTATTCATTCATTTGTACTTTGTAAGCGAGCGTTCGCTCTTGTGTTTTTCAATCGCATTACAGTACCATGCATAAAGAGTAAAATGAGGGAGATAAACATGTTTTCAGGAAGTATCGTAGCGCTGATTACACCATTTAAGCCAGATGGTGAGGTGGACCTCGAAGGTCTACAAAAGCTGGTTGAATACCATATTGAAGCAGGTACAGACGGTATTGTGGCAGTTGGCACGACTGGTGAGTCTGCGACCCTGACCGTTGAAGAGCATGTAAAGGTCGTTAATAAAATCGTTGAATTTACCGGCGGTCGTATCCCAGTGATTGCGGGTACGGGGGCAAATGCAACCCACGAAGCAGTGACATTTAGCAAATTACTTGCAGATTCTGGTATCGCTGGTTATCTGAGTGTGACGCCTTACTACAACAAGCCAACACAAGAAGGTTTGTTCCAACACTACAAAGCAATTGCAGAAGCGAGTGATGTACCTCTCATTTTGTACAATGTACCAGGCCGTACAGCCGTTGATCTGTTGCCAGAGACAGTGGCACGCTTGTCAAAGCTTGATAATATTGTGGCGCTTAAAGATGCAACGGGTGATTTGAGCCGAGTTGCACTTCATCGTGAACTTTGTGGCGAAGATTTTATCTTACTAAGTGGCGATGATGCGAGTTGCCTAGAGTTTGTTAAACTTGGCGGCCATGGCGTTATCTCGGTGACCAATAATATCGCAGCGAAAGATATGGCTGATATGTTCCATTTGGCAAGTGAAGGTAAGTACGAAGAAGCAGAAATCATAAATCAACGTTTGATGACTCTGCACAAAAATTTATTCGTAGAATCAAGCCCTATACCTGTAAAATGGGCGGCTCAAAAACTTGGTTTGATTGAAGATGGTGGTCTGCGCCTTCCTTTGACCCCTCTTTCTGAAAAAGCGCAGCTGATCGTGGAACAGGCGCTAACAGACGCCGGTATTTATTAAGATTGAGTGACTAGGATTGAAGTTCATGCTGAGGGTAATAAGCCCTCAGTGTTTTAGGAGTATAAATGAAGCTTTCAAGCCAGTTAGTGTTAAGCTCACTAGCTGTATTCGTATTGACTGCCTGCTCAGGTGGTGCCAACCAACGTCGTCAAGCAAAGGATGATTTCGAGTATCTGAACACCCCAGCTTTGGATGAGTGGAGTGTACCAGTAGATGCGCAACCGCAGTTCTACCCAAATTATCAGATCCCTCAAGGGAATTATGTGGGTGGTGTTGGTAAATCGGTTGATATTCGTCCTCCACAGCAAGTGTTAGAGTTGATCCCAGGAGCTCGTCTTGAGCGCAGTGATAATGGTGAGGTAACACTTTGGCTGCTGCGAAAAGACGAGTTAGATAAAGTGTGGCAAACCGTGCAAGATATGGTTGCCGAAAATAAGATCCCGGTTGAAAACCAAACAGATTTTCGCATTGAGACGGGGTGGGTGACGTGGAACTCTCCGGATGAAGATGTGGAAATTGGTAGCCGATACGAAATCACGCGAGCAGATGCGGCGAATGGTCGCCATGGTTTTAAAGTCAGCTTGATTGACTGGCGTGAGGGTAACCAAGAGAAAGAAGTAACACATACTAACCGTGAGCGTTACAACGTGTTTATGACGAACTTGGTAACGGCGCGTTACGATCAGCACGTTCGTGAAGAGGCACAACGTAAAGCTCAAGAACTTGTTAAGCACATTCCAATTACCATGGGTAAAGATCGCAGCGGTCTGCCAGTGATTATTGCTCGTGCGCAATACAATGTATTATGGCAGCGTGTGCCTGATATTTTGCCGAAGCTTGGTTTTGATATTGAAGAGCGCAGCCAGTCACAAGGTACGGTTACGGCTCGATATGCTTCGCCAGATGATGAGTTCTGGAATGAAATTGGTGTTAAACCGATTGATTTAAGCCCGGGTAAATACATCTTCCTACTTGGTGATTTAGGTAACCGAACTTCAATCAACATTACGGATTCTTCTGGTAAGCCAGTAGAGGCAGAGTTCTTGAAGTCACTAACACCAGTATTGGCAGCGGTTGTGGAAGAGTGATCGAGTCGTTTTAACAGCAACAAACGGCTAGAAATATTGATATAAAAGGGACCAACCGGTCCTTTTTAATTATTCAACTTGGTGGAATTATACCTAAGTAACCTCAAAGTGCTTGGTTCAGCGAGAATGACTTGGCTTACTCAACGGCATTAACGAGATTTGTCCTTTTTCTCGTCTGTTTGGTCATCGTGACCATAGCGTTCTTTATCGAGCTTATTCAGTTTGTCTAAGTCGTTTTTTCGACTTTTGTCCATTTGACCTAACTTCATGTTCGCGGTGTATTTCAGCGCGGCAATATTACCAAAGACCACACTCAACACCACGATGATGATCACCCAAGGGTTGGTAAGCAGTTCTAACATAGTGCCTCCGACGATGTGATATTGTGAATAAATCGAGCTATGATCTTATCCAAATTATTCATGATGACTTCAATCCCTGCAATGGGGTCGATCTGATTCTGCTGGATTAACTGATTTTTCAGTAGATCTGACGTCATACCTGTTAAGCATTGCTGTGCTACTGTTTTATGGCTGATGTGCCAAGGCTCAATAGCGACGCCCCCCAAATCTTGCTGGTAGGGGAAGAAGAAGCCAAACCGCTCTAGATTTGCTGCTAACCATTGATAAAAAGTGAGCTGGTGGCCTTCCAAGAACTCCCAGGGTTCCAGTTGTAACGTGGTGTTTGGTGGCAACAAGTTACGAGCATAAACATCAAAATCACAGCCCCAATGATGTCGGCTGCCACCGGGTAGGGCAGACCAGCGAAGAATTGCCATCAGCTTTTCTTCATCACTGAGTTCCGCCTTGTTTAAAGGCTGGGAATTGGAATCTAGGATCGTTAACTCACCAGCAAACTTACCGTTCCAGATGCTTTTTTGACGGTTGAAGTCGCGAAAGCCGCTGGCAATTTCCATCTTAAAACCGGCTTTGGTTGCAGCTTCAATCATTTTGAGCAAATCATCCACTACTTCTGGGTGCAGCAAAAATGCCTTTTGGCCCACCAGTATGGATGTAAGGTGAGAATCTGTTGTTCCGGTAAGTTGCGCTGGTGTCATGGTGTTCTCGTTAATTGTGTCACTTCATTGCTTAGCTACTTTGCGAGCAAGTGCTTGAGCGTTTTCTCATACATGTCAGTCAACTTCTCTAGATCGTCAACTCTCACGCACTCGTTCACTTTGTGAATCGTGGCATTCACGGGACCAAGTTCAACGACTTGGCCGCCCATGCGCGCGATAAAACGACCGTCCGAAGTGCCGCCAGTGGTGAGCAGTGCTGGTTTGGTGTAGTTCACTTCATCGACGGCGGCAACCACCGCATCAAGTAGTGCGCCAGTGTCGGTTAGGAATGGGTCGCCATTGAATGTCCATTTTAGATCGTAGTTCAAGTCATGTTTGTTCAAGGTATCAGTCACGCGTTGAACAATCACTTCGTTGTTCAGTTCGGTGCTAAAGCGTAGGTTGAACTGAACGTTAAACTCACCTGGGATCACGTTAGATGCGCCCGTACCAGCCGAAACGTTCGGGATCTGGAAGCTTGTTGGTGGGAAGTAATCATTACCTTGATCCCACTCTGTTGTCGCGAGTTCATGAATTGCCATCAGAGATTGGTGAACAGGGTTGTTTGCTAGGTGAGGGTAGGCTACGTGGCCTTGTGTTCCATTGACAGTAAGATCGCCAGTGATAGACCCTCGGCGACCATTTTTTACCACATCACCCACGATTTCTGTACTAGAAGGTTCGCCAACGATACACATGTCGATGTTCTCACCACGTTCCATCAGAGTTTCAACCACTCGAACCGTACCGTTGATGAAAGGGCCTTCTTCATCTGATGTGATCAAAAAACCGATAGAGCCCTTGTGGTCTGGGTTTTCTGTTATAAAGCGTTCCACAGCCACAACCATGCAAGCCAATGAGCCTTTCATGTCTGCTGCGCCGCGCCCATGAAGGTAACCATCGATAATGGTTGGTTCGAATGGCGGTGTACCCCACTGTTCTAATTTGCCCGCAGGGACTACGTCAGTGTGGCCTGCGAAAGCGAACAATGGTGCTTCTGTACCACGGCGAGCCCAGAAGTTTGTGGTGTCTTCGAATACCATGACCTCGATTTCAAAACCAAGCGCTTTTAGGCGTTCGATCATTACATCCTGACAGCCTGCATCTTCAGGCGTTACGGACTGGCGGCTGATCAGGTCTTTAGCAAGTGCCAATACTGGACTGTCTGTCATCCTTGAGTATTCCTTACATTAAGAGTTAAAAATGGTCGCGTATTGGTCTGCTTTGAAACCGATATGGAGTTGGTCTGCCACTTTCAAGATAGGGCGCTTAATCATTGCTGGGTTTTCTACCAAAAGCGCAATTGCGTTTTCTTGGTTAAGTGTATTTTTTTGTTCTTGAGTCAGTTGACGGTAAGTTGTGCCACGTTTGTTTAGAACTTGTTCCCAACCTAAAGTGTTGCAGAACGCCGTCACCATTGCGGCATCGACACCTTGTTTGCGGTAGTCGTGAAAATCAAATGCTAGATCTTGTGCTTCTAGCCATTTTTTGGCTTTTTTAATCGTGTCGCAGTTTGGGATGCCGAACATGGTGATCGTCATATTATTTCCTTTCTCTGAATTCTTCATACATAGATGGCTGTTATGTGTCGCCACTTTTGCATGATTTTGGGCTGTTGCAGCATCCTACCAAGAAGCAACCAAACAGACAAAATCAAGCGGTGAATAATGCTGTCTTATATAGTGCAGAATGAATAGATTTTGTTCAAACCCTCGTCGTTAAGCAAGGTGTCGAATAAAAATGCGGCTTTAAAGGGGATGGAAAAGTCGAGTTATTGATCAAACGCAACATCTCCCTGAGCAAAAAGGAAATAATGAATCGGCACAATTTTAGGAGGTTTAAATGGAATTGAGTCCTGTTTTTGCAAGGCGGCTATATTTGGCCTTGTTGGTGGAAAACCTAGAAAGACCAAATGTACCAAAATTGATCGAAAGAACGGGGTGGCCTCGTCGTACTATTCAAGATGTACTCAAGGCATTACCGGGGATCGGCATCGAACTTATCTTCGTTCAAGATGGCCGACGTCATAATGATGGCTATTACCAGCTTTCAGATTGGGGGCCTTTTGATAGTCAATGGGTTCTTGAGCGGGAAGGTGATATCGCTAGCAGTCTTGGATTTCGTGCGTAAGCCAGCAATTGCTGGCTTTTTTACTTTTTAGATAGGTTTATTGGCAGCGGTAGGCGGTGCCTAGCACGCTAAATGAAGTGACAAAATCTTGCGGTGAGAGCATAAACACAGTATCGGCTTGAATGGATGCCGCATTGTTTTTCAAATCGTTCATCGCACCTTGCATCATGGCGTCATTGGTAAAAAATAGGTAGCTGTACCAATGACCCTCACTGCCAGTGATCTCGCCTAAATACTCGCATTGTTTAGGATTAAACTGGCTGTCGATGCGAATCTCAACGTCTTGGCTTTGCTCATAAGGCTGGTTTTTTGGGGTGCTGCAGCCAAGAAGCGTTAAAATGATACCCCCAATCATAACAGTACGAAACACATTATCTCCCTATCAAGATGTAAGTTGCGAAACCAATCCAACTCAGAACCAACAGAGCCCAAGGTAACACGGAGGGTTTGTGTTGTGGCATATTGGTAACCACTTCCTCTTGCGCTGTTACCTGTTCACGTCGACGCTGCTTCTCTTTCTGCTGCATCTTCTTTGCTCTGTCGGCTTGTCGATTGCGTTCTTTTTGTTGTTTTTTGTAAAGTGCGATGCCCTTCTCAATACCCTGTGCGATCAGTTTGGTCTGTTCTTTGGTTTGACCTGGCTTTTGCGTCGCCTTAGCCACTTTCATCGCTTCGGCTTGCGTTTCTTGGGAAGGGGCTGGCGCTGCTGTATTTCTCTTTTTCATGGCTTTTTCTACGTCACTTGTCATTTGAAGTCAGTTTACCTGCCAAATAGGATGAAATGAACTTTCGTTCTCGAAATTGGAATGTTGAAGTTCTAAGCCGATCGGTTAAAGTGACGCTTTTCCGAAAGCAAAGAAGACAATATTGTGCGTTACTCATTTGATCAATACGATGCTCATGGATTTTTGAAAGCGCCAATTCTGTTATGGCTGGGTTGGATGTTCCTAGCGCGCTCTTGGGTGGTGTTTGCCTTGGCAGGAGTGAGCAGAGATAGTGGTAGCAAAATATTAGCGATTGTTTACCCTGACTCTAATACGTTATATCTCGGGCTATTGATGGGTATTCCTAGCTTGTTATTGATGTGGTTGATGGGTTTGCGCTATCCAGACCGAGGTTGGGTGAATCAAATTACACAACATGGTCGTGCTATGACTTTGATCTTGTGCGGTATTCAATTGGCTCAGACCATGTATCATGTCTACCTCGAACACGGTGTATTTAATTGGGCGAATGCGCTCACGATTACCTTGTTAACTTGGTTTGTGATCTATCTACTAAATGGAAGATGGGTGAAAGACTGCTTCTATGTGCCACAATTTGAGCACAATGAAGGACAGCCATCAAAAAATTAAGAACAAAAATTTCCCGTACGGGGCAATAAAGAGGATATCTCAATGCCACAAGCTCAAACGGCGATTGTGCCTGAAGCAGGACCATTTGCACTTTACACTCAGTTAAAGGTGAACCAAAACCGTGAAAATGTTTTGGCAAAACTAAAAGCGCTACCTGAGTTAGTCAACGAGCTCAATGCGAATCAACCAGGTGCAGATCTAACGATTTCTATCGCATTCACTAAGGCTTTCTGGCAGCACCTAAACATGCAAATGCCAGACGAGTTGATTGATTTCCGTCAGTTAGGAGAAGGCGACATCATCGCACCAGCCACAGACGTCGATGTTCTGATCCACTGTCACTCCACACGTCACGACTTGCACTTCTACGTTCTGCGTAAGTTCCTAGTTGATACTGCCGAAGACGTAACCGTTGTTGATGAGACATACGGCTACCGTTACCTAGATGCTCGTGACATGACAGACTTTATCGACGGAACAGAAAACCCGAAAGGCGACGCTCGTGCAGATGTTGCCTTGATCAAAGATGGCGCGTTCGCTGGCGGTAGTTACGTGATGGTGCAGCGCTTTGAACACAATCTTCCAGCATGGAACCGTCTGAGTGTCTCTGCTCAAGAGAAAGTGATTGGTCGTACTAAACCAGATTCTGTTGAACTAGAAGACGTACCAGCGGCATCACACGTTGGTCGTGTAGACATTAAAGAAGAAGGCAAGGGCCTTAAGATTGTTCGTCACAGCTTGCCATACGGTACCGCGACTGGCGCACATGGTCTTCTGTTCATCTCTTACTGCAACACTATCCACAACATCAAAGTGATGCTTGAAAGCATGTACGGTGTGACGGATGGTAAGACTGACCAACTGCTTCGTTTTACTAAAGCGGTAACAGGTGCTTACTTCTTCGCTCCTTCACAAGTAATGCTAGCGGAATTGGCAGTTAAGTAATACTCTTCAACGCTTTTCAAGCCCTCCATCTCGGAGGGCTTTTGTTTTCCATTTTTCTTTGTTCTATTTACTTTTAAAAAATCACTAAACCTTTGCTGAATGTGGTCGATAAACATACAAAGCCTTAATTTTGGACCCATTATTCGTGGCGATCACTGTTAATACCAATGTGGCAGCGCTTGTCGCACAGCGTCATTTGACCAGTGCAACGGACATGCTGAACCAATCCATGGAGCGTTTGTCTTCAGGGAGGCGTATTAACAGCGCAAAAGATGACGCTGCGGGTCTACAAATTTCTAACCGCTTGCAATCACAAATGCGCGGTATAGATGTCGCGGTGCGTAATGCGAACGATGGCATCTCCATCATGCAAACTGCGGAAGGCGCGATGAATGAAGTGACCAACATCATGCAACGTATGCGTGATTTGTCGCTTCAGTCGGCCAATGGCTCAAACAGCCAGGCGGAGCGTACTGCGCTGCAAGAAGAAGTCACCGCATTGAACGATGAGTTAAACCGCATTGCAGAAACGACATCCTTTGGTGGGCGCAAACTACTTAATGGCAGTTTCGGTCAATCATCGTTTCAAATTGGCGCTGCTTCTGGTGAGGCGGTTCAGGTTGAATTGAAGTCGATGCGTACCGATGGTATCGAGATGGGCGGCTTTAGTTACGTCGCGAATGGGCGTACAAGTTCTGATTGGAAGGTAAAAGACGGTGCTATTGAACTGAGCATGTCATTCACTAACCGCTTGGGTGAAACAGAATCCATTCAAATCAATGCGAAAGCAGGCGATGATATTGAAGAGCTTGCTACGTATATTAATGGTCAAACGGATAAAGTCACAGCATCCGTGAATGAACAAGGGCAGTTGCAACTCTTTATGGCAGGTGCAGAAACGTCGGGCACAATTGCTTTTTCTGGTGATTTAGCAAGTGAACTGGGTTTGCAGCTAAAAAGTTACGACGCGGTCGATAGTCTCGACATTACTTCTGTAGGGGGAGCACAACAGGCGGTTGCGGTGTTAGATACGGCTATGAAGTATGTAGACACCAATCGCGCAGAGTTAGGTGCGTATCAAAACCGCTTTATTCATGCGATCAGTAATCTGGATAACATTCACGAGAATCTCGCCACCTCGAACAGCCGCATTCAAGATACCGACTACGCCAAAGAAACCACGCACATGGTGAAGCAGCAGATCTTGCAACAAGTCAGCACCACGATTCTTGCACAAGCAAAACAGGCGCCAAACCTAGCACTTACGCTACTGGGTTAATAAATTACGTGACGTGATTTCTACGCGAAACAGCCTGTATCGACAATTCCAAACGAAGCTTTAGCAAAAAAAGAACGTTTCTTTGCTTTTTTATCCGCTTCATCACGATTTGCCTGCCAAACAAATTATTTTCAAAAAAATCTTAAACTTTTCCTAAAGAAACCATGAACTGCGCCGTTAATAAAAATAACTTTGAGAGAACTACTTGGTTTTCCGAGACGTCGGAAACCGCACCATCGGAAAATCAATTGGAGAAATCACCATGGCAGTGAATGTAAACACAAACGTATCAGCAATGACCGCTCAGCGTTACCTAAATAGCGCAAACTCAGCACAACAAACGTCAATGGAACGTTTGTCTTCAGGTTCAAAAATCAACAGCGCAAAAGATGACGCTGCGGGTCTTCAAATTTCGAACCGCTTGAATGTACAAAGTCGTGGTCTTGATGTGGCGGTTCGTAACGCGAACGACGGCATCTCTATTGCACAAACGGCTGAAGGTGCAATGAATGAGACAACCAACATTCTGCAACGCATGCGTGATCTTTCTCTACAATCGGCAAACGGCTCAAACTCAAAAGCAGAGCGTGTTGCGATTCAAGAAGAAGTAACGGCACTAAACGACGAGCTCAACCGTATCGCTGAAACTACTTCTTTTGGTGGCAACAAGCTACTAAACGGCACGCATGGTTCTAAGTCTTTCCAAATCGGTGCAGACAACGGCGAAGCAGTGATGCTTGAGCTGAAAGACATGCGTTCAGACAACAAAATGATGGGTGGCTTGAGCTACCAAGCAGAAAACGGTAAAGACAAAAACTGGAATGTAGCTGAGGGTAAAAACGACCTTAAAATCAGCCTAAAAGACAGCTTTGGTCAAGAGCAAGAAATCAACATCAACGCGAAAGCGGGCGATGACATCGAAGAGCTAGCAACCTACATCAACGGCCAAACTGACCTAGTAAAAGCATCAGTAGACCAAGACGGTAAACTGCAATTTTTTGCGGGTAACAACAAAGTTGACGGTGAAGTGTCTTTCTCTGGCGCCCTATCTGGTGAGCTAGGCTTCGGTGAAGCGAAGAACGTAACAGTAGATACGATTGACGTAACATCCGTTGGTGGTGCGCAGGAATCTGTGGCTATCATTGATGCGGCACTAAAATACGTAGACAGCCACCGTGCAGAGCTAGGTGCTTTCCAAAACCGTTTCAATCACGCAATCAACAACCTAGACAACATCAATGAGAACGTGAATGCGTCGAAGAGCCGTATCAAAGATACCGACTTCGCAAAAGAAACGACTCAAATGACTAAGTCACAAATTTTATCGCAAGCGTCAAGCTCTATCCTTGCGCAAGCGAAACAAGCGCCAAACTCAGCGTTAAGTCTACTAGGCTAATTTGCCCAGTAAGAGAACCCCATTCGCTCGTGGTGAGAGATGAGCGAGTAAACCCAGCTTCGGCTGGGTATTTTCTGCTTGAACACAGAGTGAGTATTTCTTTTGTGAGCTAGGGCTGTTTGAGCTGCATCACACTTCAGTAAGTGACAGAAAATAATCACAAAAAAATAAATTTTTTGTCTAAAGGATATGGATTGATTGCCGTTAAAGGGATTGAGAGAAATAAGATGTACCTAAGTGAGGTGAGAGACACGACGGTGCATCAATCAAAGCCTTAAGGAGATCAACTATGGCGATTAACGTTAATACTAACGTTTCTGCGATGACCGCACAGCGTTACCTAAACCAAGCGGCTGAAGGTCAACAAAAATCAATGGAGCGTTTGTCTTCGGGTTATAAAATCAATAGCGCGAAAGATGATGCTGCAGGTCTACAAATTTCTAACCGTTTGAACGCGCAAAGCCGTGGCCTAGACATGGCGGTAAAAAATGCGAACGACGGCATTTCTATTGCACAAGTAGCTGAAGGTGCAATGAATGAGTCTACCAACATCCTACAACGTATGCGTGACCTATCGCTGCAATCTGCGAACGGTTCAAACTCAAAATCAGAACGCGTAGCGATTCAAGAAGAAGTCACAGCGCTTAATGATGAATTAAACCGTATCGCTGAAACCACCTCTTTTGGTGGTAACAAACTTCTTAACGGTACTTACGGTACTCAATCTTTCCAAATCGGTGCGGACTCAGGTGAAGCAGTCATGCTGACTATGGGTAACTTGCGTTCTGATACTTCTACAATGGGTGGTAAGAGCTACGCAGCAGAAGAGGGTAAAGATGCGTCTTGGACAGTTGGTGAAAAAACTGAACTAAGCATGAAGTACACCACTAAGCTTGGTGAAGAGAAAGAACTGACGATCAACGCAAAGCAAGGCGATGATATCGAACAGCTAGCGACTTACATCAACGGTCAAAGCGAAGACGTAAAAGCGTCTGTTGGTGAAGACGGTAAGCTACAAGTATTTGCTGCTTCTCAAAAAGTAACGGGTGACGTTGAGTTCTCTGGCAACCTAGCGGGTGAAATTGGTTTTGGCAAAGCAAAAGACGTTACGGTTAAAGATATCGATGTTACCACTGTAGCGGGTTCCCAAGAAGCGGTTGCTATCATCGATGGCGCACTGAAATCAGTAGACAGCCAACGTGCGTCTCTTGGTGCGTTCCAAAATCGTTTTGGCCATGCAATCAGTAACTTAGACAACATTAACGAGAACGTTAATGCATCTAACAGCCGTATTAAAGATACTGATTACGCGAAGGAAACGACAGCAATGACTAAGTCACAAATTCTTCAGCAAGCAAGTACTTCAATCTTGGCTCAAGCAAAGCAGTCTCCATCTGCAGCGCTAAGCTTGTTGGGTTAATCGGGTCGACTCCTGCTTAGTGATTAATTCACCAAAGTGATAGACCTATTCGTTAGCCCATAAGGTGGAAGGGAGACTGTGATGGAAATATCCTCTTATGCATCGAACATCCAGCCTTACGCTACGCCGAATGGCACAAAAGTTGCAATTAAAAATGGCAATGGCATAGACACGCCTAGCACAGCAAATTCGAATGGCCATCTTTCGCCGGATAAAGCGAAGAGGGCCGCACATGATCTCTCTGTTCAAGCTGCATTAGAAATGGCGGGAAGTCGCCAAGAGCTGAACAGAGAAGAACGTGAAAAAATGGTCGCACAGATGAATGAATTTGTGAGTTCCATGAATAAAGGAGTCTCTTTTCGTGTGGATGAAGAATCTGGGCGAGACGTAGTGACGATTTACGAAGCCACAACGGGTGATGTGATACGTCAAATTCCTGATGAAGAAATGCTCGTGGTATTGCGTCGTCTAGCTGAGCACACAGCTAACAGCGGATTGTTAGTTGAAAAGGTGTAAGTCGTTTTTGAGGTGATTTGATGAGTTTAAGCCCTTTGGGGATGTCTGGTGGCATGGATATCAATTCCATGGTCAGCAAAATTGTGGATGCAGAGCGTGTACCAAAACAGCAAAGTATTAACAATGAGCGTACAAGTATTGACGCCAGCATCAGCGCTTATGGCAGACTCAGAGAATCGTTAGATACGATGAAAAGTCTCATGATGAATTTTCGTCAGGAGAAAGCCTTCGCCGCTCGCACGGTAGAGACTACAAATGACAACATCGTATCCGCCACTGCAACTACTGATGCTATCGCTGGTAAGTATGCTATCGATGTGTTGCAGCTTGCACAGAGCCACAAAGTCGCTTCTGACGTTTTGCCAGAAGACGCAAAGTTTGGACCTGGTAAGCTGCAGATTTCTCTTGGCGATGACGCCTTCGACGTTAATGTCCGCTCTAGCTATAAGCTCGTCGAGGTCGTGCGTGGAATTAACAGTGCCAAAGATAACCCTGGTGTTCGTGCTTCCCTAATTAACGATGTAGAAGGGCCGCGCCTGATCCTTACTTCAAACCTGCCAGGCAAGGACAACCAACTTAAAGTCAGTGTCGATGCCGAAGTTGGTAATCCTCTGAAACGTTTCGAATACAAGACACTGGAAGACCGCGTGAATGCGCTTGAAGAAGCTCGTGAAGCGGCAGAAGCAGTGTTAGGGCCTCTCAAAGAACCAGAACAACCAACCGATGCAGACGGCAATTCTATACCTCCTGAAGAACAAAAAGCGGCAGAGAATGCACAAGATGATGTAACGGATGAACCGATCTCTGCAGCCGGTGCCGCCGCGGCAAAAGCGGGGCAAGAAGCCATCGACAAAGCCAATCAACGCGCAAGCATGCGTTCACAAGACAGCATCCCGGGGTGGACCGAAACGGCATCAGGCACATTGCTTGATTCTTATCGCCCACCAGAGTTAGAACTGGATGAAGCGGCGATTGCTAAAGCGCCAGATGTGCCAGGTTGGAACAATACCGCATCTGGTACATTGACCGATTCTTACGTTACCACGAAAGAAGCTCAACAGCAGCTCGTACAAGAAAAAGCAGAAATCGAGCAGAAAATTGCCGCTGAAAAGCAACAGCTGGATCAAAAGGTTGAGCGCGGTGAGTTAACCGAAGAACAAGCCAAAGAGATTCATCGTTCCAAGCTAAAACCAGAAGAACGTGAACGCTTAGAAAAAATCGATGTCGCAGAAGCAAAAATTGCACATGCACAGAAATCATTTGAAGCTTATTCAGGCATGACGCAAGTTCAAGCAGGTCAGGATTCTCTGGTGATGCTAGATGGTATTGCCCAGCTTTCTAGCCACAACAACGTGATTGAAAATGCGATTGAAGGGGTGAACTTAACTCTGAAAGGCAAATCCGAAGTTGGTAAGCCGCCATCAGAAATTGGGGTGGAATATGATCGCCAAAGTGTGCGAAGCGATATTGAAACTTTCGTTGCAGCTTACAACAACTTCTATCAGACTTCGAAAGCCTTAGCGAGTGTCGATCCGACAACGGGTCAGCGAGGCCCGTTGGCTGGGGACAGTACGGTCCGCAGTGCTGATGCAAGGTTGAAGTCGGTATTCTCCACCGCGATCGATAAAGCGCCGGAAAATTTAAAGTCATTGACGGAGTTTGGTATCACCACCACACGTCAGGGCACGCTTGAAATCAACTATGACATGCTGGATCGCCAGTTGAATAACAACTTTAACGAGCTTGAGAAGTTTTTCGGTGGTAATTCCGGCTTTGCAAAACAAGTGGAAGAAGCCATTCATGGTATTACGGGCATCACCGGTAGTATCCGCACTCGAGAAAAGAGCCTAACCGAGCTGAACTACCGGCTGAATGATGACCAAGCGGCATTGGATCGCCGTATGGAAGGTTTAGAAAAACGCACCCATGCTAAGTTTGCCGCTATGCAAGATGCCACTGGCAAAATGCAAGGCCAGATCGGGGCATTGATGAACGTGCTGGGTTAATAGATGCAAAATGAACTTAGAGAAATTGCTGACATCGATCAACTAATTACGCAAGAGCTAGAAAAAGTTGACTTTAATGCTGAAGAAATTCTTCGTTTGGTCGATATCAGAGAATGCTTATTACAAGACCTGTTAGTAATGGTTCAGAGCAACCCATTAGAGAAGCAGGGACTCGAGTGGCAAGACTTGCTGACTCGCACTAAAAAAATTGTTGAGCAGATGCAATCGGAAACCTCAAATGTCGGTAAAGAGCTTTATAAGTTCCGTTATGGTCAACGTTCGCTTCAGCAGTACAAAAAATTTATTTAAAAGAGGAATACTATGCGCGGTTCTTTGCAAGCATACAAAAAGGTATCAGTCGACAGCCAGCTGAGTGCGGCTTCTCCGCACAAAGTCATCCAAATGCTGATGGCAGGTGCGATTGAACGCCTTATTCAAGGCAAAGCGGCAATGCTGGCTGGTAACATTCCAGCAAAAGGCGAGCGCCTTGGTAAAGCCTTGGATATTATTATTTCTCTTCGTAGCTGTCTTTCAATGCAAGATGGCGGCGAGATTGCATCTAACTTGGACGCACTTTATGAGTTTATGATCACGCAGATTTCTGCGGCGAACCATAAAAATGACCCTCAACCCATTGATGATGTCATTGATATCATTCGTGAAATTAAATCAGCTTGGGATCAAATTCCGGCGGAATACCACAACTTGACCGCCGCTGAGGTGGGTATTTAGCCATCTCGAATAAAGCGTTGTTTTTGACGGATTGCAAAGTCATGTAGTGAATAAAGTTACAACCAAGCTCACACCTCGATATTGCTTGGTTGCCTTATTTTTTTATTCAAATAAAATAGAAATCATTAATGGCCCTAATGGCTTTTTTTTGTTGCTAATTTCCCTATTTATCTATCGTTAATTGAGCGCAGTCCCTCCTTTCTGTTTATCAATTACGCAAATCAAGGTTTGGCCGCAACGTACCTGATACAAAGGCAATCATTCTTACTTATGCAAGGTTTGGCAAAGCTGCTTATCATTGATGACGATGTTCAGAATCGTTTAGCAATAAGCAATATATTGGAATTTGTTGGAGAAAGTTGCGAAGCTGTTAGCTCGGAGCAGTTAGGCGAACTCGATTGGTCTGGTGTTTGGGCTGGTTGTATTGTTAGCAATATTTCTGCTGGTTGGGCTTCGACAACATTAATGTCCTACCTCAAACAAGCGCACCATATTCCACTTCTTGTCATGGACTCTTTCTCCTTCCCCGTCGATGACTTACCAAACTTTGTTGGTGAATTAGAGCAACCTCTTAACTACCCGCAACTGAGCGAAGCATTACGTCACTGTAAGGACTTCCTTGGCCGCAAAGGGGAGAGTCGGGTTGCTTGCACGCGCAAGAATACCCTTTTCCGTAGCCTTGTCGGTCAAAGCCGCGGCATTCAAGAAGTCCGTCATTTGATTGAACAGGTGTCAGGGACTGATGCGAGTGTATTGATCTTAGGTGAGTCTGGCACGGGTAAAGAAGTGGTTGCACGTAACATTCATTACCATTCTAAGTATCGTAATGGTCCGTTTGTTCCAATTAACTGTGGTGCGATTCCGGCAGAGCTATTAGAAAGTGAGCTGTTTGGCCATGAGAAAGGGGCCTTTACTGGGGCGTTAACTTCTCGTAAAGGGCGTTTTGAACTCGCTGAAGGCGGCACTATTTTCTTAGATGAGATTGGCGACATGCCAATGCCTATGCAAGTCAAATTGCTGCGTGTACTGCAAGAGCGATGCTTTGAGCGCGTTGGTGGTAATACGACGATTAAAGTCAATGTTCGTGTTGTGGCCGCGACGCACCGTAATCTAGAAAACATGATCGAAGACGGTATATTTAGAGAAGATCTCTTCTACCGCCTTAATGTTTTTCCAATTGAGATGCCAGCGCTGAAAGAGCGTAAGCAAGACATTCCGTTATTACTCCAGGAGCTGATGACTCGTCTGGAAGCGGAAGGCGGTCAACCAATATGTTTTACACCTCGTGCAATCAACTCTTTAATGGAACACCATTGGCCGGGTAATGTGCGCGAGCTTGCTAATCTGGTTGAGCGTATGGTTATCTTGTACCCAAATAGTTTAGTAGATGTGAATCACCTGCCCACCAAATATCGTTACAGTGATATTCCGGAATTCCAACCAGAAAGTAACCCGTTTATTTCAGTTGAAGAGCAAGAGCGTGATGTCTTCCAAGATATTTTTTCTGAAAACTTCAGTTTTGACGATCAGAATGATCTTGACCACAACGTGAATGCGCCTCAAGGTTTACCGCCAGAAGGGGTGAACTTGAAAGAGTTATTGGCCGATCTAGAAGTGAACATGATCAGCCAAGCGCTAGAAGCACAAGGTGGTGTGGTAGCAAGAGCCGCTGACATGTTGGGCATGCGACGCACAACGTTGGTTGAGAAAATGCGCAAATATAATCTGCAGCGCTAGTGCTCTCATTTCTATTTCAAGCCCGCCAATTAAGCGGGCTTTGTCATTTTTACTGACAATAAAAGGACGCTTTTCTTAGTGTCAACTTCTTGTCTGTACCCTAACTCTATGATAAATATTAAAAATAGCTTGGTACGCTAATTGCTTGCCAAGCTGTTTGTTTTTTAATGGCGACATTTCGATAGGCAGTTAATGGACAATAACACCAACCAATCCCATTTAGATTCAGTAGAGAGTCAAGTAGAGCGTTACAAGCAAGTCTTGGATGTGATGCCTGCTGGTGTGATTTTGCTTGATACGCATGGTGTTGTGCGTGAAGCGAATCCAGAAGCGCATCGAATTCTTGAGATTCCACTGGTCAACGAGAAATGGTTCACCATTATTCAAGCGGCTTTTGATCCGCGTGAGGATGACGGCCACGAAGTTTCACTGCGCAATGGTCGCAAAGTGCGTTTGGCGATATCCGCGTCGACAACGGGCCAGCTTATCCTCATCACGGATTTAACGGAAACGCGTCTATTGCAAGCACGAGTCAGTGACTTGCAACGTTTGTCCTCATTGGGGCGTATGGTGGCATCATTGGCTCACCAAGTAAGAACGCCACTATCGAGTGCAATGCTTTATGCCTCTAATTTAGGCGCGCCAAATCTTCCACCGACAACAAAAGATCGATTTCAAAGCAAATTAATGGATCGACTGCACGATTTGGAAAAGCAGGTGAATGATATGCTGCTTTTTGCCAAAGGTGGTGATAATAAAGTCATTAAACCATTTAACATTGCCCAGCTTGTGGCGGAATATCAGCCAATGGTAGAAGCCGCGCTGAAGAACAACCACATCGATTACTGCCTAGAAGTTGAAGAAGAGCAAACTGAATTGTTGGGCAACGCCAACGCCATTGCTTCAGCGCTGAGCAACTTAGTGATGAACGCGATTCAGATGTCTGGCAAAGAATCTCAAATTGATGTCTTTTTCCGTCCGGTAAATGATGAGTTGCGTATTTCTGTACAAGACAGCGGCCCGGGCGTACCAAAAGAACTGCAAGCCAAAATTATGGAGCCATTTTTTACCACCCGTTCTCAAGGTACTGGATTGGGACTCGCTGTGGTCCAAATGGTCTGCCGTGCCCATGACGGTCGATTGGAACTTATTTCAGAGCAGGGCGATGGAGCCTGCTTTACCATGTGCATTCCGCTAGAGCGAGTGCAAGCAGATACTGGAGAATCATAATGGCGCAAAGCAAAGTGCTGATCGTAGAAGACGATGAAGGTCTTCGTGAAGCCCTAGTGGATACTCTGGCTCTGGCAGGGTATGAGTGGTTAGAAGCGGATTGTGCCGAAGACGCTTTGGTGAAACTGAAGTCGAACACGGTGGACATCGTCGTTTCTGATGTACAAATGGCAGGGATGGGCGGCTTAGCGCTGTTACGTAATATCAAACAGAATTGGCCAAATCTGCCCGTGTTGCTGATGACGGCATACGCCAATATCGAAGATGCGGTTTCGGCCATGAAAGAAGGTGCGATTGATTACATGGCGAAACCATTTGCACCAGAAGTGTTGCTGAACATGGTAAGCCGTTATGCACCAATTAAGAGTGACGATAATGGTGATGCCATCGTGGCCGATGAAAAAAGCCTGCGCTTGCTTGCTCTGGCAGATAAAGTCGCACGTACTGATGCTAACGTGATGATCTTGGGACCGAGCGGCTCGGGTAAAGAGGTAATGTCGCGTTATATCCACAACGCTTCTAACCGTAAAGGTGGCCCGTTCGTTGCCATCAACTGTGCTGCGATTCCTGACAACATGTTGGAAGCGACCTTATTTGGTTATGAAAAAGGGGCATTTACTGGCGCGGTACAAGCGTGTCCGGGTAAATTTGAGCAAGCTCAGGGCGGCACGATCTTGTTGGATGAAATCAGTGAAATGGATCTTAGCCTACAAGCGAAGCTTCTACGCGTATTGCAAGAACGTGAAGTGGAGCGCCTTGGTAGTCGCAAGAGCATCAAACTGGATGTACGCGTGTTAGCGACCAGTAACCGCGATCTTAAGCAATATGTCTCGCAAGGTAATTTCCGAGAGGACTTGTACTATCGTCTGAATGTTTTCCCAATCTCATGGCCAGCGTTGTGTGAGCGTAAAGGCGACATCACGCAGCTTGCCAAACATCTCGCTGAGCGTCATTGCAGCAAGATGGGAATGCCAGTACCTCAGTTCTCAGCGATTGCGTTAGATAAGCTGCTGCAATACACATGGCCGGGTAACGTCCGTGAACTGGATAACGTGGTTCAGCGTGCATTGATTTTAAGTGAAAACGGTGACATTGATGCAGAACACATTTTGCTAGAAGGTGTAGATTGGCAAGACGCAAACAGCCTGCAATATGTTGTACAGAATGCTGAGACACTGGTGCCTGATGTCAAACCCGTGGCAATGGTGGAGTCATCAGTTAGCCGTGTTGCAGCGGGCAGTGAAGGGCTTGGTGGTGAACTGCGTGATCAAGAGTACGCCATCATTCTTGAAACGCTGATCGAATGTAATGGCCGTCGCAAAGAGATGGCGGAGAAGCTAGGGATCAGTCCGCGAACACTGCGTTATAAACTGGCCAAAATGCGTGACGCCGGTATCGATATTCCAGCGTAGTAGCCACACGCATAGCCATAAGACAAAAGTGTGGGTACACTATAACACTATTGTCTTATGGCACAGTAATTGCTGTGTCAAAATTAGGTTTTATTTATAGTCAAACATTTGGCTTAGAGGTGATAATGAAAGTTGATGGTATTCAAGCAGAAATGCGCGCCATGATGGTAGATGCGGCGAGTACCGCTCCTACTGCAACCGGTGCAAAAGTTGGCGAAGATTTTGGTGATCTCCTAACTAAAGCTATCAATAACGTTAACTCACTGCAAAAATCATCGGGCGATCTCCAAACGCGCTTTGACCGAGGCGATGCCGATGTTTCCCTGTCTGATGTGATGATCGCACGTAACAAATCTAGTGTTGCTTTCGAAGCCACTGTTCAAATCCGCAATAAGCTCGTCGAGGCCTACAAAGACCTCATGAACATGCCGGTGTAATTTAGGTAATAAGAGTGGCAGACAAGTCTACAGATTTAACCGTCACCGGTGGTGGCTCTGACGGTACATTGATTGCGAATTCCGATCTGGATATGGAGAGCCAAAATCCAGATCTTGAAGAACGCAGTGCATCAAAATTTGATATGGCCGTGGGTGATCTCGACTTACTTCGACAAGTCGTACTCGTATTGTCTATCTCTATTTGTGTCGCATTAATCGTGATGTTGTTCTTCTGGGTTAAAGAGCCTGAAATGCGCCCTCTTGGCGTATACGAGACCGAAGAACTGATCCCCGTGCTAGATTATCTCGATCAGCAAAAAATCAACTACAAGCTTGACGGTAATAATGTGTCAGTTGAGTCGAGTGAATACAACTCGATCAAGCTTGGCATGGTGCGCGCAGGCGTCAATAAAGCGACCGAAGCGGGCGATGACATTCTGCTACAAGACATGGGCTTTGGCGTGTCGCAGCGCCTGGAGCAAGAGCGACTTAAGCTGAGTCGTGAGCGACAACTTGCTCAGGCCATCGAAGAGATGAAACAAGTGCGGAAAGCGCGAGTGTTACTGGCTTTGCCAAAACACAGTGTTTTCGTACGTCACAACCAAGAAGCATCGGCGTCGGTATTCTTAACCTTGTCTACAGGGGCAAACCTAAAGCAACAAGAAGTGGATTCGATTGTTGATATGGTGGCCAGTGCCGTCCCGGGCATGAAGACATCACGTATCACCGTGACAGATCAACACGGCCGTCTGCTTAGCTCAGGTTCGCAAGATCCTGCTTCTGCCGCTCGTCGTAAAGAGCAAGAGCTAGAACGCAGCCAAGAACAGGCGCTACGTGAAAAAATTGATTCCGTTCTTTTGCCTATTCTTGGTTTTGGTAACTACACTGCGCAAGTCGATATTCAGATGGATTTCAGTGCGGTAGAGCAAACGCGTAAGCGCTTCGATCCAAATACACCAGCAACGCGAAGTGAATACGCACTAGAAGATTACAACAACGGCAATATGGTTGCGGGCATCCCTGGCGCGTTGAGCAACCAACCGCCTGCGGATGCATCGATTCCACAAGATGTGGCACAGATGAAAGATGGCTCGGTTTTGGGCCAAGGCTCGGTGCGTAAAGAATCCACACGCAACTTTGAACTCGATACCACCATTAGCCATGAACGCAAACAGACGGGAACCGTGGCGCGCCAAACCGTATCTGTTGCGATCAAAGAGCATCGTCAAGTGAACCCTGATACGGGGGAAGTGACGCATACAGCAATGTCAGAGTCTGAAATTAATGCGATTCGTCAGGTGCTTATTGGTGCGGTTGGCTTTGATCAAACCCGTGGCGATTTGCTTAACGTATTGAGTGTGAAATTTGCTGAACCTGAAATGGAGCAGATGATCGACCCACCAATTTGGGAGCACCCGAACTTCAATGACTGGGTTCGCTGGTTTGCGAGTGCGTTGGTGATCATCGTCGTCGTTCTTGTTCTGGTTCGTCCGGCGCTGAAAAAACTGCTTAACCCAGCAAGTGGCGATGAAGACGAAATCTACGGGCCTGATGGTCTGCCAATTGGTGCGAATGGTGAAACCAGCTTAATTGGTAGTGATATTGAAAGTAGTGAATTGTTTGAATTTGGCACAAGCATTGATCTGCCGAACCTTCATAAAGATGAAGATGTATTGAAAGCGGTGCGAGCGCTTGTTGCCAATGAGCCTGAACTTGCCGCACAAGTAGTGAAAAACTGGATGAATGACAATGGCTAACGATATCGTAGCGCAAAATGATAACGGCGTGGGTCTGCCGGTAGACTTTGATGCATCAACCATTACGGGAGACGAGAAAGCGGCGATTTTGCTATTGAGTCTGAATGAGCAAGATGCGGCAGGTATCATACGCCATCTAGAGCCCAAACAGGTTCAGCGTGTGGGTAGCGCAATGGCAAAGGCGAAAGATCTTAGCCAAGACAAAGTTTCGGCGGTGCATCGTGCATTTTTGGAAGACATCCAGAAATACACTAACATTGGTATGGGCAGCGAAGACTTTATGCGTAATACACTTATCGCAGCCCTAGGTGAAGACAAAGCAAATAACTTAGTTGACCAAATTCTATTGGGTACCGGTTCCAAAGGCCTAGACTCATTAAAATGGATGGACCCACGTCAAGTGGCGAGCATCATTGTTAACGAACACCCGCAAATTCAGACCATTGTCTTGTCCTATTTGGAGGCCGACCAGTCGGCAGAAATCCTTTCTCAGTTTCCGGAGCGTGTGCGTCTGGATTTGATGATGCGTATTGCCAACCTAGAAGAAGTTCAGCCATCTGCTCTAGCAGAGCTGAACGAAATCATGGAAAAACAGTTTGCTGGTCAAGCGGGGGCTCAAGCGGCTAAGATTGGCGGCCTGAAGGCAGCAGCAGAAATTATGAATTACCTAGACAACAACGTCGAAGGTATCTTGATGGATCAAATCCGCGATCAAGACGAAGACATGGCGACACAAATTCAAGATTTGATGTTTGTCTTCGATAACTTGATCGAAGTGGACGATCAGGGTATTCAGAAGTTGCTGCGTGACGTGCCACAAGACATTCTACAACGTGCACTTAAAGGTGCGGATGAATCACTACGTGAGAAAGTCTTGAGGAACATGTCTAAGCGTGCTGCTGAGATGATGCGCGACGATATCGAAGCGATGCCACCAGTTCGTGTGGCCGATGTAGAAGCGGCTCAGAAAGAAATTCTAGCCATTGCTCGTCGTATGGCAGACGCTGGCGACCTCATGTTGTCTGGCGGCGCAGACGAATTCTTATAATCCTCCTTAGCGCTTTTCATTGTATTGAAGAGCGCTGATTTCCCTCTGTTATAACAAGCAAACGGTAGACTAATCATGGTTGGCGATAGAAAACGTGGATTTATCCGTCCTGATGAAGATGATGCGATGATCGAACCGCAACGCTGGGGTTTGCCAGATTACGGTGAGCCAAAAGCGAAACAAGCCAAAGAAACTGCGTTTAACTACGACCCTGGTTGGGTGCCGAATTTCGATGAACCGGAAGAAGAACAACCTCTTGAACTCACGGAAGAGCAAATCGAACTGATTAAGCAAGGCGCTTATCAAGAAGGCTTATATCAAGGGCAAGAAGCGGGGTTCAAGCAGGGATACGACAAAGGCAAAGAAGAAGGCATACAGGCCGGTCACGCTGAAGGTTTAGAGCAGGGTAAGGCAGAAGGAGTAACAGCGGGGCAAGAGTATATCCAGCAGCAAGTAGAGACATTTTTGAATCTTGCTAACCAGTTTGCACAACCTTTGGAGCTGATGAATGCTCAGGTAGAAAAGCAACTGGTGGACATGGTGCTCTGTCTCGTTAAAGAAGTCGTGCATGTCGAAGTGCAGACCAACCCTCAGATTATTCTCGATACGGTGAAGCAATCGGTCGAAGCGTTGCCAATCTCTGGCCACCCAATTACGCTGCATTTAAATCCAGATGATGTTGCGATTATCCGTTCGGCTTATGGTCAAGAAGAGCTTGATTGTCGTAACTGGACATTGGTTGCAGAGCCAGCACTGAATCGTGGCGATTTACAAATTTCGGCCGGTGAATCGAGTATTAACTATCGCATGGAAGAGCGCGTGAAAAGCGTGCTAAACAGCTTCTGTGGCGCAAACCGCCATCAAGGGAGCGAGTAACCGATGCAAGCCTTAGCCGACCGTTTAAAAAACTACAAAGTAGAAGGCTTAACCACGCGTCCCGTTGCGTCTGGCAAGCTAGTGCGTGTAGTCGGCTTGACGCTAGAGGCGACGGGCTGTCGCGCACCGATTGGCAGTTTGTGTTTAGTTGAAACTATGTCCGGTCATATGGAAGCGGAAGTGGTGGGCTTTTCCGGTGATAACCTATTCTTGATGCCGAGTGAACAGATCACGGGCATTCTCCCAGGTGCAAAAGTGACACCTTTGACCAGCGAAGCGGGATTGCCCGTTGGGATGGAACTGCTTGGCCGCGTCATTGATGGTGTAGGGAATCCACTCGATGGCCTCGGCCCCATCTACACTGAGCATCGCGCGTCTTTTAACGCAGACCCGATAAATCCGTTGTCGCGTAAACCGATTTCTGAACCTTTGGATGTGGGGTTAAAAGCGATCAACGGTTTGCTCACGGTGGGTAAAGGCCAGCGTATCGGCCTTTTTGCCGGCTCTGGTGTGGGTAAATCGGTCACATTAGGCATGATGACTCGAGGCACTACCGCGCAGGTGGTCGTGGTGGGCTTGATTGGTGAACGTGGACGAGAAGTTAAAGAGTTCATTGAAGATATTTTGGGTGAAGATGGACGTCGTCGTTCCGTTGTTGTCGCCGCACCAGCAGATGCTTCCCCTTTGATGCGTTTAAAAGGTTGCCAGACAGCACTGACCATCGCTGAGTATTTCCGTGACCAAGGCTTAGATGTTTTATTATTGATGGATTCACTCACCCGCTTTGCTCAAGCGCAACGTGAAATTGCCTTATCAGTGGGTGAACCGCCTGCAACGAAAGGTTATCCGCCATCGGTATTTGCTAAGTTACCAGCGCTGGTGGAGCGTGCGGGTAACGGCAGTCCAGAGCAAGGCTCGATCACGGCATTTTTCACCGTACTAACCGAGGGTGACGATCTTCAGGACCCGATTGCGGATGCATCCCGCGCGATTCTCGACGGTCACATCGTGTTGTCGCGTGAAATGGCTGATGCAGGTCATTACCCCGCGATTGATGTTGAAAAGTCGGTCAGTCGTGTTATGCCGCAAATCACCACAGAAGAGCACGTGTTAATGTCGAAAGCGGTGCGTCAGGTATTGTCGATTTGTCGTAAAAACCAAGATTTGGTCTCGATTGGAGCCTATAAGCCAGGTACCGATCCGGCTATCGACAGTGCATTTACGTTAAAACCGAGGTTAGACGATTACTTGCAACAGCGCATGAAAGAATCGGTGCCATACGACATGTGTGTCAACATGCTAAAAAGCATTTTGGGTGGGTAATAGCGTATGGAAAACGCCATGGAGTTTCTGCTTGAGCAGTCGAAAGAACGAGAAGACCAAGCGGTATTAGCCCTTAACAAAGCGCGAACCGAACTAGAGGATTACTACCGTCAAGTTGAGCAGATCGAAAAATACCGCCTTGATTACTGCCATCAATTGGTTGACCGAGGAATGGCGGGATTAACGGCAAGCCAATATGGTCATTTAAATCGGTTTCTTACTCAGTTAGATGAAACACTTTCTAAGCAGAAACAAGCCGAAAGCCATTTCAAAAACCAAGTCCAAAACTGTCAAGACTATTGGTTGAATATGCGTAAAGAGCGCATGTCTTACGAATGGATGATAGAAAAGCGCGCCAAAGAGAAGCAGCAAGCCGAAGCAAAAAAAGAGCAAAAGCAGATGGATGAATTCTCGACGCTGCTCTATAGTCGCCAAAAAATCCAGTTTTAATCCCATTGCTCTGGCCTGAGCACACCATGATTAGTGGCGGTCGTCAGAAAAGTCACGCTTCACATTGGCGTGATTTTTGCATTTTTACCTCATAAACTCAATCTTGCCACTGATGCGGAATTCGACAGTGCAACGTAACACGCTGACGACGAGAGCTTCTATATGAATGTGAATTTGCCAAATATTTCAGCGACCAATAAGGCTTCGACAGTTGAGTCGGCTACCATGGCGGCGACAGACAACCCGGCAAACAACGGTTTTTTGGAAACTTTAGCCGGGGCGTTTACGGATTCGCAACAAACAGAAAAGCCTGCTGAGCTAGAAAGCGAGAGCCAAGAAAAAGTCACGACGGATGAGTTATTGACTCAAGGGGAAGTGAAGGCCACGTCGGCTGAAGACTCACTTGAAGAAGCGGTTGTTTCCAATTCACCAACCAGCATGAAACCGGTCACCGAAACCGACATTGCCTCTGTGAAGGTGCACGAGGTTGAAAGCGCGATGGATGAAGGTCAGCAGTTATTGGGGCGAATCCAAACGGCCAACCAAACATTGAATTCGAATAGCACTTCGTTAGAAGGCGGCAAAGGATTGCCTGGGCAAGTTGATGCAATCGCCAACGGCATTTCTGCCGCTCAGTCTGGTAACGAAGAACAAGCATTGAACCAGCATCCAGTCACCGAATTGCCCGTTCAGACAGATGTTAAGGCGCAAGATGTTCAGCAGGGTATTGCAGGTTCTGAAAATGAGGCATATTCAGCCAAGTCGGTTGACCTAGGTGAAGGGGTTAGTGAAACAAAAGCTAACGTGACAGCCCATATTGATTGGAATTCATCAAGTACACAAGCTGCACAGACCCAAGCAATGACGGAAGCGGGCGCTGTGACACGTATCTCTTTAGATACGCTAGAAGTCATTGATAATAAATTAGCTCAAGGCCAGCCGCTTTCTCAGCAGGAGCTTGAAGTGATTGATGGTTTGCGATCGGGCTTGGTCGTCGCGGATATACCAGAGCAAGATCTGGCACAGCTTGTTGCCTTGCCTAGTGACGGAAAAGTGGCGCTGTCTGAGCAGCATGCAGCTCAAGTGAACACGGCACGACAAGGGGTTTCAATGTCGATGGCACAGCAGGCTAACCATTCAGAAGTGAAGCCAACGGCAGCGCAAGTCCCACTCAATTCAGATAAAGTAGCGGTGTCATCTACACCGGATGCGCTACTGACCGCAAATACGAATCCTACGGCTCAGGCTAATGCTGAATTAAGCAAGACGGTGATGAATGCCGGTTTAACGGCGAGCGCACTTAAAGCCGCTGTGAATAAGCAAGATAAGAATGAGCCACAGCATGGTTTTGCTGGGCAAATTCAAGCGGCAGCGAGCCATCAAGGTGTGAATGCGACTCAACAAGCTCGCATTGATGCTGCGCAGCAAGCACAGCTCCCATTACAGTTGACCAAAGAGTTGGCCAATGAACAAATGGCGGAAAAAGTGCAGATGATGATGTCAAAGAATTTGAAAAATCTCGATATCCGTCTTGATCCGCCGGAACTTGGGCGTATGCAGATCCGCATGACCATGAATAATGATTTGGCTAACGTGCACTTTACGGTGACAAACCCTCAAGCTCGCGAGATCATTGAACAAACCATGCCACGTCTGAGAGAAATGCTTGCTCAGCAGGGGATGCAGTTAGCAGAGTCTTCCGTTCAGCAGCAAAGCAGTGGTCAGCAACAAGAACGACATACGACGTCTGAGCAGAACGGTCAGGGGGCATTAAGTCGAGAGCTTTCGCAAACGTCAGATGAAAACGTTGATGGTGATGTGAATCTTGATTTGAATGTGGCGTCAAAGCGTGATGGAATTAGTTTCTACGCATAGAATAGCAGCCTGAAATGATAATAAATAACCTCAACCTAGGTTAAGTAGTAAGAAAAAGAGGCAGGAATGGCAGAAGAACAGCGACAAGGAGCCGACGCTCCTAAAGGAAAAAGTAAGCTATTGATCATCATTATCGCAGTGGTCGTATTGCTTGTTGGCGGTGGTGCTGCGGCATTCTTTTTCATGGGTTCTGACGAGCTAGCGCAAAGAGAATATGCCCAGCAAGCACAAGCTGCAACGGCAGCTGCCCCCATTGCTTATGTGAATATTCCACAGCCCTTTATTTTCAATGTGACGGGTGACCGTCGTGATAGACTAGTGCAAATCCAAGCACAGCTAATGGTGCGTGGTAGTGAGAATGAGCAGCTTGCTCGTTACCACTCTCCTCTTATCGAAAGTTCATTGCTGTCAACCTTTGCCTCGGCCACTGTTGAGCAACTACGCTCTCCTTCTGGCCGTGTTGAGCTGCGTGACCGTGCGTCTGACGACATTAAAGCGGCGCTGAACGTGGCCGTAGGCAAGCCAGTCATTGAAAAAGTGCTGTTTACAGATTTTGTAATTCAATAGGTATAACGTGACCGATCTATTAAGCCAAGACGAGATTGATGCGCTGCTACACGGGGTTGATGATGTTGATGACATTGACGACTCCATAGATAACGACATCGAAGGTGCTGTCAGCTTCGATTTCTCGTCTCAAGACAGGATTGTACGTGGCCGCATGCCAACGCTCGAACTTATTAACGAGCGTTTTGCACGACATTTGCGTATTAGCCTGTTTAACATGTTACGCAAAACGGCTGAAGTGTCGATTAACGGCGTACAGATGATGAAATTTGGTGAATACCAAAACACCCTATACGTTCCAACGAGTTTGAACATGGTGCGTTTCCGTCCGCTTAAAGGCACGACGTTAATCACCATGGAAGCGCGTTTGGTTTTTATTCTGGTAGAGAACTTCTTTGGGGGCGATGGCCGATTCCACGCCAAGATTGAAGGGCGTGAATTTACCCCAACCGAACGACGCATTATTCAGTTACTGCTGAAGATTGTTTTTGAAGATTATAAAGAAGCGTGGTCTCCAGTAATGGGGGTTGAGTTCGAGTACTTAGATTCAGAAGTGAACCCAAGTATGGCAAACATCGTGAGCCCGACAGAGGTGATCGTTGTGAGTTCGTTCCATATTGAAGTGGATGGCGGCGGCGGCGACTTCCACGTGGTGATGCCGTACTCAATGGTGGAACCCATCCGTGAACTGCTTGATGCGGGTGTACAGTCGGACAAGATGGAAACCGATGTGCGCTGGAGCTCAGCACTGCGCGAAGAAATCATGGATTGCCCAGTAAACTTCCGTGTGAATTTGCTAGAGAAAAACATCTCTCTTCGTGATTTGATGGAGTTGCAACCGGGCGATGTGATCCCGATTGAGATGCCTGAACACGCAACCATGTTCATTGAGGATTTACCGACATACCGAGTGAAAATGGGTCGCTCTGAAGACAAAATGGCAGTACAGATTTCTCAAGAAATCGAACGCCCGAATGTAGTAAAAACCGATTTAGCGTTTTTGAATAAAGACATCATGTCTGAACTTGAGAACGACGACGATACTGACGACTAAAAATACTTTACTGAAGTTACGCGCCTCCGGGTTCAATGGTTTGAAACTGGACTATAACGGCGCGAATAGGTTTAACACAGGACATTAAAATGGAACTAAGTGACGATCAAAAGCTTGCAGACGAATGGGCAGCCGCTCTTGGCGAAGACCCGTCAGCGCCTTCTATTAACGTAGATGAAGTATTGGCAGCGCCACTGGAAGAGTTAAAAGATACCTCAAGTCCAATCACTGATGATGAGCGTCGTAAACTCGACACCATTATGGATATCCCAGTAACCATCTCTATGGAAGTGGGCCGTTCACAAATTAGCATTCGTAACTTACTGCAATTGAACCAAGGTTCAGTCGTGGAGTTAGATCGTTTAGCGGGTGAATCATTGGACGTATTGGTTAACGGCACGTTGATCGCGCACGGCGAAGTGGTTGTCGTCAACGATAAATTTGGTATTCGTCTAACCGACGTGATCAGCCAAACTGAACGCATCAAAAAGTTGCGTTAATATGAGCCGTTCAATTAAACCGAGATTGAAGCAAATCACAGGAGCACTGAGCTTAATGCTAAGTGCTCCTTATGCATTTGCGGCCGCACCAAGTAATCTAGATCTCGCGACGACTCTTGGCTCATTAGTACTGGTGATTGGTGTGATCTTATTGCTGGCTTGGCTGCTTAAACGCATGCAAGTACCGACAATGGGACAGCAAAAAGGTTTGCGTATTGTCAGTCAATTGCCTGTGGGTACTAAAGAACGTATTGCGGTTGTCCAAGTGGGCGAGGAGCAGTTTTTGGTGGGGATTACCAGTCATTCTATCCAAACCCTAGCTAAGCTTGAAACGCCACTAAAAGAGGAAGCGTTAGCAAGCAGTGCTTTCGCCAGTCACTTTAGCCAACTGATAAAAAAACATGATCAAGGATAATTCGATCCGCCGGCTTTTCACCAACTTGATACTGCTGGTAGGCATGCTGCTGTCATCTCTTTCGTTTGCTCAGGCAGAAGAACCGACGTTGCCATCAAACTTGGCAGCAGGTGATAGTGTGACTGTACAGGCAATGCAGAGTGACAAAGGCGCAAGCCGTTCGATGTCTGTCAGCAATGGTAGTGGTATCCCAGCCTTTACCATGACCACCAATCCAGATGGCAGTGAAGATTATTCGGTGACGCTACAGATCTTAGCGTTAATGACCATGCTGGGTTTCTTGCCTGCGATGGTGATTTTGATGACTTCGTTCACGCGCATCGTCGTGGTGATGTCGATTTTACGTCAGGCGATGGGTCTGCAGCAAACGCCGTCAAATCAGGTGATCATTGGCATTGCACTTTTCTTGACTTTTTTCGTCATGTCACCGGTTCTAAACGAGATAAATGAGCAAGCGGTTCAGCCGTACTTAAATGAGCAAGTGACGGCACGCCAGGCTTTTGATGCAGCACAAGCGCCGATGAAAGCGTTCATGCTGAAACAAACGCGTATTAAAGATTTGGAAACCTTTGTCAATATGTCGGGCGAGCAGGTGAGCAACCCAGAAGATGTGTCGATGGCAGTGCTGATCCCGGCCTTTATTACTTCTGAGTTGAAAACCGCGTTTCAGATTGGCTTTATGCTATTTTTGCCATTTTTAATCATCGACTTAGTGGTCGCTTCAGTATTGATGGCAATGGGTATGATGATGCTGTCTCCGATGATCGTATCGCTACCATTTAAACTCATGCTGTTTGTACTAGTGGATGGTTGGAATCTAATATTGTCGACACTCGCCGGCAGTTTTGCCCTTTAGATGGCACAGAGAGAAGAGGGTAGGACATGACTCCTGAAATGTTTGTCGATCTTTTCCGTGAGGCACTGTGGATGGTGCTTATCATGGTTTGTGCCATTATTATCCCAAGTTTGCTTATTGGTCTTATTGTGGCCGTATTTCAAGCGGCGACCTCTATTAATGAACAAACGCTGAGCTTTTTACCGCGTTTGATCGTGACCTTACTCGCGTTGATGCTGTTTGGCCATATGATGACGCAAATGATGATGGACTACTTCTATGGCTTGATTGAGCGTCTGCCTCAAGTGCTGTACTAGGGGCGATAATGGAGTATCCAACCGGGGTTGTCTTAGACTGGATCGCCAACTATTTCTGGCCTTATGCGCGCATCTCCGCGATGTTGATGGTGATGACGGTAACCGGAGCGCGTTTTGTCTCGCCTCGAATTCGCCTCTATCTTGGTCTTGCGATCACGTTTGCCGTGATGCCTGCCATTCCTGCTGTTCCACAAGATATTGAATTGCTCTCGTTTCGTGGCTTTATGACCATCGCCGAGCAAATTATCATTGGTGTTGCCATGGGAATGGTGACGCAGTTCATGATCCAAACTTTTGTATTGCTAGGCCAAATCCTCGGTATGCAGTCAAGTATCGGTTTTGCGTCAATGGTTGATCCTGCGAATGGTCAAAGTACGCCGGTACTGGGCCAGTTGTTTATGTTCCTAGCCACCATGTTCTTCCTAGCGACCGATGGGCACCTTAAGATGCTGCAATTGGTGGTGTTCAGTTTTAAAACCCTACCAATAGGCTCTGGTTCGTTAAATTCGGTCGATTTTCGTGAAATGGCGGGGTGGTTAGGCATCATGTTTAAAACGGCATTGAGTATGTCGTTGTCGGGTATTATTGCGCTACTGACCATTAACTTGTCATTTGGTGTCATGACCCGTGCAGCTCCTCAGTTGAACATCTTTTCGCTCGGTTTTGCATTTGCTCTGATGGTGGGTTTATTACTTTGTTGGTACATTCTGGCTGGTTTATACAGTCATTATGAAATGTTTTGGTCAGTGGGTGAGGCGCAGATTTGCCGGCTCATTCGCTTAGATTGTTAGGAGGCTGGTTTGGCAGAGTCAGACGGTCAGGAACGCACCGAAGAAGCCACACCCAGACGGTTACAACAGGCAAGAGAGAAGGGGCAAGTTGCTCGCTCAAAAGAGCTCGCATCCGCATCAGTATTGATTGTAGGGGCTGTCGCGTTAATGTGGTTTGGCGAGTCACTAGCACGCGCGTTGTTCTCTATCATGAGCCGTCTATTTGATCTGCAAAGGGATGAGATATTCGATACCTATAAGCTGTTCGATATTGCTGGTGGCGCGTTGCTTGACTTGTTATTTCCGTTATTCTTAATTCTTGTCACTTTGTTTGTCGCTGCTATTGTTGGTGCGGCAGGGTTAGGTGGGATCAGCTTTTCAGTCGAAGCGGCGATGCCTAAATTGTCGAAGATGAATCCTCTCAGTGGATTAAAGCGTATGGTAGGCATGCAGAGTTGGGTTGAACTTGTAAAGTCAATTTTAAAAGTGGCACTGGTCACTGGCGTGGCCATTTACCTGATCCAAGCATCGCAGGCCGATTTATTTCAGCTTAGTATGGATGTGTACCCACAAAACATCTTTCACGCCCTCGATATTCTGCTTAACTTCATTTTGCTGATCAGCTGTTCGCTATTGATTGTCGTCGCGATCGATATTCCCTTTCAGATCTGGCAACACGCTGATCAGTTAAAGATGACCAAGCAAGAGATCAAAGATGAATACAAGGAAACCGAAGGTAAGCCGGAGGTGAAAGGTCGTATTCGTATGTTGCAAAGAGAAGCCGCTCAGCGTCGCATGATGGCCGACGTCCCGCAAGCCGACGTTATCGTCACCAACCCTGAGCACTTCTCAGTGGCGTTACGCTATAAACAGAAAACCGATCGCGCGCCCGTCGTCATTGCCAAAGGGACCGACCACATGGCAATGAAGATTCGAGAGGTAGCACGGGAACATGACATCACGATTGTCCCTGCTCCTCCATTGGCTCGTGCGCTTTATTACACCACAGATCTCGAACAGCAAATTCCCGATGGGCTATTCACCGCCGTCGCGCAAGTATTAGCGTTTGTTTTTCAGCTTAAACAATATCGTAAACGGGGTGGTCAGCGACCAAAAATCCAGGACTATGAATTTCCCATTCCTCCTGAGCACCGTCACTAATGAACGCGACGACGATGACAGTGGTTCCGAGCGAAAAAAAATGTATAAGCTCATAGGGTTGAGGGGTATTTGAGTGATTAGTCATTATTTTGGCGTTGAATGTGGTACACAGATTGCTTAAACAACAGGAATCAATAACAATAGCTAAATTTGACTAAAGCCGTTGCGTAGTATTTATGCCAGCATGTAGAAAGATCATCAGCATGTTGAAAGACGCTTCCTGACCGATTGAGACACCCCGCAGTATGAAGTTAAGCCTGCCATTTGCAGATAAATTACCAAAAATTCCTCAGCGCTCCATGCCGGCGATTGGTGCGCCTGTTATGGTTTTGGCCACCCTTGCGATGGTGGTTCTGCCTATACCTGCATTTCTGCTCGATCTGTTTTTCACCTTCAACATTGCACTCGCCATGGTCGTGTTGTTGGTCACGGTTTACACTCGTCGTCCGCTCGACTTTGCGGCTTTCCCGACTGTCCTTCTGATCGCGACATTGTTGCGTCTGGCGCTAAACGTGGCGTCGACACGTGTGGTATTACTTCACGGTCATGAAGGGGGCAACGCTGCGGGTAACGTTATTGAAGCGTTTGGTAGCGTCGTTATTGGCGGTAACTACGCTGTCGGTCTGGTGGTGTTCCTTATCTTGATGATCATTAACTTCATGGTCGTTACCAAAGGTGCGGGTCGTATTTCTGAGGTAAGTGCTCGCTTTACCTTGGACGCCTTACCGGGTAAGCAGATGGCGATCGACGCGGATTTGAACGCTGGTTTGATCGACCAAGAGCAAGCGCGTTTACGTCGTTTTGAAGTGACTAAAGAAGCAGACTTTTACGGCTCCATGGATGGTGCGTCCAAATTCGTAAAAGGTGACGCTATCGCCGGTATCTTGATCCTGTTTATTAACATCATCGGTGGCTTGTCTATCGGTATGGTTCAATATGGTTTGGGTTTTTCTGAAGCGATGCAAATCTACACCTTGTTGACCATCGGTGACGGTTTGGTGGCACAAATCCCATCATTATTGCTCTCTATTGCTGCGGCAATGATGGTAACGCGCCAAAATACTGATGAAGACATGGGTGAACAGCTGATTTTCCAGATGTTCGACAACCCGAAAGCGCTAATGATCACCGCCATTATTCTTGGTGTAATGGGCATCGTACCGGGCATGCCACATTTTTCTTTCTTATCGCTCGCTGCCGTTGCGGGTGGCGCTGCTTATTGGTTAGACAAAAAACGGAAGCAGAGAGCAAAAGAGCCGGCACTGCCCGCTAAGGCAGAAGATGGCAGTGAGCCGATTTCTCAACGTGAACTCTCATGGGATGATGTTCAACCGGTTGATATTATCGGCCTAGAAGTGGGTTATCGTTTGATTCCTTTGGTGGATCGAGATCAAGGTGGCGAATTGCTTGAGCGCGTAAAAGGTGTGCGTAAAAAACTGTCGCAAGACTTTGGTTTCCTGATCCCAGCTGTTCATATTCGTGACAACCTAGAACTTACACCAAACAGTTATCGAATCACCTTGATGGGGGTGGCAGTGGGTGAGGCGGAAATCCGCCCAGACCAAGAGCTTGCGATTAATCCAGGCCAGGTGTACGGGATGATTGAAGGTGAGCCAACCATAGACCCTGCGTTTGGACTCGAAGCCGTTTGGATTCGTGAGGAGCAGCGTGAGCATGCGCAGGCACTGGGTTATACCGTCGTGGACTCTTCTACGGTATTGGCCACTCATTTGAGCCAGTTACTGACCAATAATGCTTCCCAATTACTAGGTCATGAAGAAGTACAAAATCTAATGGAAATGTTAGGCCGTAGTGCGCCAAAACTGGTGGAGAGCTTCATTCCTGATCAGTTGCCTCTTGGTGTGGTCGTCAAAGTACTACAGAATTTGCTTAACGAAGCGATCCCAATTCGCGATATTCGAACTATCGTGCAGACGTTGGCTGAATATTCAAGCAAGAGTCAAGAAGCTGACATTCTCACCGCTGCGGCGCGTATCAGTTTGAAACGCTTAATTGTTCAGGAAATCAATGGTATAGAGCCTGAGTTGCCAGTGATTACGCTTATCCCTGAGCTGGAACAAATATTGCATCAAACTATGCAGGCGTCAGGGGGGGAGTCCGCGGGGATTGAGCCGGGACTGGCAGAGCGACTTCAGTCCTCTCTGAGCCAAGCAACACAGGAACAAGAATTGAGAGGTGAACCTGCTGTTCTGCTAACCTCTGGTGTATTGCGTTCCACACTGGCGAAGTTTGTTAAGAACACAATACCTAACCTCCGCGTACTGTCTTATCAAGAAATACCGGACGAAAAACAGATCAGAATTGTGCAAGCCGTGGGCAATTAGCTCCGTGCATTATTAATGGATTAATAGTTTGAAAATAAAACGATTTTTTGCCAAAGACATGCGAGCCGCGTTACTTCAAGTGAAAGAAGAACTCGGCGCGGACGCAGTGATCATGTCGAACAAGAAGGTGGCAGGTGGAGTAGAGATCGTTGCCGCGATTGATGGCGAGTCGAATGCTTCTCCCTCTGCAAGCGCACCATTACTATCAAGCCGCACCACCGTTCAGCCGAATCGTTATAGTGAACATCGCCAGATGTCTTCATCCGTCGCCGACCGTTTCCAACATCGTCGTTTGGATGAAGACAAAATCAGCCTAAATGCAAACAATGAAAAATCAGGCTCGATGACGCAACGCTTCGCGAACATGCTCAAGCAATATAGCAGCGGCTCCTCAGACTCTGACGAGCATGTTGCTGAAAACGAAGATTCGCTATCGGCGCTGTTACAACGCCAAAACAAGCACCGTGAAAGTTATGACCAAGAAAAGCCTGCACCGTATCAGGCAGACTCTCCTTTGGCAAAACTGATTGCTCAAGACAGTCGTTTTGAACGCCCAACCCCAAAGTTGGATCCAACGCGATATGACCGTCGTCGACCTACGGAAGATCGCGATGAGGCGGCGAGTGAGCTTGAGAACATGCGTGAAGAGATGACCTCGATTCGTCGCCTTCTTGAGCATCAAGTGTCGGGTTTGATGTGGCAAGAAGTCGAACGCCGTGAACCGCTGAGAGCGATGTTGATCAAACGCCTAGAGAGAATGGGCGTGTCTCCTGAGCTTGCTGATCAAATGGCGTGTTACATTCCAGAAGACACCAAACCGGCGCGAGCGTGGAAGGCTCTACTTTCTCTCGTGGCGGATCAAATCAATATTCCAAAGCAAGATATCCTTAAGCGTGGCGGAGTGGTTGCACTGCTCGGCCCAACGGGAGTGGGCAAAACCACCACCGTCGCTAAGCTTGCTGCGCGTGCTGCGATGGAATACGGTGCCGACAATGTCGCTTTGGTGACAACGGACACTTATCGTATCGGTGCACATGAGCAGCTCTCCATTTACGGAAGAATTATGGGATGTCCTGTAAGAGTTGCTAAAGATTCTAACGAGTTAGCCGATGTTATATATCAGCTAAGGAATAGAAGACTAATTTTGGTTGATACAGCCGGCATGGGGCAGCGAGATGTCAGACTCTCTGAGCAACTCGATACCCTGATGCAAGAGAGTGGTGAAGTGATTCATAGCTACCTTGTATTACCCGCGACTGCTCAACGTCGAGTGTTGCAAGAAACTCTGGACCATTTCCGACGCATTCCATTGTCGGGCTGTATTTTGACTAAGCTCGATGAGTCATTGAGCTTAGGTGAATTCATCAGTGTAGTGATTCAGAATGCAATACCAGTTGCTTATATTGCCAATGGTCAACGCGTGCCAGAAGACATTGTGATAGCACAACCAAAATACATGATCGCGAAAGCAAATGAACTGTTAGAGAAGTCGACAGAGAACGAACCTCACTTTTGGAACAGTGACAATGAAGAACTCTAGGGCGGCGGACTACTATGACTGAGAATATGATATACGATCAAGCAAGCGGCCTCCGTCGCTTAACGCAGCCATCATTGACCCAAGTAATCGCGGTTACCGGCGGAAAAGGTGGTGTGGGTAAATCAAACGTGACATTGGGTTTGGCGATTTGTATGGCTCGTCAAGGCAAGAAGGTGATGGTTCTTGATGCTGACCTAGGTTTGGCTAATGTTGACGTTATGCTCGGAATTCGCTCAAAACGTAATCTTGGGCATGTCCTAGCAGGAGAATGCGAGCTAAAAGATGCGATTGTTGAAGGCCCTTATGGTATAAAGATTGTCCCTGCAACGTCGGGCACACAAAGCATGACGGAACTCTCACATGCTCAACATGCCGGACTGATTCGCGCATTTGGTAGCCTTGAAGATGAGATGGATGTACTGCTGATCGATACCGCTGCGGGTATTTCAGACATGGTCATTAGCTTTTCTCGTGCAGCTCAAGAAGTGGTGGTTGTGGTTTGTGATGAACCGACTTCCATCACCGATGCTTACGCTTTAATTAAGCTATTGAGTAAAGAACATCAGGTGCAACGCTTCAAAGTTGTTGCAAATATGGTCAGAAGCTACCGTGAAGGTCGAGAATTGTTTGCAAAGTTGACGCTAGTCACAGAGCGGTTCTTGAATGTTAGCCTTGAACTCGTAGCATGTATTCCATTGGATGATAAAGTACGCCAGGCTGTTAAAAGGCAGAAGATAGTGGTGGATGCATTCCCTCGCTCTCCTGCGGCTTTAGCGATCAGCTCATTGGCGAACAAAGCTCTTACGTGGCCAATACCTAAAACACCAAGTGGTCACCTTGAGTTTTTTGTTGAAAGATTACTAAATCGTACCGAATTCACAGAGGACCCTTTTGGTGAATAACGCGATAACCTATAACCAACATGGCAGATTTAATAGTCAGCAGGCGTTCATCGAGCGCTACTCTGTGTTGGTTAAGCGTATTGCTCACCACCTGTTAGGCCGCTTACCGCCGAGTGTTCAGGTAGAAGATTTAATTCAGGCTGGAATGATCGGCCTTATCGAAGCTCAGCAGAATTATGATGGTTCTAAAGGTGCGAGCTTTGAAACTTATGCTGGTATCCGTATTCGCGGAGCAATGTTAGATGACATTCGCAAAGGCGATTGGGTACCACGTTCTGTTCATAAAAATAATCGAGAGATTAACCAAGCGGTTGCAGAACTGGAAGGCATTCTAAACCGTGATCCTTCAGACTCAGAAGTGGCAGCGCATCTCGGTATGACACTAACTCAATATCATAGTGCGCTTACCGACATAAACTGTTCAAGGTTAGTGGGGATTGAGGACTTAGGTGTCTCTGATGATGTGATTTCTCCAGCGGATGAAACCGATGATAGCAACCCGTTCAAAGGTGTGGCTGATGAATCGTTTCGAAAAGCACTGGTTGAATCAATAAAACAGCTCCCAGAGCGTGAAGCTTTGGTTCTTTCGCTTTATTATGACGAAGAACTTAACTTGAAAGAGATTGGCGATGTGTTGGGCGTAAGCGAATCTCGCGTAAGCCAAATACTGAGTCAATCTATGCAACGTTTACGCACCAAGCTCAGTGCGTGGACACAAAATGACTAAACACACTGATTTTACGATTCAGTGGAGGCAATTTTGAATAAAAACATGAAGATCCTTATTGTTGATGATTTCTCAACAATGCGCCGTATTGTTAAAAACCTACTTCGTGACTTGGGTTTCAATAACACTCAAGAAGCGGATGATGGTTTAACTGCATTACCAATGCTGAAAAAAGGTGACTTCGACTTTGTTGTGACTGATTGGAATATGCCGGGAATGCAGGGCATTGATTTGCTTAAACACATCCGTTCAGATGCAGAATTAAAGCACCTTCCTGTTCTTATGATCACTGCAGAAGCAAAGCGTGAACAGATCATCGAAGCCGCTCAAGCAGGTGTAAACGGTTACATCGTGAAGCCATTTACCGCAGCAACACTAAAAGAAAAATTAGATAAAATTTTCGAACGTTTATAACCCTTACTTTCTCTTTGTTAACCGAGTCATTACTCCTAATACTAAAGGATGGCTCGTTTGACACTTAAAAAGTGATAAGAAAGAACGAAACGTAAAAGGGTCTATTCAGGATGATCTCACTAGAGCAGGCGAAGTCGCTCGTTCAGATGCTAGAAAATGGGGAACAAGACCAAGCGAATGAGCTTGTTGCCTCGATATATGAAGGTGATGGAAATCCGATGCTTCAAGAAATCGGAACATTAACCCGTGACCTTCATGATTCACTTAATCAGTTCAATCTCGAACAACGCATGACTGAAATCGCGAAAGCGGAAATCCCAGACGCTAGGGATCGCCTGCAATACGTGATTGATAAAACCGAACTAGCGGCAAACAAAACCATGGATGCGGTTGAATGCTGCTTGCCTATCGCTGATAACCTGCACGAGTGCCTTCAACAAGTTCGCCCTCAGTGGAACGAACTCATGCATGGCCGCATAGAATTAAGCGAATTTAAAACGCTTTGTTACCGCATTGATGAACTTTTAGTTCAAGTCGAGGGTGACAGCACCGAGCTGCGTGGTCAATTGACCGAGATTCTAATGGCACAAGATTTCCAGGACTTAACTGGCCAAATCATTCGTCGCGTGATTACGCTTTCCAATGAAGTGGAAGATCGCCTGGTTGAGATCTTGACCGTCTTTTCTGGTAGTAAAGCCGCAGAACCGACTCAAGTTTTTGCAAAACCGACAGATAAAAAGAATAAACCATCAAGTGAAGCAGAAGGCCCTATTCTTCATCCAGAGCTAAGGGAAGATGCGGTTTCATCGCAGGACGAAGTCGATGACTTATTGTCCAGTCTTGGATTTTAAAGGTAACGTATGAGCTACGATTTAGACGAAGATATTCTTCAGGACTTTCTCATTGAGGCTGGAGAAATCCTGGAACTGCTGTCTGAGCAGTTGGTAGAGCTGGAAAATAACCCAGAAGATAGGGACTTACTTAACGCGATTTTCCGCGGCTTCCACACGGTTAAAGGTGGTGCTGGCTTCTTGTCTTTGACTGAACTGGTGGACACTTGTCACGGTGCAGAGAACGTGTTCGACGTGTTGCGAAATGGCCAACGCTCAGTCACGCAAGGTCTAATGGATACCATGTTGAAAGCGTTGGATACAGTGAATACTCAGTTCCAAGCGGTTCAAGATCATGAGCCTTTAGACGCGGCAGATCCCGCATTGCTTGATGAACTTCACCGTCTTTGCAAACCAGAATCTGAAGACGAAATCGCGGCAGTGGTTGATGCGCCTATTGTAACGCCTGAGCCTGTTGTCGAGCAGCCAGTTGTACCCGCACAGTCAAACTCTGCGTCAGCAAGTGTTGGCTCTGTTGATGAAATCACTCAAGACGAGTTCGAAAGGCTGCTTGATGAGCTGCACGGTAAAGGTACGGCTCCGGGGGCATCCACGCAAACGCCAGATGTGCCAGAAGAGCCGCTTCAAGTGAATACCCCTGTGGCAGACAGTGGTGACATTACCGACGATGAGTTCGAGAGACTTCTAGATGAGCTGCATGGCATCGGTAAGAGCCCGTCTGCATCAGACGCTGTCTCAGTTGAGCCGCCAAAAGCGCAAGAGCCAGTTGCTCTAGCTGCATCTTCGTTTTTAAGTGATAGTGACCTGATGACAGATGAAGAGTTCGAAAAGCTGCTTGATGAATTGCATGGTGCAGGTAAAGGCCCATCAATTGAAGAGCTCGAGTTTGCAACAAAACCTGCATCGGAAAATGTTGTATCTGAAACGCCAAAAGCGAAATCAGCACCTCAGCCTGAACCTGTCACCGTGGTGCCCGAATCTAAGCCGGAAGTAAAACCGATTGCGATAAAAAAAGAAGCTAAAGCAGTAGCGCCTGCGGCTAAAAAACCGCAAACGGAAGCCACGGTTCGTGTTGATACTTCAACCTTAGACACCATCATGAATATGGTGGGGGAATTGGTGTTGGTTCGTAATCGTCTACTCAGTCTTGGCTTGAACAGCAACGATGAGGAAATGTCGAAAGCGGTATCCAACTTGGATGTTGTGACTGCCGATCTTCAAGGCGCAGTAATGAAAACCCGCATGCAGCCAATCAAAAAAGTATTTGGCCGTTTCCCTCGCGTGGTTCGCGACTTAGCGCGTAATCTGAATAAAGACATTGTGCTGGAAATGCGCGGTGAAGAGACCGACCTAGATAAAAACCTAGTAGAAGCATTAGCGGATCCATTGATTCACTTGGTGCGTAACTCGGTTGACCACGGCATTGAGATGCCCGATGACCGCGTAAATGCGGGCAAATCACGCACTGGTAAAGTGATTCTTTCTGCATCTCAAGAAGGTGACCATATTGAACTGGCTATCGTCGATGATGGTGGCGGTATGGATCCAGATAAACTTCGTGGTATCGCAGTGAAACGTGGCATGATGGACGATGACGCAGCGGCTCGCCTTACCGATAAAGAATGCTTTAATCTGATCTTTGCACCAGGCTTCTCAAGTAAAGAAAAAATTTCTGATATCTCCGGTCGTGGCGTGGGCATGGATGTGGTTAAGACGGCAATCAATACCCTAAATGGCTCTATTGATATCGACTCTGAGCTTGGCAAAGGAACGAAGATTACTATCAAAGTACCATTAACACTGGCAATCTTGCCGACGTTGATGGTTGGCGTTGGAGGCCACCCGTTTGCGTTGCCGTTAGCGTCTGTGAATGAAATTTTCCATTTAGATCTTAGCCGTACCAATGTTGTCGATGGTCAATTAACCATTATTGTTCGCGATAAGTCTATTCCTTTGTTCTACCTACAGAATTGGCTAGCACCGAAGTCTCCTCGCATTCAAGAACGTACTGGGCATGGTCACGTGGTGATTGTTCAAATTGGCAGCCAGCGCGTAGGGTTTGTGGTTGATACTCTAATTGGCCAAGAAGAAGTGGTTATCAAGCCACTAGACAACTTATTGCAAGGTACGCCAGGAATGGCTGGTGCGACGATCACGAGTGATGGTCACATTGCATTGATTCTTGATGTACCAGATCTACTTAAGCAGTATGCTGCAGCTTCACGTATTTAAGTGAAGCTGAAGTTTATAAAAGGAATAAAATGGCGATTAAAGTACTAGTCGTTGATGATTCAAGTTTTTTCCGTCGTCGCGTAAGTGAAATCATCAACTCAGAATCGCGCCTAGAAGTGATAGACGTTGCTGTTAATGGTCGAGAAGCGGTAGAAAAAGCCAAATCACTGAAGCCAGATGTCATCACGATGGATATTGAAATGCCAGTCATGGACGGTATCACTGCCGTTCGTGAAATCATGGCTACGTCTCCTACGCCAATCCTGATGTTTTCATCCCTGACTCACGATGGGGCGAAAGCCACACTTGACGCACTAGATGCTGGTGCGCTGGATTTTTTACCGAAAAAATTCGAAGACATTGCACGTAATCGTGATGAAGCGGTATCGCTACTTCAGCAGCGTGTGATTCAAATTGCTTCTAAGCGTGCCTTTCTGCGTCGCCCAATCGCAAAACCGGCTGCGATGCCTGCCAGTTCGATTAGTCGTCCATTGGCATCTCGTATGGCAGCGCCAACCGCATCGACGCTAAGTCGTCCATTGGCAGCAAAATTCCGCGCTTCGGGCAAAAAATATCAGTTAACCGTAATCGGTACTTCAACCGGTGGCCCTGTTGCACTGCAGAAGATACTGACCCGCCTGCCAGTCAATTATCCGCACCCCATTGTGCTGATCCAACATATGCCAGCAACCTTTACCGCCGCGTTTGCGAGTCGCTTGAATACACTATGTAAGATTCAAGTTAAAGAGGCACAAGATGGTGATGTGTTACAGGCTGGCGTTGCTTACCTAGCACCAGGCGGCAAACAAATGATGGTGGATGGTCGCGCGGGTGCGGCTCGCCTTCGAATTATCGATGGTGGCGATCGTATGAACTACAAACCATGCGTTGATGTGACTTTTGGTTCGGCGGCGAAAGTATACGGCGACAAAGTACTGTCCATGGTGCTGACAGGCATGGGTGCAGATGGTCGTGAAGGTGCACGCATGTTGAAAACGGCAGGCTCAACCATTTGGGCGCAAGACGAAGAAAGTTGTGTCGTATATGGCATGCCGCAAGCCGTCGCGAAAGCGGGCATCTCTACTGAAGATTTACCTCTTGACCGTATCGCAGAGCGAATGTTGGTAGAAGTCGGTTTAGCGCAGGAAACATCATGATCGTTTGGAGTGTAGCGAACCAAAAAGGTGGGGTGGGTAAAACCACGTCGACGGTGACATTAGCGGGTCTGCTAAGTCAGAAGGGACATCGTGTGCTGATGGTCGATACCGATCCACATGCGTCGCTGACCACTTACCTTGGGTATGACTCAGACACCGTTGCTTCAAGTCTGTTTGACTTATTCCAGCTTAAGACGTTTTCGCGAGATACGGTAAAGCCGTTGATCTTGCAAACCGAGTTGGAAGGGATGGACATTATTCCTGCGCATATGTCATTGGCAACGTTGGATCGTGTTATGGGTAACCGCAGTGGTATGGGGTTAATCTTAAAACGAGCCCTTCAGGCGGTTGCTCAAGATTACGACTATGTGTTGATCGATTGTCCACCAATCTTAGGTGTGATGATGGTAAATGCACTGGCAGCGAGCGATCGAATTTTGATTCCCGTACAAACTGAGTTCTTAGCAATGAAGGGCCTAGAGCGAATGATTCGTACGTTAACTATCATGCAGAAATCGCGTCCTGATGGTTTCAAGGTTACCATTGTGCCAACCATGTACGATAAGCGCACGAAGGCGTCATTACAGACGTTAATGCAGCTGAAGAAAGATTACCCAAATCAAGTTTGGACGTCAGCAGTACCGATTGATACTAAGTTCCGAGATGCAAGTTTAAAGCATCTGCCAGTATCGCATTTTGCTTCTGGTAGCCGCGGCGTATTCGCATATAAGCAGTTATTGCTTTACTTGGAGAGGTTAATGTTCGATGAGTAGTCACGACATACTTTCCAGTGAACAAGCACTTGATGATTACTTTAGCGCGTTGCTTGGTGACGAGCCTGGTGCATCTGAGTTAGAAGATGAGTTTGACTTGCTGGCGAAGGAAGTATTGTCTACAGAGCCAGAGCCCAAATTACAACTGCAATACGCAGAACCGGAGTCGTATCAATACAGCGAAATGCATTCTCCAGAGTTAGAAGCGCCTAATTTGGAAGACGTTCAGCGATTGCTTAGCCAACTTGAGTCCACCAATGTGGTGGCAGAGTTGGACATCGACGACATTCTGGAGCAAAACACCATTGATATTGCAACCGAAGCAAAAGTCGTGGTGCCAGAAGTTGAAGTCAAAACAGCGTTGGAACCCGTTGAAGAAATTCAAGAGTGGGTGATCGACGAAGAGCCGATGCCGACTGTTGAGGTTGAACAACCTGAGCCAGTTTGGGAGCAACCAGAAATTGAAATGGTTGAACCGAATGTTGATGTTGAAGTGGAAATTGAACAACACACTGAGACAGAAACAGAACTGGAAACCGAAGCGGGTGCACAGTTACCCAATACTTGGAAAAGTACGCAGCGAAGCGCTGACTTTCAAGTGCTGTACTTTGATGTGAATGGCGTTACATTTGCCGTTCCATTGGATGAGTTGGGTGGTATTCACAATATTACAGAGCTGAACTACTTGATTGGTCGCCCTGCTTGGTACTTAGGTTTACAAACCAGTCGCGAGCAGCAGTTTGATGTTGTTGATACTGCAAAGTGGGTGATGGCTGATAAGCTTCGCAATGACGAATACAAAGATAAATATCAATATGTTGTTATGCTTGGCGATAGCATGTGGGGGCTAGCAAGTAACCAGTTAATGGGCACTGAAACTCTCAATGCTGATAAAGTCCGCTGGCGAGAACAGGCCGCCAAACGCCCGTGGCTCGCTGGAATGGTGAAAGAAAAAATGTGTGCTTTAATTCATGTCCAAGCACTTATAGGCATGCTAAACGACGGTTTAGATGTAAAATCAATGAATTAGATTTGGTCGGGAACGACATTAATGAGGATTAATTATGTCTCAAGCTTTTGAAGTTGAAGTGAAGAAAGATACATCGAATGACGAAGTTCTTCAGTGGGTGACGTTCCAATTAGAAGAAGAGACGTATGGCATCAACGTGATGCAAGTTCGTGAAGTCCTTCGCTATACAGAAATCGCTCCAGTCCCAGGCGCGCCAGATTACGTGTTAGGTATTATCAACCTACGTGGTAACGTTGTTACGGTTATTGATACACGCTCTCGTTTTGGCTTGATGGAAGGCGAAGTAACGGACAACACTCGCATAATCGTAATCGAGTCTGAACGTCAAGTGATCGGTATTCTTGTCGACAGTGTGGCGGAAGTGGTTTACTTACGTTCTTCTGAAATTGATACAACACCGTCTGTTGGTACCGATGAGAGTGCGAAGTTCATCCAAGGCGTAAGCAACCGTGACGGTAAACTGCTTATCCTTGTGGATTTGAACAAGTTACTTTCCGATGATGAATGGGATGAGATGGCTTACCTGTAACTGGTTGAAGAATCATGGCTGAAGAAACCTTTTTATCTTTGCCACTCTTAGTCGGTGGTGCGGCTTTTGTTATCCTAGCTTTGCTTTTGGTGCCGTTACGTATACGTGCAGGCTTAAGCAAGCAAATGGATCACCAGCGTGCGCAAGCTCGAAATGCCGAAAAAGAACGACAAAAGTTAAATAAGCAATTATTGGAAGTTCGCTCGGTGGTTGTTGGCTTAGGTCAGAAAGTCACTGAGCAAGAAGATGTTATTCGACATTTAAATGAGCGTGTTCGTGAGCTTGAACATGCTGATACAGACGGTCGCATGTACAGTCGCGCTTCAAAAATGGTTCAACTTGGTGCTGATATTAATGAGCTGATTGAAGAGTGTGAATTGCCAAAAGCTGAAGCGGAATTAATGCTTTCTTTGCAGAAAAAACTGGCTGGCAAAGAGAAGATCCCACCGTTGAGTAGTCAACCCTCTGATGAGCCGAGCTATCCACCGTTTGGAAGGCATCGATAAATGTATAAAAAAAGAAGCTACGGCTTCTTTTTTTATTTTTAAAATAAAAGCTTATAACCAAATATGATTAATTTCATTAAAGTGTGACTACAAGTTAACAAAAACTCACGAACTTACATACATCATCGCTTTCTTATCCTGTTTTGTCATATCTAAGCTGTGGTAATATAGCGACTCATTCATAATTTAGTTGAAGCTCTATGTTAGAAGTCTCTAACCTAACAGCGATCCGTGATGAGAGGATCCTGTTTGAAAACCTGCAGTTTGAAATTAAGCCTGGTGAATTAGTTCAAATAGAAGGGCGCAATGGTACTGGCAAAACGACATTGTTGCGTATTGTGACTGGGTTAGGCGACAGAGAAGAAGGTATCATCAAATGGAAAGGCGAGGTGATTGAGAAGTCTCGTGATCTTTTCCACCAAGATTTGCTTTTTTTAGGGCACCAAACTGGCGTGAAGAGAGAACTCACCGCGCTAGAGAACCTACGTTTTTATCAGTCTATTCATAATAATCGTTCCTCCGATGAAGAAATCTTTGCTGCTTTGACTCAAGTGGGCCTGGCTGGCAGAGAAGATGTGCCTGTAGCACAGCTTTCTGCGGGGCAGCAACGCCGAGTTGCGTTAGCAAGACTTTGGTTGAGTAACCAAATTTTATGGATTTTGGATGAGCCTCTAACAGCCATTGATAAACAAGGTATTAAAGTGCTTGAGTCACTGTTTGCGCGCCATACAGAGAATGGTGGCATTGTGATGTTAACCACACACCAAGATATGTTTGCAGATAGCACGAAACTTAGAAAAATTAAGTTGGGTGATTGAGATGATCTCTTCAATGACAACCATTATCCGTCGTGAGCTATTGATCGCATTTCGTCGTCAGGCCGATATTTTAAACCCACTGTGGTTCTTTATTATTGTAATCACTTTGTTCCCGTTGAGTATTGGACCTGAGCCAAATTTGTTAGCACGTATTGCTGCAGGCATTGTTTGGGTTGCTGCATTACTCTCTGCGTTATTATCATTGGAACGTCTATTTCGTGATGATTTTCAAGACGGTGCACTTGAGCAAATGATGCTAATGCCGATTCCTTTGCAACTTGTTGTTCTTTCAAAGGTGATGGCTCATTGGTTGTTAACGGGGTTACCTCTGATTTTGATCAGCCCACTGTTGGCCGTTTTGCTTTCTCTCGATTTTAACACCTGGTTGTCTGTGGTTCTGACACTGGTTATCGGTACGCCAGCGCTTAGCTTTATTGGTGCAATTGGCGTGGCATTAACCGTTGGGTTGCAAAAGGGTGGCGTACTTTTGAGTTTGCTGATTCTTCCGCTCTATATTCCAATTTTGATTTTTGCGACATCTGCAATTGATGCCGCTGCACTTGGTATGGCGTATAACGGTCAGTTGGCAATTTTAGGCGCGATGTTGATGGGGGCAATGACGTTAACCCCATTTGCGATAAGTGCGGCATTAAGAGTTAGTGTTAATTAACTCAATAAAGAGCGTCCTACTCGACGTTTGATCAAAGAATTATTTTTAAAGCACTGCTACGGTCTCGGCCCTCTGGATAGTGTCCCTGAAGTAAGAGCGAGAATTAAACATGTGGAAATGGCTCCATCCTTATGCCAAGCCAGAAACAGCTTATCATCTGAGTGGTAAGTTTCTCCCTTGGTTTTCTGTATTGGCCTTAGTCTGCTTATCGGTAGGTACGATTTGGGGGCTTGCGTTTGCTCCATCGGATTACCAACAAGGTGACAGTTTCCGAATTATTTATATTCACGTCCCTTCCGCCATTTGGTCGATGGGCGTTTATATGTCGATGGCGATTGCTGCATTTATTGGTCTAGTATGGCAGGTTCGGCTTTCTAACATGGCTGCTTTGGCAATGGCGCCGATTGGGGCGGTGTTTACCTTTATTGCCTTATTAACAGGAGCAGTCTGGGGAAAACCAATGTGGGGCACTTGGTGGGTGTGGGATGCACGCTTAACGTCTGAACTGATTCTTCTATTTTTATACCTGGGTGTGATTGCGCTTTACCACGCCTTTGATGATCAAAAAACAGCGGCAAAAGCGGCGGGTATTTTGGCGATCGTTGGTGTGGTTAATCTTCCTATTATTCACTTCTCTGTGGAGTGGTGGAACACGCTTCACCAAGGGGCAACGATTACAAAATTTGAAAAACCATCTATTTCGGCAAATATGCTTTGGCCGTTGCTATTGAATATTTTTGGCTTTGCGTTTTTCTTCGGTGCAGTGACGATGGTGCGTTTTAGAAACGAAATTATCAGCAAAGAGAGTCACCGACCTTGGGTGCGCAAGCTTGCTGCTGACAAAGCGCAGTGAGGGAATTGAATTATGCATTTTGAAACTCTAAGCGATTTATTTGCCATGGGTGGCTACGCGGCATACGTGTGGAGCGCATTTGGTATTACCTTTTTATCTATGATCATTTTGTTGGTTTCAAGTCTTCGTCGAGGGGATGCGTTATTGAAAGAAGTACAGGCAAAAATTGATCGTCAAACGCGCGTTGACGCGGCGAAAAATATGGAGAACACCTTATGAACCCGAGACGTAAAAAGAGGCTAGGCATTATTTTAGCCATTTTTATCGGTATCAGTGCCACGGTTGGTTTGATGCTTTATGCACTCAACCAAAACATGGATCTCTTCTATACGCCGACAGAGCTAGTTAACGGTAAGCCTGATGGCAGTAAGCCAGAGGTGGGTCAGCGTCTACGTATTGGCGGTATGGTTGTAGAGGGGTCTGTTCGTCGTGATCCTGAGTCTTTAAAAGTGAGTTTTGATCTGCACGATGTCGGCCCAAAAGTGACTATCGTTTACGAAGGTATTCTTCCGGACTTGTTCCGTGAAGGGCAGGGCATTGTTGCTCAAGGTATTCTAGAGAATGCAACAACAGTAAAAGCGTTCGAAGTTCTTGCGAAACACGACGAAGAGTACATGCCTCCAGAGATCGCGGAAGCCATGAAGAAAACGCATGAACCTTTGCAATATACTACCGAACAGAAACAAGGAAGCGGCCAATGATTGCTGAAATCGGTCACTTTGCTCTCATTCTATCGCTTGCGATGGCGGTGCTGTTAAGCATTCTGCCGTTATGGGGAGCATCAAACAACAACACTATGCTGATGAATACAGCACGACCGTTATCATGGTCGATGTTCATCATGCTGTTTTTCTCATTTATTATCTTGTGTTGGGGTTTTTATACTAACGACTTCACGCTGCAATATGTTGCGAGCAATTCAAACAGCCAACTTCCTTGGTACTACCGTTTAACTGCGGTTTGGGGCGCGCACGAAGGTTCACTATTGCTTTGGGTTCTGATTCAAGCAGCGTGGACGGTGGCGGTTGCAACCTTCAGCCGTGGTATGCCACAAGAATCGGTTGCTCGTGTACTTGCTGTAATGGGTATGATCTCAGTGGGTTTCCTACTGTTCATTATTCTGACGTCAAACCCATTCCTACGTACGTTGCCATTCTTCCCGGTAGACGGTCGTGACTTGAACCCATTGCTGCAAGACCCGGGTTTGATCGTTCACCCACCAATGCTCTACATGGGTTATGTTGGCTTCTCGGTTGCTTTCTCGTTTGCGATTGCGTCTCTAATGACTGGCCGTCTTGATACGGCTTGGGCCCGTTGGTCTCGTCCTTGGACAACAGCAGCATGGGTATTCTTAACACTGGGTATCGCACTAGGTTCTTGGTGGGCTTACTACGAACTTGGCTGGGGTGGTTGGTGGTTCTGGGATCCAGTAGAAAACGCATCATTCATGCCTTGGCTAGCGGGTACGGCACTCATGCACTCCCTAGCAGTAACGGAAAAACGTGGCACGTTTAAAGCGTGGACAGTACTACTGGCGATCTCTGCATTCTCACTGAGCCTACTTGGTACTTTCTTGGTGCGCTCTGGTATTTTGGTATCAGTGCATGCGTTTGCGTCTGATCCATCCCGCGGTATGTTCATCCTAGGCTTTCTAGTGTTTGTCATCGGCGGTTCGCTATTACTGTTTGCTGTAAAAGGCGCTGCCGTCCGTGTTCGCGGCAACTTTGATTTGGTATCGCGTGAAAACGCACTACTATCAAATAACATCATTATTATAGCTGCGCTTGTGGTTGTGCTTGTCGGTACACTACTGCCATTGGTTCATAAGCAAATTGGCCTTGGTTCGGTTTCTATTGGTGCGCCATTCTTTGACATGTTGTTTGCTTGGCTGATGATGCCATTCTCGTTCTTGCTAGGCATTGGTCCACTGATCCGTTGGAAGCGTGACAATTTATCTAAGCTTGTTAAGCCAATGATTATCTCTGGCATCTTGTCTTTCGGCCTAGCCGCTGTGTGTGTTTACTTGTTTGCAGATTTCTTCTCAGTCATGGCTTACATTGGTTGGGTAATGGCAATCTGGATCATCTCGATGCACGGTTTTGAGCTATATGAACGCGCAACGCACCGTCATAGCTTTGTTGAGGGCGTACGTAAACTACAACGCAGCCACTGGGCGATGATGCTAGGCCATATTGGCCTTGCTGTTACCATTATCGGTATTGCGATGGTGCAAAACTACAGCATCGAGCGTGATGTTCGCTTGGCCCCTGGTGAGCACTTCAAGATTTATGGTTACGATTTTTACTTCTCTGGTTTGCGTGATAAAGATGGTCCGAACTATGACGGCTACATCGCAGACTTTGAAATCACTAACGATGGTAAATATGTTAATACGCTGCATGCGGAGAAGCGTTTTTACCGTACTGCGAAGTCAATGATGACAGAAGCGGCAATCGACCGAGGCATCACTCGCGACTTATACATTGCGATGGGTGAGCGTTTAGATGACAACCGTTCTTGGGCTGTACGTATTTACTACAAACCATTCGTTCGTTGGATTTGGGCTGGTTCTTTGATCATGTCTTTAGGTGGTATGTTAGCGATCTCTGATAGACGTTACCGCTTTCGTAAAACAACGAAGAAAGACGGGCAATCCAAGCTAGCGGAGAAGGAGGCATAATATGAATAAGAAAGTCTTATTTATCCCGTTGATTGCTTTCATGATTTTAGCGGGTATCTTTGCCACTCAGTTGGTGCGTAACCAAGGTGGCGATGATCCAACCAAGCTTGAGTCTGTATTGGTTGGTAAACCAGTACCTAAGTTTGATTTAGAGGACTTGGCGGAACCAGGCAAGCAATACGACCAGTCGATTTTTAAGGGTGAACCTTTGCTACTCAATGTTTGGGCAACGTGGTGCCCAACTTGTTACGCAGAGCACAAATACCTGAACGAATTGGCGGGCAAGGGCGTTAAGATCATCGGTATGAACTATAAAGATGATCGTAATAAAGCCATTGGTTGGTTGAACGACCTTGGCAACCCTTACCTCATTAGTCTATTTGATGGTAGTGGCATGCTAGGGTTAGATCTTGGCGTATACGGTGCACCAGAAACGTTTATTATTGATGCAAATGGTGTGATTCGTTACCGCCACGTTGGTGATGTGAACCCACGAAACTGGGCAGATACGTTAGAGCCGCTGTACAACAAGTTAGTTGAGGAGGCGAAGCAATGAAAAAGTTTATCTTAGCCGCTTTCGCCGCAATGACATTTTCGATTGCCGCTCATGCTGCGATCGAGGTGTATGAGTTCGACAACCTACAGCAAGAGCAGCAGTTCAAAGAGCTTGGGCACACCTTGCGCTGTCCTAAATGCCAGAACAACACCATTTCAGACTCTAACGCTGAACTCGCGCAAGACTTACGTAATAAGGTTTATGAAATGACCAAAGAGGGTAAGTCTAAAGACGAGATTGTCGATTACATGATTGCTCGCTACGGCAACTTTGTGACTTACAATCCTCCGTTTACTATGGCGACTGCCATTTTGTGGCTTGGGCCATTTGTGGTTGTTTTAGGTGGCTTTGGCTTGATCGTACTGCGTAGCCGAAAGTCAAAAACGCAGGCTGCACAAGATAGTGAAGAAGAATGGGACGCAGAAAAAGAAGCACGCCTAAAATCACTACTTGAAGAAGAGAATAACGGAGATAAAAAGTAATGACTCTATTTTGGATTGCTACCGTTGTTCTTACACTTGTCGCATGTGCACTGATTGCATTCCCGATCCTCAAGCAAAAAGCCAACAACGATGAAGTATTGCGTGATGAGCTAAACAAAGCGTTTTATAAAGACCGTCTTTCAGAGCTTGAAGAAGAAACCGACGAAGGTTTGGTTGAGAGCCAAGAGGATCTTATTTCTGATCTAAAGCAATCGCTATTGGACGACATTCCGGGTGAGAGTTCGCATAAAGAGACAACAGTTTCTCCGATGGCGGTTTTGATACCATCCGTGATTCTTACCGTGGTGATGAGCTATGGTCTGTACTACAAGTTTGGTGCATCTCAGGATGTGGTGCAGTGGCAGGAGGTGACATCAAACTTACCAGAACTCTCTAAGAAGCTGATGTCTGCATCATCGGAACCACTTAGTGAAGATGAAATGGCGGATCTCACGCTTGCATTGCGCACACGCCTGCATTACCAGCCAGAAGATTCCACGGGGTGGTTATTGCTAGGTCGTATTGCACTCGCAAATCGTGATGTGACAACAGCCATTGATGCAATGGAAAAGTCCTACAAGTTAGAACCGAAAAATCCAGATGTTCAGCTTGGCTATGCACAAGCATTGATGCTATCTCAGGATGATATGGAGCAAGCAACAGCACGTTCACTTCTCGGCAAATTGATGCAACAAGATTACGTCGATCTACGTGTGTTTTCTTTGCTTGCATTTGATGCTTTTGAGCGCCAGGATTTCCCGGCAGCAATTAAATACTGGGGCATCATGCAGCAGATGATTGGTCCAGAAGACAGCCGTTATGAAATGCTTGATCGAAGTATTGAAAGTGCTCGTAAACAAATGGGCGAGGCCGTTTCACCAGATAAGAGCGTTGCGGTAACCATTAATGTTGCGCCAGAGGTTCAACTTGATCCGAATGCGGTAGTGATTGTTTCAATCCACCGTGCTGATGGCTCTCCAATGCCAGTAGCCGCTGCTCGTTACCCTCTGGGGACTTTCCCTCGCACGGTAGTTCTAGATGACGGTAATGCGATGATGGAAGGCCAAAAACTGTCTTCTCTAGAGAAGTTGATCGTTCGTGTTCGTATTGACTCTGATGGCAACGTCGCAACACGTGACCAAGACTGGCACGGTGAGAGTGAAGTAGTGACATTTGGTCAGCCAGTGGAAGTCCTTATTGATAAACAGTATCAATAATACACAAGCGCTTCTGATATATGATACTCTGTGATTATCAAGGCAGATTTGTGGTATGACTACAAATGTTCGAGTAGAATGACGGAGGCCAGCATTAGCTGGCCTTTATTTTAATCGTCGTAATGGAACGCAGAATGTATAACAAGGGTAAATCTATCTTCTTGTTGCTGTTTGCAGTTGGACTGGTTGGTTGTTCAACGGCACCTGAACACGCAGTCACTGAAGAAAATGAAACGAATCAAACGACTTCTGATGTTTACGATCCGTTAGAAGGTTTTAACCGCGCGATGTGGGAAATCAATTACGAATACCTTGATCCGTATTTGGTTCGCCCAATTTCTCTTGCATATGTAGACTATACTCCTGTCCCTATTCGTTCCGGGATCGCTAACTTTTTGGCCAACTTAGACGAGCCAGCAAGCGTGGTCAATAACCTGATTATGGGGAACGGCACCAAAGCGGTGGATCACTTTAACCGCTTTTGGATTAACTCTACCTTCGGTGTTTTAGGGGTGATCGATATTGCTACCGCCGCCGGTATCACCAAGTACGACAACAAAGCATTTAGCGACGCGGTTGGTCATTATGGTGTAGGTAATGGCCCATACTTTATGGTTCCGGGCTATGGCCCTTATACCCTGCGCGAAGTGACGGATACCGTTGATGGTATGTATGTGCCTTTGTCATACCTTAACTTTTGGGCTGGCCTCGGTAAGTGGGCACTAGAAGGGATGGAAAAACGCGCTTTGGTCGTTCCACAAGAAGCCCAACTTGAAGCATCGCCAGATCCATATGTGTTAACCCGTGATGTTTACTTGCAGCGCCAAGATTTTAAAGCGGAAATCACTACCACCGATGAAGTGGACGAAGACGAAGAAGCGTACTTGGACGAATATCTAGAAGAAGATTTCTAAGCGATTAGCGCAGACAAACAAAAAAGGCTTAGCGAATGCTAAGCCTTTCTTTTATCGGTTGAAAATGTTCGAATTAGAACTTGTAGTTCGCTTGAACACCGATTAGCCACACGTTGCCCGTCACTTCACCTTCAAACGCACCACCGAAATCTGCAGGGTCAGTCATCAAGTCAGCGCCAGGGGTACGGCCTTCATGCATTGAAGCATCTTTTGCGAAGATGTATGTAAAACCAGCGTCTAGAGTTAGGTTCTTAGACCATTCGTAGCCTGCGCCAACACTTAGCCATAGACGGTCGGTTTCTGGAATCGTTGCTGTACGGTGCTCTTCGCTAACAGCTGAAGTATCGTATGCAACGCCAGAGCGCAGTGTCCATTTTTGGTCAAGCTTGTAAGTTGAACCAACAGCAAAGCGGTAGTTGTCATCCCAGTTTTCTTCTTTGATCAGGTTTGATGCTTCACCTGGGAAGTCGGCAACAAGCTCTTTAAAACTGCTCCAATTAGTCCAGTTGATGCTTGCATGAACAGCAAGTTGATCATTTAGTTGGTGGAAACTTGCTAGTTCTGCGGTTGCAGGCAGAGCGAGCTCCATTGAGCCATCTTTTTTTGTATTACCGGTTAGGCCGAATCCAACACCTTGAGCATAACCTTCTAGCGTAAGGTCGACTTCAGATTTGTAAGCAAAACCAATACGGTTGTTGTCATTGATTTGCCATGCAGTGCCTACTTGCCAACCCCAAGCGGTGTCGTCACCTTCCATATACTTAAGTGTGGTACCAGATAAATGCTCGCCCATTTGTGGTGGCATAACTGCCCCGAAGCTGCCGTCTGCCATGATGTAACGAACACCACCACCAATGCTTAGCTGTTCATTCAGTTTGTACGCTGCGTTTAGGTTTGCTTCCATCGAGAACACGCTCGCTTGGTTACCAAAGTTTGCTGCCGCAAAATCTTTGCCTAGATCGGTTTCCATGCCGTAGTTGGTGCCAAGTGCAAAACCAACCGCTAGCTTGTCATTGTATTGGTGAGAAAGGTAAAAGTTAGGAATGATGGCATCGTGTGCAAAGTCATGAGAGCTTGCTGGTAGTGTAGCTCCACCATCAACATGCATTTGACCATCCACATCAATATTTGGGTTTACATAGATAGCACCAACAGACACCTGTGTACCTTCTAGGTAAGTCAGCATTGCAGGGTTGCGCCACTGTGAACTTGCGTTATCTGCCATTGCTGCTTCACCTGCGTACGCGCGGCCTAGACCTGTAGCAGAATATTCTGCAAGTTGGAAACCCGCCGCATTGGCGATGCCAGAGGTACTAAGTAGGCTGAATGCCACTGCTGTTGATAGGAGAGTCTTGTTGGTTTTCATTGTAATGTTCGCTGAGTTATTGATAACGTGGGCCGAAAGTTTACGCCTAGAGTGTTTACTTTAAAAATGAGATTCCGTAAATGGTTGTTTTTCGAAATATAAAACCATAAAAACTTAATTAACTAAGATATAAAACCAATAGTGAAGGGCGTGTGAATAAATTTCAGCGAACAGTTGTGAGGCATAAAGGTGGTTTTTGATTACACCTGTACGCTTAAATTGAGTGAATGGAAAGTGATAGATATGAAAAAAAGGCTGGAATTCCAGCCTTTTATATAGAGAGTGCTAATATTATCTATCAGCGCTGCGCTTAGAAACTGCGGCTGTATTGTAAGCCGACTAGGATTGCATCAGCTTGAGTTGTAGCATTTACTGACGTAGCCGTGAGGTTACCTACTTTAATTGATTCTTCTACATCAACTTTATCACCCATTAGGTAAGTAAAGCCAAAGTCAACGTTAGATTTGGTATCAATATGGTAGGTGAAGCCTGCAGATAGCCATTGACGATCGGAATCTGGTACAGAAATTGAAGTCAAACTATCTTGTGCACTTGTGTCGTACATGTAACCCGTACGTAGCGTCCAATCGTTGTTTAGGTAGTAAGTACCGCCGATCGCGTAGTGCCAGCCATCTTGCCATTGGTAATCTTTATCATATGCACCACTAGAACCACCGATAGGTGAAGATGAAGCGTCTAAATTACGGAATTCGATTTTCTCAAACGCACTCCAGCCGATGTACTGGATAGAGTAGTGAACCGCAAATTTAGTATCTTCAATTTTGTGGTAACCAGAGAATTCTGCAATGTCTGGCAATGGGAGCGTGATTTTTTGGCCTTTATCGTCTTTCGCTTCAAACTCTGGACTGTAGCGGTAAGCAAAACCAAAACGGTTATTTTCATCTAATTCGTAGACTGTACCTACGTTAAAGCCAACTGCAAAACCATCAGCTTTGTCAACGTTTAGTGCGTAAGGAGCAGCACCAAAAATACCAGGGTTACCGCGCTTCATTGTACCTTGGCCGTAGATTAGATCTAAGCCTGCGCCAAAGCTCCATTGATCGTTTAGACGATATGAACCAGCAAGGCCAAAGTTGAAGCTCTTAACATCTGTTAGACCGCCGTACTCAGATGCAATGTAGTCATCTGAAAATTCAGTTTTAGTACCAAAGTTTGAGTAAGCATTCACACCCCAAGCAAATTTTTCATTAACAGGAACAATGAGGTGGATGTTTGGTGCGATTGAAGTACCGCCTACGTCATCTGTATCGGGAACATCTGCTACGATAGGTGGTTTTCCACCTAACATAGGTAAATTATTACGATATGTTGCATCTTTCACTTCGATCATTGAAGTGATGCTTTCAAAACCAAGAGATAGCTCCATTTTATCAAATAGCGCCATTGCTGCAGGGTTACGTGCCATTACAGAAGCGTTATCTGCAATTACCGCATCACCTGCGAATGCACGACCGATACCAGTCGCTGATTGTGCGTTTAGCTGGAAACCAGCTGCCATTGCTTGACCAGATGCCATTGCAACCGTCACTGCTAGGAGAGTCTTTTTGAACAGACGCGTATTCTGAGTCATTTTTTATTCCTTATAAGTTTCGTCTCTTTGGACGATAAGTTGAGCTTTTGCTCAGTGGCGCAGATAGTAGTATTAAGAGTGGACCATACAAATCCGACCATTGGATAAATTTGAATAAAAATTGCAGAAATGATGTCTAAATGTCGGGAAATTGCACCTAAAGTTCATAATTTAGAGTTATAACTCTAAGCTTGAGCTGTGTTGTGAATAGCGAGGTGGTAACTAATAATCAAAATGCCGCTAAATTTGTTGATTTAGCGGCATTTGCATGGGTATTGGTGCTTTATCGTCGAAGTTACTATATAGGTTGGATCCGTGGGGCAAGTTGGTTGGCAATAGCCTCGATGTCTTCACCCTTTTCACCGACGAGTATCATGCTTGCTTTACCAACCGGTTTCACAACGCCACTCATACCATCTTGATTAAAGTCCGTTGACTGTTCACTAGCAATGCCAGTAACAAATAAGGTGACTTTGCCGATTGCACCTTGGAATACCATGTGTAACGCATTGGATTCACCAAAACCACAGTGATTTAAGTAGTAGACGTGGTATGGGAACCCATCAGTAAACTGATAGTCAAATGGAGACATTTTGGCGTTAATTTGTGAGTTCGGGACATTTTCATTCAAGTGACGTATGAATGCCTCTTCGTGAGCCACGTGTTTCATGGCTGTCTCGGCCAAACTTGCTTGCGCGGGGGGGGCAATGATGTTGCCCCAGTTGAGCTGACCAATCAATAAGCCCGCAGTAAACGCGACAGAGGCCGCTAATGCCAAGGCTTTGCGTGCTAAGGTAGGCCTTATAACATTTTCATTACCAAGTGCGGTTGACGTTTGGCTAAACAAAATTTTGTCAGCCAAATCTTCTGGTACGTTGACATTCATTGCCTGTTTAATTTTTAGGTCGAGATCCAAAACGTCATCAACAAACTTACTGTTAGCATCATTCCTAGCTAAAGTTTGCAGAATCTCTTCATCTTTGTGTTTTGGATCCGACAAAATACGACGACGGAATTCTAAATCATCCATTTTTTTGCCCTCTTTGAGTATCTTGAGAATCCAACATCTCTTTAAGTTGATTGCGTGCGCGGAACAGTCGAGTCATCACCGTGTTCTTGTTGAGTTCTAGGATGTCACCGATCTCTTCGCCGCTGAAGCCACCAACAACTTGAAGGAACAGGGGTTCCCGATACTCGACATCCAGCTTCATGATTTGAGCTTGTAACCATTCCTGCTGATGATGAGGCTCATCGCTGACTTTGGCATCGTTGCCGTAGTCGTCGATATTCACTAAATCAAACTGTTTGCGCTCAAAGCGTCGCGCATTCTCTCGTCTTAATATCGTTATGAGCCAAGATTTAGCTGCCTTTTCATCTTGAAGACTATCGAGTGACTTCCACGCACGCAAACAGGTTTCTTGAACCAAATCTTCTGCAATCGCCTTATCTCTGCACAACCAGTAAGCGTAGCGGTACAAGTCCCTGTGATAGCCCCGAACAAGAGCTTCGTATTTTCTTTGTCTGTCCATATCAGAGTTGACCGGACTGTCGGAATTTTTCTTCCGGAATATTTTAAAAAGTGCCACAGGAGCCTCCATTTTGCTCTGTGAGGTCTAAAACACTGACTGTGACATGGATACACTGTCATTATCATTAGGTCCCTTGACCTTGACGGTTTGATAGTTTTGAAAATGGCATAATCGCTATAAAATTGATCTACTTCAAAATCTCACACAGCGAAGGCGCTATAGTACATCTTGTCATCTCGTTAGTCTTTGACGGCTAACATGTTGAGCAAGATGACACTTCCTTTTGAAGGCTGACTTTACTTTCTCCTAATCAGGAAACTGATTAATTTTACAATTGGCGTAGGTTAATTGTTTTATAGATATTCCGACCACACAACTTTGTGTGGTTTTTTTTTGCCTCAATTTCACGATTGTCCTCCCTCCTAGCCATCGCTTATCTATTTCAAATACGGAGGTGTTGGTGGTCATGCCCAAGCCACATCGCCCTTTGAGCGTTGGTATATACAAATAACGTCAAGTCGCAGAAGAATAGAACTACTTGCTTCACGTTTATTTAAACGTACGTTTGATAATTTTAACAACTTGATTACAATGATTCAGGTCAGACCTCTTGTATTTAAGGAGAAACAATGGGCAAGCAGGAAGTGAAAACACGCCATGGTGAACGTGTTGCTATTGTCGCAGGGCTTCGAACCCCTTTTGCTCGTCAAAGCACGGATTTTGGCCAGGTACCAGCGGTCGATCTAGGCAAAATGGTAGTGAGCGAAATGCTTGCTCGAACCGATATCGATCCAAAGCTAATTGAACAAGTTGTATTTGGCCAGGTGGTTCAAATGCCTGAAGCACCAAACATTGCACGTGAAATCGTTTTAGGGACTGGTATGCATGTCCATACCGATGCGTACAGTGTGACCCGCGCGTGCGCGACCAGTTTCCAAGCAGCGGTAAACGTTGCAGAAAGCATTATGGCTGGCAGCATTGATGTTGGTATTGCTGGTGGTGCGGACTCTTCTTCTGTTCTACCCATTGGCGTCTCAAAGAAACTTGCCGCTAACTTACTTGCGTTAAGTAAAACCAAAACGCTGGGTCAAAAATTCAACATTCTTAAAACGCTGAGTTTGAAAGATTTAATGCCGGTTCCTCCTGCGGTTGCGGAATACTCGACTGGTTTGTCGATGGGGCAAACCGCAGAGCAAATGGCCAAATCGCACGGCATCACACGTGCAGAACAAGATGCATTGGCACACCGTTCTCACTCATTAGCGTCTCAAGCATGGAAAGAAGGCAAGATTCAAGATGAGGTGATGACCGCTTTCCCAGAACCGTACAAAAAGTGGATCTCTGAAGATAACAATATTCGCCATGACTCTACTCTCGAAGGTTACGCGAAACTGCGTCCGGCTTTCGATCGCCAATATGGTAGCGTAACCGCAGCAAACAGTACGCCTCTAACCGATGGCGGTGCCGCTGTGATGCTCATGCGTGAAGGCAAAGCAAAAGAGCTTGGTATGGAGATTCTTGGCTATATTCGAGGTTATGCGTTTTCTGCTATCGGGGTCGAGATGGATATGCTGATGGGGCCATCTTATGCGACCGCTAAAGTGCTCGAAAACACGGGATTAGAACTTTCTGACCTCACACTCATTGATATGCATGAAGCATTTGCCGCTCAAGCGTTGGCCAACGTAAAAATGTTTGCTTCCGATAAGTTTGCTCAAGAAAACCTCGGACGTTCAAAAGCGATTGGTGAAATCGATATGGATAAGTTCAATGTGCTTGGTGGATCGATTGCGTATGGTCACCCATTTGCCGCAACAGGAGCGCGCATGATGACTCAAACTCTGCGTGAATTGAAACGTCGCGGTGGTGGGTTAGCATTGAATACGGCTTGTGCTGCTGGTGGTCTTGGCGCAGCAATGATTTTGGAGGTTGAGTAATGAGCGAGCAAAAAGCATTTAGTCTAAAGATTGATGAGCAGAACGTTGCTTGGTTAGCCATCGATGTTCCAAATGAAAAAATGAATACGCTTCAAGCCGCTTTCGCTGATGAAATGAAGGAAATCTTTGCCGAGTTAAAAGATACTAGCGGCATTAAAGGGATGATTGTTCATTCTCTTAAACCAGATAACTTCGTTGCGGGTGCAGATGTACGTATGCTGGAAGCATGTACCACCGCAGGAGAAGCGGAAGCGTTAGCAAAACAAGGTCAAGACTTATTCCAACAGCTGTCTGATTTGCCTTATCCTGTCGTTGCTGCGATACATGGCCCTTGTTTAGGTGGCGGATTGGAACTGGCACTGGCGTGTGATTATCGAGTTTGTACTGATTCAAATGTAACCAAATTAGGTCTGCCAGAAGTTCAGTTAGGTTTATTGCCTGGCTCCGGTGGTACTCAGCGTCTTCCTCGCCTTATTGGTTTGTTGCCATCACTGGATTTGATTCTTACGGGTAAACAGCTACGTGCCAAGAAAGCGAAAAAACTGGGTGTGGTCGATGCATGTGTGCCGGAGACGATTTTGCTTGATGTAGCGAAGCAATTGCTCGAAAAAGGCAAAGTTAAGGGCAATAAAAAACAGTCAATCAAAGAGAAATTGGTGTCTGGCAGTGGATTAGGCCGTAAGTTTGTCTTTGAACAAGCCGCTAAGAAGGCCAACGAAAAAACGCGTGGTAACTACCCTGCGATGACCGCGATCCTTGAGGTCATTCAACATGGTTTAGAAAAAGACTTTGCTCAAGGTCAAGAGCTGGAAGCGAAGCGTTTTGGTGAGCTTGTGATGAGCTCCGAGTCTAAAGCCTTACGTTCGATCTTCTTCGCAACGACGGAGATGAAGAAAGAAAATGGCACCGATGCCGAGCCAGCGCAGGTGAAAAAAGTTGGCGTTCTCGGTGGCGGCCTAATGGGGGCAGGTATTAGCCATGTCACGGTGACAAAAGCAAAAACGCCAGTGCGTATCAAAGATGTTAGCAATGATGGCGTACTGAATGCTTTGAACTACAACTACAAATTGTTTGAAAAGCAGCGAAAACGCCGCATTCTAAGCAAAGCGGGTCTGCAAGCGAAAATGCTGCAACTTTCAGGCGGTATCGATTTTACGAGTTACAACCGTATTGACGTGGTCATTGAGGCGGTATTTGAAGATCTCGACTTGAAGCAAAAAATGGTGGCGGATATTGAAACCAACGCCAAACCAAGCACCATTTTTGCTACCAATACCTCGTCTCTGCCAATTCATAAAATTGCAGAAAAAGCACAGCGTCCAGAAAACATTGTTGGCTTGCATTACTTCAGTCCAGTTGAAAAAATGCCTTTAGTGGAAGTCATTCCGCATGAAACCACGTCAGATGAAACGATTTCAACGGTGGTAGCGCTGGCTAAGAAGCAAGGAAAAACGCCAATCGTGGTCAAAGACAAAGCGGGCTTTTATGTAAACCGCATTCTTGCACCTTACATGAATGAAGCGGCACACATCCTGTTGGAAAATGAACCCATTGAGCAGTTAGACGGTGCTTTGCTTAATTTCGGTTTCCCTGTGGGTCCAATCACGCTGCTTGATGAAGTAGGCGTAGACATTGGCGCGAAGATCATGCCGATCTTGGTTAATGAGTTAGGTGAGCGATTCAAAGGTCCAGACGTATTCGACACATTACTGAACGACGGCCGCAAAGGTCGTAAGAGTGGTAAAGGCTTTTATACCTATAAAGATAAGAAGAAAGAAGTCGATAAGTCGGTTTACAAGCTACTTAAGCTAACCCCAGAATCGAAACTGAGCGATAAAGACATTGCTTTGCGTTGTTTATTGCCAATGCTCAATGAAGCGGTACGTTGTCTTGATGAAGGCATCATTCGTTCGCCGCGCGACGGTGATATTGGGGCACTCTTCGGCATTGGTTTCCCTCCATTCTTGGGTGGGCCATTCCGTTACATGGATCAATTTGGTTTGAAGGAACTGGTTGAGAAGATGAACGAATTTGCAGCGAAATATGGCGATCGTTACGCACCTTGTGATGGTCTTCTGACTCGCGCTGGTGAAGGAAAAACGTTTTACTAGCAAAGATTGCCACCATTAATAAAAAGGCTTGCGTGATGCAAGCCTTTCTTTTTTCTTTCTCTTTTAAATGCGCCTTTCGGCAAACTAGCGTTTATTTCTTTTTGTCTTTCTTGCTTTTGTCATGGCCTTTGCCTGGATTGTCATCGCCATGAATGCTTGAGTTGCCTTTGTCACCCTTATTGCCTTTATTATTCTTGCCTGATGAACAGTCGTCTGACTTAATCGATACATTGTCACCATTAAGGCGCAAGCAATCTTCGCTTAATTCAAAATCATCGCCTTTGATGGTGATGTTTGCGTAAGCTGGGGCAAGTGGCATTAAAACAGCAGTAAGTAATAGTAGCTTTGTCATATTGTCCTCATGTATGAGTATGTATTTTTGAACAAGGTAATTGCAACATAAACGTCATTGCGATGTTTACCGTTTTGCACTACTTGGGCTATCCGAGACCACAATCCTTAGGGCGTAGCTGAAACTCTTCAATGGAACCAATTTCTTTTCCAAGATGAATATGTGGCGCATCAGCATGAGCTTTGCCCTGAGAATGCATCACTAATCGGTTTGCTGTGCGCGGCTTCAACTCATTGATAACAAAACGAATCATGTCGGTTCGCGTTAAGCCTTTTAATTCTTGTAACACTTTTTCACGCTGGTTGAACTCAGCGTCTTTATTGCCTATGGCAACCCATAGACGCTGCGCACGACCACGTAACGTGGTATCCGGTGCTGCTATCTGATTCCATAGCCCCCGCTTACTGCTGTGCCATTGATACTCGTTAAGCTCTAACAGCACCATATAAAAGGCATTCAAAAACTCATCTATTGAAGTGACAAGCTCTGCAGGCGCGGCGTGCGGAGATTGCACATACAGCACAATCCCCGGATGACGATTGAGTGGCATGTTACCCGTTCCAACCATATAGCCAAGTTGTTGCTTAGTGCGAATTTCATGGAAGAACGTCGCTGACATCAGATGGTTGGCCAAAGAATAGAGTGCGATACTACGAGCTGTGGTATCTGTACATTGGTGGTATATCACGACCGCTGAATCTTGCTGATTACAGTACACTTCACGCTGAAAACTACCGCGGCCTCCCAACATGACCAATGGACGAAGTGCCTCTTCGTAGCGTTGTTCCTTCACACGTAACGCATTTTTTAGGGTGGTTGCCATGTCATGAGCTTGTTGACGTTGCCAATCGCCGTAAACGAACATTTCAACGTGCAATTCGGAAAGAATCGATTCAACGAATACTGAAAGCTCGTCGACCTCAATCTCTTCTAATGCTTCGACCAAGGTGGCATAAGGGGGATTGTTTGGCTGAAGCAAACCAGTTAATGCATTGAAGAGCTGTGAAATTGGACGATCTTGAGACGAATTTCGCCAATTACGTAATAGTTGTTGTTTAATGGTTTCGAAGCGAATCGGATTGAAATCTCGTGCGGCGAAACGGAGTAGGATCATCTCTAACAGTTGTGGCAGTTTTTGGCTAAAGCCCGATAGCGTAAGTGTCACGCCGCCTTGGTGTGCATACATGTTGTAGCCCATGCCAGCGATCTCAGCTTGATAGGTTTCTTGAGCCAGAGAGTCGAGGAACATTTCCACACATAAACGGGTTTTGACGATATTTTTGGGAGATGCAACCGCATGAGAGCTATCTATCGCAACATAGACCACTCCCTTGGGAACTCGAAACTCATCATCTTGAAGATGCCAAAGTCGGAAACCCTCTAAATCTTCAACCAATTCTGGCAACGATCCGCCATTTTCAAATGGGCGAGGATCCAACTCATAACAAATGTATGGGTTCTTTTCGGGTAAGACGAATTGCCAGCTTGGATCGATTTGATGGTAGAAGCGACGCTGCTCATCACGGAATTTTGTGACAGAGTAAGGGGTAAAATACCATTTGGCCGTGCGGTTGTACTCTAACCCTTTTGCGATCAATGTGATACGGACATTATCTATAACGAGATATTGTAGTAGAGATAGTTGTAACTGCTCATCATAGCCAGACATTTTATAATCACCATAGATGATATCTTCTGGCTGATAGTGCTGCATGTTGATGACGAGATGGCTGACGAGATCGAGTGGACGAGATGGCTCTTGAAAACGGAAAGCCGACTCTAGTACGGCTTGTTTCTCAAGGTAGCGCCATTCGTCCATGCCATCTTGTTTGATCATTGATAAGTACTGGAATACCGCTTGAACGATGTTATCAATATGGTTCACCCCGTCAGGAGTCAGTGTGCAACTTACGGTGAAGTCTCGGTAGTTACTGCCACTTGCTCCTCCGCCTGCAGAAAGAGAGGTTATCCAACCTCGGCTTTTGAGTTCCAGCATTAAGCTTCCTTCACCTTCATAACCCAGCAAGTGGGCAAAGTAGGAGAGGGGTTTCACGGTGTAGTATTGATCCATGCCGGGCATTGGGAAGGTGAGTATCAACTTGCGAAATTCTTTAATAGGTTCTACCTGAACCAAAATACCCGTGCTGTCTTCACCGCTAATTGGTACATCAATAGACTTGCCGACCAGTTGGTGATTTGGGATATCGGCAAACATGGTTTCGACCCATGCCTGTTGCTCGTCAAGCGATTGCGGACCAAACAAGGTTAATGTCATTAGATCTGCGGAGTATTCGGAGTGGTGGAAGAGGACGATTTCATCACGAATCGACTTTCCGTTTCTGTCGCCTAACGTTTCTAAGTTACCGACTGAGAATTTTGAAAAAGGATGCTCGGGATTAATGATCTCTTTATTCACTTGATACAGACGACGTGAATCATCATTGAGTTTGAGCTTATACTCTGATTCGACCGCTTGACGTTCTTTATCTAGTGCTTCTTCATTAAACAATGGCGCAGTAAAAAATTGACTGAATCGGTCGAGTGCGGTTTCGAATGCATTCGGGTTCACATCAAAGAAGAAACACGAGTGTTCGGTTCCGGTCCATGCGTTATTCGTTCCGCCATGTTGACTAATATAGCTTTGAAATTCGCCTACTTTAGGGTATTTTTCTGTACCCAAAAAAAGCATGTGCTCCAAGTAGTGCGCGAGACCTTGACGATCGTCAGGATCATCAAAGTGTCCAACGTTCACTGCCAGTGCTGCTGCTGACTGTTGAGCCGTGTCAGAATGAATCAGCAACACGCGCAGTGCATTACCTAATGTAATGTAGCGGTATTGATTTGAATCGTTTGGACTTAAGTGCACGATGCGTCTCCAGATTTCGCATGACAGTCATTGGGAGCCCTAGAATGGGGCTGCGCAAACCTTGCGCGTCGACAAATGCTGTTTGCTGCGTTTTGTCTTTGGTTAGAATACTGCATAAGCCCAATAGCCAATGCTATCGAGTTCGAGCTATTTGAACCAATGTACTGAGTTCATGGCATCCTCGTATAATGTGATGAACTGAGTATATTCTTTTTAATAGATTGTTAAGAAAGTCGCTATCTTTAGCAAGCGAATTGATATAATGAACCAACAATTATATCAGTGTTTTTGTTTTGATATGACTAAAGTTAGCCCGATATCCTTATTAAAGATAGCAGTCAACCTTTTGGTAGCGATAGCTATCCCTAGGAAATAACATGAAAATTTTTATCTTGCGTCATGGTGAAGCTGAACACTTCGCGGATTCTGACGCCGAAAGACAACTGACCCAAAGAGGCAGATCAGAGTCGGAAGCCGTAGCCCGAGCTTGTAAAGACCAAGGTTTCGCCCAATTTGATAAAGTTTTGGTGAGCCCGTACATTCGAGCCCAACAAACTTGGCAAGAAATCAGCACGCATTTCTCTGCAGCGAGCATTGATACGTGTGAGGATATTACGCCTTATGGTCAGTCTGAGCAGGTCTTTGATTTCGCCAATGCACTGATCGAAGTGGAGAAGTTGGAATCGCTATTGTTTGTGTCTCACTTACCTTTGGTTGGTTATCTGACTTCTGAGTTTGTGAAAGACATGTCGCCGCCGATGTTTCCGACATCTGGATTGGTGTGTGTTGAATATGATCCACAAACACATTCAGGCGAATTGTTATGGCATATCACCCCATAGGTTAGGTGCATAACGAAAGTGAAATAAAAAGGCAGGGGTATCCTGCCTTTGTCTTCCTTACAGAGAAGGTGTTTATTTCTCTGGAATAGAGAGAAGAACGAGTAGCGCACCATCGCCACCGAACTCAAGAGGTGCTTGGTGGAATGCCATCACGTCTGGATGTTGAGCCAACCAAAGTGGCGCTTTCTGTTTTAATATGTGCTTACCGATGCCGTGTTGCACACACGCACAGTGGATCTCGTTTTTCACGCAGTAAGCGATCATCGCACCGAGCTCACGCTTGGCCTCTTGCTGTGTCATGCCATGCATGTCCAAGAAGACGTCAGGGACGTATACACCACGGCGAAGACGTTTCACTTCATAAGTGGACACATCGTCGCGCGCATAACGAGTGGGACCTTCTTCATTAAGAAGCGGAACAAACTCATCAGAAAAGTAAAATTCAGCGTCACTCGCTTCACGGTTTGAGCGCTTGATTTCTTTTTGCTTAGTATTTTTTTTTGGTTGCTGGATTATGGTATCCTGTCGCAACTTTTTTACGCCCTGTACTGCATCCTTAAACAAGGCGAAATCGTCATCATGTTCGGTGTCTTTTTTGCTCATTAGGTAAACAATTTCATTTTTACAATTTATGGCAGTATTGTAGCGCTTTTCGGAGGCAATTTTGGATAAGATTTTTGTAGAAGAGGCGGTATCGGAACTGCATACCCTTCAAGATATGATTCGTTGGACGGTAAGCCGCTTTAATGCCGCTAACTTGTTTTACGGTCATGGCACTGATAATGCGTGGGATGAAGCGGTTCAGCTTATCCTGCCAACATTATACTTGCCAATTGATGTGCCTCCACATGTATTGAACTCTCGCCTTACGACAAGCGAGCGTCTGCGTATTGTTGAGCGCGTAGTAAAACGCATCAACGAGCGTACACCAACGGCATACCTAACCAACAAAGCATGGTTCTGCGGTCTTGAATTCTTCGTTGACGAGCGTGTACTTGTGCCACGTTCTCCAATCGGTGAATTGATTCAAGCGGAATTCCAACCTTGGTTGGTGGAAGAGCCAACGCGCATTATGGATCTATGTACTGGTTCTGGTTGTATCGCGATTGCTTGTGCTCACGCATTCCCTGATGCAGAAGTTGACGCGATTGATATCTCTACTGATGCGCTGCAAGTGGCTGAGCAAAACGTGCAAGACCACGGCATGGAGCAACAAGTGTTCCCAATCCGTTCTGATTTGTTCCGCGACCTACCAAAAGAGAAATACAACCTGATCGTGTCTAACCCACCGTATGTGGACGAAGAAGACATGAACAGCTTACCGGAAGAGTTCACGCACGAGCCTGAGCTAGGCTTAGCAGCGGGTACTGACGGTTTGAAATTGGTTCGCCGCATTCTTGCCAACGCACCTGATTACCTAACAGACAACGGTATTCTTATTTGTGAAGTGGGTAACTCAATGGTTCACATGATGGAACAGTACCCACAGATCCCATTCACTTGGATTGAATTTGAAAACGGCGGTCACGGCGTGTTCATGCTAACGCGTGAGCAACTAGTTGAGTGTGCAGAAGAGTTTAAACTGTACATCGATTAATTGATCGTGAAATGATGATACGAAATGCCGAGCTCTGTGCTCGGCATTTTTTTATCCGCTTTGCACCGGATCGGGAAAATTAAGGCTGTGTTGTTTTTCCACTAAATCGGGCTTTACATCAAAACGTAATAACGCCACTATGATTTCACGAAGAATTGAAAGGATAGCTGCGACGAACTGAAATGTTGGCGTGGCTGACAATAATTTGAGGAAGCAATGGCAGGAAATAGCATCGGACAACATTTCCGAGTGATGACATTCGGGGAAAGTCACGGTATCGCACTAGGATGTATCGTAGACGGATGTCCTCCAGGTCTAGAAATCACGGAAGCAGATCTGCAAACGGATCTCGATCGTCGCCGCCCTGGCACATCACGCTACACCACACAACGTCGTGAACCGGACGAAGTAAAAATTCTTTCTGGCGTATTTGAAGGTAAAACCACAGGTACTTCAATTGGCCTGTTGATCGAAAACACCGATCAACGTTCTAAAGATTATTCAGATATCAAAGATAAGTTCCGACCAGGACACGCAGACTACACATACCATCAAAAATATGGTATCCGCGATTATCGTGGCGGCGGCCGTTCTTCTGCTCGTGAAACGGCAATGCGTGTGGCAGCAGGTGCGATAGCGAAAAAATATCTAAAAGATGAATTTGGCGTAGAAATTCGAGCTTACTTGTCACAAATGGGTGACGTTTCAATCGATAAAGTGGATTGGAATGAAATTGAAAATAATGCGTTCTTCTGCCCAGATGCAGACAAAATAGACGCGTTTGACCAACTTATCCGTGATCTGAAAAAAGAAGGTGACTCAATAGGCGCTAAAATTCAGGTTGTAGCAACCAATGTACCAGTAGGTCTTGGTGAACCTGTATTCGACCGCTTAGATGCAGATATTGCCCACGCGCTAATGAGCATCAACGCAGTGAAAGGAGTGGAGATTGGTGACGGTTTTGATGTAGTTAATCAAAAAGGCAGCGAGCATCGCGATACGCTTTCTCCAGGCGGATTTGGTAGCAACCACGCGGGCGGTATTCTTGGTGGCATTTCAACTGGTCAAGACATCGTCGCGAACATTGCACTTAAGCCAACCTCAAGTATCACAGTCCCAGGTGAGACTATTACAAAAGAAGGTGAGCCAACTCAGTTGATCACTAAAGGTCGTCACGATCCATGTGTGGGTATTCGTGCCGTGCCTATCGCAGAAGCGATGTTGGCGATTGTCGTGATGGATCATTTGTTGCGTCATCGTGGTCAAAACTATGGCGTGACTACGGAAACGCCAAAGATTTAAGGTTGAATCTTATCTCGATAGACAAACAAAAGGCTGCTTAATGAGCAGCCTTGTTTAATTTTGATACGGTTAGATTCGAATGCGACTTTGGTGCCGATGATGCTAAATACGATAAGCCCTAGCGCATCCAAACGAATGACCAGGCCTTTAAGTTTGATCACCCATTTTGACAAACCAGTAGTCAGTACACCTGCGACACAGGTAATCGCTAAGAATTCAGGGGGGTAGTTACCCATCCGAGTGGGTAGTGACCGAGTAGGATATCGCGTGCGGTTCCACCGCCAATAGCCGCTGCACTGGCTACCAACATCACGCCAAACCAATCCATTTTTCTTCAACCGGCACTCAATGCACCAGTCATGGCTTCAGCTGTTATACCAATGATATACAACACACTTAGCAGCATAGAGGACATCCAACAAAAAAGTCACTTTCAGATAAATTCAGCTAATATCCAAACTTGTTGTGTGGCTTTACGCGCTAGATAAAAACGGCGACAATACGCTCCGCATATCAATTTGAAGTACAGAATCGATGATGAACCACGAATATCAAGACCTTATCGCCATCTTCAACGACACGTTTCTTGAATCATTTAACACCAAGTTAGAGCTCGGTGGTGATGAGCCAATTTACTTACCGGCAGACCAAGAGCATCCGCATCATCGGATTATTTTTGCTCGTGGCTTTTACGCGTCTGCGCTGCACGAGATTGCTCATTGGTGTGTGGCAGGACCAGAGCGTCGTTTGCTGGAAGATTTTGGCTATTGGTACGAGCCAGATGGTCGCACAGCAGAGGTTCAAGCCGAGTTCGAAAAAGTGGAAATTCGCCCTCAAGCGTATGAGTGGATTTTAGCAAAAAGTGCTGACTTCCCTTTTAACGTCAGTTGTGACAATCTACACGGCGATTTTGAACCAGATCGTCTTGGTTTTATGCACAAAGTGCATCGCGAAGTCATGGGGATCTTCGAAATGGGTCTTCCTCCTCGCGTAAAAATGCTATCGGATGCGATGCGTGCTTTTTATGACGTCCAACCTTTGGAAAAGTCAGATTTTATTGTTAAATAACCCAGAGAAACGCCATGATTATTGAATTTGAAGAAAACCTACTAGAGCTGATCGATGCTCGAATTGAGACAGCATCGGATGATGAGTTATTTGCTGGTGGTTATTTACGTGGTCACATTTCTCTGTCGGCAGCATCTTGTGAAGATGAAGGCATTAACGACGTGACAGAGCTTAAGTCTCGTATCGAAAACAGCCTAGAAGAAGCACGCTCAGAGTTGACGCCAGCGGATCGCATTATCGTTAACGATCTATGGCAAGAGCTTCAAGTGCAAGCTTAAGCCTCGGCTCGTTCAGTAAGCTTCTCGTTAAAACAAAAAGAGTTGGAATAAACTCTTTCGAAAATTTCGAACCTCTCCTTAAAATTTTTGTGGTTGTTGACCTCAGGTTTCGGTTTATTCTTATTAGATAATAATGTAAACAAGGAACAGCAGCCATGAAAATTATCGCTTTCGGTGCTTCTACCAGCTCTACCTCCATCAATAAAACCCTAGCGACCTATGCAGCAAACTTAGTCGAAGGTGCACAAGTGCGAGTGTTGGATCTCAATAGTTACGAAGTCCCGCTGTTTAGTGAAGATAAAGAGAAAGAAATCGGTCAGGCTGAAGGTGCAAAGGCGTTTCTGAATGATATTGCAGCTGCTGACGCGATTGTGGTTTCATTCGCGGAACATAACGGCTCTTACGCAGCGGCATATAAAAACTTGTTTGATTGGTCGACTCGTATCGAGCGTAACGTATTCCAAAATAAACCGGCAGTTTATCTTGCAACCTCACCTGGCCCTAGTGGCGCACAAACGGTTTTGGCAGCAGCAACGGGGTCGGCTCCGTATTTTGGTGCGGAAGTAAAAGCTGCTCTTTCTGTACCAAGCTTTTATGACAATTTTGATTTAGAGACCGGTGAGTTTCGTAATGAAGAGATCGCCGCGCAAGTGAAATCTGCGGTGGCGACATTGGGCTAAGTATTGGCTCCTCCCCCCTATCGAAAAGAGGGGGGAGGGCAAGACGGATTACAATTCTGTAATTGCCTTACCTTTACGCAGTTTTCTTACCCACATTCGACTTGGGTGCAGTTCAGTCAGCACATCAACAGGCAGTGGCAGTGGATCGCCACAGATTTGCGACGCTAATACTTCTGCCATCAATGGTGCTGAGCTCAAACCGCGAGAACCTAAACCTAAGAAACAGAATAGGTTAGGGAACTGGTGAATGGCTTCCACTTCCTCTTCTTTTTGAAGTTGTAGATCAGCGTATTGCGTTTTGATGGTTTCAAAGTCACCTACATTACCCACAAACGGCAGGTGATCGCGGCTAACACAACGAATGCCTTGGCGTGACATATTACCTGAGGTATCAACCTCTTTCGTCCAAGTTTGATTCGGTAGGCACTTCACCAATTTCTCCGCGTTATCCTTTTGTGCGTCTTCGTCAAACTCGTAATCTAGGTGACTGCGGTCATAGCTTGCGCCGATGCACAAGTGTTGATTATTCGGGTTAACAGGCGTCATGTAACCGTCGTAGCACAGTATCGTTTTCAGCTTAGATAGAGTTTTTGTTGCAGGTGCATGGCTGACTTGACCTTTGACTTGGCCCAATGGCAGATTAGCCGTTTGGGTTAGCGTTTGGAATTCACTGCCGTTGGCAACAACAACAGTCGAGTGCTCGAAGGTTTGACCGTTGGCCGTCAACGTCCAAAGTTGGCGTGTTTCATCCCATTCTAGCGATTCCACTTGGTGTTCGAACTTCGTTTCAAAAAGCGCTGTTTTTTCTAGTTGAGCAATCAAACCTCGGGTTAGTTCAGCAGGGCATAGCCAACCACCCAGAGGGTAGTGAACGGATGCCATGTCGATCGGTAAGCCAATTTTCTCTGCCGTCTCTTCGGCTGAAAGCTTGTGAATCAACTCTGGAGTGAAGTGACCAGCGAGCATCTTTTCCAACTTGTCTGCGGATTTGTCATCCCACATTAGTTGAGTGACACCACACCAATCGTGATCAAACTGAATGTCTTGCGCTGCTTGGTCGACAAACTGACGCGCGAACAAAAAGCCCGGGGCGAACACGCGAGACACGCCTGTGTGTGGACCATTTAGTAGCGGGTACACTGCACCTTGACGATTACCCGAAGCGCCTTCTGCTGGTTGAGCATCTTTACAGTAAAGCGTGACATTCATACCGCGACGAATGAGCGTTTTAGCCAGTGCAGCACTGGCAATGCCGCCACCAATAATGGCAATTGAATCATGCTTTGTTGCAGCGGTACGGTTGAACCAAGGCTTGTAGTTTGAATGTGCTTCGCGTTGCACCATAGAGCCTGCGATCATCTCTCGCTTAGTGCCAAAACCTTTGACTTTTTTCATCACAAAACCAGCTTCGTTTAAACCACGACGCACAAAACCCGCTGCCGTAAAGGTAGCGACACTACAGTCTTGCTTCGCTAATTTTGCCATGTTGTTGAACAGGTTTTGGTTCCACATCTCAGGGTTTTTGCTTGGTGCAAAACCGTCTAAGAACCAAGCGTCCACTAAGCCTTGTTCACTATATGGGACTTGCGGCATGCAGTCTTTAATATCACCGAACCAAAGGTCGAGCGTGATCGCGCCACCTTCTAAAACTATGCGGTGACACTCAGGGACGGCTGCTGGGTAGTGTTGTTGTAGCTTCTCAGCAAATTCTGCCAATTCAGGCCAAGATTGATGTGCTTTTTCTAAGTCAGCTTTGCTCAGTGGGTACTTCTCAAAGCTAACAAAATGCAGCTCTTTTAGTGCAGCCTCTGGATAGGCGCGACGAAATTCAGTAAACCATTGCCACACGGCTAAGAAGTTCAACCCTGTGCCAAATCCGGTTTCACCAATAACAAAACGCCTTTGGTCAAATTCCTGCCATCTTTCTGGTAGATGATTTTGTTTGAGGAACACGTAGCGTGTCTCTTCGAGACCGTTTACGTTGGAGAAATAAACATCATCAAATTGGTCAGAAACTGGAGTACCAGCTTCGTTCCAACCAAGTTCTGCGTTTTTAATCGAAGTCATAATGGTGCAAATATGTGATTTGGCGCGGTTAGAATACAGTGATTGTACGAATTTATGGGAAAGCTGACCACTTTTGTTGACTATCTTAGTTATCATCTAGCGGATTTTTGAATTATAGGAATGTCATAATGAAACGAGTCGTAATCACCGGTATGGGTATTGTTTCAAGTATCGGTAACAACGTCGAAGAAGTTCTAGCGTCTCTTAAAGCGGGTAAATCTGGCATCACTGCGTCTGAGCAGTTTAAAGAACACGGTCTGCGCTCGCAGGTTTGGGGTGATCTGAAAATCAACCCAGCAGAGCACATTGATCGTAAACAGATGCGCTTTATGGGTGATGCGGCTGCTTATGCATACCTATCAATGCAGCAGGCAATTGAAGACGCTGGTCTATCTGAAGAGCAAGTATCAAACGATCGCACAGGTATCGTTGCTGGTTCTGGTGGTGCTTCTGCATTCAACCAAACAGTTGCAACAGATACGATGCGTGCAAAAGGCGTAAAACGCGTTGGCCCTTATATGGTTCCACGTACAATGTCTTCAACCGTTTCTGCGTGTCTGGCAACACCATTTAAGATTCGTGGTGTGAACTACTCCATTAGCTCAGCATGTGCAACCTCAGCACACTGTATCGGCCATGCGATGGAGCTTATCCAACTAGGCAAACAAGACATCGTATTTGCTGGTGGTGGTGAAGAGCTAGATTGGTCACAAACCATGATGTTTGATGCGATGGGCGCACTATCAACTAAGTATAACGAGACGCCTGAAAAAGCTTCTCGTACTTACGATGCTGACCGTGATGGTTTTGTTATCTCTGGCGGTGGTGGCATGCTCGTTATCGAAGAGCTTGAACACGCTCTAGCCCGTGGTGCGAAAATCTACGGTGAGATTGTAGGTTACGGCGCGACGTCTGATGGCTACGACATGGTAGCACCATCAGGTGAAGGCGCAGTTCGTTGTATGAAGATGGCAATGCAAGACGTAGATGGCATCGATTACATCAACACGCACGGCACTTCTACTCCGGTAGGTGACGTGAAAGAACTGGGTGCTATCCAAGAGCTATTTGGTGACAACAGCCCAGCAATTTCTGCAACAAAGGCGATGACTGGTCACGCACTAGGTGCTGCTGGTGTTCACGAAGCAATTTACTCAACGCTAATGCTAGACAACAATTTCATTGCGCCAAGTGTGAATATCTCTCACTTGGATGAAGCGGCACAAGGTCTAGACATCGTAACAGAAGCTCGCGAAGCAGAGTTGACGACCGTAATGTCAAATAGCTTTGGTTTTGGTGGTACAAACGCGACATTGGTAATCAAAAAGTACCAAGCGTAAGCGACCCAAAGCTAACTGAATTGGTTGGGTTTTTATTCTCAGTAATGTAAACCCTGACAAACCAGTTTCCAGACCTGACCAGCTTATCTGGTCGAACAGACGCAGACTCTGTCCCAAGGAGAGCGGGATAGGATCCTTTTGTTCTGGAACGTTGCCCGGCGATATGCCGGGCTTTTTCTTTTTTTTAATTTTGGGGCTGAACGTGCTATTTCTTGAGATTTTTTGGGAAAAGGGCACAATCACTATACTCAAGTGACCTCAAATCCTGATGTCGTTTGGGGATACCACTCTTAAAAATGGATCTTAAACGCTAGCGCTATGAAAATTCTTGTTGATGAAAACATGCCGTACGCTGAAGAGCTTTTCAGCCAACTCGGTGAAGTGATTTTAAAACCCGGTCGTACACTGACAGCCGATGATTTAGTGGATGTAGATGCACTGATGATTCGCTCGGTTACCAAAGTAAATGCGGCGCTGATCAGTAAAGCAAACAAGCTGAAGTTCGTGGGTACAGCGACGGCTGGTATGGATCATGTCGACCAAGCACTATTGCAAGAAAAAGGTATTTTCTTCACCGCTGCGCCAGGTTGCAACAAAGTTGGCGTTGCTGAGTACGCATTCAGCGTCATGATGGTGCTAGCGCAGCAGCAAGGTTTCTCTGTTTTCGACAAAACCGTTGGTATCATTGGTGCAGGTCAAGTCGGTAGTTATCTAGAGAAATGTTTGAACGGCATGGGCATTAAAGTGCTCCTCAATGATCCACTCAAGCAAGCTGAGGGGGATCCTCGCAATTTCACCCCATTAGAAGAACTGATTGAAACGTCAGACATCATCACGCTACACACACCAATCACCAAAGATGGCCCGTATCCGACGCACCACTTGATTGATGAAATCGTTTTGAATGGTCTACGTGCGGATCAAATTTTGATAAATGCAGCACGCGGCCCTGTGGTAGATAATCGAGCATTAAAGCAACGTTTGCTGAAAAATGATGGCTTCACTGCTGCATTAGATGTATTTGAGTTTGAACCAGAGGTTGATATGGAGCTTCTGCCTCTGCTAGCATTCGCCACCCCTCACGTTGCAGGCTATGGTCTGGAAGGGAAGGCTCGCGGTACGACAATGATTTTTAATAGCTACTGTGAGTTTCTAAATAACGAATTACGTGCGCATGCCAGCGATTTACTGCCAACCGCGCCTGTTCCGACTGTGGTTTTGGACAGAGCGTGGGATGAAGCAACGCTGCACAACATCACGCAGTTAATCTATGATGTGCGTAAAGATGACGCGCTTTTCCGTCGTGAAATCAGTAAGCCAGGTTCTTTTGATCTGATGCGTAAAAACTACTGGGATCGCCGTGAATACAGCGCTGTCACGCTAATGGGTAACGAAACATGCAATCTTGCTCCATTAGCAGAACTAGGTTTTCAGGTTGAGGTAAGTCAATGAGCCAGCAATACAATGTTGCCGTTTTAGGTGCGACCGGTGCGGTCGGTGAAACAATTTTGGAAGTGCTTCAAGAGCGCAAATTCCCAGTAGGCGAAATCTTCCTGCTAGCGAGTGAGCGCAGCGAAGGCAAGACTTACCGCTTCAATGGTAAAACAATTCGCGTACAAAACGTGGAAGAGTTTGATTGGTCTCAAGCGCACATCGCGCTGTTCTCAGCTGGCGGTGAACTGTCTGCTAAATGGGCGCCAATTGCCGCTGACGAAGGCGTTATCGTGATCGACAACACCTCTCACTTCCGCTACGAGTTAGACATCCCACTTGTTGTTCCTGAAGTTAACCCAGAAGCGATTGCAGAGTTCCGTAACCGTAACATCATTGCGAACCCTAACTGCTCCACCATCCAAATGTTGGTGGCATTGAAGCCTATCCACGATGCTGTGGGTATTGAACGTATCAACGTATCCACTTACCAATCCGTCTCTGGCGCAGGTAAAGCAGGTATCGATGAATTAGCTGGTCAAACGGCGAAGCTACTCAACGGCCTCCCAGCGGATAAGAAGCAATTCTCTCAGCAGATTGCGTTTAACTGTATTCCACAAATCGACCAGATGATGGAAAACGGCTACACCAAAGAAGAAATGAAAATGGTGTGGGAAACGCAAAAAATCTTTAACGATCCATCAATCACAGTAAACCCAACTTGTGTGCGCGTTCCAGTCTTCTATGGCCATGCAGAAGCGGTTCACGTTGAGACTCGTTCGCCGATTGATGCACAAGAAGTGATTAACCTTCTTGAGCAAACCGAAGGTGTAGAAGTATTCCACGGTGAAGACTTCCCGACACAAGTTCGTGATGCGGGTGGCAAAGACCACGTAATGGTAGGCCGTATTCGTAACGATATTAGCCATCACAGCGGTGTAAATCTTTGGGTTGTTGCGGATAACGTACGTAAAGGCGCAGCGACAAACGCAGTACAAATCGCGGAAGTTTTGATTCGCGATTACTACTAATTACGCTCACAATTGATTTCAAAGCCTCGCACACAGCGAGGCTTTTTTGTTCGAACGAAGTAAATTAGTGTGAGATTAGTACGAATATGGTGAGAGCCACACATTTTTTTCCCTTAAAGCTATAGTTTTGCGTGTGTTATCCGATATATTTAACCGATCACCATTTCAAATCTTTACTAGCACCAAACTGAGCCTTCTATGCGTCAAAATTATAAGTGTTTGTTAGCCGCCCTTGTGTTGATGAGCACGACTCAGACATCGTCAGTGGTTCAAGCCGAAGGAATTCGTCTTGTGGGTCCTTCTGGCGAAGTGCAAGCCTCTCCGAGTTACGCTGGGGAGATTGAACGAGCGTTATCCGCTAATACTCAACCTTCGCGCTTTTTTGGCCCCACCGGTCAAAATGAAACGCTATGGTCGATTGCTTCTCAATTGCGACCTTCTCGTAATGTTTCTGTCCAACAGACGCTGCTTGCCATTTACCGAATCAACCCTCAAGCGTTTGACAATCAGAATATACATGAGTTGATCCCTGGTAGTCGTCTTCGTATTCCTTCATTAGAGCAAGTCCAAAGTGCAACCACAGCACAAGCTGTGGCGATTATGAAAGCCCATGAAGCGAGATCGAATCAGCCTAAACCACCTAAACCTGCACCGGCTAAATCTATCGTCGAGCAGCCAAAGCCAGTAGCAGAAACCACCAAGCCTAAAGTTACGTCGGAAACGGTTAAACCAGAAATGGCCAAACCTAAGCCGGTTAAATCGGTTGAGCTAACCCCATTGGTTCCTACCCTAACCACTTCTCCAGAAGGTGAGAAGCAGGTAAGTGCGCTTAAAGATAAACTTCAGATTTCTCAAGGTGAGCTTGAGTCGCTTGAAGAAAAGAATCATCGTCTTCGCTTAATGCTTTCTGATGTGCAAAACGAAGTAGAAACGCTAAAAACGGAGCTTAATGACGAAGCGCGTATCCGCACGGAAGTAGAAAAGTTACTGGCAGAAGAACGCAAGCGTCTTGATGAGCAGCAACGCATGCAACCAAGTACAATGGATAAGATTCTATCCAATGGCTGGTTAGTGGGACTTGCTGCGCTAATTCCAGGCGCATTGATCGCTTTACTTGTGGTCACGTTGTTGGGTCGCCGTGCGAAATCGGAAGAGGAACAGGCTGCGGCACAGGAGCCCCAAAGTATCGATCCATTAGCGGCGCCACTTGGATTAGCGGCCGCGGAGGAGTTAGAAGAAGAGTTAAGCTTGGATGATGACCTATTTGGTGATGATGAGAGCGCAAACCTATTCGATCAAGAAGAGAAGCCAGAAGAGGATGATGTCTTTGGCAATCTTGATGACGATGATCTCGACTTCAACCTAGAAGGTGATGACGAAGAAGACCCATTTGCAAGCATTGGTGACGATGGTGACTTAGATGTTGGTTTCTATGAGTTTGATTCTTCCAACAATGGCATCAAAGTAAACGGTGAAGAGAAGGCCCTTGGGCTGGAAGAGATGGAGCGTGCACTTGATGAGGCTTCTCCAGAGCTAGAGATCGTGGATGATGAGCAAGTAGACTTTGATCTCTCAGATGAAGAAAGTGCCAATGACCCATTTGCAGACTTACTAGCGGGTGATGAGCCGACAGAAGATCTACAAAGTGACAGCATTGATCAGGCACTGTTGGATGATTTATTTGCTGATTTTGGTAGTGATGATCTTAACCTTGATGTAGAAGACGATAAGTCATCCTCTGCGGTTTCAGAGCTAGGCTTTTCTGTCGGTGAAGCCACTGAGGATGAAATCGACAAGTTACTGGCACAATACGATCAGCCAACAACAAATAGTGTCGAAGATCTAAGCAAAGAAAGTGATGAAGCGACACCGGATGAACTTGACCCGTTTGATGAGTTAGAAAATATTGCCGGATTGAGTGATGATCCGTCGATCGAAGAAGATAGTACTGAGCTTCTGGATGAGTTGATTGGTCTTGATGATGAAGACGCTTCAGATGACTTTGACCCGCTAAATGAGCTTGAAAAATTATCGGGCTTTGACGGCATAGAAGATCTTGACGAAGATAGCGTAGATCTACTGGATGAGTTACTTGATGATAACAATACGGATGAAGAGCTAGATGAAGACAGTAAAGAGCTTGACCCATTTGATGACTTGATTCGTGAAGATGATGAGCCAACGAATTCTGATTCCTTAAGTGATGATGATTTATTAGCATCACTCGGTTTTGGTCGTTTAGAGCCAGAGGTGACAGAGGGCATTCAATCACAGCCTCAGTCAGTCGTTGAATCAAGTGAAAAGTTAGATGATGAACAGGTACTTGGTCTTGAATCTGGGCTCGATATTGATGCGTTATTGAGTGACAACCAGCCAGAAAGGGAAGTTGAATCCGAGCTTCAAACCGAACCGCTGCGCCAAGAAACCGATCTGGAGCCAGCGCGAGAGGAACCTGTTAATACCTTTGAAGGTAATGACACTTCTGATGACCTAGATTCAATACTTAATGACGAACCACAAGTCTCTAATGAACAAGATGTGCCTTTTGAGGCTGAAACAGCCCTTGATACGCAACATGAATTGGCTGAGGAACGTACTCATTCAGAGTCAGGTGAAGATGCATCAGAGCTTCTCAATAACTATGCTAACGCTTTAGCACAACAGTCTGAGAGCGAAGTAGACGAAGCTCCTGTATTTACACCAACACCCGATACCGTTGAGAACGAATTTGGCATTCCGCAAGAGGAAGATTGGTTAGTTGATGATATTGAGTCAGAAACGAAGCTAGAACAGGAGCCTATAGCTGCACGTTCGACAGAGACGGATATTGAAGATGAAGAATCCAACTTCGATGCTCTAGAGCTACCAGAATTCAACGAAGACGATGCGCTTGCTTCTATGGCGGATGAACCTGCGTTGCCTGAATCAGAAAAGGTTGCACCAGAAGCGGCGGTAACGGAGACGGCAGAGGAAGAAGCGTTCAACTTTGACGACTTCGATCTTCCAGAATTCAACGAAGACGATGCGCTTGCTTCTATGGCGGATGAACCTGCGCAGTATGAATCAGAAAAGGTTGCACCAGAAGCGGTGGTAACGGAGGCGGTAGAGGAAGAAGCGTTCAACCTTGACGACTTCGATCTTCCAGAATTCAACGAAGATGATGCGCTTGCATCTATGGCAGATGAACCAACCTTGCCAGAATCTGAAACGGCGGAGCTAAGCTCATCTGCGGAAATGGCAGAAGACAATGCAATGAGTTTCGATGATTTGGATCTGCCTGAGTTCGATGAAGAAGATGCATTAATGTCAATGACGGATAATGCAGAAGCTCATCAGCCAGTATTGCAGTCAGATAACGATCATGACGCACTATTTGAAGTATTCGCGCAACCAGGTGCTTTCGTTGCTGATTTTGAATCAGAGAAGAATGAGGTTGAAACAGAGCTAAATGACTTCGAAGAAGCCGCAATGGCAAATTTGCTTGCGGAAAACGTTGATTCACAAGTATTTGATGGCAACTTAGACAGCGATACCGTTGCTAGCGCAGGCATGGACTTTGAAACCATGTTGGGCGTGGGTGATGATTGGAATGGTTTTAAGCTTTCCACCGAATGTACCTCTACGACATCAGAGGTGCCAGAAGATCAGCGTGAAGTATGGGGCTCAGCAGCCGCATTGGCACAACCTGAAATCGCACCGGAGAATTGGGCGGAGCAGGATGACCTCGCAGACTTTGATCCTAAGAAGCATCAATTCATGACCATTGATGAATTAATGGCTCAAGTGGATAAAGACGGCGGTGAGTTTGAGGAGCAAGAACTAAAGCTGGATGTTGGCTTAAATGAATTCCCTGATGTAATTGGTGATATTGGCGACGTTGACGTTGATAGTAATGCAGAAGCTGCAGGTAAACTTGATTTAGCAAAAATCTATTTGGAAATGAATGATCCTCAAGGCGCGGTTAAGTTATTGGAAGAGGCCATCGTCTACGGTGAAGACGATATTCGCCGAGAGGCCAAGCATCTTATCGACGATATTCATGGTCGATAAATAAAAAGAGGCAGCAAGCGCTGCCTCTTTTTGTATCTGGAAGGCGTTGAGTATATACTTCCCGCCCCATTTTAGAGTTCGAAGGTTAAAATGAGAATCGCATTAGGTATCGAGTATAACGGTACAAACTACTTTGGTTGGCAACGCCAAAGAGAAGTGAAAAGTGTCCAAGAAGAGCTAGAAAAGTCACTATCGATTGTTGCGAATCACCCTGTGGAAGTGCAGTGCGCTGGTCGTACTGATGCCGGCGTGCATGGTACTGGTCAGGTGGTTCACTTCGACACCAACGTAAGCCGTAAAATGGTTGCTTGGACCATGGGGGCGAACGCAAACATGCCTAGTGATATTGCTGTCCGTTGGGCGGCAGAAGTTTCTGATGACTTCCATGCGCGATTCTCAGCAACAGCGCGTCGTTACCGCTATATCATCTTTAATCATGCATTGCGTCCAGGTATCTTGAGCTCAGGTGTGAGTCATTACCACGGTGATTTGGATGAAAAGAAAATGCATGAAGCGGGGCAGTACCTGTTGGGAGAAAATGACTTTACGTCATTCCGTGCAACGCACTGCCAGTCTCGCAGTCCGTTTCGTAACTTAATGCACCTTAACGTGACGCGCCATGGTGATTACGTTGTGATTGACATTAAAGCGAATGCCTTTGTTCACCACATGGTGCGGAACATCACTGGCAGCCTGATAAAAGTGGGGCGTGGTGAAGAAAAACCAGAATGGATCAAGTGGTTGTTAGAAGCAAAAGATCGCAAATTAGCCGGGGCAACTGCGAAAGCGGAAGGCTTGTATTTGGTGGATGTGGATTATCCTGAAGAGTTTGGATTACCACAAGTGCCGATCGGCCCGCTATTTTTGCCAGATAATTTGAACTAAACTGCGAACTTGTTTCAAAAAATCGGTATTTTAGGCTGGATAAACACGAAAATTGTGCGTTATTAATGATAGCAAAAATAGGTACAACCAGTTTTTTATCTACAGTCGCGGTAAGATATGTTTTAATCCATCTGTAATATTTCGAATTTATATCTTTCGCAATGACGCGGAAGAATTGAGAGAAAAGGTCTTCCATGAGTTGGCTTGAAAAGATTTTAGAAAAAAGCAACCTTGTAAGTTCACGCAAAGCTTCTATCCCAGAAGGTGTGTGGACGAAATGTACCTCTTGTGAGCAGGTTCTATACCATGCAGAGCTTGAGCGTAATTTAGAAGTTTGTCCTAAGTGTAACCACCATATGCGCATGAGAGCGCGTCGTCGTTTGGAATCGTTCTTAGACGAAGGCATCCGTGTTGAGCTTGGCACCGAGCTAGAGCCACAAGACAAACTGAAATTTAAAGATTCTAAACGTTACAAAGAGCGTATCTCTGCTGCACAAAAGAGCAGTGGTGAGAAAGACGCCTTGGTGGTTATGCAGGGTGAACTGCTAGGCATGCCACTGGTAGCGTGTGCATTTGAATTCTCCTTTATGGGGGGATCAATGGGTTCTGTGGTAGGTGCTCGCTTTGTAAAAGCGGTCGACGCTGCGATTGAAAACAACTGTGCACTTATTTGCTTTTCTGCAAGTGGCGGTGCGCGTATGCAAGAGGCATTGATGTCTCTAATGCAAATGGCGAAAACCAGTGCCGCACTTGAGCGTCTATCTGAAAAAGGCCTGCCATTCATTTCAGTGCTGACTGACCCAACAATGGGCGGAGTATCGGCGAGCTTGGCGATGCTAGGGGACATTAACATTGGTGAGCCTAAAGCACTGATTGGTTTTGCTGGTCGTCGCGTCATCGAGCAGACCGTACGTGAAGATCTCCCTGAAGGTTTCCAGCGTAGTGAGTTCCTGCTAGAACACGGTGCAATTGATATGATTGTTGACCGCCGTGAAATGCGTCAACGTGTGGGTGGGTTGATTGCTAAGCTGACTAACCACAAGTCTCCTTTGGTGGTTTCGGTTAACGAATCTCCAAATGAAGAGCCATATTCTGTACCAGAAGCGGACGAAAAAGGGTAAAGTATCACTAACACAAAAACCAAAGAAATTAATGGTTAAAGTTAGATGACCCAAAACTCTATTCCTCAAGCCACATCCTCCCTGACGGTGTGGCTTGATTATTTAACAAAACTCCATACATCAGCAATCGACCTTGGCTTAGACCGCGTTCAAGCGGTAGCGCAAAAAGCCAACCTCATTAAACCAGCTCCTACTGTGATCACCGTTGCCGGCACCAATGGCAAAGGCTCGACGTGTGCATTGATGGAAGCGATTCTACTGGACGCAGGCTACTCGGTGGGCGTTTACAGCTCTCCGCACCTGATCCGTTATAATGAACGCGTTCGTATCAACGGCGTAGATGCATCAGACAGAAAACACGGTGAAGCGTTTGACTATATTGAGAAGCAGCGCGGCGAGATCAGTCTAAGCTTGTTCGAATTCGGCACGTTAGCCGCACTTCGTATTTTCCAAGTTGAGAAAGTCGACGTTGTTCTGTTAGAAGTTGGTCTTGGCGGCCGTTTAGATGCAACCAACGTGGTTGACCACGATGTCTCGGTTATTACCAGTTTAGCAATTGACCATGTGGATTGGTTAGGTGATGACATCAATGTCATTGGCTTTGAAAAAGCAGGTATTTACCGTTCCGGAAAGCCTGCTATTTGCGGCCAACCAACCCCACCGGCTACTGTCGCGGCTCATGCTGACGATATCGGTGCAGAATTTTTCCAAGTGGGCATTCAATTCGACTACCAACTAACAGCTAAGGGCTGGAAGTGGAGTAGCGGTGCTTTTGCGCTTGAAGACCTTCCTGTTCCATCTTTACCTCTCCCTAATGCTGCGACTGCGTTAATGGCGCTTGGCGCGTCAGAATTGCAAATTACTGACATTAATATTGTTAATGGCTTGAATAATGCTCGGCTTGCTGGTCGCATGCAGGTTCTACAAACAGAGCCAGAAGTTGTTCTTGATGTGGCACATAACCCTCACTCAGCAGAGTATTTGGTTGAGAAGGTAAAAAGCCGATACAAAGGTAAGAATATCCACGTCGTTATCGCAATGCTGCATGATAAAGACATCAAAGCGACAATTGAAGCGCTAACGGTAATTGCAACACAATGGTATCCAGCATCGTTGACTGGGCCTCGTGCGGCGACAGCAGATGAATTGTGCCAATACTTGCCTGAGGGGCAGGCCCAGTTCCAAACCCCAGTAGACGCGTTTGAGAGTGCGAAAAGCAGCGTCGCAGACGATGATGTGATTCTGGTTGTTGGATCATTCCATACGGTGGGCGAAGTATTGGAACATTGGCAATCAAATAATGGGTAATCAAAGGTAATTTGATGGCAAGTAAATTCCAAAGTCGTTTAGTCGGCACCATTGTTTTAGTCGCGGTTGGGGTCATTGTGCTCCCTGACGTGTTAGATGGTAAGAAACTGCACTACAAAGAAGAATTTGCCAGTATCCCTATCAAACCTGAACTTGATAGTGATGTGGAAAACTTCGAAATTTTAGAGCCAGTAGAGGATGTTATCTCTCTGCCAGAATCGCCTGTTACTGCGACAATCAGTCAGTCAGAGGGATCCCAAGGCAGCGTTTCTGAGTCTGACGTTGTTCCTCAACCAGAAGTCGAAAAACAACCTGAGTCGGTTGAAGTGGTAGTTCGTCCAGTTGAAGAAAAAAATCAATATCAAGACTCGGCTTGGATCATTCAGTTGATGGCACTGAAGAATCATGACAATGCCGTCGCGCTTGTCGATGATTTACAGAAGCGAGGTTATCAAGCTCATGTGAAGAAAGAAAATAACTTTACCAGAGTGATTGTTGGTCCTGACGTGTCAAAAAGTAAACTTGAACGACAGGTCAAGGAATTACAAAAAATAACAGGCTCAAAAGGTCAATTGCTTAAATTTAAGCCATTAAATCCATAAGAAAACGTTTGCGTCAGCATTTTTTCTGTTAAAATGCGCGCCAACTTAAGATGAAGAAAACATGAATTGGTTAGATTTTGTCATTTTAGGTGTGATCGGATTTTCAGCTCTGATCAGTTTAGTTCGCGGTTTTGCTAAAGAAGCTTTGTCTTTGGTGATTTGGTTCGGAGCGTTTTTTATCTCCAGTAACTATTACACTAAATTAGCGGTGTACTTCACCAATATTGAAGATGAAATGTTTCGAAACGGAGCCGCAATTGCGGCGCTATTTGTCGCGACTTTAGTTGTTGGTGCGGTGGTGAATTACGTCATTGGCCAACTGGTACAAAAAACAGGACTGTCAGGTACTGACCGACTTCTCGGTGTGGTGTTTGGTGGTTTACGTGGAGTATTGATTGTTTCTGCGGTGCTGTTTTTTATGGATGCGTTTACAGCATTCCCAAGCTCGGATTGGTGGAAAGAGTCACAGTTGGTCCCAGAGTTCAGCCGTATCATCGCCCCATTTTTCGAGCACTTACAAGCAACATCAAGTTTTTTGTCTGGCACTATCTAGTAGTGCCAGCTACTGTCGCAAATCGAGGATTAGGACATGTGTGGTATTGTTGGAATCGTGGGCACAACGCCTGTAAACCAGTCTATTTATGACGCGTTAACGGTGTTACAGCATCGTGGCCAAGATGCCGCTGGTATTTGTACCATAGAAAGCAATCGTTTTCGTCTGCGCAAGGCGAACGGTTTAGTGAAGGATGTGTTTGAAGCAAAACACATGCAACGCTTGCAGGGTAATGTTGGAATCGGTCACGTACGTTACCCAACCGCAGGCAGTTCAAGTGCCTCTGAAGCGCAGCCTTTCTATGTAAACTCTCCTTTTGGTATTACACTCGCTCATAACGGCAATTTGACTAACGCTCATGAAGTTCGTCAAAAGCTGTTTGAAAAAGATCGTCGCCATATCAACACCACATCAGACTCAGAAGTGCTGCTTAACGTTCTCGCTCACGAAATTGATACCGTGAAGGGCAATGTAACGGCAGATGACGTGTTCCGAGCGGTGACGAATGTACACCGAACGATTCGTGGTGCATACGCGGTTGCAGCCATGATCATCGGCCACGGTATGATTGCATTTCGTGACCCCCATGGTATTCGTCCTCTTTGTCTTGGTAAGCGCGAAGAAAATGGGAAAATGGAATACATGGTAGCATCGGAGTCTGTTGCACTTGATGCTGTTGGTTTTGACTTTGTACGTGATGTAGCACCGGGTGAGGCGATTTACGCAACGTTTGATGGTGAGCTATTCACTAAGCAGTGCGGAGATAATCCAAAACTTAATCCATGTATTTTTGAGTTCGTTTACTTTGCTCGTCCAGATTCATTTATCGATAAGATTTCTGTGTACAGTGCCCGTGTAGAAATGGGCAAGAAGTTAGGTGACCGTATTCGTGAAGATTACGCAGATCTCGATATCGATGTGGTTATCCCAATACCAGAAACCTCCTGCGACATTGCACTGCAAATTGCTCAAGCGATTGATAAGCCATATCGCCAGGGCTTTGTGAAAAACCGTTACGTTGGTCGCACGTTTATTATGCCAGGTCAGCAGCAACGTAAGAAATCGGTACGGCGTAAGTTGAATGCCATCCGCTCTGAGTTTAAAGACAAGAATGTACTGCTTGTGGATGATTCTATCGTTCGGGGCACAACGTCTGAACAGATCATTGAGATGGCCCGCGATTCAGGCGCAAACAAGGTGTTCATGGTTTCAGCTGCGCCGGAAGTTCGTTTCCCGAATGTTTACGGTATCGATATGCCAAGTGCGACGGAGTTAATTGCTCATGGTCGTGATAATGACAGCATTTGTCAGCAGATCGGTGCTGATGCGCTGATTTATCAGCGATTGGAAGACTTGGTTGAAGCTGTTGCTTTAGGTAATCAAGACATCGCCCAGTTTGATACTTCAGTATTCAACGGTGAATACGTGACGGGTGACATTGACCAGCAGTATTTGGATTTCCTAGATGGTTTACGTAATGATGATGCGAAGGCCGAGCGCGAAATTCAGCAGGATATTGCAAATCTAGAGTTGTATAACGAAGGCGCATAATGCTGTCTTCTTAATATAAAAAACCAGAGTCTAGGCTCTGGTTTTTGTATCAGATTTCTGCGGCTATTAGTGAATGTGGTAAGCAATCACATAATCGATGAAAAGGCGTACTTTTTCTGGCAGGTGATCTTTGTGGTTATAAAGCATGTAGATGTCACGAGGGTTTGCGCTCCAGTCTGGCAGAACGCGTACTAGATCACCGCTAGCAATAAACTCTTTGATCATCACGTCTGGCATTAGCGTAATGCGAGCCCTTCCGAACAAGAGCTGCGTACCACATTTAGCGCATCTCTTCAGCTGTTGATGTGAGTCGCTGTAATAAAGGAGAGCACTCATGATAAAAACGCTCGCCTGCTTCAGTAAGAGAAAGTTTACGCGCGTGGCGATTTAGAAGCCTCAGGTTAACAGAATCTTCAAGTGCTTGAATGCGACAGGTGATAGTAGCTACCGGAATCATGGTTTTTCGTGACGTTGCAGTGTAGCTCCCATTTTCGACAACCAATCGAAACAGGTTTAGATCATCTAGTTTTATACTTCCCAGGCACGCTACATTACAATTTAGGGTTAATGTATAAATAACTTAGAGATCAAAGTTTGCGTTAAGTCAATATTTTGCACAATTTGAACACACCAGACCTTAACGAATAAAGACCGGTTTGGCATAGAATATTTGTGCAAATGGGGTTTACAAGCTACCTTTTAATTAAGGTGGAAGGGCCTGATATCTTGCTGCATGGTGTTCTGGACGGTCTTAATATAAAGATAATAATGTATAATTTGTTTTTTGACTAAGCTTTGTGAGGTAAAAGGTATGTTTAAGACTCACAGTCAAACGGCAAAGGTCTCAGCGCAGGAAGTGGTTAATCACAAACTGATTATGTTGGTTGACGATGATCCTATATTTCGTGGAGTCACTAGTGCCTATTTGGATTGCCAAGGTTATAGGGTGATAGAAGCCGGGAATGGCTTAGAAGCGCTCAAAATGTTGAGACAGTGCCAGCCAGATCTTGTTTTGTGCGATTTGTCTATGCCTGTTCTAGATGGCATAGAATTTGTAGAAGAAGTAAGTCTTGAATATCCTTCTATGCCAATGATCGTCGTTTCTGCTACCGATGAAATGTCCGATGTTGCCAAGGCATTGCGCTTTGGAATAAAGGATTTCTTATCAAAACCGATCGCAAATTATCGATATTTATCTCAAGCAATTGATAATACGCTTGAAGATTGTGATCGCCACTTTTCCGAGCAGCGCGATTTTGCGAGTCAATGGTTTAGGGTCGATGATGGTGGCGAAATATCAGAAGAGCAAGAGCTACACTGGCATTTAGAATACTTACAGCAAAACCCCAACGCTGCACGAAACTTACTCCATGCGCTGTTGCCAGAAAAAGATACATCTCAGGGAGATTGGAAGTGTTCATATCGGTTGTTGCAATCGACGGATGTTATGCCTCTCGTTTTTGACTACCGTTGGTTGATAAATGGGCAGTTTGCTTTCTATCTTGTGGATTCAGCATCATCTGAAGATGGCGGCGTTGCGACGACATTGTTGGTTCGAGCTCTTTTTGATGATTATGTACGTAACTTAAGTAGCTTTAGCGCTGACCTTAAGGATATCGCAGAGGTTATTGAGAAAGGCATTCTCTGCTCTGAAGGAACAGGGGTTGTTAACGCAGTATTCGGAATTGCTGATCTTGCGTCTGCAACGGTATCTATTTTGCCTGCTGGCTTGGATAGCCAATGGTCAGATGGGGTCGCCAATCAACACATCGCTGCAAGTAATCGCTTGGGGGATGGCTGCATGAAAAACTTTATTACAAGTGACTTGCCAATTGACAGTAACGGGCAGTTATCGATTGGGTGTCTAGGCACTTCGAGCTTTGGTTTAAATATTACTAGACTTAATCAACGGGTTTGATTCGCTTATGAATGAATAGCAGCACGTTTGTATTGCTTTTTACTATAAGCCCGTTCGGTTTCATCTTTTGTTGCGCATATAACCTTACTCTTTGTCGGTGTTTAACGTTGGTTTATTAGGGTATATTTAACTAATGAAACAATAAGTGCTCACTTGTGTAACGTTTACTTAACGGTGTGCAATGAGAGAAGTAAACATAACTAATGAGAAGATACATCATGGCAGACAACGACGTTAAAGAGCCTTACAATATTTTTTACTTTTTAGGTTTTGTTGCAGTTCTTTTAATCCCAACGCTACCAGCAACGCTGACCTGGATTCGCGTAATGAACGGTTACGCTACTTTTTGATCGAGTAATTGTTTATTGGAGTTCACCATTCGTATTAAGCGCTATCTTTTAAATATAGTTGGTGGACTCTCTGTTTTGCTTGGCATTGCTGGGGTTGCCCTTCCTCTTTTACCTACTACGCCTTTTATGCTCCTCGCTAGTGCTTGCTTCTTACGTAGCAGTCCGCTATTTCATCAGTGGTTACACAAACACAAAACGTTCGGTCCTCTATTGACGAACTGGGATAAAAATAGAGCCGTAACCCGAGAAGTCAAAGCTCGAGGCGTAATTTTTATAGTGTTGAGTTTTGCTATTTCTATCGTTGTAGCGCCTTACATTTGGCTAAAGTTTGTACTTTTAGTGATGCTAATCGTTTTACTAGGCTGGTTTATACGACTCCCTGTGATTGAGTTGGTTGCTGACAGAGAAGAAAATCACTAAGATTGTAGGGAATAGTGTGCCCGCTCTTCGAGTGGGCGTTTGTATTTTCAACACCTGTGACTTTGTGAATATAAGCACATAGTGGTGAAAGCCTATTGTTTATTGCCCTCGTAATATTGCGATAAGAACGGCGGGTAATGAGCCAATCTAAGTAAATCGGTATTATGACTACAGAAACAATTTCTCTGATCAAATCTAGCATTAAAAGCATCGAAGATTACCCTAAGCCAGGCATCCTTTTTCGCGATGTAACGAGCCTTCTTGAAGATGCACAAGCATACCAAGCGACGATTCATCTAATGGTAGAACGTTACAAAGATATGGGCTTTACCAAAGTAGTTGGTACGGAAGCGCGCGGATTCTTATTTGGGGCACCGCTGGCGCTTGAGTTGGGTGTTGGTTTTGTTCCAGTGCGTAAGCCAGGTAAGCTACCTCGTCCTACTATTGCTCAGTCTTACGAACTGGAATATGGCGTAGATACACTAGAAATCCATGTTGACGCAATTGTAGAAGGCGACAAAGTATTGGTTGTCGATGATCTGCTTGCGACAGGTGGCACGATTGAAGCGACAACAAAACTTATCCGTCAGCTAGGCGGTGAAGTGAACCACGCTGCATTTGTTATCAATCTACCAGAAATTGGTGGTGATAAGCGCCTAGAAGGACTGGGCCTTGACGTATACAGCATTTGCGATTTTGAAGGGCACTGATACATTCAATGAGTTATTTAGCTTTAGCGCGAAAATGGCGTCCTAATAAGTTTGATCAAGTGGTAGGACAGAGTCATGTTCTTACTGCTTTAGAAAACGCATTGGCGCAAAATCGCTTACACCATGCGTACTTGTTTAGTGGTACTCGAGGCGTTGGTAAAACGTCGATTGGCCGACTGTTTGCTAAGGGCTTGAACTGTGAAACAGGTATTACTGCTAACCCATGCGGTCAGTGTGATACTTGTCGTGAGATCGATGAAGGCCGCTTTGTTGATTTATTGGAGATCGACGCCGCTTCTCGTACTAAAGTTGAAGACACTCGTGAGCTATTAGACAACGTTCAATATAAGCCTGCTCGCGGACGCTTTAAAGTGTACCTTATTGATGAGGTACACATGCTCTCGCGTCACTCTTTCAATGCGTTGCTAAAAACGTTGGAAGAGCCGCCTGAGTATGTGAAGTTCCTATTGGCAACAACGGATCCTCAGAAGCTGCCAGTGACGATTTTATCACGTTGCTTGCAGTTCCATCTAAAGCCAATCAGCGTTGATGACATTCATCAGCAACTTGATCACATTTTAGAAAAAGAGCAAGTTTCAGCAGAGGCAAGGGCTCTTGGTATGATTTCCCATGCTGCAGACGGCAGTATGCGAGATGCACTGAGCTTAACGGATCAAGCCATTGCGCTAGGAAACGGCGTTATTCAAACTGAAATCGTGAGCCATATGCTTGGTACGATTGATGCCGACCAAGCCATTCATTTACTGGAATCTATCAGTAGTAAACAACCCCAGCAAGCAATGGATAAAATCCAACAACTTGCATCAAACGGTGTAGAGTGGGATGGCTTGTTACAACAATTGGCATCGCAGTTACATCGTGTCGCTATGTATCAAGCATTGCCATCGACGTTGGATCTGGCACAACCTGATGCAGAGAAAATTGATTTATTGAGTAAAGCGCTGACGCCACAAGACGTACAGTTATACTATCAAATTGCCTTAAAAGGTCGTGAAGACCTGTCGTTGTCACCAAACGGCCGTGTGGGCATGGAAATGATAGTATTGCGCATGATGGCGTTTCGCCCATCAATAAGCAGCGGTGCTAATGTCATTACAACGACGGTACAAGCTCAAGCGGTTCCGGTACAAGCGGTGAGTCAGTCGAGAGTAGATGAAACACTGCAAGCGCCAATGAATACTCCGGTACAACCAGCACCGCAAGAGTCACCGCAGTCTGAAGCTCAGGCAGTCGCACATACGGGTGATGCTCCTGAATATCCGCCAGAGCATCAAACCGGTGGATATGGCATGCCACCACCACAATATGATATCGCGCCACGAATGGATGAGTCTTCTGCATCACAACAACAGGCGCAAAAAGCAACTCAACCAGCACAGGAGAGCGCACCTGCACGCCCAGGCTTGGGTGGTTTACGTCATCAGCTACGTTCACAGCGCCAAGGTCAGCAACAGGCAGCCTCTAATAACGGTGGCTCAAAAAAGCCTAAGGCGACATCTGCACAAAAAGAGTCGGTCATTGACCGTCTAGCGCAATTGCATGGCAATTCCGCGCAGGTGTCGCCCGCATCTTCACCGCAAGCGGAATCGTCTACAGTTGAAGATGAAGCGTATCGCTGGCGCCCAACCAAACAGGTTGAGAAAAAAGTGAATACGCAGTTGACACCGACGCAGCTTAAGCAGGCGCTTGAGCATGAAAAAACACCAGAGATGGTGCAAAAACTGGTTGATGAATCGTTAGAGAAAAATGAGTGGGCGAAGTTAATCAGCCTAATGAATACGCCAAAATTGGTGGAACAATTGGCATTAAATTCGAACTATTACAAAGAAGGCTCAACGGTTTCGCTACAATTAAGAGGCAGTCAAGCACATCTAAATACTGACAGAGCACAAAGCGAGCTATTAAATGCGCTGAATGCTGTGTTGGGGGAGGAGTGTCATCTAAGCATCGTTATTGGCGAAAGTGGTGAGACTCCTCTAGAGCTGCGAGACCGGCTCTATCAGGAAAAATTACAGCAAGCTCTGAACAGTTTGGAAAACGATCCGTATGTTCAGTTCATCGAGCGTCGATTTGCCGCAGAGCTTGATAGAGATAGTGTTCGCCCTATCTAAAAATTGAACACAGTGGGGTTGAAATCGTAAACTGACAGCCCCATTTACTGATGCAACACCTAATTAAACCAGAGAGATAAACATGTTTGGTAAAGGCGGTATGGGCAACCTAATGAAGCAAGCCCAGCAAATGCAAGAGCGCATGCAAAAGCTTCAAGAAGAAATCGCGAATATGGAAGTAACCGGCGAGTCTGGTGCTGGTCTAGTTAAAGTGACAATCACTGGCAGTCACAGTGTACGTCGTGTTGACATCGATGAAAGTCTGATGGAAGACGATAAAGAGATGCTAGAAGATTTGATCGCTGCCGCGTTTAACGACGCAGCGCGCCGCGTTGAAGAAACTCAAAAAGAGAAAATGGCTTCTGTAACTGGTGGTATGCAACTACCACCAGGTATGAAAATGCCATTCTAATCTGCTGACATTTAATTAAGCGGATTTTCAATGCGTACCAGCCATATGCTGGAGCAATTGATGGAGGCCTTACGTTGTCTACCTGGGGTTGGCCCCAAGTCGGCGCAGCGTATGGCCTTTCATTTGTTACAGCGTGATAGAAAAGGCGGTCTGCAGCTCGCAGATGCGCTAAGTCAGTCAATGACAGAAATCGGTCATTGCACCGAGTGCCGAACGTTCACTGAAGAAGATATTTGCCACATTTGTACCAATCCCAAGCGCCAGGAAAACGGTCAGCTTTGTGTAGTAGAAAGCCCGGCAGACATCGCTGCAGTAGAAGCCACTGGCCAATACTCGGGTCGATACTTTGTACTGATGGGGCATTTATCACCGCTCGATGGTATTGGTCCAAGTGATATCGGTCTTGATGTGTTGGACTATCGTCTGCGCCGAGGTGATATCTCTGAGGTGATTCTTGCCACCAACCCAACGGTTGAAGGGGAAGCAACAGCACATTACATCGCTGAACTGTGTAAAGAACACCAAGTGGATGCAAGTCGAATCGCGCATGGTGTCCCAGTGGGTGGTGAGCTTGAGCTTGTTGACGGAACGACCTTGTCCCATTCGTTACTGGGTCGACACAAGATTTAATAAATAAAAAGCCGCTGAACTCAGCGGCTTTTTTATAAATCGAGGGCGAATCAGTCGTTTGACTCAGTGCCCAGAATATTTTTGTAGATAAGTGCGCCCAGAATACCACCGACAATAGGTGCGACCCAGAATAGCCATAGTTGAGATACCGCCCAGTCACCAAAAAATACCGCTACACCAGTACTGCGAGCTGGATTTACAGAAGTGTTTGTTACAGGGATACTGATTAGGTGGATCAGCGTCAAACATAGGCCAATAGCGATAGGCGCAAAACCTTGAGGGGCACGTTTGTCTGTTGCGCCCATGATCACGATTAGAAACATCATGGTCATCACAACTTCAGTGACGAGCGCAGCCATAAGAGAGTATTGACCTGGAGAGTGTTCGCCATAACCATTTGCTGCAAAGCCGGAACTGACAATGTCAAAGCCTGCTTGGCCCGTAGCGATGATATAGAGTATGCCACCAGCGATCACACCACCAATTACCTGTGCAATGATGTATGGCACAACGTCTTTAGTCTCAAAACGACCACCCGCCCACAAACTGACAGTTATCGCGGGGTTTAAGTGGCAACCTGAAATATGGCCAATCGCGAACGCCATGGTAAGAACAGTCAAGCCAAATGCCAGTGCAACACCGACAAACCCAATGCCTAGCTCAGGGTAGCCTGCGGCTAAAACTGCACTACCACAGCCACCAAGCACTAACCAAAACGTGCCAAATAACTCTGCCATATACTTATTCATGTTGTTTCCTATTTCGGATTTAAATTACTCGTAGAACATAGTAGACACTAGTCAGTAACTGTGAGCGGCATCTGAAAAATTGGCCTAACAGGCAGCTAAAGATAAAGATGTCTCAACTTTGAAACGGAATGTTCAGTGATCGAATTAAATGAACGCTAGGAAAGTACGTGACATAAAGGCGATGGTTCAATTAGGGAGACTTGGTTGGTGATTAAGTCAGTTGTTCTAGTTCCGTAATATTTTTGATCGCGTCTTGATTGGTATTACCACACACGACGGGACACGGCTTAAAGTCATGGCAAACTTTAGGGCGCTCAGGTTTGCCAAAAAGCTTACATAGGTTATCTTCATTCAATTGAATACAACGTTCTCCTGCTGTTTTGCCCTTTGGCATGCCAGGAATAGGGGAAGAGATACTTGGTGCGATACAGCACGCTCCACAACCCAATCGACAATCCATCTTAACGCCCTCATAAAAATCAGGGGGCAATTATGGACATTTTCAGTCAGATTGGAAGGGGAGGATGGAAATTCACTAGCCTAAATGAGAAACCGTTCGTTCGGTAAACTTGAACTTTTATTGCCAGAGGGGTATAAAACGCATCCTATCCCAATTCGTAATAAGTAGTAAGCGTAATGAACACACCATTTTGGCAAAGCAAATCGTTAGAACACATGACAGAAGAGGAATGGGAATCTCTCTGTGACGGTTGCGGTAAATGCTGTCTACATAAGCTGATGGATGAAGATACGGATGAAATTTACTACACCAACGTGGCGTGTAGCTGGTTGAACAGCAAAACGTGCTCGTGTAAAGATTATCCGAACCGTTTTACTTCAGGTGAAGAGTGCACCAAGTTGACACGTGAAGATATCGATGATTTCACTTGGCTACCACATACCTGTGCATATCGTCTACTTGCAGAGGATCAGCCACTACCAGAGTGGCATCCGCTTATTACGGGGTCTAAATCAGCAATGCATGCTGCAGGTGAAAGCGTGCGAAATAAAGTGGTGTATGAAATTGAAGTGGTGAACTGGGAAGACCACATCTTAAATCACCCAAACCGACAATAATTGAATAAAAAAGCCTTTCACTATTGAGTGCAAGGCTTTTTTATTTTAACAGCATAATTTTTCTTGCAACCATGAAGGTGCTATGTCGAGCGTCACCCTCTTATAAAACGGTGGTATACAAACAAAAGCACAAAAGCGCCTACAGTGGCGGTAATGATGCTGCCGATATTAATACCATCTGCACCGCCTAATCCGAAGAAACTGCCAAGAAAGCCGCCAACAAAAGCCCCCGCGATACCAAGTACCATAGTGGCAATCCAACCCCCACCATCGTTACCAGGCATCAACCACTTTGCGAGAGCACCAGCAATCAGGCCAAGAATGATCCAAGATAGAATACCCATAAATTCTCCTTAATCGTTATTTCAATCGATATTACTACGCTTAAATCATAGCTCATCTTTTATAACTCGCATTAAACGAGTTACTGTATGAATCCACCACTTTCAATTTGTGCTCAACATACTTCGAGTATTTGTCATGGGAGAGCAAGAATATAAAAATGATTTTCTATCAGTTACATATGGGAATCGTCTTAAAATGTCACAACTAAAAACTAACAGGAATATTGGTGTAAAATTGTCGGGCACTTACTAAATTATGCCCAGCCTCTTACTTAGTGTAGTAAGCTTAAGGTGTTTGATTTCAAAGTATTATACAGTAGTTTTTAGTCGCTCTTATCCAATATCGTCTCTTGCGAGGTAAACATGACGTTTCGATTTCCTTTTGAAGTGCGCTTTCGCTTAAACGCAGTATTCGTTCTGCTTTCTGCGTTATTCTTGTTAATGGGATCCTTTCTTGTTAATGCGACAGAAAGTAGTGAAGTGAAGGAAATTTCGGCCGCAGAAACGTCTATTGATAATATCAATCAAGACATCCGTGATTTATCAGTGAGCTTAAAACAAGCCAGTGGCGATGAACGAGATGCGTTGCAACTTCAGCTGTTTCAAAAAAATGAAGAGCTCAGAAAGCGTCTAGCAAGTGCAATCAATAATCAGTCTATCCCGAACGACAAATTGATTGAGTTAGTTAAAACTCAAGAAAAATACGCGAAAGGGACTTTTGCTTACTTGGCTGATAAAGTTCACGCGCTCAATGAAGAGATCAATACAGCGAAAGATCAAGATAAGCTTCCTTTGATTAATACTTATCGTGAATTACAGCATTATTTGGATGTAAGTTTTGATGCCCGTTGGCAGAATCTAGCATGGCTTGCGCAACTTGGTGTACCAGACGAGCGTGCTGAAACGGTGTTTAAAGACAGCGTGGATAACCGAATGCGGTTATTGTCGGCATCGGTTGAATATTTGAATCAGCAAAAACAGTTTATAGGCGCGCAAATTTCATCTAGCCCAGAATCTGAAAAAGCGACCTTGCAACTAAGCCAGCTGATCATTAAGCAAAGGTTGGATATCGCTACGGACAGTTTGCGTTCACTACTTTCCATTGGAGACAAAGTCGGTTTAGAAACATCAGAATACAAACGCCAGGTACTTGAAGTCACGGGTAGCGTCACCCATGATTTGCTCAATGTAAAAGTGCTGTTATCGATTCTTAGTCATTGGACTAGTTCTGCAGGCGACTGGTTTGTAGATAACGCACCGCAACATCTTTTTCAGTTGTTTGTCTTTGCGCTGATCTTAGTCATTGCTCGCTCATTAGCTAAACTTACGCGTAAGGTTGTGAGTAAAGCCGTTGCTTCGCAGAACCTGAAACTTTCCCAATTAATGCAGGACTTTTTTATTTCGATGTCCGGTAAAGCAGTATGGCTCATCGGTATCATGGTCGGGTTGTCGCAGATTGGCTTAAATTTAGCCCCAATTCTTACCGGTTTCGGTATTGCTGGTGTGATCATTGGTTTTGCGCTGCAAGATACTCTATCTAATTTTGCAGCAGGTATGATGCTGTTGATTTATCGCCCATTCGATGTGGGTGATTTTGTGTACGCTGGGGGCGTAGACGGTAAAGTGAGTCACATGAGTTTAGTCAATACCACCATTCGTACCTTTGATAACCAGATTATTATTGTGCCAAACAGCAAGATATGGGGAGATGTGATAAAGAACGTTACCCATGAGCGTATTCGCCGTGTCGACATGGTTTTTGGTATTGGTTACGCCGATGATTTACTCAAAGCAGAATCTGTACTGGCCGACATTGTGACCTCTCACCCTGCAGTGCTACGTACTCCTGAGCCAATGATTAAAGTGCATACCTTGAATACGTCTTCCGTCGACTTCATTGTTCGCCCATGGGTAAAAACAGATGACTACTGGGATGTGTATTGGGATGTGACCAAAGAAGTGAAATTGCGTTTTGATCGTGAAGGTATTTCGATTCCTTTTCCTCAACAAGATGTGCACTTACATATGGTGAAGGAAAATAGAAAAGAAGCATAAACTTAGAATGACGGTGATCAGGCTCTGCAAATCGCTGTAGTGCTGCGAAACCAATTCATTCTCACTCAACCCAACATGTTGATGTTTTTTACAATATAAATAAAAAGGAAAGTAAAGTGGCCGAGTTTAAATATAAAAATCTAAGCCAAGAAGAGCAAGACAAGTTAGATGCAGCGACGTTCCGTCGTCTTCTAGCTCATTTAGATGCAAACAAAGATGTGCAAAATATCGATCTTATGATCCTTGCGGGTTTCTGTCGTAACTGTTTCAGTAAATGGTACAAAGCAGAGGCAGAGGCGTTAGGTGCTGACATCAATATCGATGACGCTCGCGAGCGTGTTTACGGGATGACCTACGACGAGTGGAAACAAAACCACCAGCCAAAAGCGACACCAGAACAGATGGCTGCTTTTGAAGCTCGCCAGAAGAAGTAATTGGCGAGTACGTTAAGCCGATATAAAACAGCCCGCTGACTCAGCGGGCTTTTTTTCTATTGGCAATATGATTCTTACTCAGTGATTGGGCCGCAACATGCTGGCTCAACACAGCCTTTTGCTTGGATGATTTCAAGCTGCGCTAGGTAAGGTTGAATATCACCGATGTGCTCTTTTACCCACTCCATATTGTAGTAAGTATCTAGATAACGTTCACCAGAATCACAAAGTAGTGTCACTATCGAACCATTCTCACCACGTTGTTTCATCTCGCAAGCTAATTGTAATACACCGTATAGGTTGGTACCGGTTGATGCACCCACTTTTCGGCCTATTAAGCCTGATAGCCAATGTGCGGTTGCCACGCTTGCTGCATCTGGGATTTTGCGCATTTCGTCAACAACACCAGCAATGAAGCTTGGCTCAACGCGTGGTCGGCCAATGCCTTCGATCTTACTGCCGTTTTCGCCTCGGATGTCCGTATTGCCTGATTGGAAGTAGTCAAAGAATACTGAATTCTCCGGGTCAACCACGCATAGTTTAGTGTCGTATTTTTGGTAACGAATAAAGCGTCCGATGGTTGCTGATGTGCCACCAGTACCAGGACTCATTACTACCCAGCTTGGGATAGGATGATCTTCTAGCTTCATTTGGCTGAAGATAGAGTTGGCGATGTTGTTGTTGCCGCGCCAGTCTGTTGCACGCTCTGCATAGGTAAATTGGTCCATGTAGTGACCGTTTAGTTCTTCCGCTAGACGGCGAGATTCATCATAAATCTGGTCTGAACGGTCAACAAGATGTGCTTTACCGCCGTAGAATTCGATTTGTTCAATTTTCTTGCGCGCAGTGGTCTTTGGCATCACAGCAATAAATGGCAAGCCTAGTAGATGGGCGAAGTAGGCTTCAGAGACCGCTGTACTGCCTGACGATGCTTCAATAACCGTCGTTTCTGGACCGACCCAGCCGTTGCATATTGCATATAGGAATAGCGAACGAGCTAAACGATGCTTCAGTGAGCCTGTTGGGTGCGTACTTTCATCTTTCAAGTAAATGTCGATACCATCTAGAAAGGGTAGGTCAAGTTTGAATAGGTGAGTATCCGCAGAGCGTTGGAAGTCTGCTTCAATTTTTCGAACGGCATTGTTGATCCAGTTTTGGTCAGTACACATAACGTGTCTCCTCGAAAATTTGTAGGGTTTTTGTTTTTATCTGTAGGGATAATCTACCTATTAATAAAGAGAAAAACTTTGCTATTATTGTTTGTATAATCACCATCGGTAGAAAAAATTTCTCTTTATTGAGGCTTTTATAGAAATGAGTTTGGATAGAATTGATAGGCAGTTGCTTTCTTTACTGCAAAGCGATGGCACGTTGTCATTGAATGACTTGGCAGAGCGAGTCAGCCTGACGAGCACACCATGCTGGAAGCGGCTCAAAAAGCTTGAAGATGAAGGATATATTGAAAAGCGAGTGGCACTTTTGAGCGCAGAGAAACTTGATCTCTCTTTTATCGCTTTTGTACAACTAAAAACCAGCGACCACTCCGAAGCTTGGTATCATCATTTTGTGACCACAGTGAGTGACTTTCCAGAAGTGATGGAGTTTTATCGTATGGCTGGGGAGTACGATTATATGATGAAGGTATTGGTAAAAGACATGAAGCGTTTTGATGAATTTTACAAGCGCTTAGTAAACAGCGTGAAAGGATTATCGAACGTCACCTCGACCTTTGCAATGGAACCGATTAAGTATAAGACGGAATTGCCGATTAGTGGCATATAACGAGTAGGGATTAGCAGTTTAGAATGATAAAAAGGAGTGTTTGAGCACTCCTTTTGTTCCACAGAACTAAAGATTAACACTGACTTGAGTTAAGGTTACTTAGTAAAACGCATGACGCCTTCTTGAACAGCAGTTGCCACTAGGTGACCTTGTTGGTTGTATATCTCGCCACGCACTAATCCTCGAGTGTTGCTTGCGGTTGGACTTTCAATCGCGTACAACAACCATTCATCCATCTTAAACGGGCGGTGGAACCAGATAGAATGGTCGATGGTCGCAACCTGTAAATTTGGCGTCATTAAAGACACTTCGTGTGGGAAAAGTGCCGTGACCAAGAACCCCCAGTCAGAAGCATAACCTAATAAGTACTGATGGATAAGTTGATTCTCTGGCATTTCTCCATTTGCGCGGATCCATAGATATTGCTTCGCTTCTGCTTTTTTAGGGTTTAGAGGGTTTATGATATTGACAGGGCGCGTTTCGATCGGCTTTTCACCGCAGACGGTTTTTCGTAATTTTTCAGGTAGAAACTCAGCAATGTGGCTCGCGAGTTCTGTTTCTGAAGGGAAGTGCTCTGGTCCGGGGATATTTGGCATGGTGTTTTGGTGATCAAAGCCAGGAGCTTCGCCATGATAAGACGCGGTGAGGTAGAAGATCGGACGACCATTTTGAATCGCTTTAACACGGCGTGTACTGAAACTACGGCCATCGCGCAGATTTTCTACATCATAAATGATGGGTTTTTCTGGATCGCCAGGATATAGGAAGTAACTGTGGAATGAATGCACGGTACGAGCCTCGTCGACGGTGTAACGTGCCGCTGATAGCGCTTGTCCAATTACCTGACCGCCGTAAACCTGAGGTAAACCTAAGTTCTCGCTTTGGCCGCGGAACAAGCCTTCTTCTAGCTTTTCGAGTTGCAGTAGGCTAAGCAATTCTCGTAGTGGTTTACTCATGATGTCTCCTCACCGTTATTTTTGTTGTTGCTTCAATTATGAAACAAAATCAATTATTTGATAATTTCTAACTTAGTTAAACTATTGTCAAATGACAGAATTAAACGCAGACAGTGTAATAATCTCCCTTTATACTTAGCGCGAATTGATACACACGCAGAGGCATGTATGAAAAAAACACTACTACTTGTTACTTCTTTACTATTCGGTGCTGCACTAGTGGGTTGCCAATCTTCTCAAACAACACTAACGGAATCAGCCGAGGCATCTATGAAGATCATTACAGGTACAGTGGCTTACCGTGAGCGTATTGCATTACCTCCACACGCGGTGGTGACCGTCGCGCTTGAAGACGTATCTCTTGCGGATGCACCGGCAAAAGTTCTTGCAAAACAAACGTTCGAGACAGAAGGAAAACAAGTCCCATTTGCTTTTGAACTAAGCTATGACAGCAATGATATCAAACCAAATCACCGTTACAGCCTACGTGCTCGTATTGAAGTAGACGGCAAACTTCGCTTCATTAACGACACGAGCATTCCAGTGATTACGGATGCAGAGCAAACTCATCAAGCTAACATCCGTCTGGTGGGTACACGCTAATTTTTGCATTAAAGACTCATTAATGGCAGCTTATGGCTGCCATTTGTATTTTTTCAGTGACACTCTTCCAATTTCAGACACCTCAATCCCTTCTGATTCCAGTTTTTCTTTCTGTCTATCGAGATCTCGACCTTTCAATGATATTTTTCCTTGACTGTTAATTACACGAAACCAAGGAAGTTTACTGCCTTCAGGTAAATTCCCAAGCGCTTTTCCGACATGTCTTGCATAGCCGGGATAACCAGCCATTTTTGCTATATCACCGTAAGTTGAAACATTTCCTTTTGGAATTTGGTGAATTACAGCAAAGATTTGGATTAAAAATTGGTCCATACTTATAGTGTCCGCTGTTGTTTGCCAAGGAATGGTAATATACAAGACTTGTATTTCGCTATTCGTTCTTGCTCCTTAACATCATTTGCTGCTCTTCGTTTCTTAGTGTCCGTTGCTATCTCTTTTTTGAGCAGTGTCTTGATTCCAAAGAGTAAGTTTAAAATACAAACAAGGAATTCAAGCTTAGCTTGAACCAAGATTCACTCAACGACCTTTATCCCATTTTGATATGCCGTTGAGTAACCAACTCCGTTGGGGAAGCTAGGAGGCGCTATGATTTTTTCGACACTTCAATTTCTCATTACGACTTTACTTGCTGTGGTATGCACTCGTGCAATCAGTTTAAGTGAAGGCGATATTCCTTTTATTGCTTTGATGATCCCTGCCTTATGGATGTTGCCGCAAGGTGGTCTTGCTGGTCTCGTTCTGTTAGGTGCGATGACGGTTTATGGTGTTACTTTGTCCATGCAGCCAATCGCGTTGTCCGTTGGTGTGCTTGTTCTTTTTCCTCTGCTTATGGTGGTGTTCTCTCGTCGTAGTTCTTTAGGCGTGCTGCTTACAGCGGGCTTGATTGTTGTCACGTTACAAGTTGGCATTATGGTGACACAACAGTCTGACAAGCTCGGCGGTTCGGCATGGCTTACTGTCGTACAAACGCTCGCCGTGATCGTGATGTGGTGGTCGGCAAGGCACTGGAAGCCTTCGGAAAAACACAGCTGGTGGGCGCTATTGTTATTATTGCCGTTATGGCTTGCTGATTTACCTTATGCAGTACTTGTTGCTCTTAGTATCACGGGCATTCTGGCCTCGATGGAAGCTCTGACTAAGATCAAAAACTCTATGCGTTGGGGTAAACTACTTTGTTGGACTTTACCAACAGTGGGCTTTGCGGTGTTGGTGGTGAGCCCAAACATTGAAGTGCCGAACTCTGTCTTTGTTGTTTGGATGTGTTTACTTGGTACGGCGTGGATGACTGACTACATTTTACGCAGTAATGATGAGCAAACGGAGTTATAGAACGAGGGTATTGCTTTAATTAAATAGTGACCCGTACGACAAACTGTTGATATGTTTATGAAATCATTGGCAAAGTGTTATATGTTTTTGCTTTCATAATTTTTGCGTTTATAAAAATAAGAATTTAAACCTAACTATATGATAAATAGTTAATTATTAGAAACGTTGGTCATGGTAAAAGTTGTTCAAAGGTTGCTGTTTTTGGCTTGTTGTTTATTGAGCTTGAGTCTTAAATCCGAGCCCGTTAATCCTTCTCATTATCAAGTGGCGACAAAAGCAGATGATGTCGTCACTCGGGTACTGTTTGATGCAATAGCTGCAAAGTTTAATGTGTCGATTCAGTATGTTAATTATTCTAGTTTCGGTGCTGCTCTTGATTCTGTTGCTCACGGAGAGAGTGACTTCGCCGCCAATATTACTTATACCGAAGCTCGAGCACAGCACTTTAGTTACTCGCGTCCGACCAATATCGAATATACTTACCTTTACGCTTTGCACGATGCCACGTTAGATGAAGTTGCGATCGTTGGGGTGCCCCAAGGCACTATTTATGCGGAGCTGATCAAGCAAAATTACCCAGAGTTACGACAAGTGCCCTACCAGGGCCATGAAGAAGCGGTGGAATTACTCCGATCTGGGCGCGTAGATGGCGTTGTTGATGCCATCAATCAACTTAAACCTATGTTGATTGAAGGGTTCGCTGCCAAAATGCTTAATGATTATATTTCGATTAAGCCTGTCTCTATCGTTAGCAAAAGGGGCACCTACCTAGAAGAACTCGATAAATTTGCTCGTTTTATTCATAGCGAAGAGGTGCAAAAGTTATTACGTGAACAAATTGCCCTATACCAATTTGAGTTGCGCCAAGCAGCACTGAGAAAGTCAATAAAACAGCTTCCAATCGACTTAAACCAACCTATTCGAATTAAATTTGAGTCTCTTTTTCCTTATGTCATCTATCAAGATGATGGTTCGGTAAAGGGGTTGACGGCAGATGCGGTCCTGCAAAGTTGTCGTATTTTGGCATTGAACTGTGAGGTTGTTAGTCAGCCGAATGAGAGCTGGGGAACCATGTATCAACAGTTCATTCAAGGTGAGTTTGATATATTGGCACCTTTGATTATCAGTCGAGAACGACGTGAGTTTAGTCATTTCCCACAACCACACTATTGGCCAACATCAGTGATGGTGAAACGCCTTGGTTATAAGACCAACGTTTACTCTGATGTCTCACAGCTTATTTCTGAACGTATTGGAGTCGTTAAAGATGACTTCTTCGATATAATGCTGACGCAAAGGCTACCACTTAAAGATCTGATACGCTATCAAACCCAAGAGGACCTTGTAGAGGCATTGCTTGCCCACGAGGTTGATTATATCGCCATGGATACCGCGATGTTGAATCACTTTTTGCGCCAGAGTGAGCTGATTCCCATTGAGAAAGACAACGCGATTGGAGAGTTTTACCAATCTCAGCTTTCAATTGGTCTTGCGAAAAATGAGCGTGGAGAGCTACTTACACCATTTTTCAGTCTGGCGATTTCGATGTTGGATTTGGGAAAAATCGTTGCAACCTATGACCTTAGACCGGATTGGCGTACCGCGTTAGAGTATGAGGTTCGCTTAGCAACACAAACTCGATTTCTGTTTTTCTTGCTGCTTATCGTGGCGATGGGGGTCTCATTGTACCTATATAGGCAGTCTAATACCGATAACCTAACAGGCCTTAGAAACCGTCGCTCGCTGCAAGTGACGTATCGTAAAGGTGTCCAAAAGGATTTAACGATTCTTTATTTAGATATCAACAAATTCAAGCAAATTAACGATACTCATGGTCACCGAGCTGGCGATGAGGTTCTAAAATTGTTGTCGTTAAAAATACGTCGAGTGTGGGAAGGGCGCGCTTACCGTATAGGGGGAGATGAATTTATTCTTATCGGTTATCCCCCTAAGGAGCAGTTGGCGAGAGTTATACACGAGCTTAGCTTGCTTAATTTAGAATATGCACAGTTTGGTGAGCTTAGCCAAGTGACTATCTCTGTTGGGGTCTCCGAAAAACGCAGCCGGGTTGTCAGTTTGGAGCAAGCGCTACATTTAGCCGACGAAGATATGTATTTCAGTAAACAAGCATCACGCGATTATTCACTATCACATGAGTTAGCAGCACAAGCTTAACACCTTGAATTGTTCGAGTTTTGTTCAAACGGGTGTGAAAAAAGTAAATTCATCACATTAGCTCTTGCAATCTGAGAGGTGATACTGAATAATCCTCACATCATTTGAGACCAGCTCTCAAAACAGAATTATGGGGCTCTGGTCCTCTCGCAACAATAGCTCGTGAACTCGGTCAGGTCCGGAAGGAAGCAGCCGCAGCGTGTGACTTGTGTGCCGGGATGTGGCTGGGGTCCCACCCTTTATGAAGCCTGCAATATATATTGTTGCAAGCATCACCTTTAAAAGCCTCGCTTATACAGCGAGGCTTTTTTCGTTTTCGACGTCTCTTTTGGTTCATTTTACTTTATTCTATAATTTGGCTCTCAAGTACATACCATTTTCTCCTGGGATATTTCATGATTTCAAAAAACCAACTAAAACTGCTTCGTGCTTTGGGTCAAAAGAAGCAGCGTAAAGCGCACAGCTTATTTCTGGTTCAAGGTGAAAAAAACGTGCTGGAATTAGCAAACAGTGCACTAAACGTAAAGCATATCTTTGCGACGGCAGAGTTTCTTGAACAACATCGTCAAGAGCTAAATGGTTTTGATTGCATCGAAGCATCGCTAGATGATCTTACTAAAGCAAGTACACTAGTGAGTAACAATTCGGCAATCGCTGTGGTGGAAATTCCAAATGTAAAAATACCTCCGGCGAAAGGTTTGATGATTGCACTGGATGGTGTCTCTGATCCGGGCAACTTAGGTACGATCATTCGCGTAGCAGATTGGTATGGCATTAAGCATATTATTGCGAGCACAGATTGTGCGGACCCTTATAATCCGAAAACCATCAGCGCGACCATGGGCAGTTTCGGCCGCGTACAAGTGAGCCTTGTGGACTTACCAAACTACTTAGAAGACGCAAACTTGCCAGTGTATGGCGCTTTCCTTGAAGGCGACAGCGTGCATAAGACGGAATTCTCAGCAGAAGGTATTTTGTTGATGGGCAGTGAGTCTCACGGTGTACGTGAAGCCGCATCTAAGTACGTGACGGACAAAATTACCATTCCGGCGTTTGGTGGTGCCGAGTCACTGAACGTCGCTATGGCAACGGGTATCATTTTAGACAACATGCGTCGTCAACACAGCTAATTGAGTTAACGAACCAGATACAAAAAAAGCGTAACGATTTCGGTCATTACGCTTTTTTCGCTTTAATGCGCTTACTTTTCTAGCATGTCCAACTTGTTTGGTACACCGTTCCACTTTTCCGCGTCATCCATCGCAGGCTTCACTTCCGTTTGTACCGGCCAGATTTCTGCGAGCTCAGCGTTCAGCTCTTTATAGATTTCTTGACCGTCCGGCAGTTCATCTTCTTGGAAGATTGCCGCTGCTGCACACTCGTCAACACATAAGCCACAGTCGATACATTCAATCGGGTTGATTACCATAAAGTTTGGACCTTCGTGGAAGGCATCTGCAGGGCATACCGCGACACAGTCAGTGTACTTACATTGGATACAGTTATCGGTTACGACAAACGCCATGATAATCCGCTCTTAAGTTAGTCAAAATTGAAGAATGGGGATGATACTCATCCCAAGGCAAAATTCAACATTCACTATGTTAAATCCGACTCTCCACTTGGATTTAGTATGACAGACAAACCAATTTCTCGTAAAATGCGCGCCATTGTGAGCTGACCACTATTACGTTCCTCAAATTTAACGAGGGAAATGGGGGTTGGCTAAGACACCGACAACAACGAGACATCAGTATGATTCGTATTAATGAAATTAAACTTCCTCTGGATCATGAAGAAGGCGCGCTACTCGACGCGATTACTAACAAACTTGGCATTGATGCTGAGAAAGTTATCTCTTTTAACGTCTTTAGACGCGGCTATGATGCTCGTAAGAAAACCAATATTCATCTTATTTACACGCTAGACATCATCATTGAAGGTGATGAATCTACACTGTTAGCTAAGTTCGAAAAAGATCCACACGTTCGTCAAACGCCAGATATGGAATACAAGTTCGTGGCGAAAGCACCTGAGAACCTAACAGAGCGCCCAGTGGTGATTGGTTTTGGTCCCTGTGGTCTGTTTGCGGGTTTGGTTCTCGCGCAAATGGGCTTCAACCCAATCATTGTTGAACGTGGTAAAGAAGTACGTGAACGTACAAAAGACACGTTCGGCTTCTGGCGCAAGCGCACACTAAACCCTGAATCAAACGTACAGTTTGGTGAAGGCGGTGCTGGTACGTTCTCGGACGGTAAACTATACAGCCAAGTAAAAGATCCAAACTTCTACGGTCGTAAAGTGATCACAGAGTTTGTGGCAGCAGGCGCGCCAGAAGAAATCCTATACGTAAGTAAGCCACATATCGGTACCTTTAAACTGGTTACGATGATCGAGAAGATGCGTGCGAAAATCATCGAACTAGGTGGTGAAATCCGTTTTAGTACGCGTGTAGATGATCTGCATATGGAAGATGGTCAAATCACTGGTGTGGCATTATCAAACGGTGAGGTGATTAAATCTCGTCACGTTGTGTTAGCGGTTGGTCACAGTGCACGTGATACGTTTGAAATGTTGTACGATCGCGGTGTTTACATGGAAGCAAAACCGTTTTCGGTGGGCTTTCGTATCGAGCACAAACAAGCGATGATCGATGAAGCACGTTTTGGTAAAAATGCGGGGCACCCTATTCTTGGAGCAGCAGACTACAAACTGGTTCACCATTGTAAGAACGGCCGTACGGTTTACAGTTTCTGTATGTGTCCGGGTGGTACAGTAGTTGCGGCAACCTCTGAAGAAGGTCGTGTGGTAACGAACGGTATGAGCCAATACTCACGTGCAGAGCGCAACGCAAACAGTGCAATCGTTGTTGGTATCTCACCAGAAGTGGATTACCCAGGTGATCCGCTAGCTGGTATCCGTTTTCAGCGTGAACTCGAATCAGGAGCTTACAAACTTGGTGGTGAGAACTACGACGCACCAGCACAGAAAATCGGTGATTTCCTAAAAGGTCGCGATCCAAGTGCACTAGGTGATGTCGAACCGTCATTCACTCCGGGTATCAAGTTGACTGATCTCTCAAAAGCACTACCTGCGTTTGCAATCGAAGCTATTCGTGAAGCCATTCCAGCATTCGATCGTAAGATCAAAGGATTTGCGTCTGAAGATGGTCTCCTAACTGGCGTGGAGACACGTACGTCATCTCCAGTTTGTATCAAACGTGGTAAGGATTTCCAAAGCGTGAACGTAAAAGGATTCTTCCCAGCAGGTGAAGGTGCAGGTTACGCCGGTGGTATTCTATCTGCAGGTATCGATGGTATTAAAGTGGCCGAAGCGGTTGCTCGTGATATCGTAGAAGCGATGCAAAACGCATAATTTAATCGCCTGTTAAGACGTCTAAAGCCAGCCTAATTTGAGACTGGCTTTTTTATTTCATTCTGCATAGCTAATTGTTTATGGTGCGCATTTTTATTCTGATGCAGCTCTGACTCGACTTGCACTCAAGCTTTATACACTCTTCGATTTCCCCCTAACTTGGTTTGCCTTTTACATTATATAAATATTCAGCGGTGTATTAATTGCTCCGTCTTATGTATCAATTCAGATAAAGAACAATAGACTAAGCCTATAAATAAAATTGCTAATTTCCATTTAGTAAAATCAAGAAATTAGACGACACTTATCTTAAGGCAGCAATAACGTGCCGATAAGGAGATTAAGAATGCACTCACTAAAAGTAAAAGATTACATGACGTTACAAGCAGTGTCCTTCACCGCAGGTATGTCGCTTACGGCGGCGCTTAATAAGGTGATGCAAAGTGTTACTCTTGGTGGTCCTGTTATCGACGAGCATGAAAAAGTCATTGGATTCCTCTCAGAGCAGGATCTTTTGGATGAACTGATTAAAACCAGTTACCACTGTCAGGATACGCATACGGTTCAAGAATGCATGCACAAAGATGTGTTGTCCGTCTCTCCAGAAATGTCGATCATTGAGTTGGCCGATATGATGAAGGTGGGGAAACCTAAAATGTATCCAGTGGTGGATGATACAGAGAAGCTTGTTGGCATGATCACTCGACGTGATGTGTTGAGGGCCATCGGAAAGTCGCTAGATGAATGCTTCCAACATCCCGTTTAGAAGCAAAACAATGTAGAGACAAGATAGAAAGGCGCCTCGGCGTCTTTTTGTCGTAAAGGAAGGATATGTCCACACAAGATGCCAAGTTTGTTCAAGGTTCTACCATGCGCCATATCTTGGTGATGTCCGGCGCAGGCTCGGTGGGGTTGATGGCACTGTTTGTTGTTGATTTACTCGATATGCTGTTCATCAGTATGCTAGGACAAGTGGAACTTGCTGCTGCGGTTGGTTTTGCTGGAACGTTAATTTTTTTCTCTACCTCAGCCTCTATTGGCACTTCTATTGCGATGGGGGCACTCGTTTCTAAAGCCATTGGTGCGAGAGATCTTGACCGTGCGAGGTTAATGAGCGGTAGTATCATGCTGACCGCTTTTATGATCAGCGTGGTCATCACCATTGGCATGTTTATTCACATTCCAGAGTTATTAGCCGCTATCGGTGCAAAGGGAGTGACTGCTGAGCGTGCACAAGCTTACCTCCATATTCTTTTGCCAAGCGCACCAATACTCGCACTCGGTATGTCTGCGGGTGCGGGACTTCGTGCTGCTGGCGATGCAAAGCGATCCATGTGGGCGACGTTATCGGGTGGCATCATCAATGCGATTCTTGATCCGTTATTTATCTTTGTTTTTAAATGGAACGTCGAAGGTGCTGCTGCTGCGTCGGTGATTGCACGCTTTACCGTATTCGCCGTTTCCTTCTACCCTTTGGTGAAAGTGCATCAATTGGTTGCTTTTCCTCGTTTTAATTTTGTTAGAAGTCACCTCAAAACTATCTTGGCGATCGCTATCCCTGCCATTATCACTAACACCGCCACACCGATTGGCAACGCGATAGTAACCACCTACATCGCTCAATTTGGTGAAGGCTTTGTTGCAGGATTTGCGGTGATAGGTCGTCTAACCCCCGTCTGTTTTGCTGTAATTTTTGCGTTGTCAGGTGCCGTTGGGCCCATCATTGGTCAGAATTTTGGTGCAGACCGCATAGATAGGGTTAAGAAAACGCTCACCGATTCGTTGTTTGTCACAACGGTGTACACTCTGGCGGTATGTCTCTTGCTTTATCTGTTGCAAGATTACATTGTTACGATGTTCAGCCTTACTGGTGATGCAGCGATCATCGTCGCCGCTTTCTGTACTTACGTAGCGATTAGTTTTGTTTTCAACGGAACCTTATTTGTGGCGAATACCTCGTTTAACAATTTGGGTCGGCCGTTGTACTCAACCGCATTGAATTTGGGGAAAGCAACGCTTGGCACGCTGCCTTTTGTTTACTTCGGCGCACAGTGGTATGGCGCACTTGGCGTGCTTTATGGACAAGCTGTGGGTACCGTTATATTCGGTGTTTTGGCTTTGGTTGTGTTGAACAAGCACATTAAAGATTTGATGCAGAATTTTGGCGAAGAGTTGGTGGAAGATGATCCGGCGATGACCTGCGTAATTACTTCTCCATTCTGTTCCCATGATGCGATGTTGATTGAAGAAATTGCAGCGGCGGTTGAAGAAAAAAACGATAATTAGTTTGCTATATTCATGTAATTGATGCTTGACCTTAGACCTAACTCTAAGGTTTATCCTTATCTGTAGGTAAAGTGTTATTACTAATAAGGAAAGCGAACTATGTGTACTAAACATCAAGGTTGCCAATCAGGCAAAATCAAAACAGCGGTGCCAATTAGTGCAGCTGAATCTTGCTGCTCACCTGCAAAACCTACGTTGACAATTTCTCAAGCAAGCGTGACTGCCTCTGGGGATTCTTGTTGCAGCGGTGGCGGCAGTTGCAGTACCGATCCCGCTGATGAAGAAGGCTCTGCCGAACCCGTCAAATCGTCAGTTCGCAATAGTTGGCTAGTCTCTGGTATGGACTGCCCATCGTGCGCACGAAAACTTGAAAAAGCGGTCGCTTCTGTCGAAGGCGTCGTCCATGTCAAAGTACTATTTGCTACGGAAAAGCTGGTTGTTGATTTTGACAATCATGCTCTTGCATCGGCGATAGAACAGACTGCCCTACAAACTGGTTTTCCACTGAGTTCGACTGATGCCCCTAAACAAAAAATGGAAAATAAAGGTTGGTTTGGCATCATTAAAGACAATATTCAGATTCTCTCTATAGCAGGTGCAATGGCATTTGCAGGCATTATTTCAGATTTTGAACCGCAGTTAAGTACATGGATCTTTACGTTGACCTGTTTACTTGGTTTGTATCCCGTTGCGCTGAAGGCGGTTAAACTGGCTCGTAGCGGAACCCCGTTTACCATTGAGACGTTAATGAGTGTTGCTGCACTTGGTGCGCTGTATCTTGGTGAAACCGCAGAAGCGGCGATGGTGTTATTGCTTTTCCTTATTGGTGAAAAGTTAGAAGCGTACGCATCCTCTCGCGCTCGAAGTGGTGTACAGGCTCTGATGGATCTGGTGCCAGAAAACACCACGCTGATGGTTGGAGGACAGCGCAAAGAAGTGCCAGCCTCACAACTTAAACCCGGTGACGTGATTGAAGTGGCCCCCGGTGGTCGTATGCCTGCTGATGGCCTACTGCTGACTCTTGCTGCAAGTTTTGATGAAAGTGCGCTAACCGGAGAATCGGTTCCTGTTGAACATGGTGCTGGCGGTAAAATCATGGCTGGCGCTGTGGTCGTTGACAAAGTGGTTCAAGTTCAAGTCACTTCACGCCACGGCGAAAATGCCATTGATCGTATCTTACATCTGATTGAAGAAGCGGAATCGCGTAAAGCACCTCTTGAACGTTTTTTAGACAAATTTAGCCGCTGGTATACGCCTTTAATGATGCTGGTATCACTGCTCGTCATCATCACTCCTCCTTTGCTGTTTGCGCAGCCATGGGAAACCTGGGTATATCGAGGATTAGCATTGTTATTGATTGCATGTCCATGTGCTTTGGTGATCTCAACGCCAGCGGCGATCACCTCTGGTTTGGCGGCTGCCGCAAAGCGTGGCGCATTGATCAAAGGCGGGGCTGCACTCGAATTACTTGGTCGAGTTGAGTCGGTAGCATTCGATAAAACCGGAACGTTGACACAAGGTAAACCACAAGTCACGGATGTCGTCGCATTGGGTGTGAGTGAAGATCATCTATTAAGTCTCACGGCTGCAATTGAAATCGGTTCTAGTCACCCATTGGCGGTTGCGCTTGTAAACAAAGCGCAAGAGCAAGGTATTACTATCCCTGAAGCAACAGACAAAACCGCACAGGTGGGCTCTGGTGTTACCGGTATGGTAGGGGGCAAACTGGTGCAAGTGATCTCACCTTCAAAGGCGGATTTTCCATTATCGCAGGAGATCGAGCAGCGAGTGGCCAAACTGGAAGAACAGGGTAAAACCGTCGTTATTGCACGTTATGATCATGATGTGTTGGGTGTGATTGCTTGGCAAGATACATTACGCGAAGATGCGGAGCAAGCCGTCGCAGCGCTGAAGAAACTGGGTATCTCTTCCATCATGCTAACGGGTGACAATCCTCGAAGTGCCGAGTCTATTGCGGATCAAATAGGTCTGGATTACAAAGCAAGTTTGCTGCCTGCTGATAAAGTCCATTATGTCGAGCAGCTCTCTGGTCGCCACACCGTTGCAATGGTCGGTGATGGTATCAACGATGCTCCAGCGATGAAGGCCTCGAGTATTGGTATTGCAATGGGCGGTGGTACTGACGTTGCGTTAGAAACCGCAGACGCAGCGCTCACCCACAACCGCTTGGTCGAACTTCCGGTAATGATCGAACTTTCACGAGCTACTTTAAACAACATTCATCAGAACGTCGCATTAGCGCTTGGTCTGAAAGGCGTGTTCTTGGTGACTAGTTTGTTAGGTATCACAGGGTTGTGGGTAGCGGTATTGGCTGATAGTGGCGCAACTGCGCTAGTTACATTGAATGCATTAAGACTGCTTCGCTTTAAATCTAAGCAAGTTCAATAACTTAAATATTAGCCCGAGGTGCTCATTGTCTTGGTTTTTTATTGGTTACGAAACACACTGGACTCTTGGATGATTGAATTTAAAGGGCGTCATTTTCTATGCAACAAATTGGGTGCAACAAAATGACGTCCCCGCTCACAAAGTGTGACTTGATCCGATTTTATTTGAAAGTTTAAGTTTATTACATTGTTTCATTGTGACTGTGATCACTCAACATTAACAAAAGGTTCGCTACAGTGCTTCTGTACCCAACAACTTATTAATGAGCTTATTGTTTACAAAATAAGCCAAAAAGGAGCGACTTATGTCTCAAGCTGTCTTCCACTTAGGTGTTACTGAAGCCGATCTTAATGGTGCGACTCTTGCTATCATCCCTGGTGATCCGGCACGCGTTCAAAAAATCGCAGAACAAATGGACAACCCAGTATTCCTAGCAAGTCAACGAGAATACACACTATACCGTGCAGAGTTAGATGGTAAGCCTGTGGTGGTTTGTTCTACAGGTATTGGTGGCCCATCGACTTCTATCGCGGTTGAAGAGTTAGCGCAGCTTGGCGTTCGCACTTTCCTACGAGTTGGCACGACAGGTGCTATTCAACCAAACGTAAATGTAGGCGATATGATTGTAACGACCGGATCCGTTCGTCTAGATGGCGCGAGCCTACATTTTGCTCCAATGGAGTTCCCAGCAGTAGCAGACTTCGAAATTGCAACAGCGATGAAAGCAGCAGTTGAAGAGTCTGGTGCTACCGTTCATATGGGGGTGACAGCTTCAAGTGATACTTTTTACCCAGGCCAAGAGCGTTACGACACTTTCTCTGGTCGTGTGGTTAAGCGCTTCCAAGGCTCTATGCAAGAGTGGCAAGACATGGGCGTTTTGAACTTCGAAATGGAGTCTGCAACGTTGCTAACTATGTGTGCAAGCTCAGGTTTGAAAGCAGGTTGTGTGGCGGGGGTCATTATCAACCGTACACAAAAAGAGATTCCAGATCATTCAACGCTGAAAGAAACGGAAGCTCGCTCAATTAAAGTTGTAGTAGAAGCGGCTCGTAAGATGCTTTAAGTACAACTTAATTGGCATTTAATCAAACGGGAAAAAACCAGAGGCTCGCCTCTGGTTTTTTCTATCTGCAGAATCTTATTTTGCCTGATTACGTGCAATAAAAAAGCAGCGAGAACGCTGCTTTTTTATTTGAACTCAAATGGTTAGATTTCGTCAGAGCCGCCTGCGGCTTTGAACCACGCACTCAGATGCGTTTTGAGATCTTTCAGTTCATCCGGGCCAATCAATGCTAAGCCCAAATCTTCTGCACGTGTAATATCATTATGACGTAACGGGCGGAAGCTCACGAGCATTGCTCGAGCTTGTAGGCCACCTAATAGATCACGCAGTGATTCTAGCTTGTACAACGTATCATCGCCGTCATCACGCATGCCTTTGGTTTTACATTCAATGATGTGCAGTTTGTTGTTAACGACGGTCGCAACATCAAGTTCATTACGAACTTCGCTTTCTCCGAGTTTGCGATAAACCTGCACATTCAAAGAACGGTCTTGAATCGTTGGCATGGTGTCTTGAATTTGCTTAACCGTGCTGTGAACTAGCGTCTCTAACCATTCACCATTCGAGAAACGGCGTGCATCTTCATCAGAAAAGGTGAGTACCCCGTTTTCGTAGGTCGCTATTTGCGCTTCGACCAAATCGGTCAGCAGCATGTTCAACTCGCGGTAGCCTTGTTGCTTCTCAGAAAGTTCAACATCCAACTTTTGCTCTTTGCGACAAGTGGTTGCTAGATAGTTCAGCGTCGCAAGGCCTGGGCCAAGCTCTAACGCGTTCGATGCCCAACGCTCCCCAAGCTCGTACAGTTTTTGGTCTAGCTGAGGAGGAAGGTCGATGTGGTGGAATTCGCCACGCGCACCAAAAATAGTCAGGTAATCGGAGATGGTAATGTGATCTTCTACTTGCGTATCGTCTTTGCCATCAGGGTATAGCCAGCAAAGTTTGTCGCTATTTGGTTCCACAACAAAGATTGGCCAATGGTAAGTACGGAACACCTCGTACACAGAAAGAAGTCGATGTCGCAGACCGCAGCTTGCGTTGAGTTTGACTTCTAACCCTCGGTTATGTAAATCCTGTGCCAGTGCTTGAATGGACTGTTTAATAAGAGAGGTATTGACCACAGAAGGAATCTCAAAAAACTCAGAGGTGATTTCTCGCTGTTCTAGTACCGTACTCAGTCGGTGATATACGCCTTCTTGGCTTTTGTCGCCAATAAACACGATATGGGTACTGATAGTACGATTATCTAATAGAGGAGTGATCAATCTCACGGGATCTTGATCAATAATACCAACATGAACAGCCATAGGTTTTCCTTCTTATTTGGCTTGCTCCAGCAGAGTAAGTTAATGGATGAGCAGGCCATAATTACCATATGTAGACAAGGCCGTAAAAAAACAAGGGTGACTCTATAAAAAGTCACCCTTCAACAGTCGGTTGGCAGAAATAGCCTAATTAACCATAGTTATACTAAAGCTTAAATTGATGGACCAATTCATTTTGTTGATGTGCAAGCTGAGTCAGTGACTCGTTGGTTTGTGCGATGCTCGTCATGGCTTGGTAGCTTTCATCTGCGATGTGATTGATATCTTCAATATTACGAGCGATATCGGCAGATGTGGCACTTTGCTCAGCAGCCGCATGGGTAATGTGGGTACTCATTTGACTGATTTCCATAATCAGTGCTTGGATATCTTCCATTGAACTATTGGCTTTTGATGCTTGCTCGACAGACATCTCCATGTCATTCATACAACTCTGAATCACTTGATTTGCAGATAACGACCTTGCTTGTAGGTTGCTAATCATCGACTCAATCTCAGTCGTGGATTGGGTGGTCTTGGATGCAAGTACGCGAACCTCATCTGCCACAACAGCAAACCCACGTCCTTGTTCTCCAGCACGCGCGGCTTCAATCGCAGCATTGAGGGCAAGCAAGTTGGTTTGCTCCGCGATATTTCGGATTACATCGAGAATTGACCCAATTTGACCGCTCATTTTTTGGAGTTCAGAAACGGCGGAGACGGATTCATTCAGGCGGGCTTCAAGCTGGTTAATGGTAGAGATATTGCTGCTCATGACATTTCTGCCTTGGTCAGAAGCGGATTCTACACGTTGAACCATCTCTAATGAGCCTTGCGCACTTTGAGCAACTTCTTGGACCGAGTTGGACATTTCTGTCATTGCTGCAGCAACACTTGCTGTCTGAGCTCGCTGCGCATTAAGCTTGGACTGCGCTTGAGATGAAGTTGATTCATTGCTAGTGGCTGTCGAGGCGAGATTCTCAGACGCATCATTAAGCTTCACTAGAATATTATGCAGATTGTCGGCAAGCGTGTTGATGTGACCACTGACGCGGCTGAATTCGTTGTTGTAACGAATGTCGATACGCTGTGTCATGTCACCTTTAGCAAGACTTTCGAGCACTGTTAGAATGCGTGTAAGTGGTTCTCGAACACTGTGAGCGATATGGTAACCAATTGCGGTAGCAAGCAGTACCACCACCACGCCAATCACGATGGCTTTCGTCACACCTTGTGAGTAAATATTTCCTGCATCTGCGAGTGATTCATTCAATTGCTCTGTTGCTGTAGTAGTAAAATGCTCCAGTATTGACATACTAGAGTCGACTTTAGCGGCGAGGTTGGCAATGTTATTGTAAAGTGCTGCTCGTGCAGATAGGTAGTTGTTGTGTTGGTCTAACACACCACCACGCATACCCACGTCACGGGTAAATTGGTCGACAGTCTCACCGAACACATCTTTAAGTTCAGGCAACTGAGCCACCAAGCCGTTGAATGCGTAATTCAGATGAGTTACCGCCTTACGGTTTTTTGCTACGGCTTGCGTTACAAACTCTGGATTTGAGCTCGCTAACGCATCTGACGTAATGACTTCTGCATCTTTTAGCTTAATAAAATAGCTTTTTGCCATCACTTTAACAGAGATTCTGGATTGATCGGCCACGAACTCTTTCAGACCAACCGAAAGCTCTGTGTTCAGTTGTTGGAAGCGACGAGAAGACTTTTGCACTTCTTCTTGTGCAACAAACATCGCTTCGTAGTTGTCCATGGCTTCCTTGGCTTCGGAAAAGTAGCTTTGCTCAAGTTCTTTAAGCTGAGAAAAAGGTTCGGCTAGGGAAGGATAGGTTTGGCTAGCAACCTCGAGTTGACTCAGAGTGGCTTTAAATTGTTGTTCAGATTTGACAAAACCCTGACGCATTTCATCCATACGTTGTTTATTTTCGGTCGTTAGAAAGTCCTTAAATGACTTGTCGGCAGAAAGAAGCTCGACGCTGGTTTGGTTAGATAAAGAGACTAGCGGCAGGGATGATGTGGAGACATTCTCAAATTTTCCATGAATATCGTTCATGCCTCCCATCATAATAGCAATCGTAATAGCAAATAGGATGATGATCAGCGTGAAGCCTGCATACATCCGTTTAATAACTGAACCTCGCATAAATGAGCGTCCTCTCCCAAAAAATGGCAAAATAAATAAGAAATTTCTTAAAAGTAACAAAAGTCTTTGGATTTTATGGAATTGTAGGCGCACGTTTTATGACGCACTCGACAAAAAAAGCTTCTCCATAAGTATATATATTGATAACGTTATGTGAACACTGTTTTTTATTGAGCTCATTTTGGGCTTAACGCATACTAAATAAGTTACACACCTTATGAAATGGAGTACCCATGGCGGAAGAAACCATCTTTAGCAAAATTATCCGTAAAGAAATTCCAGCAGAATTACTGTATCAAGACGATCTTGTTACCGCGTTTCGTGATATCAACCCACGTGCGCCAAGCCATATTCTTATCATTCCTAACAAGCTGATTCCAACTGCAAATGATGTGGAAGCAGAAGATGAAGCGATGATGGGACGCTTGTTTACCGTTGCAAGAAAACTGGCGAAAGAAGAGGGCATTGATGAGGATGGCTACCGCTTGATCGTTAATTGTAACTCCCATGGTGGGCAGGAGGTTTATCATATTCATATGCATTTATTGGGCGGCCGCCCTTTAGGCCCAATGGTATTAAGTTAATTATTAAGAGGTGGATGAAGCCTCTTCATCCACTTTTTCATTCCGGTCAGATTACACATTTGTGGAGATAAATGTGAAATATGGTGTGAAGCTATTTGGATTGATTAGCTGGTCCCTACTTACTACTGGGTGCGCGAATTTTTCCGCAGGCAACTTGTTCAGTCATTACAGCGATCAAAATAAAGAAATCTATCAGGCTGTCGTTGCTGGCGAATATGCCAAAGCTGAGCAACTTCAATCGAGTGATGCCGGAGGCGACATACTTGGCAACTTTGAGCACGGCAGAGTCTCTTTTCTTGCTCAAGATTACCCCACCAGCTTAAGCGCATTAGAAGTCAGTGAACGTGCCGTGCGTAAGCAACAAGAGCGCGCCACTATTTCAGCAACCGAAACGGTCACCAGTATTGGTTCGCTTGCCGTTAACGACAATTTAAATGAATATCAACCCGCCGATTATGAACTCGGCTTTTTGCATTTATACCTCGGTCTAAATTATTTACAGAAGAATGATCTTGAAGGGGCTTTAGTCGAAGTGCGTCGTGCCAACCTAGTTCAGGAAGAGGCGAGAAAAGCACGTGAGAAGCAACTTAAACAGGCAGAAAAAGACCTTAAAAACCAAGGTGTTTTGACTGACTTAGGGAGCGTGCTTGCCAACTACCCGGATGCAGGCAAAACGCTGAGTGCGGTACAAAACGGCTACTTATTCTATCTTTCAGGTTTACTCTACGAAGCATCACGAGATTTGAATAGTGCGTATGTTGACTATCGACGAGCTTTAGCGGTTATGCCCGATAACAAGCAGGTCATTGAAAGTACGATGTATGCAGCAAAGAAATTGGGTATGCGACAAGACCTGCGTTTGCTAGAAAAACGCTATGGTAGGGCACCATCCGCTTTGAGCAAATCTCAAGGCAGAGTGATCATTATTGATGAACAAGGTGTGGTAGAGGCATTGCAGGGATGGCGAATTGACTTACCGATTTACGATAGTCGCGGTGATGGGGCGATTTACTCTTTAGCGTTACCTTATTACCCCAAAAGTGGATTGCAAACATTTACAGCTATGACGCTTAACGGAAAGCCTTTGCCTGCCAATACGCTGGTGGATGTTAATGCGATGGCACAGAACGATTTGCAAGAGCGTTTAGCCAGTATTGTCATTCGTCAAGCGATGCGCGTTTGGGTCAAAGATCGCATCAGGAAAGAAGCGGCACAGGGGGATGACGTTGGTAATCTGTTGTTTAACGTTTGGAATACATTAACAGAGCAGCCAGATACGAGAAGTTGGCAGACGCTACCTGCGCAGGTAAAAACTGCCTCTCAAGTCGTTAAGCCAGGAAAGCAGCGCCTAGATATTGGCGATAAGGTATATCAGTTTGAAGTGCCAATGCAGCAAACAACCTTGGTTTGGGTTTCTCGTCAGGGAACGCATTCGACGGTGTGGCACAAGCAATTAGGGAGATTGTAATGAAAGCGTGGTTTATTAGCTTGGCAGTGATTATCGGTTTAGTCGGATGTGCAGATAATACGGCCGGTATTCGAATCGACGGGCAAACACAAAATGTATTTTTTAATAACAATGTGTTGGGCAGCCGTTTGTTGGTCGACAACATAATCACAACCTATGTGGATGACCGTCCAAGAGGTATAGTGCAGTTGAGTAGCAACTACAAAGCGGACCAACATATTCTTTATCGCTTCTATTGGTACGACAACAATGGTCTGGAAGTAAACACCAACTCTGGCCCTTGGCGCAAGATGATCGTACGTGGATATGAACAAGTGACACTTTCTGAGGTGACGGTGAATCCAAACGGCACTCAATTCCGAGTTCAAATCAGAGAAGCTCAAGATAATTAAAATTTCGGCGGCGATGCTGCGAAAATACAACTAAGGAACTTTCATGAAAAAAAGTATTATTGCTCTTTTGGGTCTCGCCGTAATTTTGGGAGGGTGTTCAAACAAAGTCTCTTACGGCGATGCGCAGGCGACAGAAACCACCACCATCGATTTTGGTTCGACGGATCTACAAAAAATTGCTGGAGATATGGTCGACAGCATGATGATGTCAGGTTCTGTCGCGGCTATTACTCGTGACCAGCGTCCTATTGTTTTTGTTGAACGTATAAAGAACAAGACAAGTGAGCATATTGATACCGAATCGATTACCGATACGATTTCTACCAAAATGCTTAACTCTGGTAAGTTCCGTTTTGTTGATATGGCTCGCGTCGAGTCCGTTCGTGAGCAGCTTAACTTTCAAAACAATGATGAACTCGTAAATCAAAGTACGGCCATTCAGTTTGGTAAAATGGTTGGCGCGCAGTACATGCTTTACGGTAATTTGTCGAGTATCGTGAAAAACGCGGGTAGTAATAAAGACGTTTACTACAAGATGACTATGCGCTTGATGGATCTAGAAACAGGTTTAATTGAGTGGGCAGACGAAACTGAAATTAGAAAAGAACAGTCTAAAAGTTTATTTGGCCTCTAATTAGGTCGTATGGCGCAACGTGGAGGAGTGGTTGATGGCGTGGTTTTCTTGGCAACAAGCGAAACAGTTGGATCCGAGCCTTAATGCGCTCGATGACTTCTTCACGGTACCTCCAGTGAAAGTACAGATTGTCACTGGAGGGTTAACCAATCGTTGTTGGCGATTGGAGTGCTCACAAGGTTTTGCTTATGTTTGGCGGCCAACCAGTCATGTGTGCAAAGCCTTTGCTATTTCTCGTCATAATGAACATCAAGTTCTTAATGCTATCTCACCATTAAATCTTGGCCCTAAGCCAGCATTTTTGCATGAACAAGGCTTGTTGGTTGAATGGCTTGATGGAGAGACGATCACTAAGCCAGGCATTGAGTTGGATGAGTTACTGCCGATCGCAGTGACCATTCATCAATATCCGTGTCAGACAATCCCTCTCGTCCCTTTCTCTTACCTATCTCGGGTTGATCATTATTGGCTTGAGCTTTGTGGGAGGTATACGGGGACAGTGTTTGAAGCGCTGTATCACAAATGGCGAACCGAGCCGAGTATAGAGCCCATTCCATTGGCACTTTGTCATTTTGATCTTGGTTGTTACAACCTTGTCCGAGGCGATAATGGTGTTAAGGTCATTGATTGGGAATACGCAGGGCTTGCCGACCCAAGACTTGACCTTGCGCTTATTTTGCAATTAGCAGAGGTGCCTATCGAGCAAGGTGTGGCACAGTATTGTCAAACTCGCCAATTAAAAAATGTTTCTATTTGGTTGAAAGGTGTTCAAGCATGGCGTCCTAGAACGATGGTCATGGCAATGTTATGGTATTTACTCGCCTACAAATTGTGGAATGATGAACAATACTTGAACAGTGCACATGAGTTTAAAGACTTATTATGTTTGGAAGATCACTGTTTTGAGAACTGATGGCGTTTTCTCCTTTAACCATGAGGAAATAGTGGTAGTTTAACGTTAAGTGCCAGCATACAGGGAGAGGTACACATGATTATTTACTTGCACGGCTTTGATAGCACAAGCCCAGGTAACCACGAAAAAGTGCTTCAATTGCAATTTATTGATGATGACGTTCGTTTCATTAACTACAGTACACTTCACCCGAAGCACGACATGCAGCACTTATTGAAAGAAGTGTCGAAAGTGATTGAGCAGTCAGATGACCCAAATCCACTCATTTGTGGCGTAGGCCTAGGTGGCTATTGGTCTGAACGAGTTGGGTTTCTATGCGGTATTAAGCAGGTGATTTTTAACCCCAATTTACACCCAGAGAACAATATGGCTAGCCGCATTGACCGTCCTGAAGAATATGAAGACATTGCAACTAAGTGTGTTGAGCAGTTCCGTACGAAGAACAAAGAGCGTTGTTTAGTGATACTGTCAAAAGAGGACGAAGTCCACGATAATTCACAAACAGCGGCGGAGTTGGAGGCGTATTACCGGATCATTTGGGATGATACTCAGACACATAAGTTTAAGAAAATTTCTCACCACCTTCAAACGATGAAGGCATTTAAAGACGCATAACGCCTTCAAGCGACATAGCGGCAATCTTCTAACAGCACTTTTCGAGGTGCTGTTTTTGTATCTGCGTTTCTCCTCCAGTTATGTATGTGCCTATCAAACGCATTACATTTGTTGCAAATGATAACTCTGAATTATGATTTATTGCTTTTGTAGCACGGCAACACTACATCAAAGTAGACGAAAATTGGTCAATCCGCATCAAGAGTAAGGATTTTTTGTTGCCATGAAGGGATTGCTCTATATAATGAAGATGGTAAAAATAATTTGATAAATATCAAAAAAAATTGAGAGCAAGTAATAAACTTGCCTATTTGTTGTCTGAGGTCGTGTTTTTCAGACACGCAAGTCGATGCTAATCATACAATTAACAAGAATAAGTCAATATAAGATGGTATCGGTGTTAATCCAAAGTGAACTTGCCTCTAAACAGAATTCATCGGTTGGGTGCGTTGCGGCAGCATGTCTGTCAGCAAGCATCGGACTGAACCCATATATTCATTTTTTGTAGAGGATAATCATTGTGACACGCATTATCGTTGTAGGCGGCGGTGCTGGTGGTCTTGAGTTGGCGACCAAACTGGGTCGCACTCTTGGTCGTAAAAACCGAGCGCAAATTACATTAGTAGACCGTAAAGCCAGTCATTTGTGGAAACCGTTGTTGCATGAAGTTGCAACGGGTTCATTGGACGAAGGTGTGGACGCATTGAGTTACCGTGCTCACGCGAAGAACCATCACTTCGATTTCCAGATGGGCAGTCTTCAAGATATTGACCGTGAGCGTAAGGTGATCATTTTAAGTGAACTTACAGACGGCCATGGCGAACTTTTGATGCCAAGTCGCGAGCTAGAGTATGACATTTTGGTAATGGCAATCGGCTCAACATCCAACGACTTCAATACACCAGGCGTTCGTGAGCACTGTATTTTCCTCGACAGCCCCGAACAAGCGCATCGTTTCCGCAGTGAGATGAACAACGAGTTCTTAAAACTGCATGCAAAAAGTGGCAACGGCACGGTGGATATCGCTATCGTGGGCGCGGGTGCAACAGGAGTCGAGCTTTCAGCAGAACTTCACAATGCAGTGAAAGAGCTGCGTACTTACGGTTTTGGTGATTTAGACTCTAGCAAGTTAAATGTAAGTCTGGTTGAAGCGGGTGAGCGTATTCTTCCTGCACTTCCACCGCGTATTTCTTCTGCCGCACATCAAGAGTTGGTTAAACTTGGCGTTAACGTACGTACTGCGACAATGGTAACGCAAGCCGAGAAGGGCGGTTTGACGACGAAAGATGGGGAGAAAATTCCAGCACAAATCATGGTATGGGCTGCTGGTATCAAAGCGCCTGATTTCATCAAAGATATCGCTGGGCTAGAGACCAACCGCATCAATCAACTGGTAGTCAAAGGTACGCTGCAAACGACTCGTGACGATGATATTTTTGTCATTGGTGACTTGGCGCAATGCACTCAGCCTGATGGTTCATTTGTACCGCCTCGTGCCCAGGCAGCACACCAGATGTCGAGCCAAGCGTTCAGCAATATCGTGGCGAAGTTAAATGGACGCGAGATGAAGGATTATGTTTACAAAGATCATGGTTCTTTGGTTTCTCTAAGTCGTTTCTCGACGGTTGGTAGCCTGATGGGTAATTTAACAAAAGGCTCAATGATGGTTGAAGGTCGTATCGCTCGTGTAGTGTACATCTCACTCTACCGAATGCATCAAATGGCATTGCATGGTGTGATCAAGACGGGGTTGATGATGCTGGTTGGTCGCATCAATCGTGTCCTTCGTCCAAATCTGAAGCTGCACTAATAGGTAACCCCGGCTAGAGCCAATGCAGATTCCAAGTATAAGCCATCGTATGTCGGTGGCTTTTTTATTTTAAATCACTTGGTAACAGTGAATACACCACACCATCTCTCGGTTTTCCATGAAAGATAAAGCGGTCTCTCGCGATAGTTTCTTTCACTGCGCCAACGGATTCGATCAAAGATTGGCTCGCAGTATTATCTGGATCGCAGACGATTTCGATTCTGGTTAAACTCAGAGTGTCGAAACAGAATTCTGCCAGTGCACTGACCGCTTCTTGAGCGTAACCATTACGTTGGTAGCGATCCGCCACCCAGTAACCAATACTTGCCATATTGAACGTATGATAAAGCTCGTTCACCGCCGCCATTCCAAGTAAATTATTGTGCTCGCGATTGTAGATTCCAAACCCAAGAGCGTCAGTTTTAACCCAGTTCAAGCGGGTGGCTAATAGAAAGTCTTGTGCTTCTTTTAGAGTGATGTGTTTATCAGTCCAATCTAGCCATTTATGTAGGGAAGGGGAATTGGCCAATAAGCTTTGCAGTGAGTGCTCATCTTCTGAAGGGATAAGTCGCAGGGTCAAGCGAGGAGTAATGATTTCGAAATCTGGACTCATGAATGGATATTGCTCCTAGATACAATAAAGCGCAGCAAGCGCTGCGCTTTACTTTAATGTCGGTCGTTATTGAACGCGACGAACTTGGATGATCATCCCCACTAGTGGGTTGTCTAGGTAATGCGTTTCACCACTGCGCATGCGACGTTTTTGATCCAGTCGGTAGCTCTTAAGAAATGTTTCTTGTGTGACGGTTGGCGATATCTCTACTAGGTTACCGACTTGCACATTACCTTCTACTTCACCAAACTCGTCAGAGATTTGCTCTGCGGGTTGTGCTTCTACTCGGACTTCACGAACACTCGGTTCACGCAGGTCCAATGTGGTTTCGGCAAACAAATAGTGCTGAACATAGATTTGAATCTTACCGTCTAACTCGTAAAGTGGGCCGCTGATAACTTCTTCGCTGTAGCCATCGGTCATCAATGTTTGAGCATCGCCAGTGATTGGACTGCCATCCGCATAGTAAGAACCTGAGAAATCGCGACCACCAACGATTCGAAAAATTGGCGCGCTTGCTTTACCGCTGTCTCCTTGTCGCCATGCCACGTGCTTCAGTACTTTAAAGCCGGCATGATTGTTTAGCGCCGCTGCTTGAGCATTGAGTTGGAAAGATGAACGCGGCAACAGTGTTACACCTTTTGAGCTTCGGTAAGAGTCATTATCGAGGCTGCCGACATTACTCATTTCGATGGTTGGCAGTTGGTTTGGCCATGACTCACTGGTGCTTTCAGTGTCGATTGCTCGCTTGAAAATAATCACTTCAATATCAAATTGACGTTGCGCCCAGGATGGCATGGAGACACAAAGAAGCAATAACGGGATCAGTATTCTCATTCGACTATTAGCTCGTTGGTAATAAATTTTGTTTAAAATCATTCAGCAAGTCTTGTACGAACTGAATGCGTTTTCGTCGGTCTGTTAATGGTACGCTAAACTTGAACTTAGTTGGACCTTCCATTGCAAATTTTTGCGGCTGTGATTGCAGCAGTGTAACTAAATACGCTGGATTAATGTCAGCATCCGGGTAAAACTCAATAAATCCCCCCTTATCATGGGCTTCCAGCTTTTTAGCTTTGATCGTTCCCGCTCCAATTTTCAGCTCAGAGACTGTTAGGAGGTTCTTAGTTGCGTCAGGTAATAAACCAAAGCGATCAATCAGTTCGACTTTAAGCTCGGAAAGACCTTCACCGTCCGTTACGCTCGCAATACGCTTGTACATTGACAGGCGAGTGTTTACGTCAGGGATGTAATCGTCCGGCAGTAACGCAGGAATGCGTATCTCGACTTCTGTTTGTTCGCGAAGCAGTTCATCTAGCGATGGCTCTTTACCTTCTTTCAATGCTTCAACTGCTTGCTCAAGCATTTCCATATACAGTGTAAAGCCAACTGATTGAATTTGACCACTTTGCTCATCACCTAATAATTCACCCGCGCCACGAATTTCTAAATCATGAGTCGCCAGTGTGAAGCCTGCACCAAGATCTTCGAGTGAGGCGATGGCATCTAAGCGTTTAATCGCATCCTTAGTCATGGCTTTTGGATGCGGTGTCAGTAGGTATGCGTAGGCTTGGTGATGAGAGCGACCTACACGGCCACGTAGTTGATGAAGCTGCGCTAAACCAAGGTTGTCAGCACGATCCATAATAATCGTGTTTGCGGTTGGCACGTCAATACCCGTTTCAATAATGGTGGTACACACGAGCAAGTTGAATCTTTGATGGTAAAAGTCGTTCATGATGCGTTCGAGTTCTCGTTCGCGCATCTGACCATGGGCTACAGTGACACGAGCCTCTGGAACGAGTTTCTGCAAATCTTCAGCAGCTTTCTCAATGGTCTCTACTTGATTGTGTAGGAAATATACCTGACCGCCACGCATGATCTCACGCAGCACCGCTTCACGAACGACAGACTCTTCACGTTGACGAACAAACGTTTTGATCGCCAGGCGTCGAGCAGGAGGCGTGGCAATGATCGACAAGTCACGCATTCCACTCATCGCCATGTTTAAAGTTCGTGGTATTGGCGTTGCAGTGAGTGTTAGGATGTCGACATCCGCACGCATCGCTTTTACTTTCTCTTTTTGGCGTACACCAAAACGGTGTTCTTCATCGACAATCAGAAGACCAAGATCTTGGAATTTTATATCACTCGACAGCAACTTGTGTGTACCTACAACAATATCGACTTTGCCATCGGCGACATCTTGAAGAATGACTTTTTGCTCTTTGGCTGATTTAAAGCGCGATAATACTTCTACCCGGATCGGCAAGTTAGCAAAACGATCACGGAAGTTTTCAAAGTGCTGCTGTGCCAAAAGGGTGGTTGGTACCAGTACCGCGACCTGTTTATTGTTATCGGTAGCGACGAATGCCGCACGCATTGCGACTTCTGTTTTACCAAAGCCAACGTCACCACAAACAAGACGATCCATGGCTTTTGCTTGGCACATGTCGGATAGTACGGCATTGATTGCCATTGCTTGGTCGTCGGTTTCTTCAAACGGGAACGTTGCTTTGAACGTGGCGTACTGGCCGCGATCCAGCTGGAATTTGTAGCCAGGTTTAAGCTCACGTTTTGCGTAAACGTCCAGCAGCTCTGCCGCAACGTCACGCACTTTTTCTGCCGCTTTACGACGCGCTTTTACCCAGGCTTCACCCCCAAGCTTGTGCAGTGGTGCACTTTCTTCTGCGCCACCCGAGTAACGGCTGATGAGATTGAGCGATGACACTGGTACGTATAACTTGGCATCATTTTGATATTCCAGCGTTACGTACTCGGTTTTCATGCCGCCCGCTTCAAGGGTTTGTAGACCAATGTACCGGCCGATACCATGGTCGATGTGAACGACAGGTTGTCCCGGCTTTAGCTCTGCCAAATGGCGGATTACGGTATCGCTGTTGACCGCTTTTTTGTCTTTTCGGCGACGCTGAATGACGCGATCGCCAAGCAAATCACTTTCACAAATCAGAGCGAAATTGAGCTCATTATGAATAAAGCCGTGTTCCGCCGCCCCTAGCGTCAGGCTGAATCGGTCATTAGAGTCGAGAGCTTGGTATAGCGAACCATGAACAACAGGTCGCACTTTAATACCTTGTAGTAGTTCTGTGAGTGCTTCGCGACGGCCTTCTGATTCGACCGAGAAGACGATCTTGCCAGTGAACTGTTCACTGAATTGACGTAGACGCGCAAGGGGTTCTTTGTTTTGTTGCTGTACCCCAAGTTCGGCAAGTGATTGTACCGCAAGATTCTGGCGACCACCGCGGCTTGGCACTTTATCAAGGCTTAATTGAGCTTGTGGCAACAGTTTAAAGTGGCTAAATAGTTCTTCTTTCTTTAACCACAACTCGTGTGGAGCAAGCAGTGGGCGTAACGGATCAATTTTCTTTTGGTCGTAGCGATACGCGACATCATTTAAGAAGGTGTCTACTGCCGCTTCTATATCACCAAAAATGATCAGTTGAGAATCTTGTGGCAAATAGTCGAACAGTGTTTCGGTATGATCGAAAAATAGTGGTTGCCAATACTCAATGCCTGCCGGCCAAGTGCCTTTGGTGACCTGCATGTAAATCGACTCTGGTTCGCGTCGCGCCTCAAACTGAGTACGCCAACGGGTGCGGAAATCTTCAATCGCAATTTTGGTCGTCGGAAATTCATGTGCAGGCAGCAGTTGGATCTGCTGGATGTCCTCGATGGAACGTTGATTCTCGGGATCGAAGGTTCGGATGGTATCGATTTCGTCATCAAAAAAGTCAATGCGGTATGGATCTGAACTTCCCATTGGAAATAGGTCGATGATCGACCCACGGCTTGCATATTCACCCGGCCCGAATACTTGATCGACATGACGGTAACCAGAATTTTCCAGTTGAACACGCAGTTTGTCTAGTGAGAACTGATCGCCAGTTTTGACCATTAGGGTATGTTTCAGCAAGAAGTCTCGAGGGGACTGACGCTGCAAAACGGTGCTGACAGGGACAATCGTTACCCCGCCACGTTGATGTGGCAGTTGGTATAGACGGGCGATGCGGTCAGAGATGATCTCCTGGTGTGGAGAAAAGTTATCATAAGGCAGTGTTTCCCAATCAGGAAAGAGACTCACTGGTTGGTCAGTAAATTGTTCGATTTCTGCTTGTAGTTTTAGCGCGATTTGTGGATCGGGCACCACAAGTAGCGAGTGACTTGAATGTTGTTTCGCTAGCTCCGCAATCGCCATCGGCAATGCTGCTCCGGGTAGATTACCGAGCTGTTTTTTGTCGCCACGTTCGGAAGGATTGGTGACGGAGAGAATCGTTGCTTTTGTCATGGTAATTATTTGTTATCTCGCTCTAATGAACGCTGACGTAGTAGTTTTTGTTGTTGGTATAGCGCGGCTTTGATCAGTAAATCTTGGTCGGTTTCTCTGAGCAACTTGTATCTAAGCGTGATGACAAAGCCTTGTTCTGAAGGTTCGCACTCTACTACCTGAGCGTAGCAGTAAATGGCTGCTGCCGGATGGTCTAAAAAGAGTTTTACGCGCACGACTTGTTCTACATCTATCTCAATATCCGATCGATAACTCAGTTGACTCGCTCCAAACTGAGTGGTTTGGAATCGCACCATTGCCTCATCTTGCTGCGAGAGCATAAAACTGAGCAGTAGGTTGAGTTTAGCATTTTGTGTGTCAAGCAGGTTGATGACGTGTTTTAGCTCTTTGTTTTGTAGTTCAAGACGCGCCTTGTCTGCCAGCATATCTAATTGGCTGAACTCGCTTGCCACGATAAAAGGGGCAGGGATTTCTGAGACAAACGTGTTTTCATCTGGCAGAGCAAAGTCAGACCCTAACGCTTCCACGTTGATCGTCAGGTTATGATGTACGGTGAAGTATTCTTGCTCTGTCATAAATCGGTCCTTTTCTGCCAACGAGCACGCTAACTTAGAGATAGGGCTCTGATTATCGCTAATCAGGATAAGTTATCAAGCTTACCTGTTTTTCTGCTGGAACTTTTTGTTCTAAATGCAGACTTATTGCATGTCGTTGACAAATTTAGCGATTATCTTGTCATCTTCATAGATAGAGTAAGGTAAGATACTCGCTAGTGTACTATCTAAACAATCGGTTGATTTGTCCTATATGTATCATCCTATCTCACTGTTTATTGGTTTAAGGTATCTTCGGGGCCGCTCCGGAGATCGGTTTAGCCGTTTTGTTTCTTATATGTCGACTGCGGGCATCACGATTGGTGTGATGGCGTTAGTAACGGTGCTTTCGGTGATGAATGGCTTCGAAGCGCAATTAAAAGATCGCATTCTAGGTGTGCTTCCTCATGCTGTTATCTCGCAGCAGGATGGCAAAACACCACTGACTGATACCTCACCGGAGTTTATCCAACAAATGTCCTCCATTGCTGAGCCTGAACCTATCGTCCGAGGGGAAGCGGTAATACAAAGCGCTGCGCAACTAACGGCGGGTTATTTGATTGGCATTGAGCCAAAGCGAGGCGATCCGATTTCGTATCATCTTATTGCCGGTCGGTTATCTTCACTGCAAGCGGGCGAATACAATGTATTTTTAGGTCATAGCTTGGCTCGCTCGCTAAAAGTATCTATGGGCGATAAAGTACGATTGATGGTCACCGACGCAACGCAATTTACCCCTTTCGGCCGAATCCCCAGTCAACGTAACTTCACGGTTGCTGGTATTTTCAATACAGGCTCAGACGTTGATGGCCAACTTATGATCGTTAACATGACCGATGCGGCTAAGTTGATGCGTTTTCCCCAAGATACGGTTTCCGGCTGGCGCGTATTTTTCTCTGACCCATTTATGGTGACTGACTTTGCCGATACACCAATGCCGGAAGGTTGGCAATGGAGTGATTGGCGAGCACAGCGCGGTGAGCTTTTCCAAGCGGTGAAAATGGAAAAGAACATGATGGGCTTAATGCTGGGGCTAATTGTTGGTGTCGCGGCGTTTAACATCATTTCTGCGTTGATTATGGTGGTGATGGAGAAGCAATCCGAAGTCGCGATTTTAAAAACACAAGGGATGACACAATCTCAAGTGATGGCAATTTTCATGGTACAGGGCGCGAGTAGTGGTGTGATTGGTGCGATTGTTGGCGGTGCTGTCGGCGTTGCTTTATCGCTCAACCTAAATGCGATTCTGGAAGCGGCAGGCGTTGCCTTGTTTAGCTTTGGTGGCCATTTGCCAATCGTGATTGATTCATTCCAAATTTTATTAGTGGTAGTGCTAGCGATTGCTCTGAGCTTAGCTGCCACTATTTACCCGTCTTACCGAGCATCTTCTGTTAAACCTGCTGAGGCACTTCGCTATGAATAAGCTATTAGAATGTCGTGATATTCGCAAAATCTACCGAGAGGGTTCGCTAGATACTGAAGTGCTGAAAGGGGTCAGTTTTGATATCGAGAAAGGCGAATTGGTTTCAATTGTTGGTTCATCAGGTTCGGGTAAAAGTACGTTGCTTCATATTCTTGGTGCTTTGGACGATGCGACACAAGGCGAAGTGGACTTTTTAGGGCAGAACCTTTCAACACTGAGTTCGAACAAACAAGCGGCAGTGCGTAATAAGCATCTAGGCTTTGTTTATCAATTTCATCACTTGCTGGCGGACTTTACCGCAGTTGAGAACGTGGCAATGCCGCTTCTAATTGGTGGTACTAAGGTCGATAAAGCGAAAGAAGCAGCCCAAGCTTTGCTAGAGAAAGTGGGGTTGGGACATCGCATGGACCATCGCCCGTCGGAGCTGTCTGGCGGTGAGCGTCAGCGTGTAGCCATTGCGCGTGCATTGGTGAATAAGCCGGATCTTGTCTTAGCCGATGAGCCAACGGGAAATTTGGATCATACTACTGCGCTAGCGATTTATGACTTAATGCGTGAATTAAACCAAGAATCAAATATTGCTTTTCTCGTGGTCACGCATGACAACGAGCTAGCAGCAAAGATGGACCGTCAAATGCATATGCAAGATGGTCTTTTGGTGGATCGTTTTACCACCGAACCTGCGTCTGTGGAGGGGTAGTTTTGTTTTCATCTTTAGCCTTGATGATTGGCGGTCGATTTAGTCGCGCGAAAAAGCGTAACAAGATGGTGTCGTTTATCTCTCTATCTTCAACGATTGGTATCGCCGTTGGTGTGGCGGTGATCATCATTGGTTTGTCAGCGATGAATGGCTTTGAGCGTGAACTGCAATCACGAGTGCTGTCTGTCATTCCACATGGTGAATTGGAGGGGGTCAATGGTCCACTGCACAATTACACTAGAACAATGAACCAAGCCATGACCCATGAGCATGTCGTGGCCGCCGCCCCTTACGTTCGATTCACGGGGTTAGCAGAAAAGGGCAGCAAGCTAAAAGCGATTGAAGTGCGTGGTGTGGATCCTGCTTTTGAACAAGCGGTTTCAAGTATGTCGGATTTTATTGATCCAAAAGCATGGCAAAATTTCTATGCGGGCCAGCAGCTAGTGATTTTGGGCCGTGGTGTTGCGAATGAGCTAAAGGTTGATGTGGGTGACTATGTCACTTTGATGGTCCCTCAGACTGGCAGCACCAATAAAGTCCAAGCGCCAAAACGTGTGCGGGTTAAAGTCGCGGGTTTTCTAACGTTGAATGGGCAAATCGACCACTCATTAGCGCTGGTCCCATTGGCTGATGCACAGCAATACGCGCGTTTGGGGGATGGGGTAACGGGCATTTCACTTAAGACCGATGATGTACTTAATGCGCCCTCTATTGTCCGAGAAGTGGGTAACTTAATTGACGTATACGTGTATCTAAAGAGTTGGCAGCAGCAGTTTGGTTTCTTATATCGTGATATTCAATTAGTTCGCACCATCATGTACTTGGTAATGGTATTGGTGATAGGTGTTGCGTGCTTCAACATTGTATCGACCCTCATGATGGCGGTAAAAGACCGTGCGGCTGAAATTGCGATTTTACGTACGATGGGGGCGAAAGATGGCCTGATTAAGCGCATCTTTGTTTGGCAAGGTGTGTTTTCTGGTGTGTTTGGCAGTCTTGTAGGCAGTATTACTGGTGTCTTGGTTGCGTTGAACCTTACCCCATTTATTAAAGGGATAGAAAGCTTGATTGGTCATCAATTCTTGTCGGGGGATATTTACTTTGTGGACTTCTTACCATCACAGTTGCATTGGCCTGATGTCGCGCTAGTGGCGATGACTGCAATGTTGCTCAGCTTGTTGGCAACGTGGTATCCGGCTTCTCGTGCGGCTAAGCTCAATCCAGCGGCGGTGCTAAGTTCAAAATAAGTAGGCGAGGCTCATTCAAGCTTGAACAGCCGTTAAAGGTTATAAAGCAAAAAGGACCGATATTCGGTCCTTTTCTCTATTATTCAGTTTGCTCAGAGTATTTCATACTCGAGTGACATCAAATTTCATTTCGGACGTTAATCGTCTCTCACTTCGAGCTCTGTAACCTGCGATTTGTATTATAACGTCTTATCTTATTTTACGTTTTTGCCAACTGCGAACGACGGAATAGCGCCATAGGCCTCGAATACCAAAGTAACCGACAATTGCAGAGGTAACCCCACAAATTGCACAGCCCAGTAGGAATGGAGGACCAATAGTGTTCATCTGCTGCATGATGAATTCCCACGATAGTTCGAAATTAAACGGTTGTGGCGGCACATGCATGACGAGCGCCCCAAGCTTGTAAGCGAAATAAAATAGCACGGGCATAGTGATTGGATTGCTGATCCAAACCAAAGCAACGGAAAGAGGCAAATTAACACCCAGCACAATGGCAAGACCTGCCGCCATGATCATTTGGCTCGGCAGCGGTACAAACGCCATAAACAGGCCAACAGCAAAAGCACCGGACGCGGAGCGACGGTTTAAACACCATAGATTCGGGTTGTACAGCACGTTGCCGAAGACCTTTAGTGCTTTTTGGCGTTTGATCAGTTCATGATCTGGCATGAAGCGTTTTATCAGCTTTCTAGGCATAGGACGACATGACTCTCTCAGAAAAAAGTTGGACCTTGGCGTTATTTGTAGCGAGCGTAATTTCGTCTAGCTGGTGGCCGACGATGCCAGATTGGCGTTGGTTGCTGCCGGGAATCATTGCCACTGGCTTAATAATCAAATTACATCGCGGCATTATTAGCATAGGCGTAATTTGGGGTATTTTGGTTGTCGTTGTCCATGGCAATATTATGGAGTATCAAAGACAAGCCCTGTTTCAAGCAGAGGGGAATATTACCATAATTGGTCGAGTTGGCAGCCCTTTTAAGCAAATAAGTCACGGATACGAAGGAATTGCGGAGATAAGTCGGGTGAACTCTCAAAGCCTGTTACCTTTTTTTAAACCGAAAATCCGTTTGATAACCCCTTTCCCACTCCCAGTCAACAGCCGCTTTACGACTCAAGCAACCTTAAAGCCAGTATTTGGGTTAAGAAATGAAGCGGGATTTGATGCCGAAAAACATGCAATGAGTCAGGGCATTATTGCTAGATCAACGGTGTCATCTCAAGCCAAATGGATTGTCCGTACCACACCTTCACTTCGTCAACATGTCATCAAATCAGTCACGGATGATATTTCCCAGCTTCAACATCTCGCCTGGATTCAGGCTTTGGCATTTAGTGAACGCTCACAGCTTACTGAGCAAGATTGGCGTCAGTTGCGCGACAGTGGTCTGCTGCACTTGGTATCAATATCGGGTTTGCATATCGGAATGGCGTTTAGCTTAGGTATGGGATTAGGTTTCGTCGTTCGTTACGGCTTTCCTAACCATATTTTGTTGCCTGCCTTTTTTGGTGTGGCCGTTGCGGTGGGTTATGCATGGTTGGCTGACTTTTCACTGCCTACAATTCGAGCGACCGCTGTTTGCGTGGTTTACGTGATGTTAAAGCTTTTCTTAGTGCATTGGAGTCCTTGGCGAGTTCTATTACTTGCCGTAGCATTACAGTTATTTTGGGAGCCTTTTGCGACGCTCAGCATAAGCTTTTGGTTGTCTTATTTATCGGTGGTGGCGGTACTGTTTGCGGTCAATGTGATTGAACAGAAAAGAGGAAGTTTGTTTTCCAAGCTCAAAGTGCTATTTAGCGTTCAGTTAGTACTTACTTTTTTGATAGTGCCTATTAGTGGTTATTTCTTTTCGGGGACGAGTCTATCAGCGATTATCTATAACCTCATTTTTATTCCTTGGTTTGGCTTTATTGTCGTGCCTTTAATGTTTTTAGCTCTTGCCTGCTCTTTACTGTCTCAGTCTTTATCTGCTTTCTTGTGGCAGTTACTAGACTGGGCGCTTTGGCCGCTGAGTTGGTCAATACAGTTTGCTGTGGGAAGTTGGCAGTTTCTAAGCGCTGAGGCGACGTGGTTGATGGTGGCTTTATGCCTGTTTGTGCTGTTTAACCGTTTTCTCGTAAAGCAAGCTTTGTTTGTTGTCGTTTTGGTCGTGATGAGTGTGGCAGTGTTTGATGAAAGAGAAAACGGTCGTTGGAGAATTGACGTACTAGATGTTGGCCATGGCTTAGCGGTAATTATAGAAAAGGATGGCGAAGTTATTCTATATGACACAGGTAAATCTTGGCATTCAGGAAGCATTGCAGAGCAGGTCATCGAGCCCATATTACATCGAAGGGGATATGATTCGATTGATACTTTCGTCATCAGCCATGCAGACTCAGACCATGCTGGTGGCCGCTTAGTGATTGAAACACAGTTTTCTCCGATCCATAAGTTGAGTAGTCAGAATTACACTAACTTTCAGCCTTGCGTTGCTGGTGAGAATTGGCAATGGCAGGGGTTAAAGGTTGAGGTGCTTTGGCCTCCCAAAAGGGTGACGCGGGCTTACAACCCTCATTCATGCGTTATTCGTTTTACTGATCCGCGAACTCACTTTCGACTGTTGTTGACGGGCGACATAGAAGCCATTAGTGAATGGATCTTAATTCGGCAGCCTGAACTGGTCGCTAGTGATGTCGTACTTGTGCCACATCACGGCAGTAAGAGTTCATCCACTTCTGAGTTCGTTAACGCCGTTAAGCCCAAATTGGCAATTGCCTCATTAGCGAAAAACAATCAGTGGGGAATGCCAGCAAAAAGTGTGAAAGCGGCGTATCAGGAAGCCAACGCTCATTGGCTTGATACGGGAGATAAAGGGCAAGTGAGCGTGTTTATTAGTCAAAACAATTGGTATTTTGAAACCAAACGTGGTGATACATTTGAGCCTTGGTATAGGCAGATGCTGCGTAAGGGGGTAGAATAAGAGTCTTAATGTAAGAAAATAAAGCACTTCTATGTCGATAAATACTGATGAAACGACCTGGGCGACGTTTAAGCGTCTTTGGCAATTTATTCGCCTTTACAAATCAGGTCTGATCGTTGCCATCATAGCATTAGTGATTAATGCTATTTCAGATACCTATATGATTTCACTTCTAAAACCGCTTCTTGATGAAGGTTTTGGTAATGCGGAATCAGACTTTTTGCGTACGCTTCCTCTGATCGTTTTCGCCATGATGTTTATTCGTGGTGTGAGTGGTTTTGTCTCTACCTACTGTTTGAGTTGGGTATCCGGCAATGTGGTTATGCTGGTTCGTCGAATGGTGTTTAACCATTTCATGCACATGCCAGTTTCCTACTTTGATAAGGAAAAAACAGGTAATTTGCTGTCCCGTATTACTTATGACTCTGAGCAAGTGTCTGCAGCGACCAGCCAGGCGCTAGTGAGCATTGTCCGCGAAGGTGCAAGTATTATCGGTCTATTGGTACTGATGTTTTATAATAGCTGGCAATTATCGTTAGTTCTATTTGCAGTCGCGCCTTTGGTCGCTTGGGGGATTGGTGTTGTTTCGAAGCGATTCAGAAAGATCTCCAAGAATATGCAAACCATGATGGGTAATGTGACGGCATCGGCAGAGCAAATGCTGAAAGGTCACAAAGTTGTATTGAGTTACGGTGGTCAGGATATCGAAGGCAAACGTTTCGAGAAAGTGAGCAATCAAATGCGTCAGCAAAGTATGAAGTTGGTGACCGCTCAGGCTGCAGCTAACCCTATCATTCAGATGATTGCATCTATCGCGATTGTGGTTGTTTTGTACCTAGCAAGCATCGATTCGATTAAAGAACAATTGACGCCAGGTACTTTCACGGTGGTGTTCTCGGCGATGTTTGGCTTGATGCGCCCACTTAAAGCACTAACTAGCGTCACGTCACAGTTCCAACGTGGTATGGCCGCAAGCCAAACTTTATTTGCGTTAGTCGATCTAGAGCCAGAGAAGAACGAAGGTAAATTTACCGTTGAGCGCGCGAAAGGTGACGTATCGGTAAAAAACGTAAGCTTTACCTATGTGGGTGCGGAAAAACCTGCGCTTGAGAACATCAGCTTTGATATTCCTCGTGGAAAAACCGTCGCGTTAGTTGGTCGTTCAGGCTCAGGTAAGAGTACCATTGCGAACCTGTTCAACCGATTCTACGATGTGAGTGATGGATCTATTACTCTTGATGGTCATGATATTCGGGATTACGAGCTGAAGAACCTGCGTGAGCAATTTGCATTGGTTTCTCAGAATGTTCATTTGTTTAACGATACGATTGCCAATAACATCGCTTACGCAACAGAAGCTAAGTATACAACTGAAGACATTGAAAGGGCGGCTACCTTAGCCCACTCAATGGAATTTATCAGTAAAATGGAAAAGGGTCTCGACACCATGATTGGTGAAAATGGTGCCAGTCTTTCTGGTGGTCAGCGCCAACGTGTGGCGATCGCTCGAGCGCTGTTGCGTGATGCACCAGTTCTCATCCTTGATGAGGCCACTTCGGCACTGGATACGGAATCTGAACGTGCAATTCAATCCGCATTAGATGAGCTGCAAAAAGATAAGACGGTTCTCGTTATTGCCCACCGTCTGTCGACCATTGAAAAAGCAGATGAAATTTTGGTTGTGGATGAGGGTGCTATTGTTGAGCGCGGTACACACGCTGATTTGATTGCAAAAGATGGTGCCTATGCGCAGCTTCACCGCATTCAGTTTGGTGGTTAAGCACTGTGATTGAGAAAATCTGGTTTGAAAACCACCCTTTCAAATACCTTTTTTGGCCACTTTTGTGGCCACTAAGTCTGTTGTTTGGCGCGATCAGCAAATTCAAACGCCGGCAATATCAATCAGGTAAAAAACAAGCTTATAAAGCGCCAGTACCTATTGTGGTGGTGGGTAACATTACAGCAGGTGGTAATGGTAAAACACCAGTTGTAGTATGGCTGGTGGAACAACTGAAAAGACTTGGCTACAAGCCAGGCGTGGTGTCTCGTGGTTATGGCGCAAAAGCTTTGCAATACCCACTCATTTTAGATGCGAATACGCCAGCCCAGCATTGTGGTGATGAACCAAAGCTTATTTATCGCAGAACGGGGGCGCAAGTGGCTGTTGACCCCGTACGTGCGAATGCCGTAAAGGCTTTGCTTGATACCGGGGTTGATATCATCATCACAGATGACGGTCTTCAGCATTATGCGCTAGAGCGTGACATTGAGCTTGTGATTGTCGATGGCAACCGACGCTTTGGAAACGAAAGTTTGATTCCGCTAGGCCCGTTGCGAGAAGGGGTGGAGCGGCTTGAAAGCGTGGATTTCATCATTACGAATGGTGGTCATGCGCAGCATGGTGAAATTGCGATGTCTCTTGCGCCATCGAACGCCATCAATCTAAAGACCAAACAGCAAGTGGATGTTACAAAGTTGAAAGATATAGTGGCGTTTGCCGGCATTGGGCACCCACCACGATTTTTTCATACACTTAACGTTATGAATGCGGATGTCAAAGTCACCAAGGGGTTTGCTGATCACCAGGACTTTGATCAACAAGAATTAGAAACATTGGCCCAACAAGGGGCGAATGTGATTATGACAGAAAAAGATGCCGTTAAATGCGAGAGTTATGCGCAAGACAATTGGTGGTATCTGCCTGTTTCTGCTCAGTTCGAACCAACGGATGCAGAGCGAATTTTAAAACGAATAAAAGAGGTTAAAGCGACTTATGGATCACCGTCTGCTTGAGATTGTAGCTTGCCCTGTGTGCAAAGGTAAGCTGACGTACGATAAAGATAATCAAGAGTTGATCTGCAAATTGGATCGCCTTGCTTACCCAATCAAAGAGGGTATTCCTGTTCTGCTTGAGCCTGAAGCAAGAACCATGAGCATGGACGAGGGACGTTAATGTCTTTTACGGTTGTTATTCCAGCGCGTTACTCATCTAGCCGTTTACCTGGCAAACCATTGGCAGACATTGGTGGTAAGCCAATGATTCAGTGGGTTTACGAGCAATCATTGCAAGCAGGTGCAGCTGATGTGATTATCGCCACTGACGATGAGCGTGTATCTGCAGCGGCAGAACAGTTTGGTGGCAAGGTTTGCATGACATCACCAAACCACGAGTCTGGCACGGAACGTTTAGCGGAAGTGGTAGAAAAGATGGCGATCCCTGAGGATCACATCATAGTTAACGTTCAGGGTGATGAGCCATTAATCCCGCCATCTATTATTCGTCAAGTGGCGGATAATTTAGCAGGCTGTGATGCTCCGATGGCTACATTGGCGGTTGAAATTGAGTCAGAAGATGAAGTTTTCAATCCAAACGCCGTTAAAGTGGTGGCTGATGAACGTGGCTACGCGATGTACTTCAGTCGTGCGACCATCCCTTGGGATCGCGATAACTTCGCCAAGCAAGAGAAGACGATTGCTAATCCTCTGATGCGTCATATCGGCATCTATGCGTATCGAGCAGGTTTCATTAATACCTACGTAAATTGGGCGCCAAGTGCCATTGAACAAATCGAGTGTTTAGAGCAACTTCGAGTGCTTTGGTATGGTCAGAAAATTCACGTTGCGGTAGCAAAAGATGCGCCAGCAGCCGGTGTAGATACTCAAGAAGATCTCGACACCGTAAGGGCCATCGTGGCTAAGCAAGCGCAATAGCTATTGATAAAATGCTAACGATAAAAGGCTCCTATGTTATTAGGAGCCTTTTGTTTTTTAGTGTCATCTTCTAAGTTGGTTTTAGGATCAAGCGTATCGGTTTGTGCGAAAGCCCTTTAGATATTTGTTTCGTACTGATTTCGTTTAGGACAGGTAGAAAGGATTTCTCTATGTCCTGTATCCTTGATCTCCTCTAAAATAACGTCAAAGCCCCACAATCGATAAACGTGCTTCAATACCTCTTCATAGCTTTTCGCTAGAGGGATGCGGTTATGGGGTACATATTGAAGAGTCAATGAACGGTCACCACGGACGTCGACATTAAATACCTGAATGTTTGGCTCTAAGTTTGCCAAATTGTACTGCGCAGCCAGTGTTTCTCTGATGCGTTTGTAACCCATTTCATCATGAATGGCAGCAACTTCAATGTAGTTCTTACGGTCATCGTCGTTGATAGCAAACAGTTTGAAATCGCGCATCAATTTTGGCGATAGGTACTGACTGATGAAGCTTTCATCTTTGAAGTTGTGCATTGCAAAGTGCAGGGCGTCTAACCAGTCAGAACCTGCGAGGTCGGGGAACCACTCTTTATCCTCGTCCGTCGGCTCTTCACAAATGCGTTTAATGTCTCGGAACATCGCAAAACCGAGCGCATAAGGGTTGATGCCGTTGAAATAAGGGCTGTTGTATGGTGGTTGTGCTACCACGCTCGTGTGGCTATGCAGAAACTCCAAAATGAACTTTTCTGAAACGATGCCTTCATCATAGAGGTGATTCAGAATGGTGTAATGCCAGAATGTTGCCCAGCCTTCATTCATCACTTGAGTCTGTTTCTGAGGGTAGAAGTACTGACTCACTTTTCTAACGATACGGACGATCTCTCGTTGCCAAGGTTCAAGTAGGGGCGCATGCTTTTCGAAGAAATAGAGCAAATTCTCCTGAGGCTCAGTAGGAAAGCGAACCTTAATATCTTCGTCTTTTGTTTTTGCTTGCGGTACCGTTCGCCACAAATCGTTAACTTGAGACTGTAGATAGGCTTCACGTTCTTCCTGGCGTGCTTTTTCTTCGTTAATAGAAATCTTTTCCGGGCGTTTATAACGGTCTACACCAAAGTTCATTAACGCATGACAGGAATCAAGCAGCTGCTCTACTTCTTTGACGCCATAACGCTCTTCACACTCTGCAATATACTTCTTCGCAAACAGCAAATAATCGATAATTGAGCTTGCATCCGTCCAAGTTTGGAACAAGTAGTTGCCCTTGAAAAAAGAGTTATGTCCATAACAAGCGTGAGCAATAACCAAGGCTTGCATAGTGATGGTATTCTCTTCCATCAGATAGGCGATACATGGGTTGGAATTGATCACGATTTCATACGCTAGCCCCATTTGCCCATGCTTATAGTTCTGTTCTGTTTGAATGAATTTTTTACCAAATGACCAGTGGTTATAGTTAATAGGCATACCGATACTGGAATAGGCATCCATCATCTGTTCTGAAGTGATGACCTCAATTTGGTTAGGGTAAGTGTCGAGACGGTAAAACTCAGCAACACGTTTGATTTCTTTGTGGTAACGCTCCAGAAGGGCGAACGTCCAATCTGGCCCATCTGGTAGCATGTTGTCTCTTCGCTTATTTGCGGCCTCCCTCGAGAGGTTGTTCGTTGCGGTATTCATCGCTAGCCTCCTTACGCCGTTTCTTTTTGGAATAGTTCACGGAAGACTGGGAAGATATCCTCCACAGAGCGAATGTTTTTCATGGCGAAGTTTGGAAATGCTTCTGTCAGCTTTTCATATTCATGCCATAGTGTTTGGTGTGATCGTCGAGTGATTTCGATATACGAATAATATTGGCAATTGGGTAATAAGCGATTGACCAATAAATCACGACACCTTGGGGAATCGTCAGCCCAGTTATCGCCATCGGATGCTTGCGCGGCATAGATATTCCACTGACCAACTGGGTAGCGGTCTTTGACAATTTCATCCATCAGTTTGAGTGCGCTAGATACAATGGTACCCCCGGTTTCTTGTGAGTAAAAAAACTCATGCTCATCGACTTCTTTCGCTTGAGTATGGTGGCGAATATACACCACCTCAACGTTCTCATAAGTTCTGGTTAAGAATAGGTATAGAAGTACATAAAAACGCTTAGCGATGTCTTTCGTCGCTTGATCCATGGAGCCTGAAACGTCCATTAAACAGAACATCACGGCCTGACTTGATGGAACCGGGCGTTTTTCGTAGTTCTTAAAACGTAAGTCGAATGTATCGATGAATGGCACATTATCTATTTTTTTACGAAGCTCTGCGATTTCTTTTCTTAACCGATTCTCTTCGAGCTTTTGAGCTGGCTCGATATGTTCGATACGAGTGAGCTCCACTTCAAGCTCATGCAAAAGGCGTTTTTTGCCCGCAGTCATTGCGGTTCGTCGCGCCAGTGATTGCTGTAGTGAACGGATAATGGCGATATTCGATGGAATCCCCGCAGTTTGGAAGCCTGCTCGATGTGTTTTCCATTCGGTAATTTTGGCAATCTGATTTTTCTCTAAGTTTGGCAGTTCAAGATCCTCAAACAAGATGTCGAGATATTCATCTTTCGATATTTGGAATACGAACTCGTCTTGGCCTTCACCGTCAGGACTAGCATTGCCTTCACCAGCCCCGCCGCCCTGACCACCGCCTTTCGGACGCTCGATCTTGTCACCAGTGGTAAATTGGTCGTTGCCCGGATGCACACGCTCACGCATCCCACCTTTACCCTGATGGAACATGGGTTCGTTAATGTCTTTGTGTGGTATTGAGACGTCTTCGCCCGTTTCCGTATTCGTAATCGAGCGTCGATTCACTGCGTCTGCTACCGACTCTTTGATCTGCTCTTTATGGCGTTTCAAGAAGCGCTGTCGATTAACAGCGCTCTTATTCTTACCATTGAGCCTGCGGTCTATAAATTGCGCCATGAAATAGCCCTCTTCATGTTTCACAAGCGACCTAACTCATTCGCTGGGTTAGGATGACTTACGTACTCGTAGGTACCACTCAGAAAGTAGGCGAACCTGTTTCTCGGTATAGCCTTTTTCCATCATGCGAGCGACAAAGTCGTCGTGTTTCTTCTGATCTTCAGAAGAGGTTTTCGCATTAAATGAGATAACCGGAAGTAGTTCTTCTGTATTGGAGAACATTTTCTTCTCAATCACTGTGCGCAGTTTTTCGTAGCTAGTCCAAACAGGATTTTGACCATTGTTATTCGCTTTCGCACGAAGCACAAAGTTGACGATTTCGTTTCGGAAATCTTTTGGATTTGAAATGCCAGCGGTCTTTTCGATTTTTTCTAACTCGGAATTAAGAGATCCGCGGTCAAACAGTTGGCCAGTTTCTGGATCTCGATACTCTTGGTCTTGAATCCAAAAATCTGCGTAACTTACATAGCGGTCAAAGATGTTTTGACCATATTCAGAGTACGACTCTAAATAAGCCGTTTGAATTTCTTTGCCAATAAATTCTACATAGCGAGGTACTAGGTAACCTTTCAAGAATTCGAGGTACTTTTCTGCGAGTTCAGATGGGAATTGTTCACGCTCTACCTGTTGTTCAATAACGTAGAAGAGGTGAACCGGGTTCGCCGCGACTTCTGTTTGATCGAAGTTAAACACGCGAGATAATATCTTAAACGCGAAACGCGTTGATAGACCCTTCATGCCTTCGTCGACACCTGCGTAGTCGCGGTACTCTTGGTAGCTCTTCGCTTTTGGATCGGTATCTTTTAGTGTTTCCCCATCATAGACCCGCATTTTTGAGAAAATCGAAGAGTTTTCAGGCTCTTTAAGTCGTGAAAGAATACTGAACTGAGCTAAAGTCTCGAGTGTGCTTGGTGAACAAGGTGCTTTAGAAAGCTCACTGTTTTCAAGCAGTTTTTGATAGATCTTCACTTCTTCAGATACGCGTAGACAGTAAGGTACTTTTACAATGTAGACCCGGTCGAGGAACGCTTCATTGTTTTTGTTGTTGCGGAACGTTTGCCACTCAGACTCGTTTGAGTGAGCCAGAATCATACCGTCGAATGGAATCGCGGATAGCCCTTCAGTGCCATTGAAGTTACCTTCCTGCGTTGCCGTCAAAAGAGGATGAAGCACTTTGATTGGGGCTTTAAACATCTCCACGAATTCCATCAAGCCCTGGTTCGCCTTACAAAGCGCGCCAGAGTAGCTGTACGCGTCTGGATCATCTTGGGAGAAATGTTCTAGCTGGCGGATGTCAACTTTACCAACCAATGATGAGATGTCCTGATTGTTCTCATCACCTGGCTCAGTTTTGGCGATACCAACTTGATCTAGGATGGATGGGCGTACTTTCAATACTTTGAACTTAGTGATATCTCCACCAAATTCATGTAAGCGTTTCGCTGCCCATGGTGACATGATCGAGCGTAGGTAACGCTTTTCGATGCCATATTCTTTTTTAAGAATTTCACCGTCTTCTATTGCATTGAATAGGCAGAATGGATGGTCATTAACGGGACTACGCTCGCCATTTGCACTTAGTACATAGATCGGCATTTTTTCCATTAAAGCCTTGAGTTTTTCAGCTAACGACGACTTACCACCGCCCACTGGACCAAGGAGGTATAGAATCTGTTTACGTTCTTCTAAGCCTTGTGCAGCATGTTTTAAATAAGAGACGATTTGTTCTATGGCATCTTCCATACCATAGAAATCTTTAAATGTTTCATAACGTGATATGACTCGATTCGAGAAAATGCGACTCAGCCTAGGATCGAGAGCTGTATCAATGACTTTGGGCTCCCCAATTGCCATCAGCAATCGTTCTGCCGCGTTGGCATATGCGCTTTTGTCGTCTTTACACAGGGATAAGAAATCCTGCAACGACATCTCTTCATCTTTTGAAGCTTCATATCTTGATTGATAGTGGTCGAAAATACTCATGTCGCTTTCCCCTTTAATAGTCAGTCTACCGACGAACGTTGAAGCAGGTTTCTCTGCCATTACATTTGGCCTTCGTTGTACACAGTAATACACCCGGTTATCTCGTTTAGTTTGTGCTAACAGCATAATAGACAACATCAAAGATTTTGCTTTATGGGTAATTATCACTGCAACGAAGTGTGATGAATAGAGACCTTTCAATCACTCCCTTTCTATCTCTAAGCCTAGTCGGGGATTTGCAATTTTGCTTAACAATTATGAATTTATTGCTGAAGTGGGTTGTGAGTCAGGCTGTGATAGCAGGAGGAATTTATCCTGTGAATGAGTTGCAGCCAAATCAATAATTTGCCGTGAGAGTTCGACTTAGGTTGATTGTGAGTCGATGGCAGTATGGGGAAAGAGGAATATGGGGGAGGGGGGAGACGCTTAGCAAATAAAAGGAGAGCTAATGCTCCCCTTATCCGTTGCTTGGGCAATTATGCGCTAAAAATTTGCGCCATTTCATTTGCACAAAGGTGATATTGGCGAGGGCAGTTGCGCCATGTTCTCAGCATTCGGCGGTATTTTTCTAACATCGGCATCTGGCTATTGAAGTGGTGGTCTGCTTTATCAAATTGAGGGTACAGACCTTCTGAATCGACAAGGAAGCGTGTGTAATGCACTTGTTGAGCTTCGGTTGCAATGTCAAAACCTAAGAACTGTAAGCGACGCTGATCAACCTTGCCTTGCTCTTCATCATCAAGCATCTTATTTGATTCTTGCATTGCATGATACATTTCCATGATGTCGATGATTTCACGACATTCTGTTTCTGTAATACAGCCAAAATTTTTGTTCAACTCACGCATTTGTAGCTCATAACCTCGCTCGACGATAGTCTGTAGGCGCTTGTATTTAGGAGCGTTATGTGGATCCAGTTGAGACATTAGGTTGTACTGGTTTGATAGGATCAAACGTTGAGCGTTTGACATTTCCATGGTGACCTCACTAAATAATCTAATACATTTTTAATGTGCTTAGGTTAACGCTTCATACATTGATGAAACATGATCTCAATACATATTTAATATGAAAAAAGGCAATAATTGTCGAATTTGATTCATTTAAAGTAACTTGTTAACAGGTTTGATGAGGTCACACTCAGATGGGGAAGCTTTGACATTGCGTCGGGTAACAAGTGATTTACTTGTGGTAGTGATTGTAAATATAGTCTCTGTCGGAGAAAGCCCTTAACCATTCAGGTTTGAAAACGCTCAGTACCGCTAATGCCATGCCGTTAAGCATCCCTTCAGGGAAGGCAAGTAGAGGAACAAAAGCAAAGTAGTTATCTAAGATAGTTTGCCAGTCGTAGTGGCCGATATAGAGGTGGTAAAAGGCGTTGCCTAGCAAATGTAAGCTACCTGTGATTGCCCCATTGAAGAAGCCAGCGACAAAAATGAAAACGAATATATTTCTTGGTAGGAATTGATAGCTGAGAATGAAAACAAGCTGGCTAATCAATATGGGAATGAGGGCAGACAATACAAGCGAAGTTGGCAGCATAAGCAATGGAGTATCATGCAGCAGATGATTAGCAAGCATTGCTAGAATACACAGCAAGAAAGCCATGCGCCAGCCATACATCATGGTCAGCGTTGTGATTGCGAGAAAGTGAATTTGCAAACCTTCTTTTACGCTAGCTTGCGCAGACCACAGAACAATTAACAAAAATAAGGTAGTAAAGACTAAGTGCTGAAAAGGCTTCTCTTGTACCATTTTGGGCCAAACGACTTTGCGAAAATCGGACACACAAAACGCCGTAACGACCCAAATGACAACGATAGTTGAAACTAAATTAAACCAATCCATGTCTCATTTTCCCTACTTAAGATACTAGAGCGCTCTGCTTACCATAGAAAAATACCAGCGACTGCGCTGGTATTGATGCTTTTATTTGCCTAATTTGAATTAGTACTTCACGTTCGAGTGATATTGAGAAAGAATCGATTGAATTTCATCCATCGTCTCTTTTGGCGGTGGATTTACCCCTTCTAACGGGTATTCAAGCCCCAGAGCTTCCCATTTGTGTGCGCCTAACTTGTGGTAAGGCAACAGCTCAACCTTCTCGATGTTATCCATGTCTTTGATAAACTCACCAAGCATGTGCGCCGCTTCAGGCTCATCAGTGTAACCAGGAACAACGACGTAACGAATCCAAGTCTTTTGGCCGCGCTTATGTAGATAGCGAGCAAAATCCAAAACACGACGGTTAGACACACCTATAAAGTCCTGATGAATCTCATCTTTCATGTGCTTTAGGTCAAGCATAACCAGATCGGTCGCATCCAGAACTTCATCCACAACGTCAGTGTGCTTGCGGATATAGCCGTTTGTGTCTAGGCAAGTGTGAATGCCTTCGGCTTGTGCCGCGCGGAAGAAATCTCGAACAAATTCAGGTTGAAGCATCGCTTCACCGCCAGAACAAGTGATGCCGCCACCGGACGCATTCATGAAGTGACGGTAGGTTTTTGCTTCGGCAATAATTTCTTCAACCGTGACATCTTTTCCGTCATGTGTATCCCAAGTATCACGATTGTGGCAGTACTTACAACGCATTAAACAACCTTGCAAGAAGACGATAAAGCGAATACCAGGTCCATCTACGGTACCACATGACTCAAATGAGTGAATACGACCAGTTGTTGACATCTTTTGCTCTCATTTCTAATAGATTATGCCTGTCATTTTATTACAAATTGCAGGGTTAAAACAGTCTTAGAGAGTTTTGGTTGCTTAGATCGTGAGTCCAGAAAGCGGCGAATGAGAGCTCACACACCGGGCTATCTGGATAGATAGGTACTCAACTAAAAGAAAGCGAATAATGAGAAAGAACCAGTGCCATAAACATCCGTTTGCGCTTGTTTATAATCAGGTGTTTTGATAGTGAAAGTTAAGCTTGCACCAAAGTGTTGGTTGTACCAAGCGGCGCCCGTAACGGCACTGGCTTGCCAGTTTTGCAGTGTGACGTCATAAGGCTCGGTTGGCTCAGGGATACCTGAACGGTCACCCTCGATAGTGATGTCGTTGAATCGATAGCGTCCTTCAAAGCCCGTATACAGAAACCAGCTCGACGTGCTTTTGGCTAACATACTGGCTGAAAATGGGCTTTCAACACTGATGTTGGCAGCCCCTAGGCTATTGGCTAAGTTGCTCCCCCAACGGAACATGACACCTTGCGAGATGTCGCTACGAAAGTTACCGACATTGAAGTCATTCACATTGGTGATTTCCCACTGAATATCTTTGCCTTCACTGCGCATTAATTTGTTAAATGCACGGTAGCCAACACTAAACGCGATTTCGTCATCAATTTGATACTCCCAACCTTGCGGGTCGGTTGAGCCTGTTATTCCATGGACAATATCTTGGGCTTTGCCGGAAAGAGAGCTTTCACCTGTTGCACCAATGGTGAAGTTATAACGAACGGCTTGATCTGCTGTGAGGGAAATATAGTTGATTTCTGTATGGAGATAGCCGGCGTAGGGGCGATCATCAGCAAGAGGGTAGTCGGCTTCAATATCACTAGGGGTCCACATTTTGTGGCCTAATACCAATTCTACTTTGTCAACGTTAGGCTGGCTATTAAGGGTGAACCACTTCCATTCGCTATCTTGCGCGAGTTGTGCGGTGGTATAAGAAAGAAAAACACCGTTAGTGTAGTCCTGATCAACACCAAAGATGCCATCGTTATCTAAAACAAAAGAGACTGTGGATTTCGTAGAGGCAATCGCAGTTGGTGAAAGCAAGGCGAGGGCAATTAATTTATTGAGCTTCATATACTTCATTTGCTAGCTTTTTTCGCATAATACGGAAGATTGCGAACAAAATCCTAAGCAATGTCACAACTCGAGAGGTGTATACAAAAAAAGGCCGATGCTTTCCAGCATCGGCCTTTGTTGTATTAATTAACGTGTTAATTCAACCGGTCTTATAGAGACTCAGTGAATGTACGTGCGATTACGTCAGCTTGTTGCTCTGCAGTTAGAGAGTTAAAGCGAACAGCGTAACCAGATACACGGATTGTTAGCTGAGGGTATTTCTCAGGGTGCTTAACTGCGTCTTCTAGCGTTGCGCGGTTAAGAACGTTCACGTTAAGGTGTTGACCACCTTCGATGCCCGCTTCGTGGTGGAAGTAACCATCCATTAGACCAGCAAGGTTAGAACGTTGTGCATTTTCATCCTTACCTAGTGCGTTTGGCACGATAGAGAAGGTGTAAGAGATACCATCTTGAGCGTCAGCAAACGGTAGTTTACCTACAGAAGTTAGTGATGCTACGGCACCTTTCTCATCACGACCGTGCATTGGGTTTGCACCAGGAGCGAAAGGAGCACCAGCACGACGACCGTCTGGAGTGTTACCTGTTTTCTTACCGTACACAACGTTTGAAGTGATAGTAAGGATAGACTGAGTTGGGATTGCATCACGGTACATCTTAAGTTTACGGATTTTGCCCATAAACGTAGAAACAAGTTCACATGCGATGTCATCAACGCGTGCGTCGTTGTTACCGAATTTAGGGTAATCGCCTTCGATTTCGAAGTCGATTGCAATGCCATCTTCGTCGCGGATTGGTTTAACTGTTGCGAATTTGATTGCTGATAGTGAGTCAGCTGCAACAGATAGACCTGCGATACCACATGCCATAGTACGACGAACGTCACGGTCATGAAGAGCCATTAGAGACGCTTCGTAGCTGTATTTGTCGTGCATGTAGTGGATGCTGTTTAGCGCAGTCACGTATTGCTTCGCTAGCCAATCCATGAATGTGTCTAGGCGAGCCATCACGTCGTCGTAGTTTAGAACTTCGTCAGTGATTGCTTCAGACTTAGGACCAACCTGCATTTTTAGCTTCTCATCAACGCCACCGTTGATTGCGTAAAGCATCGTTTTAGCAAGGTTAGCACGCGCACCAAAGAACTGCATTTGCTTACCAACGATCATTGGAGATACACAACATGCAATTGCGTAGTCGTCAGATTGTAGGTCAGGACGCATTAGATCATCGTTTTCGTACTGGATAGAAGAAGTATCGATAGACACTTTCGCACAGAAACGTTTGAAGCCTTCAGGTAGCTGCTCAGACCAAAGTACAGTGATGTTTGGCTCTGGAGAAGGACCCATAGTGTATAGAGAGTTTAGGAAACGGAAGTTTGTACGTGTCACTAGTGTACGACCGTCGATACCCATACCACCCATTGATTCTGTAGCCCAGATTGGGTCGCCAGAGAATAGCTCATCGTACTCAGGAGTACGTAGGAAACGAACCATACGTAGCTTCATTACGAAGTGGTCGATCATTTCTTGAGCTTGTTCTTCAGTGATCTTGCCAGCAGCGATATCACGCTCGATGAAGATGTCTAGGAAAGTCGAAGTACGACCTAGAGACATTGCAGCACCGTTTTGTGATTTAACAGCAGCTAGGTAGCCGAAGTAAGTCCACTGGATAGCTTCTTGAGCAGTTTGAGCTGGCTCAGAAATATCAAAGCCGTACTTAGCAGCCATTTGCTTGATTTGACCTAGAGCACGGTGTTGCTCTGCAATTTCTTCACGAAGTTGCATCGTTGCAGTTAGATCTTCGCCGTTCTCAAAACGCTCTTGAAGAGATTTGAATTGAGCTAGCTTGTCCTTCATTAGGAAGTCGATACCGTATAGTGCAACACGACGGTAGTCACCGATGATACGACCACGACCGTATGCATCTGGAAGACCAGTCAGTACACCAGATTTACGACAAGCTAGGATATCAGGAGTGTAGATATCGAAAACACCAGCGTTGTGAGTTTTACGGTATTCTGAGTAGATTTTTGAAATCATAGGGTCAAGAGTTTCACCGTATGCTTTGCAAGAACCTTCAACCATGCGTACACCACCGTTAGGGATGATTGCACGCTTAAGTGGTTTTTCTGTTTGTAGACCAACGATAATTTCTAGATCTTTTTCGATGTAGCCTGCATCGTGAGCAGTGATGGTAGAGATAACGTCAGTATCGAAATCAAGTGGTGCTTTAGTCGCGTTCTCAATTTTGATGCCTTCCATTACTTTAGCCCAAAGCGTGTTGGTTGCTTCAGTACCTTCAGAAACTAGGAAAGATTCGTCGCCTTCATATGGGGCGTAGTTCTTTTGGATGAAATCACGAACGTTAACTTCGTTTTGCCACTCACCCGCAACAAAACCTTCCCAAGCTTTAGCAAATTGCTCTGCCATGACATACCTACCTTTTTAGTAGAAAAAACACGTACTGGTTTCGCCGTTGAGCCAGCTATCTCCAACGTTACCTGGAGAACAGTACACTCTTAATGAATAACAATATTTATAGTCTTAAATAAGATAGTTTGGGTCATAAAACTATAAATATTGTCACTGCATTTAATGTGGGTTCTATCATACAACAACTTCAGACTATACTAAACTTTTTTTGCAAACCTTAAACTAAATCAATAAACACTAAAAATAATCGATAAAAATTGGGTAGCGACAAGCGCTACCCATATCAAAGTTGAGCAATAAGCTTACAGTAGAGCAGGAATACCGAACTGAGCTTCCAGCATGCCAACCGCAAGCATCGCGACCAAACAGATAGCTAGAACGCCAACAGGGATAACAATCTTATCGACAAACGATAGACGTGAAGCACGCTCTTTGTCACCAATTAGACCGTTGTTATCAAGAAGCATCGTTAGTGCCCAAGCCAGTACAGGGTTAACAACCGCTGAACCGAAGATACAGATGCCCGCTGCTTGTGAATCTTTCGAATCTTTAACCATCTGCATACCCGCTTCAAGAAGAGGTAGAGATACACCGACTAGCAGAGCGACGCGCATTACCGGTGGCCATACCGCAACGTCCATTGGGAAGCCAAGGATAGCAACAACCATAACGATCAAGCCTAGTAGGATTGAACCTGCAGGGATTGGGCGTTTAGCAATAGCTGCAGGGATCATGTACGTCCCCCAAGATGAGGTGATATTACCGCCACCTACCGCAGTACCAACCATTTGACGGATAGAACACATCGTCATCGTGTCATCTACGTCCATCAGTACTTTTTCAGTCTTTTTAGGGTAGTTAAGTTCTTGGAAGATACGGTGACCTAGGAAGTCTGGTGACCACATTGCTACCGCAAGGATTGCAAATGGTAGCGACGCGATGAAGTGTTCGACGTTAGGCAAACCTAGCATCCAACCTTCTTCAGTGCTGCCCCACCAGTAAACTGGGTTTAGGTTAGGTAGACCGGTTTCAGTGACGAATTTAATGTCAAAACCGGCACCTAGAACGAGCGCAATTGATAGACCGGTGAACGCACACACAGGGATTGCAAGCCAACGCTTGTTTACTTTTGCAAGGTAAGCGTACAGTACGATCGTTACCGCAAGAACGATAAGACCAACGTAACCCATGCTACCTGCAGCTACCGTGTCAGATTGAAGGCCAACAGCCCACTCCTGAATTGAGGTGATTTGGCTCATCGTACCCGTTAAGCCTAAGAAGATAAGCAAGCCACCGGCGGTACCTTCAGAGGTGAGGTTCACCAGTTTGGAACCACCTTTTAGGAAACTCAGTATAAGACCGAATACACCGATCAAGATTGCCAATGCAAGAGGGTGAGCACCCGCGAGAGCGATGGTGCCAATTAGAGGGATCATTGGACCGTGGTTACCGGCAAGGTTGGCTTTAGGGTTAATAAAACCAGAAGCAAGTACACAGAAAAGGAATGCAGGGATAAGCATTTCTACACGTGCAACTTCGATAGCAAACTCTTTGCCTAAGCTAACGTGATCCCATGCAGCTGTAAGACCTTCAGCCCAAGACATCATTACCGCAGAATACATCGCGATAATACCGATAGTACCAGCAAGTGCAGGAACAAGGTCTTCAAGCTCAAAACGGAAATCACGACCTGGCAAGTTCAATGCGTAGCGGCGTGGTTTCATGATTTGCAGTTCGTGATCTAGGTAGTCTGAACGGCTTGCGAACTCAGAAGATGGACGATGAAGCTCTTGATAGCTTTTCGTCTCGATATCTGAATCAGAGTGCGCTTTATTTACTGCGTCTGACATAGATTCCTCATATATTTTGAAAAATTATTAATTCTGAATTGAATATTAAAACCCGCGTCCTGCGGTACTTCCTATGCTAGCTATATATTAGTTTTTTTGTTGCACATATACCACGTGCCTAAGCATAGCTAATAACCTGTTGTGTTAAGGCACAAAAAATTCCTCATCATTAGGGCGGAGTCTAGCAAGATAGCCCTTTGGGGTGATTGATTTAGATCACTTTAAGAAAGGATGTGAAAGAAAACTACAGAAAGTGTCTGGCATGCGAACAACTTGGTGGTTTAGTGTGTAATTCGATTACACAAGTTGCATAAAATTAGACTTTGTTTTGCGGAAATAATGCTCAATTGAACTTATTGATGCCATTCATAGATGGTACGAAAAGCTGGCTTCATTCTTGCTTGATTTCGAGCAAAGACGATTTTTTGGCTAATCATTGCCGCTCAGTTTAGGAAGAAGACATGAAACAGCTTAATGTGCTGCCGTTAGTGGCAATCATTTCAGGACTTATGGTCGGTTGCGGTGGTGGCGGTGGTGGTGGCGGTGGTGGCGGCGGCGGTGCACCGAGAACCGCGTTTACTTTTGATTTTGCCATACCAGCGACACTGACTGAAAGTGACGCTATCACGAAAGGTTGTACTGTGTATGACCGTAAAACTGTTCTAAATGGTGATAAAACGGTTTTAACCTACAGTGCTGCTTCTAAAGAGCAGGTCACTAACTATGTTATTGGTTACTACTCTGATGCTGATGGTAAAGTTTCTGGCGATATCATTAAACCGATTACGGATAGTTTTAAATTCTATCTTGAAGATATTCCTGATGGTGGTTTTGTAACATTTCAAGCGATAGAGTTTAATGGTAGAGAAGCTCGGGTAAATACGTTTTCAAAAGAGTTCTTACAAGACAAAAAACTACGTAATGTCACTTTTGCTCTTAACCGAGATTCTTTGAATAAATGTTTCACTGGCGGTAATTTAGTCAGCGATAAGTTCACTAACTTGGATTACCGAAATGCGGAATCAGGAGGTGGAGATTATAATTTTGTCTCTCAAACTGATACTTTCACATCTGCAAACCCAGATATGTTGCCTACGGATGAGTTGGAGGGGATACAAGGTGAACCTACTGCGTTGTTCCAGTATGAACCTGGCTCAAACAACAAGGCTCTTTACCAGTATGGAATTGGTTCATGGGGAACTGATGAAATCGCATTGGTAAGGGCAGATAATACGTCCAGTATTTACTCGTCTTCTAATTATACTTATGACTCACTCCACATCGGTTTTGTTGTCAATGGCTTTGTATACGATGCGTTAGAGTTAGACACAACGGCAAGAGATTACCAACGCCCTAGCTCAACTAATAAAGAAACGTGGGCTTATATGGCGTTCTCTGAGAACCAAGCAAATGGTTGGGAATCGCTACTTAACGAAACTATTTCTGAAGGATGGGATATTGATGCCGATCCGAGTTCTTACTTAAATATAGATAGCCTACCAAATGCTAAACCACGTGTATCGGCACAAGGAAGCGCAGAGTCGATGATTGATTTGGACATGGGGTTGACGTCTTCTACAGAAGGCTTTACTCGTGTAGCTTACTTTGCTGCTTCTAGCGATTATAAAATAACGCACCGAATTTTCACTAAGAGCGACAGTGATGCAGTCGTTGTTCCGGAGTTGCACTATTACAATTTTCCTACATCAGTTATAAATGGTTTGAAAGTTTCAGCTTCGAATAACTTCAACCGTACTGCAGTGGTGTTGAGAGAAGATAGCGATCTCGACTCTAAGATGTTCATGAGCTTCTTTTCTAACGGTGCTGCGTCAGAGCCCGAGCTAGATGCAGACTTGGATGGCATCATTACTACAGAAAAAGAAGGCTTGGAAAACGAGGTCGCCCTACGTACTTCAAACTCACTGGTAGTCAGCCGCTTTAATTAGCAATGGCTTAAAGTAAGTTTCAATTAACACTTTTGTATTTCTCTTAGCCCCTCACTTGAGGGGCTTTTTAACACCTACTATGCGCATAGAGAAGAATATTTAGCTAAATATTGAATATTAAAATGCAATTATCGCTTATCTATGCAATGATTTTAGGTTAATGATTTGTTGCAACTTTAGTTTAGTGGTGATAATTTGTTCCCATTCAAAGAGGGCGGAGTCCCTTATTGCAGTGACAAAAAACACAGGGAGTAAGGCGCATGAATGATGTACCAGCGCTAGATATTAAAAACCTGCACAAAACATTTGGGAAAAATGAAGTCCTAAAGGGTATTTCTCTTTCCGCTCATAAAGGGGATGTTATCTCCATCATTGGCTCTTCTGGTTCTGGTAAGAGTACCTTCCTTAGATGTATCAACTTATTAGAAACACCGACCGCGGGTGAAATTTGGGTGAATGGTGAACTTATCCAAATGAAGAACAACCGCGCGGGTGAGTCTGTGCCTGCAAACGAAAAGCAGGTGCAACGTATTCGTTCTCGCTTGGCGATGGTGTTTCAAGGCTTTAATTTATGGTCACACCTCACGGTGTTAGAGAATGTGATAGAAGCACCGGTCCATGTTCTTGGTGTTCCTAAAGCACAGGCAATTGAAAACGCAGAGGTCCTACTGAAGAAAGTCGGGCTATACGAACGCAAAGACTACTACCCAGGGCATCTATCTGGCGGTCAGCAGCAGCGCGCCGCCATTGCTCGTGCTTTGGCGGTTGATCCTGAAGTTATGCTTTTTGATGAACCCACTTCGGCACTTGACCCAGAACTCGTTGGGGAAGTCTTAGGGGTAATGAGAGATTTGGCAGAAGAAGGGCGAACCATGTTGGTTGTGACCCATGAAATGGCGTTCGCGCGTGACGTATCGAATCATGTTATGTTTCTACATCAAGGTTTGGTTGAGGAGCAGGGAGACCCAGCGAAACTTTTTACTAACCCGGATTCACAACGATTACAGCAATTTATTTCATCCATTTATTAGGTAAACAGCCCCTAATTTTTGTGGGCGGCATTCACTTGCCTCCCAAGCACGCACAACAAACAAAACCAAATAAAATAGCAATCACAGGAGTATGGAAATGAAAAAGTGGCTATTAGCAGCAACGCTTGCTGCAACGGCAGTGTCTGGTGTCGCTCAAGCGAAAGAATGGAAAACCGTTCGCTTTGGTATTGAAGGCGCTTACCCTCCATTTAGCTGGACCGAGACCGATGGTTCAATCAAAGGCTTCGACGTAGATATGGCGAACGCTCTTTGTGAAGAAATGAAGGTTAAGTGTCAAATCGTTGCTCAAGACTGGGATGGTATTATTCCTTCTCTGCTAGCACGTAAGTATGACGCGATCATTGCGGCAATGTCGATCACTGAAGAGCGTAAGAAGAAAGTGGATTTCACTGGTAAATACGCACAAATTCCAAACAAATTCATCGCTAAGAAAGGCGCAGGTTTAGACTTTGATAACCTGAAAGATGTCAAAATTGGTGTTCAACGTGCGACTACACACGACAAGTATTTGACTGACAATTACGGCGACGACGTAGAAATCGTTCGCTACGGTTCATTTGATGAAGCTTACCTAGATCTTGCGAATGGTCGTATCGCTGCGGTACTGGGTGATGCATCAGCGCTAGAAGAAGGTGTTATCAACAAAGCTGGTGGCGAAGCGTATGAATTTGTTGGTCCGTCTTTGACTGATCCTAAATGGTTTGGTGAAGGTATGGGTATTGCGGTTCGTAAACAGGACAAAGACCTAACGAAGAAACTGGATGCAGCTATCGTTGCACTACGTGAAAAAGGTGTTTATCAAGAAATCGCAGGTAAATACTTCAACTACGATGTATACGGCGATTAAGTCGTAATTAAGCGGCCGTTGGCTTGTTCCTAGAAGTCGCTAACGGCCGATTTTGAGTTTTAGGGATTAGGAACTCACCTATGCTGGATTTACAAGGATATGAAGCCTCGATCTTAAAAGGGGCGTTAGTAACCATCGAAGTCGCTGTACTTTCTCTGATTTTGGCTGTCGTTCTTGGCATGCTTGGCGCATTAGCAAAGCTTGCTCCTTACAAGTGGGCGAGAGCAATGGCGACGCTATACACCACCATTATTCGTGGCATCCCAGACTTGGTTCTGATGATGTTGATCTTCTTCGGTGGTCAAATTCTATTAAACAACAGTCTTTATTCTATCAATGAAACACTCAATGATTGGTTCACAGCAAGTGATCCTAATCATGAGTGGACCTCTTATTTACCTGATTATATTGATGTCAGCCCATTTATTGCGGGTGTACTAACCATCGGTTTTATCTTTGGTGCTTATATGGCAGAGACATTTCGCGGTGCGATTATGGCGGTAGATAAAGGCGAGTTAGAAGCGGCAAAAGCGTATGGAATGAGCTCGATCATGTCATTCAGAAGAATCCTCTTACCTCAAATGATCCGACATGCACTTCCTGGTTTTGGCAATAACTGGTTGGTATTACTAAAAACGACTGCACTCGTGTCGATCATTGGTCTTGAAGATATGGTGCGTATCAGCTCATTAGCCGCTGGTACAACAAAGATGCCATTTACCTTTTATATGGCAGTTGCAATTATCTTCTTGTTCTTTACTAGTGTCTCTACGGGCTTGCTTAAGCTTGTGGAACGTAAATTCAGCATTCACGCGAGGTAAACCATGGATTTTTCATTGATTGTTGAAAGCTTCCCGGTCTACCTAGATGGATTGTGGACGACAGTATGGTTGGTTTCTTTAGCACTTGTGATTGGTTTGGGCGTGTCGATTCCACTTGCGGTAGCACGTAACAGTACCAATTACGCATTAAGTCTTCCATCTTGGACGTTTATTTACTTTTTCCGTGGGACTCCTCTATTAGTGCAGCTGTACCTCATTTACTACGGTATGGACCAATTCTTCCCAGTAAAAGACACCCTTTGGGAGAATGCATGGTTTTGTGCGCTAGTGGCTTTCGTTCTTAATACTTCAGCTTACACAGCGGAAATTATTCGTGGTGCGATCAATGGCTTACCAAAAGGGGAAGTGGAAGCCGCGAAAGCTTATGGCATGAGCCCGTTTATGACTTATCGTCGTATCATCTTACCAAGCGCATTACGCCGTGCTTTACCTGCGTATTCGAATGAGGTGATCTTCATGCTACACGGTAGTGCGGTTGCCGGCATCATCACCATTATGGATTTGACTGGCGCTGCTCGCTTAGTAAACTCAAGATATTATGCGCCATTTGAGTCATTCTTGACGGCAGGTCTGTTCTACATGGCGTTGACGTTTATTATTCTGTGGTGCTTTAAAATGGCAGAGAAACGTTTCTTGGCGTATCTAAGACCATTAAGCTAAAAGTTTATCACTAGGTTGATACTAACGATAAAAAGAGCGCCAATGTGCGCTCTTTTTATCGTTGGTGAAAGGTCAGGGGCTATTTGAAGGTCGACCAGATAGGAGCATGGTCAGACGGCTTTTCGATTCCTCGTAGTTCGTAATCAACGTCTGACTCGATACATTTGTTAGCAAGAGATGGCGTTGCCAAAATCACGTCAATACGAAGACCACGGTTGTCATCAAAACCTCGAGAGCGGTAATCGAACCATGAGAAGCGATCATTGACTTCTGGGTGTAAAGTACGGAAAGTATCTTCAAAGCCCCAATCCAGAAGTGTTTGTAACCACTCGCGTTCTTCTGGCTGGAATGAACATTTGCCCGTTTTCAACCAACGTTTCCGGTTTGGTTCTCCGATACCGATATCGGCATCAATAGGGCTGATGTTGATGTCTCCCATTACGATCAGTTGTTCATCATTGGAGTGGTGACCGTTTAGGTAGCTCATTAGATCTTTGTAGAACTGGCGCTTGTATGGATATTTGGTTTCGTGAGCGATATTGTCACCTTGCGGGAAGTAACCGTTGAGTACTGTCACCTTCTCGCCGTTTTCATCTGCAAACGTTGCCATGATCATGCGTTTTTGATGTTCTTCATTGTCAGTAGGAAAGCCCTTCTGCACGCTGATTGGCTCTTGTTTACATAGCATCGCCACACCGTAGTGCGCTTTCTGGCCATGAAAGTAAACGTTGTACCCCATTGCTTCGACATCTTCGATAGGGAAGGCTTCGTCATGAACTTTGATTTCCTGCAGACCGATAACGTCAGGTTGATGCTTATCGATAATGGCTTGAAGCTGGTGAAGACGCGCGCGGAGTCCATTAATGTTAAAGCTGATTACTTTCATTATTTATCCTTCTCAAGGGGATGGTTTGGTCAGAGATTACCATTGAAAATTGGCCTAAGAATAAGAGCGCTGTTAGGTTGTCACTCTAAATAGTCAGTTCTACTTGTTTGAAACAAGCTTGTTTTCTAAGTCATTTTTTACGATTTCGAGCGCTTTAAGTGCGGTTGCAGGATCAATTTTGTTTGTTTCCAATAAATAGATAAGATCAACGGCCAGTTTGACTTCTTCAGGCGCACTATCAAGTGGTGATATTGGTTGGTCAGACATTACTGATGTTTTTCCCTATGAGTAATTTGATTTTCGAGTTTCAGCAGCGCTGCTTGACAGCGCTCTAATCGCTGTTCTGTGGCAATGAGGGCCTTCTGCGCCTCTGAACGCATAAAGCTTGGTGCTATTTCTACCGCACGTTCCTTTTCCAACACCATTTCTCTTAAGCGGCGAGCCCATTCTTGGTGTTGAGCGAGCTCTTGATAAAGCACATTGATAGGCTTGCGGAAGTGACTACTATGCTTAATTTCGTTCTTACGAATTTTAGTGGTGGATATTTCACGTTGGATAGCACTAATTTGCGCAACTAATCGCTCAGTAAGGTACTCGGCACGCAACGTTGTCAATTTGCCTTCGTTCTGCTCCCGGATGATCGCATCCAGTGTCGAGTTTGCTTCTTTTACGCAAGGCACGAGTAAGCGAGAGCGGCAGTGGAACAAGCGCTCGTCAAAAAGTGGAACATGATGTTCACCTCGCTGGCGGTCAAGCGTTGCGGCTTGTTTGGACATCTGTTCTAGTTTTTCTGAAAGTTGATTAATGTTCATGTCAGACCTACAAACCATGCGTCATATGCCAATTTTATAGCAAGTGCGCTAACCACAGTAACAAATACTGGGCGAATAAACTTAGAGCCGAATCGAATCGCAGAGTGCGCACCAACAAAGGCCCCTGCCATTAAACACACGCCCATGGTTAAGCCTAGCACCCAGTTAATATGACCTAAAACCGCAAAAGTGATAAGAGAAGTGAAGTTACTGGTGAAGTTCATCGCTTTAGCCAAGCCTGACGCAAGCAAAATATTCAACCGATATAACGCCATAGAACTGACTGTCCAGAATGCACCGGTGCCCGGCCCAGCAAGACCATCATAAAACCCAATGGTTAGACCTTGCATGTACTGCTTTTTGTTTAGCAATGGACACGGTTCTGGTGTAGGGCTTTGGTGTGTGGAGTTGGGGGCTTTGTGGAATACGGTATACATAGCGGCACCCAGTATAATGAGCGGTAATACTTTTTCTAACCACTCTGTGCTAATCGCATCCACAAAAAGTGTACCGAGTGTTGCACCAATTAATGTGGCAATAAATGCACGGCCCCAGCATTGTGGCTTAAAGAGGCGCTTTTTGTAATAAGTAAAAGCAGCAGTAGAAGAAGCAAATGAAGCGGCCAACTTATTTGTCCCTAAAGCAACATGTGGAGGAAGCCCCAAAGAAAGTAGGGCAGGCACAGTAAGCATCCCCCCTCCACCTGCCACAGCATCGATAAACCCTGCAACAAAAGCGACAAGCGCCAACACCAACAGCATGGTTGGCTCAATCATTTCCATAAATGGTTTTTCTTCTAATATTCTATTTTGCGTTTAAACGGTGGCAGCGAGTCAATGAGTGCTTGTCCGTAGCGTTTGGTTACTAAGCGTCTGTCAAGAATGGTCACTCTACCAGAATCACGCTCTTTACGCAGTAAACGACCAACACTCTGAATCAGCTTTTTACTTGCATCGGGGACGGTGATCTGCATAAATGGGTTACCGCCTTTTTTCTCGATATATTCAGAATGCGCCTGCTCTACCGGTGAAGTAGGCACACCGAAAGGAATTTTGGTGATGATCAAGTTCTCTAACAACTCCCCAGGTAAATCGAGCCCTTCAGAGAAGCTTCCAGTACCAAATAGGATGCTGGTCTTTTGTTTATCAATGAGCTTTTTATGTTTTTTTAGAATCTCTGCACGAGAACTCTCTCCCTGAACTTGTAGCGCCCACCCGCGTTTGATGAAGTCCGCATTTAATGCGTCTGCGACTTGGTTCATCTGCCAATATGAGGAGAATAATACTAAGTTTGCTTTGTTGTCTTCTAAATACTTAGGCAAAATCTCAATAAGATATTCAGTAAACTGAGGTGCTTGCGGTTCGTACTGCATTGCTGGGATAAGCAACTCTGCTTGGTTTTGGTAATCAAACGGAGAGGCCAGCGCCAAAAATTGTGTGCCAGACTCCGGTTTCGCATCCACCCCAACTTGGTGACAGAAATACTGAAAAGAGTTTAGTGCGCGCATTGTGGCAGAAACCAAAACGGCACCAATACAGCGACTCCAAATTTGTTGATCCAACTGCCACCCAATCTCAAGTGGAGACACACTCACTATATAATCGCCTTCACGATCGGGGTGTTTCTCTAACCAACGAGCCAAAGGTGCGCCTTTGTCGCGAGTGGGCTCAGCCATTAAGCGCCAAACTTGAGCGAGGTTCTCTAAACGCTGAATATAAAAGCCCAATTCAGCCAAAGCAGGCTCTGCTAACTTTGATGAAAGTTCGCCATCTTTTACGCGTTCGGCAATTAAGTCTGCGATTTTGGCTACGCTTTGGTTCGCTTTCTTACTGAGTTGTTTCAATTCTTTGGATTGGTTCTCTAACCAGTTTGGTAGTTCTCCATGCTCAAAGCGACATATGCCATCATCAAATTGTGCAGGGTCAAACTGCTTGGTTAATTGGCTTAACGCGGGGATCAGTTCCTGTACGGACTCTTGTAAATCATTTCGAAATCGACCCACGCGCTTTTCATCCGCCAGTGAAGAAAACTTACTGGTGGATTGATTCAGTTTCTCTAACCACGCTGCCGCGCCTTTTAAGCTAGCGGATGCAGACGCATGATCGCGAGCAACGTGAGGCAAGTGATGCGCCTCATCGAACACATAAATGGTGTTTTCCGGTTCAGGCAAGATCACGCCACCACCGAGATCCGCATCTGCCATTACAAGAGAATGGTTGGCGATGATCACGTCGTTTTTGTCTAGTTCCGCACGTGCTTTTTGGAAAGGGCACCCACGGTGAGTCGGCAAGCTATTATTGCAGCTATGCTTATCACTCACGATCAGCTGCCAGAGTTGGTCATCGATGGATTTTGGCCAGGAATCACGGTCGCCATCCCACTTACCTTGCGCAAGGGACCGATACATGGTTTCCAACAACTCGATGTCTTTCTTCTTCGGTTTAGTTTCAAACATGGCAAGTTGGCCACCATCGACGCCACATGCTGCAGCCAGTTTTTCAGCGCAGCAGTAACGTTGGCGACCTTTAGCGAGAATAAATGAGAACTCTCGATCAGTGATGCGACGAAATAGCGGCAAATCTTTGTTTACTAGTTGTTCTTGCAACGCCACTGTCGCCGTTGAAATGACCACTTTTCGGTTGTTATAAACCGCAACAGGGATGGCGGCCATCAAGTATGACAGTGATTTGCCGATCCCGGTTCCGGCTTCAGCCACCAGAAGACGATTGGACTTATGGTATTGCCCGCATAGCGTTTTCGCTATTTCCGCAACTAAGTAGTTTTGAGCTCTTCTCGGGACAAAGTTGTCGAGTTGTGCTTGCAGATTCTGGTAGCTAGTTCGAATCGATTTCTGAATGTTACTGGTTAGCATACGGGCCTCAAATGCGTTGGAGCCGCATAGTAGCACACATCACTAGTTGTACAGTAGTTCGCGAAATGGAATGCTTTTGTAAGGAATAGAGATCTTGTTCACAAAAAAAAACTAAACCTAAACTAAAGAAGGATGCTCGCTCTCGTTTATTAACATAATAATCTGATATTTACATGTTAATAGGTGTATTTATCTATTTATTGTCTGGTAAATAATCGAAGATAGAGATTTTAAGCTGCTCGGTAATGGTTGTTTAGTTGGTTAAGAGACAAGGTTGTTGTTTAGATATTCATCAAAAAATGACAATGAAACTGTGTAAATGTCTGTTTTTATTCAATTTTTACTTTTTTTGATGATAAAGTTTAGAAAGTTTGACAGACAGAATAATCTTTTGCACTCTAACGCTCAGATTTTGCAGACCAAGCATTGTTACGTTTCGATAATAAGCGGTTTCAAAAATATAAAAGAAGGGAATCGGACAAGGATATCCCAAACTAAGAAAAGGCAGTGGAATTATTATGAAAAAGACTCTATTAGCGCTTGCTGTAGCGAGCATCTCTACGTCTGCATTCGCAGTAGAAACAACATCTCAAAACAGCAAGCCTGTATTTGAGTTTGACCCAATGCAAAAAGAGCAGTTTGTGGTAGAAGGTGCGCTAGGTGTTGGTGGTTACTACGATACTGAAACAAAAGCGCTTTACGATGATTGGGCAACTGCTGTAACAGTTGCAGTAAACTACCGAAACAACCGTCTACTAGGTTACCTTGAAGTTGACCTAGAGATGAACTACAGCACTAAGTCAGAAGATATTACTGGTATTGAATCTGGTCCAGCAACAGACGTAGATAAAGCATGGATCGGTTTCGACACTGGCTACGGTGTTGCGTCTTTCGGTTGGGAAAACGACACGGCACTAGATAAAGTTGACGGCGCTGGTGACTTCACTTACGAATTCGGTGCATCTGCAGGCGACGCTTCTGACGCATACAACGTAGTTAAGTTCCAAGGTGCGACTTCTGGTTTCGCTTACGGTGTGTCTTACTTTGAAACTAGTGCATCTCACCGTGCTGCAGACAAAGGTGTGAATGGTTACATCGGTCTTGAGCAAGACATGTTCAATATCTACGCTGGTTACGAAACTCGTGATGAACATGACTACGATGTTTACACAGTAACTGGTAACGTTGACCTAGGCGCAGTGATGCTAGGTGCAAACTTCTGGATTGAAGAAGGTGGTGCTAACCTAGTATCAAATACAACTGATAAGAAAAACACTGGTTACTACCTATCTGCTGGCTACCCAGTAAATGACCTGATGACGTTGGCTGCTGGCTATGCAGCAAACACTGCTGAAGAAAACAACGAAGCAGACAAAGATCAGTCTTACATGAACATCGCGATGACTTACAAGCTAGGTCAAAATGCGGACATGGGTATCGACGTGAAACAAATCCTAGACTCTGGTGATAAATCAGTTGATAAGGAAACTTACGTATTCGCAGCGGCTTTCTACTACTTCTAATAGTTAGTCACTCAAATATGAAAGAAGAGAGCGCATCCATGATGCGCTCTTTTTTTAGATAATTTTTGATGTATTCAGCTCAGAGGAGCCGGTTTAATAGCGGTTTCGTTTAGTGAGCTAAATGGATCTCTCTCCACTCACCAGGTTGTAGATCATCCAGCACAATCCCGCCCATGGAGTAGCGTACTAAGCGTAGGGTAGGGAAGCCTATATGAGCGGTCATGCGCCTAACTTGACGGTTTCGTCCCTCGATAATGGTAATGGCTAACCACGTGGTTGGGATGTTAGCGCGAAAACGTACGGGTGGATTTCTGTCCCAGATGTCCGGCGTTGACATAACCTCTACTTTGGCAGGCAGCGTCATACCATCTTTAAGCTCCACGCCTTTACGTAATTTCTCTAAGTCTTCTTCTTGAGGAGCCCCATCCACTTGCACCCAATAGGTCTTTGGTGATTTTGATGTCGGTTGCGTCAGTTTGGCTTGTAAGATGCCATCATTAGTGAGCACCATTAGCCCCTCACTGTCACGATCGAGCCGACCAGCAGCGTAAACATCTTTCACTGGTATGTAATCGGCAAGCGTTTTACGGCCCTCACCATCGGTAAACTGGCTCAATGTGTCATAAGGTTTATTGAAAATGATCACTTTACGATCTTCTGGGGCAATTCTAGGTTTTGCTATTGATGACGAGCGGCTTAGGCGATTTTGTCTTTTTTGACCTTGTCCTGTGGCGTTGCTTGGCTTTGCCGAGCGTTTAAAATGCCCCGGTTTAGATGGGTGACTACGACGACCTTTTTCATGGCCCGTGCGAGATGACATGTTAACTACCTTGCAAAATTGTAAATGAACTGTGTTTGAAAGTTTTATGTTTTCCTGATATCCGCTATCATTTTCGCGCCTAAAACTAACAAAAGCGCACAGAATAATAGACTATTTCGTGTTATTTGTTTAATGATATAGCTAAGTCGCTTTCAGTGATGGATTTCTGTTAGAAATACAGCTGAAAGTGCGCTTGGCACAAAGTGCACTCATGGATATAGAGTCAAATATAAGAAAGAGTGCGAACCGCATTTTGCGTTGGTGAGGAGAAATGCACTACTAACGTTAAGCAATGCGTCAATTCAACAAACTCAGTGGCTGAGTTATCAGCTTAGTTGAGTGAAAAATAGGGAAATTTCATGCCTACAGAAAAACCTACCATTATCTACACAATCACTGATGAAGCCCCAGCGCTAGCAACCTATTCATTACTGCCAATCATTCAATCGTTTACCGCTTCGTCTGGCATCAACGTAGATACTCGTGATATTTCATTAGCGGGTCGTATTATTGCGAACTTCCCAGAGCATTTAAAACAAGAGCAACGTATTGGTGATGCACTAGCAGAGCTTGGTGAGATGGCTAAGACTCCTGAAGCAAATATTATCAAGCTTCCTAACATCTCTGCTTCTATTCCTCAGCTAAAAGCGGCGATTAAAGAACTCCAGGCAAAAGGTTACGATTTACCGAACTATCCAGAAGAGCCAAATACTTACGAAGAAGAAGCCATCAAAGCGACTTACGACAAAATTAAAGGCAGTGCGGTAAACCCAGTACTCCGTGAAGGTAACTCAGATCGTCGTGCGCCACTTTCCGTGAAGAATTACGCGAAGAAAAATCCACACTCAATGGGTGCATGGTCAGCAGATTCTCAATCTCACGTATCAAGCATGACTGACCACGACTTCTTTGGCAGTGAAAAGTCGACAACCGTTTCTGGTGCGACTGACGTTAAAATTGAATTCGTCGCTGCAGACGGTTCAGTAAAACAACTAAAAGCTGCGTTCCCTCTACAAGATAAAGAAGTGATTGATTGTTCAGTGATGAACAAGGAAGCACTGGTTGCATTCTTTGAAAAAGAAATCGAAGAAGCGAAACAGCAAGACGTTCTGCTTTCTCTACACATGAAAGCGACCATGATGAAGGTTTCTGATCCAGTGATCTTCGGTCATGCTGTTAAGGTTTACTATAAAGATGTTTTTGCTAAGTACGGCAAACTATTTGAAGAACTCGGTGTGGATGTAAACAACGGTATCGGCGATGTTTACGCAAAAATTGAATCACTACCGACAGAGCAAAAATCTGAAATCGAAGCCGCTATTTTAGCGGTATACGAGACGCAGCCAGAGCTAGCGATGGTGGATTCAGATCGCGGGATTACCAACCTTCATGTACCAAGTGACATCATCGTTGACGCATCGATGCCAGCCATGCTTCGCTCATCTGGCCAAATGTGGGGGCCGGATGGTAAGCAGAAAGACACCAAAGCGATGATTCCGGATCGTAGCTACGCTGGTATTTACCAAGCGGTAATCGACTTCTGTAAAGAGCACGGTGCATTTGACCCAACAACAATGGGAAGCGTACCAAACGTTGGTCTAATGGCTCAAAAAGCAGAAGAGTACGGTTCACATGACAAGACATTCATTCTAGATGTCGCAGGCACCGTACGTGTGGTTGATGCTTCTGGTACCGTACTACTTGAGCAGGCGGTAGAAGAGGGTGACATCTTCCGTATGTGCCAGGTGAAAGATGCGCCAATTCAAGACTGGGTGAAACTAGCGGTAACGCGTGCACGCGCAACAGGTGCTCCGGCCGTATTCTGGCTCGATGAAAATCGTGCGCACGATGCGGAGCTTATCAAGAAAGTTCATGCATACCTACCTGAGCATGATACGGCGGGTTTAGAGATCAAAATCCTTGCACCAGTTGATGCATGTAAGTTCTCATTAGAGCGTATTAAAGAAGGTCTAGATACTATTTCGGTAACGGGTAACGTATTGCGTGACTATCTAACTGACTTGTTCCCAATCCTAGAGTTAGGTACATCTGCGAAGATGCTGTCTATCGTTCCGCTAATGAACGGCGGTGGTTTGTTTGAAACGGGCGCAGGTGGTTCTGCACCTAAACACGTCCAACAAGTTGAGAAAGAAAATCACCTTCGTTGGGATTCTTTAGGTGAGTTTTTAGCGTTAGCGGCTTCGTTAGAACACCTAAGCGCTGTGACGGGGAATGTAAAGGCGCAGGTTCTCGCTGATGCACTGGATAAAGCAACGGGTGAATTCTTGGATAATAACAAATCGCCTTCACGCAAGGTAGGTGAGTTAGATAACCGTGGTAGTCACTATTACCTTGCTTCTTATTGGGCTAAAGCACTTGCAGAGCAATCTGTTGATTCAGAACTTGCTGCTGAGTTTGCGCCAGTTGCAAAAGCGCTTGAAGAGCAAGAAGACGCAATCATTTCTGAGTTGAACTCTGCTCAAGGGGTGAAAGGTGAACTAGGTGGTTACTACTCACTCGATGATGAAGTGACAGCGGCACTAATGCGCCCAAGTGCAACTCTGAACGCTATCATCAAATAATCTAAGTTTACGCCACTTCGGTGGCGTGTTTTAGTGCTGATAAACTATAAACCCGCTCTTTAGCGGGTTTATTTTCCTCTTCATAAAGTCAGTGCTATAACTAGCCTAAATTAATGAGAGCGAAGGGTTTGTCTGATTGAGCGCTCTAATACCAATCTAGATCAATAACAGGTCACTTTATTGCGCCGGAAAAATAGCTTAGAGCAAGACATAGATTGCAGTAACTCGTTATTCTAATTACTTACAAAATCTATACCGAAACTATCAGCGATTTTAACTAGCAAGAATGATCAATTACTTATTTAGATTGATATAGTTATTTGGCTTGGCTCTCTATTGGCACAACGCTACTCGCGTGTGAACCTTTTGGGCCTTTTTCAATCTCGTATGAGACTTGTTGGCCTGCTTTCAGTGTACGATAACCGTCCATTTGGATAGTCGAGTAGTGGGCAAAGATATCTCCTTCCTCTTCATCTGAACAGATAAACCCAAATCCTTTGGCATTGTTAAACCACTTTACTGTACCTGTAGCCATGCTTTTACATCCCTCATGCATTTTACTGATGTTTTTACTACTCCAAGCCATACCTTTAGCTTGGTATCATTATTAGTTCTCACTAATACACGTCGAGTTGAGCGTTCCATCTAAGACTTTGTCCCAAAGAAAGGCAGTCTTAAATGACGATTTATGCATCAACACTTTCCACTTTAGTCAATGAATCTCAGCAGTCAATAGTGAAATGCAACAATCAAAGTCGTATTTTAAAACAAATCTCACTTAAGATTAACAACTTTGCAAACGGTTTGTCGGTCAGAGGCGTGGGGTTAGTTAAAAAGACTGTATGATTTGAATATGCTGAAGGCGCATACTGATCAAGCTGCACAACTTAGTGGAATCTACTAAATGAATAAAAAGTGAAATTTCGGTGATAGAAAGCATAAATTTAATTGATAACTGTGATCTCTTACTTTGCATTAACGTAGTGATAGGGTAAATGCATTGCATGCAACAATACCATTATTAGGGGATGCCTCTGACGGTTTGAAGACCAAAATCTTTATTTGCACCAGTGTAAGAGGTGCATTAGTCTCTATATGAGGGCGCAACTTTTTATCTATCAAAGTCCATTTAGGTGCCTTATCTCACTACACCACTCGGCATGCTTATGGTAGATTGTTTTTATAGGTCGAAAACATCAACCCTTTGATAAGATATCTTTGAATTGCCATGAGTAAAAATTTTGAATGGGTGACTCCAGACTCTGATCTTCTGGAGCGAGAAAGTACAAAAGTTCAGCCGCCGAAGCTATACAACGTTGTACTCAATAATGATGACTACACACCTATGGATTTCGTCATAGAGGTACTTGAGCGATTCTTTTCTCATGATCTTGATAAAGCAACGCAAATCATGCTTAAGGTTCACTATGAAGGAAAGGCAATTTGTGGGACATACAGCGCAGAAATTGCTGAAACTAAAGTAGCGCAAGTGACGATGTACTCAAGGGAAAATGAACATCCGCTACTATGTACGATGGAGCAAGCGTAACAAGAAGACTTGCTCGAGCAACCAAGTTGTTCTTTCGGGAGGTACTTATGCTAAATAAAGAACTAGAGTCAAGCCTTAACGGTGCATTCGCTCGTGCACGAGATAAACGTCACGAGTTCATGACTGTCGAACACCTCCTACTCGCATTGTTGGAAAATGATGCAGCCAAGGAAGCCTTATTAGCCTGCAAAGCGGACCTTGATGCTTTGCGTAACGAACTCGATATTTTCATTGATCAAACAACGCCGTTGATCCCGCAAAGTGATGAGACACGAGAAACCCAACCTACCTTGAGTTTTCAGCGTGTGCTTCAGCGTGCGGTATTCCATGTTCAGTCTTCTGGGCGCAATGAAGTGACTGGTGCAAACGTCTTAGTCGCGATATTTAGCGAACAAGAGTCTCATGCCGCCTACCTGCTTAAGAAGAATGACATTTCGCGCTTGGATATCGTGAATTTTATCTCCCATGGTATTACGAAAGCTTCAGGCTCAAGTGAAGATCCATCTTCATCGGACTCGTTCGGTTCTGACAGCCCGGAAGAGACGAATTCAGATGAGCGCTTAGAGAGCTTTGCTACCAACCTTAACCAAGTGGCGAAAGCCGGTAATATTGACCCTCTGATAGGCCGAGATAAAGAGCTTGAGCGTACCATTCAAGTACTTTGCCGTCGCCGTAAGAATAACCCGTTGCTCGTCGGTGAAGCGGGTGTGGGTAAAACGGCCATTGCGGAAGGTCTGGCTTGGCGAATCGTAGAAGGCCAAGTACCAGAAGTCATTCAAGATAGTGTGATTTACTCACTTGATATTGGTTCGTTATTGGCGGGCACCAAATATCGTGGTGACTTCGAGAAACGTTTCAAGACAATTTTGAAACAGTTAGAAAAAGAAGAGGATGCGATCCTATTCATCGATGAAATTCACACCATCATTGGTGCAGGTGCTGCTTCTGGTGGTCAGGTCGATGCCGCTAACCTAATTAAGCCACTACTAAGTAGCGGTAAGTTACGTTGCATCGGCTCAACAACATACCAAGAGTACAGCAACATTTTTGAAAAAGAGCGCGCATTGTCTCGCCGTTTCCAAAAAATTGACGTTGTTGAGCCTTCATTGGATGACACTACAAAGATTCTGATGGGTTTAAAGCCGAAGTACGAAGCCCACCATGAAGTGCGTTACACCAATAAAGCGCTACGTGCTGCGGTTGAACTGTCGGCGAAGTACATCAACGAGCGTCATTTACCAGATAAAGCGATTGATGTCATTGATGAGGCTGGCGCTCGCAGTCGTCTGGCTCCAGCGAGTCGTCGTAAGAAAACGGTTGGCGTAGCAGACATCGAAGCGATGGTTGCTAGGATGGCTCGTATCCCAGAGAAATCAGTGTCATCGTCGGACAAAGACATCTTGAGAAACTTAGATGACAAGATGAAGATGCTGGTGTTTGGTCAAGACAATGCTATTGATGCACTGTCAGAAGCTATCAAGTTGTCACGTGCAGGTCTGGGTGTTGATAATAAACCTGTCGGATCATTCTTATTTGCCGGCCCTACGGGGGTAGGTAAAACAGAAGTCACGGTTCAGTTGTCCAAACTACTTGGTATCGAGCTTCTTCGTTTTGATATGTCTGAGTATGGTGAACGTCACTCTGTGAGTCGCTTGATTGGTGCGCCGCCAGGTTACGTTGGTTACGATCAAGGCGGTTTACTCACTGATGCGGTTCTCAAACACCCTCATTCGGTTGTTCTACTTGATGAGATTGAAAAAGCGCATCCAGATATTTTCAACTTACTACTGCAAGTGATGGATAATGGTACGCTAACGGACAATAATGGCCGTAAAGCGGATTTCCGTAACGTCATCCTTGTCATGACCACTAATGCGGGTGTCGCTGAAACAGAGAAGAAATCAATTGGTTTGATTCAGCAAGATAATAGTCACGATGCCATGGCGGAAATCAAAAAAGTATTTACGCCAGAGTTTCGTAATCGTCTCGACAATATCATTTGGTTTAATAGCCTAGATGAAAGCGTTATTCATCAAGTGGTTGATAAGTTCATTGTCGAGCTTCAGGTTCAACTTGATGCTCGAGGTGTGTCGATGGAAGTATCACAAGATGCACGCCATTGGTTAGCTCATAAAGGATACGATAAGGCAATGGGCGCTCGTCCTATGGGCCGCGTTATTCAAGAGCAGCTTAAGAAGCCACTTGCGAATGAACTGTTGTTCGGCTCGTTGGTTGATGGCGGCACTGTGAAAGTGACGTTGGTGAAAGATAAACTTGAGTTTGAGTACTTAAGTGAGAAAGAAGCGGCGCTTCACTGAAGCAACTGCTTTAAATAGCTGAAAAAGCGTGCGCTTAGTCGCACGCTTTTTTTGTTTATTTAATCTTCCTGCTGAACCCTTTAGTCGTCATTTATTCTTACTCCATAGGGAGTTTGCGAAAGTTCGATTCTTTCTTGGAGAGCGAATGCATGATCTTTTTATTGGCGCACTGAGTGTGCTTTTACTTGGATGTAAGCAAAATGCTCTCGAGTTAGTAAGGTAGGATGAAAAGTTCGAACCTATTATGAGTCTTATTGAACAGGGAAGAGCTTAGTTTGTTGATCTGGCAAGATAGCCGCTTCGAGTAAGACACGTGTTAGTGTTGAGCCAACAAGCATCATGATTATTGTAGTGAATCAAAGACAATAAAAAACGGAGCGTAGGCTCCGTTTTTTATTGCATCCGAAAATCTAAGATTAACGAGCGCGGAAGACGATGCGACCTTTAGATAGGTCGTATGGAGTCATCTCTACAGTTACTTTATCACCAGTAAGAATACGGATGTAGTTCTTACGCATCTTACCAGAGATGTGTGCAGTCACAACGTGACCGTTTTCAAGTTCAACGCGGAACATAGTGTTTGGTAGAGTGTCAAGCACAGTGCCTTGCATCTCAATTACGTCTTCTTTAGCCATTTAATCCTCTTTAGAAATTAGGCAATATTAGCGCGCCTATTCTGCCGCTAAATAGTAATTATGTAAAGTTGGAGCGTATTCTACCCTTGCCAACGCTGATTTACTAGCCTTTGGTGACGCTGAAAGCGTGTTTTATAGTTCATCGCTGGACATTCATCGATCTGATATCCCAAATATAGCCAGTGTTTACTTGTCTGCAAGCAATATTTGATTTGGTAAAGTACTGCTAACGTACCGAGAGAGAGCGAAGAGTCGGGATCGAAAAACGTATAAAACGCACTAGCACACTTATTCATAATGTCAGTGACAGCGACAGCGAGCAATCGGTTTGATTCATCGTATATATGAAGAAAGCCTGTCTCTAGCCAACTCGTTTTCGCAAAGCGTGTGAACTCATCTTCTCGTGGTGGATACATAGTGCCCTTTTGGTGTCGTTTAGTAATGTATCGGCTGTATAGCTTAAACCAGTTATCATCGAGATCTGCTTTCATTTCCCAACGTAAAAGTGAGGCATTATTTAACAAACGTCTCTGGCTTTTAGATGCGACAAAGTCAGCGATAGAAACTCTTATCGGTTGGCATGCGTTACAGTGTTCACAATGTGGTTTATAGATCGTATTCCCACTGCGGCGAAAGCCATTTGCCATCAATATTTGATAGTTTTGCTCGGTATGTAAATTGGAATCAAGAGCCACGGCAACGCGTTCTTGTCGTTCGGGTAAGTAACTACAAGAATGGTTTTGAGTTAATCCAATACGAATGTGCTGAAGATCCGTGCTCATGATACAGAGTCCTGCAAAGTCTGTGGTGTAAAAGTTCCCAAAGCGGTCTTTTTATTCCTTAAAGATAGTAGCTTATCTATGAAATCGTCACGTTCGATTTCATACGCTCCAAGCGATTTGAGGTGTGGGTTCATTACTTGGCAGTCAATCATTTGTCCTTGATGTGATGCCAAATGATCGCATAAGTACCACAACGCTATTTTGGAAGCGTTGCTTTTTAAGCTAAACATCGACTCACCGCAAAAAAGTTGGCCAACACTGATGCCATAGAGACCACCGACCAACTCATTGTCCTGCCATACTTCAACTGAGTGGCAGTGACCATTATTAGCCAGCGCTGTGTAAGCGGCTTGCATACTCTCATTGAGCCACGTTTCTTCGGGGGATCGTGTCGAAGAGCACCGTTGAATTACCTGCTTAGTTGCGTGGTTTAATGTTACTTTATACTGATGTTTACGTTGAAATTTAATCAAGCTTTTAGAAGGTTTAAATGTCATCGGGTCGAAAACGGCACGCGGTGATGGACTCCACCATAAAATGGGTTCTCCAGGGCCGTACCAAGGAAATATGCCTTGATGGTACCCTGCTAATATTCGATCGGGGTTGAGATCACCACCGAATGCTAATAAACCATTTGGTTCACTTAATGCTTCATACGGTGAAGGGAAGTTGTACGTATCATCAAGTTCAGTTAAATAGATTGCCATAAGAAGAGCTTACCAACATTAGAGCCTTTAGGAGCTTATTATGAATGAAGCAAGACCTAGCGTAAAACAATGGGCATGGTTCATACTGTTTTTGCCCTTTTTCGCCAATGCGGCTTATGAAAGAAATGTAGCAAAGCCAGTCAATGAAGTGGTTTATGGTAAAGTTAAATCAGTGCGTTTCATTACCCAACAAGAAGTGATGCAATCAAAAAATAATGGTTGGAAGACGTTGCTAGGTGCCACCATTGGCGGCCTTGTGGGGAATCAGTTTGGTGGTGGTACGGGTAAAGAAGTGGCTACGGCAGTCGGCGCCATTGCAGGGGCCACCGTTGTACAGAATCGAAGTAATGATCTATACACGGTGGAATATAAACTGGTTGAACTATTGATTAAAGTCGAAGGCAACAAGCTTATTAATGTGATTCAAGACGTCGACAAAAACATGCTATTTAACCGGGGTGATGATGTTCGTATATTGTACTTTGATGATGGCGTTAGGGTCGACATCGCTTATTAGGCCACCGTTTGCATGATAAGAGTAAGGGTGACTAATTATTCAAAAATTAGCATGGATTTGCTCTGGTTTTGTGGTGGTTTTTTCGTTAGTCTGAATCCACGAAGAATTGTTTAGCTCTCAAAAAACGCGAAGTGAGAGTACAAAGGATTATCAACTTTTAATGGAAAGCCTAACGTTACAACCCATCAATAAAATTCAAGGGGAAGTGAATCTTCCTGGATCAAAAAGTGTTTCCAATCGAGCCCTATTGCTTGCCGCACTGGCAAAGGGCACGACTCGTTTGACCAACCTTCTCGATAGTGATGATATTCGCCATATGTTGAATGCTCTGACTAAGCTTGGTGTTCAATATCAATTGTCTGAAGACAAAACAGAGTGTGTTGTAGAAGGTCTTGGTCGTCCATTTTCTGTCGCTGAGCCAGTAGAGTTATTTCTTGGTAACGCAGGTACAGCAATGCGTCCATTGGCTGCTGCGCTTTGCCTAGGCGAAGGTGAATATGTACTGACAGGCGAGCCTCGCATGAAGGAGCGCCCGATCGGTCACCTTGTAACAGCGTTGCAGAAAGCGGGGGCCAGCATCGAGTATTTAGAAAACGAACATTACCCACCGTTAAAAATCATAGGTACTGGCCTTAAGTCTGGTTCGGTGTCGATTGATGGCTCTATCTCAAGCCAATTCTTAACCGCATTTTTGATGTCTGCTCCATTAGCCGATGGTGAAATCCGCATCGAAATCGAAGGTGACCTGGTATCCAAACCGTATATTGATATTACGCTGCACATTATGAAGCAGTTTGGCGTTGAGGTTATCAACAACGATTACCAAGAATTTGTGATTCCTTCTGGTCAACATTATATTGCCCCTGGTGATTTCTTAGTTGAAGGTGACGCCTCGTCTGCGTCTTACTTCTTGGCTGCCGCTGCAATCAAGGGCGGAGAAGTGAAAGTCACTGGTATTGGTAAAAACAGTATTCAGGGAGACATTCAATTTGCTGACGCACTAGAAAAAATGGGCGCAGAGATTGAGTGGGGCGATGATTATGTGATTGCTCGCGTTGGTCAGCTTAAAGGTATCGATATGGACTATAACCATATCCCTGATGCAGCGATGACGATAGCGACAACAGCGCTCTTTGCTGAAGGTACAACTGCGATTCGCAACGTGTATAACTGGCGCGTTAAAGAGACTGACCGCCTTGCTGCGATGGCAACAGAATTGCGTAAAGTGGGTGCGGAAGTAGAAGAGGGGCAGGACTATATTATTGTGAAGCCGGTACCTCAACTGACGCATGCTGCGATTGATACTTACGATGATCACCGTATGGCGATGTGTTTTTCGCTGGTGGCGCTTAGCGATACGCCCGTAACGATTAACGACCCTAAGTGCACATCAAAGACCTTCCCGGATTATTTCGACAAGTTTAAAGCATTAAGCTGTTAATTAGGTCTGAATTTACAAAAAAAGCCAGAGTTTAACTCTGGCTTTTTTCTTGGATTTTTATGTGTTTATTTATCTAGCGTGAATTCTTTTGAAAGGTGGTGCGCCAGGTATTTAAACATATTGAATACCGCCGTTGTTTTCGAGGTTGGCAGGCCTTTCTCGTCGAGGAAATACTCACCTTTAAATACCAAAACATCGTCTTTTTCTTCCACGCTTGTGGCACGCATTCCTTCGATGTAGTCGTCGTGTTCTTGGATGATTTGGTTAGCGATTAAAAGAAGTTCGAATTCTTCAATTCGTTTTCTGTCAGACATAACGTTCTCGTCGTTCAATGAAACTCAAGTGAGAGAATTATATACCCAAGTAACTTCAAGGTGCTAGGCTCAGTGGCAGTGCGCAGAATCCTCTATCTTGAAGTCACTTGTGTATACCCATAATTATCATGGGATGGCATGGTGAAATCTGTTATAAGAGGGCCCGTTATGAGCTAATCGTCATCGATGAAAGAATCGAACAAAGATTTATAAATTCATTCGTGGTCATTCTGCTCAGATAATCTTAGGCTAGGTTCTGGAGAGCGTATGAATTTATTTTGTGATGAGAGACTAAAATTATTGCATTCGACTGGCGGCGTTAAACTTTGCCTGCTTAGTATATGCTGCTCAAGACCTTTTGCAGAATCCCACCTCGTCTGAGTATAAAGACGATGAATTGTCAACCAATCGGATCTGAATTTCAAAAAAGCAGTTGATCTTCTTTTCATCTCGCACAATAGTAAAAAAAGAAGCAATGAAATAGAACATTATGCGGATGGCTTCCTTTGGAAGTTTTTGCCCGCATTATCACGAAGGACGTTAGAGTCAGTTATGGGTAAATCGCTCGTTATAGTGGAGTCACCAGCCAAGGCTAAGACGATAAATAAATACCTTGGTAAAGACTTTATTGTTAAGTCTAGTGTTGGTCACGTGCGTGATCTGCCAACGGCCGGTCAAAGCACTGGTGAGAAAAAAGCCGCTGCCATTTCTACCAAAGGAATGAGCCCGGAAGAGAAAGCGCGCGTCAAAAAAGAGAAAGACCGCAAATCCCTGATCAAAAAAATGGGGATTAATCCATACCATGACTGGGATGCGAATTACCAAATTCTTCCAGGCAAAGAAAAAGTCGTAAGCGAACTACAAAAATTAGCCAAAGACGCTGATTATGTTTACCTCGCAACCGATTTGGACCGCGAGGGGGAAGCAATCGCATGGCACCTTCGTGAGATCATCGGTGGCGATGAAGAGCGATACAAACGAGTCGTCTTTAACGAGATTACTAAGAACGCAATCCAGCAGGCTTTCCAGACTCCAGGAGAGTTGAACATGGATGGCGTTAACGCCCAGCAAGCACGTCGCTTCATGGACCGCGTAGTCGGTTTCATGGTCTCTCCATTGCTATGGAAGAAAGTCGCACGTGGTCTGTCTGCAGGACGTGTACAGTCGGTTGCGGTCAAGCTATTGGTTGAGCGTGAGCGTGAAATCAATGCTTTCATTCCAGAAGAGTTCTGGGATATCAATGCAAATACGCACACCAAAGAAAAGACTGCATTCAAACTTCTTGTTGCACAAAAAGATGGCGTTGTGTTTAAGCCTGTTAACGAGATAGAGACCAAAGCAGCGCTTTCTGTTCTAGAAAAAGCGAGCTACGAAGTATGTAAGCGTGAAGACCGCCCAACGAAGAGTAAGCCGTCTGCACCATACATCACTTCAACACTTCAACAAGCGGCAAGTACTCGTCTTGGGTACGGCGTTAAGAAGACGATGATGCTGGCGCAGCGTTTGTATGAAGCGGGTTACATCACCTATATGCGTACCGACTCAACTAACTTGAGTGCGGAAGCGGTAGATGCCGTTCGTGGATTCATCGGCTCTGAGTTTGGTGACAAGTATCTTCCTGCTAAACCGCTTATATACGGCAGCAAAGAGGGTGCACAAGAAGCGCACGAAGCGATTCGTCCTTCCGATGTCGCTGTGAAAGCAGAAGATATACAAGGTGTTGATGCGGACGCCCACAAACTTTATGCGTTGATCTGGAATCAGTTCGTGGCGTGTCAGATGACGCCAGCAGAGTACGATTCAACAACGATCAGTGTAAAAGCAGCGGAATACACGCTAAAAGCGAAAGGTCGTATTCTAAAGTTTGATGGTTGGACTCGAGTTCAACGCCCAATGGGTAAAAACGAAGATACAATTCTTCCTGCTGTGCAACTCGGTGACAAGCTAGACCTAGATTCACTAGAGCCTAAGCAGCACTTTACTAAGCCACCAGCACGTTTCACAGAAGCGGCGTTGGTTAAAGAACTTGAGAAGCGCGGCATTGGCCGCCCATCAACTTATGCATCGATCATTTCTACGATCCAAGATCGTGGTTACGTAAAAGTAGAGCAGCGTCGCTTCTACGCTGAGAAAATGGGCGAAATCGTGACTGACCGCCTAGATGACAGTTTTAACGATCTTATGAACTACGACTTTACTGCTCGTATGGAGCAGAAACTTGACCAAATCGCAGAAGGCAAGGTGAAGTGGAAAGCCGTTCTGGATAACTTCTTCACAGACTTCACGGGTGATCTTGAGAAAGCAGAGCAAGACGAGACGGAAGGTGGGATGAAGCTGAATCACATTGTGATGACAGACATTGAATGTCCGACATGTGGTCGCCCAATGGGTATTCGTACTGCGTCGACCGGTGTGTTCCTAGGTTGTTCAGGTTATGCATTACCACCGAAAGAGCGTTGTAAGACAACCATTAACCTTGGTGATGAAGAAGGCATTATCAACGTTCTAGAAGAAGACGTTGAAACGGCCGCACTGCGTGCTAAGAAGCGTTGTCCAATTTGTGAAACGGCGATGGATGCGTACCTCATTGATGATAAGCGTAAGATGCACGTTTGTGGTAACAACCCGAATTGTGAAGGCTACATTGTTGAGCATGGTGAGTTCAAAGTAAAAGGCTACGATGGTCCTGTTGTTGAATGTGACAAGTGTGGGTCTGACATGGTGCTTAAGAATGGCCGTTTTGGTAAATACATGGATTGTACGAGTGAAACCTGTAAGAACACTCGTAAGATTTTGAAGAATGGTGAAGTTGCACCACCAAAAGAAGATCCAGTTCATTTCCCAGAACTGCCATGTGAAAACTCAGATGCATACTTTGTGCTTCGTGATGGTGCTTCGGGCTTATTCATGGCCGCAAGTAACTTCCCGAAATCTCGTGAAACACGAGCACCGTTAGTCTCTGAACTGGCGCGTTTTGAAGAGCGTCTGCCTGAGAAGTTTAAGTACCTAACGAAGGCGCCAGCTGCTGATCCAGATGGTCGACCTGCGGTGGTTCGCTTTAGTCGCAAGAGTAAAGAAAATTACGTTCGTACTGAAGATAACGGTAAGCCTAGTGGTTGGACGGCATTGTACATTGACGGTAATTGGGAAGTTACGGATAAGCGCAAAAAAGCAAAAGCGTAATTAAGATTACTCGAACAAAGGCAGCGAATTCGCTGCCTTTTTGTTTTGTGTTTTTTGTTAATTTTGTCAATTAGATTCTTTTCTAAACCTCCTTTCATGTTCATTGAATGGTCATCCTTTCAACGTATTCTGTCGTAAAACTGCGCTTGTGTGGTTATTAGGTTTGTAAATTGTTTACGGAATGTAGTTCGTTACAGGTGTTGTTGTGATCTACGTAGCGTCCTGAGTAAGTAAGCAATGTACGCGACACAGAATGGCGTATTTTAAATTGTAATTTTATTCCAGTTCGTTAATTTATGAGACAGATAATGCACCGGTATGCGGTTGTATCGCGTCAAAATAATGAATAACGACGGCGTGTGCGTACTAGGATGTGCAATAGCTTTATTTTGTTCGTGCTGCAAGAGTTCAAAGAAGCTCATCAGCGCGAATATGCTAGCGTGTTTGTTTGACTCCCCGAGTCTTGCTCATATCAAACAAACATTACTTCCAAGCTATAACTATATGGAGAACAACGAATGGCTGGTGTATTGGGAATGATTCTTGCTGGCGGTGAAGGCTCTCGTTTGAGACCTTTAACGGAGTCCCGTAGTAAACCGTCGGTCCCTTTTGGCGGAAGTTACCGATTGATCGATTTCGCACTGAATAACTTCGTGAATGCTGACTTGATGCGCATTTACGTATTGACTCAATTCAAATCTCAATCTTTGTTCCATCATATGAAGAAAGGTTGGAACATCAACGGCATTACCGATCGATTCATCGATCCAATTCCTGCTCAAATGCGTACGGGTAAGCGTTGGTATGAAGGTACGGCAGATGCTATTTATCAAAATCTACGTTTTATGGAGTTGGCGGAACCTGAGCAGGTATGTATCTTCGGTTCAGACCACATCTACAAAATGGACATCAAACAGATGTTGGCTTTCCATAAAGAAAAAGAAGCTTCTTTAACGGTTTCCGCATTGCGCATGCCACTTTCAGAAGCGTCCCAATTTGGTGTTATTGAAGTAGATAGTGAAGGGCGCATGATTGGCTTTGAAGAAAAGCCAGAAAATCCGAAGTCTATTCCTGGCGACCCTGAGCATGCACTCGTCTCTATGGGTAATTACATCTTTGAAGCACAGACGCTATTTGCAGAGTTGATTGAAGATGCCGACGATGAAGCGTCCTCGCACGATTTTGGCAAAGACATCATTCCTAAAATGTTCCCACGTGGTGATGTTTTCGTGTATGACTTCAGCACTAACCGCATTACTGGTGAAAAGGAAGAAGTTTACTGGCGTGATGTTGGTACGATTGATGCCTACTGGCAAGCTCATATGGATCTGCTTAAAAAAGACGCGCCATTCTCGCTATACAATCGCAAGTGGCCACTGCACACTTACTATCCACCATTGCCACCAGCCACGTTCACAGATTCTGATAATGGTCGTGTCCAGATTATCGATAGTTTAGTGTGCAACGGCAGCTACGTGCGCGGCTCTCGTATTGAGAAATCGGTGCTAGGTTTCCGTAGCAACATCGCTTCAGCTTGTGACATTAGCGAATCCATTTTACTTGGTGACGTAAAAGTTGGTGAAGGTTGTGTGTTGCGTCGTGTGATTATTGATAAAAACGCTGACATCGCACCGGGTACTCAAATTGGAGTGAACCTACAAGAAGATAAAAAACACTTCCATGTATCAGATGATGGCATCGTTGTTATTCCTAAAGGAGCAAGTGTTGGCTACTAACAATTTGTCGGTACTGTTTGTAGCGTCTGAAGTCGAAGGGCTGATCAAAAGTGGTGGCTTGGCTGATGTAGCCAAGGCACTACCGGAAGCTTTGCAGAATCTTCAGCAAGATGTACGGATTACCATTCCTGCTTACCATGGTATTGAGCAATTATCAGAAGCGGAAACGCTTTTAGAAACCAAGTTAACAAGTTGGCCTCACACTGATTATCGAGTCCTTAAGCTCACGGTTGGGGATAATCCCGTTTACTTGATTGACTGCCAGCCGTATTTTAACCGCCCATCCATGTATGCGGAAAATAACCAAGCGTATACGGATAACGGTGAGCGGTTTGCTTTCTTTAGCGCTGCGTGTCTGGATATGTTGCCAAAACTTGGCTTTCAACCAGATATTGTACACGCGAATGATTGGCATACTGGACTCGTTCCGTTTTTGCTCAAACATCGATATGGATCGGACCCTTTTTTTGCACATACCCGTAGTGTTCTCTCAATTCATAACGCAGTATTTAAAGGCGTATTCAGCTATGACGACGTTCAATGTTTGCCGGAATTCCATAGCCGTAACGAGCCGGATGCCGCCGTAAGCACCACGCACATTACGATGCTAAAAGCGGGGGTAATGAGCGCAGATAAAATCAATGCAGTCAGTCCAACCTACGCTGAGGAATTGAAAACGGAACTTGGTAGCCATGGTATGGCATGGGAGTTCCAGCAACGTTCTGAGGACTTGGTTGGTATTCTCAATGGTTGTGATTATAGCGCTTGGAATCCAGAAACTGATCCTAATTTGCCACTACACTACAAATCCAATCGTCAGAGTATGGTTCGAGGTAAGAACGCTTGTAAAAAGGCACTGCAAGAGAAGCTAGGGCTTGAAACGTCGGATTGCGCTATGTTTGGTATGGTCTGTCGTTTGACGCAACAGAAAGGGGTACATTACCTTCTTCCTGCATTAGCTGACTTTCTCAAACACGATGTCCAATTGGTTGTGGTGGGAACAGGTGATCCTATATTTGCAGCACAATTACGTGACGTCGCGGCACTATTTGCCAACAAATTTGTGTTTGTCGAAGCCTACGATAATGAGTTAGCGCATTTGGTTGAAGCTGGTTCTGATTTCTTCTTGATGCCATCGGAGTTTGAACCTTGTGGCTTAAACCAAATCTACAGCATGGCTTACGGTACACTGCCAATTGTTCGTGGTGTCGGTGGTCTAAAAGATAGTGTTAACGATTACGATGCGGATCCATTAGACGCAACTGGTTTTGTGTTTGATGGGCCGACACCACAAGCATTATTGCTCACGATGTTAAGAGCTTTATTGCTCTATGCACAAAACATCAAAGAAGTGAGACGTGTTCAGCTCTATGCAATGCAAAAAGATTTTTGTTGGCGCAAAGCGGCAGAAGAATATCTGCAATTGTATCGCGCTGCGTTAAATTGATGCAAAATCTTAAATAACTGTAATCTAAGGCACCGATTATGGTGCCTTAATTTTCTCGTTAGTGATGGAATGTGGTAGGATTTACTCCTTTGTTTACTACGACTGTTGATCACTGACGCATGACTCAGCCAATCTTGTTCCACAAAACCTATCTGCACCCTACTAGCAACGAGTGGGTCGTTTTCGTACATGGTGCTGGTGGCAGTTCTTCAATATGGTTTAAACAAATCAAAGCGTATAAACAGCACTTTAATTTGCTGTTGATTGACCTTCGAGGACATGGAAAGTCAAACCAATTACTTAAAGAGCTGATCACAAGCCGTTATACCTTTACTGCCGTGACGCAAGATATTTTGAAAGTTTTGGATCATTTAAAAATCCAATCGGCACATTTTGTCGGCATGTCACTTGGGACCATCATTGTACGGAATTTAGCAGAGCTTGCTTCTGAGCGTGTGTGTTCGATGGTGTTAGGTGGGGCCGTGACGCGATTAAACACACGTTCACAAATTTTGGTGACGTTAGGTAATCTTGGTAAACATATTTTGCCCTACATGTGGTTGTACAAGTTGTTTGCTTATGTCGTGATGCCACAAAAGAACCAGCGTGAATCTCGCCACCTATTTATTCGTGAAGCGAAGAAGTTGTGTCAAAAAGAGTTTAAACGTTGGTTCATTTTAGCCACCGATGTGAACCCACTAATGAGATATTTCAAAGATAAAGAACTGCCGATTCCGACGCTTTATTTGATGGGAGATCGGGATTATATGTTTATCAAGCCCGTAAAAGAGATGGTAGCAGCCCACAAGCTGAGTTCGTTGCGGGAGATCCCAAACTGTGGTCATGTATGCAACGTAGAACGACCTGACGATTTTAACCAACACTCAATAGAGTTTATTAAGCAGCAGCGCCTAACGGCTTAATCTCAGCTGAAGGGACAAAAGAGTAGGGGAACCGTTATGGTTCCCCTATTTGATATCCGCAGTGCCAGCAAGCTCCAAACTGCCCTTCATTTTGCTCTAAGCACTGCGGGCACTGCCAATCTAGATAAGTTGGTTCTGCTTGTTTGCGATACTCTTCAAGTATCACTGAGGCTTTCAGCTTTTGCTCTGGATGTAAAAGCCAAATATACGGGTCAGTATCATCACCAAATGGCAGCTCACCTTTTAAACCAAACAGGTTTTCACCTCGCACTTCACAAACAATGTGTTCCGTTTTGAGTAGTTCACAGACGATGTGGGCTTCAGTGGGGTTTTGAGCGATATATATCTTCATTAAACGTTTCCATTCGGTTGCCCCTGAACTGGCCGGATTTTATTCATGACCCATTTTGCGATGATAGGGAATAACCCAAGCAATGCAAATGACGCCAATACTGCTGGAGACATAATGCCGGACAGACTATCTATGGTTGCGAGTTGAGTACCTGCATTGAGATAGACGGCCGTTCCTGGCAGCATACCAACTTGACTGGTTAAGTAGAATCGAACCACCGTCATTGGCGTTAAGCCCATCAGTAGATTGATTAAGAAAAAGGGGAACACGGGAATGAGGCGCAGTGAAAATAGGTAAAATGCCCCGTCTTTTTCAACACCATGGTTAATAGCACTTAGCTTATTGCCAAACTTACTTTGCACCCACTCACGCAATAGATAGCGGCTACTTAAGAAGGCGATGGTAGCACCTATGGTGCTGGCAAAAGAAACCAGTAATAAGCTAGCCCAGAAACCGAATAGAGCAGCACCAAGCAGAGTAACAACAGCGGCGCCAGGGATCGAGAACGCCGTAATTGCGATGTAGGCAAAGAAATACGTCGCTGCAGCGAAAGCGAAGTTCTGGTTAATAAACGTATTCAAAGCCTCTTGCTGTGCTTTTGCGTTTTCTAACGTTAAATATTGGCTGAAGCTCACCCCTAGAAAGATGACCGTCGCAAGTAGGAACAGACCTAAAATCAGTTTTTTATTCATTGTCGTTACTCCATTTCGCAGCTTAGATAATAAGACAGAATGGAAGAAGAAAAAATTTCAAAAAAAAACCGCAGTATCAAAACTGCGGTTTTTACTCAATGTCATGCTGAATCGCGCGTTATGAAAGCGCGAACATCAACTCTTCTCTACGAGACTGAGGCACAACGCTCCAATGCGTACCGTTGATTGCCCCTTCTAACGCCCACAGCAACTCAATACTTACCGTAGAGGTATGCGTATCTTGAATTGCTTTGTAAGCATTTAAGGCACCTTCATCTTCTAGCTCTTCGACGGAATCGATGCCTGCTTTCTTTAGCATGCGTTCAGTCGCTAAGCGTAGATTAGGAAGATCTTTCAAACGGTTTGGCTTAGTGCTCGCTTGTTGCTTTTTTTCTTGCTTAGCCGTCTCTAGAGATAGCTTAGCAACATCAATCAAGCGGTCAGTAGATTCCCACAAATCATCAGAAATAGCATAGTATTTCGTCACTACGGGGAATCCACGTTTCTTGTAGACGTACGGTTTTAATCCTTGAGTCTCGAAGTCAGATGAAGTTTTTTGGTCTCCTCGAATATGAAGTTGATTGTTCACAACGAGTGCAAACATCGTTTCATCAGCGAAAAGCCCGAAGCCACCAAACATTGAGCGCGACTTGATCGTACCAAGTGCCTCAAACAGCTTCATTGAGTCTTTGAGTATCGGTTTATCCATGGTGTGTTATCTCGGTGTAATTAATATTACGCCACCAAAAATCAGGTCCGAGAGATTAGCAAATGCATGCAGACACAATGTCATTAAAGGGTAAACTCACTTAATGCATATTTGCCATCGGTAACCCCGCTACCTTTCACTATATTTAGTGGTTAAGGCCGGAGGCTTTGCGTCCCATCCTTTCGAATGGTTTGCCCTGTGCGTGACAAGAGGAGAATACTTCGTATATTGCATTAACATCACGTTTCAAACACTAAAGTGTGATCTCTATTCAACTAATGGTGCCATCTTAATGTGTCTAATTTCATATTTTGAAATGTCTACTTGCCATACAAAAGCTTGATGTAGGAAATGGGCAACAAGTTAGTTAAAACAGCAATTTATCTTAGCTTTTGATTATATAAGTAATGTGAAATGCTTAAAAAATTTTATTTTACGAAATAAAAAAAGCACTCCGAAGAGCGCTTTATAAACTTGAGGGGGAGTTAGTTCAATTTCTTAACGGTGTTACGAACCACAATCTCAGGCTGCATTTCAAAAATGCGTTTTTCGTGTTCTTTGTCTTTGATTCGCTCTAGTAAAATCTCGAACGCATTCTTACCAACACGTCTTTTTGGTTGGTGAATAGTCGTTAGAGGAGGCGAGAAGAACTCCGCAAGCTCAATATTGTCATAGCCAATCACTGAGATATCATCAGGGATTTTTATGCCATTTTGTTGTAGACGGCTCATTAAGCCTAATGCCATGGTATCGTTAAAACAGAATACCGCAGTAGGGCGTTTATCCATTGCCGTAATGTTGTCTGCAGCAAGTACTGCCGTATCACACTCGAAGTTACCTTCGAGAATTAACTCTTCGTTTACTGGTAGCTTTGCTTCAGCCATTGCACGTCGAAAACCAGAAATACGCTCTTTACATGCTGCTTTATCAAAGTGACCGCTTAGGCATGCAATATCGGTGTGACCATTGTCAATCAGGAACTTCGTTGCTAGGTAACCACCTTCTTCAGAGTTGTCGATGATCTTATCCGCCTTTGAGCTTTCTGGGCCCCAGTCCATGACAACTTTTGGTATATCAGCATGGCGATCCAGCATTTCTTGTAGCTCTTCGGTTAAATCCGAGCACATCACTAAAATGCCATCAACACGCTTTTCTGCCAGCATTCGAATATAGTCACGTTGCTTCTCATAGATACCACCAGTATTACATAGGATCAGTGTGTATCCTTGGCGGTAACAGTAGCTTTCAACACCGTCAATAACTTCAGAGAAGAATAGGTTTGTTGATTGTGTTACCAACATGCCGATAGTACGGGTTGAGTTACACTTTAAGCTGCGGGCAACAGCACTTGGCGCGTAATTTAGTTCATCAACTGCTTTCATTACTTTTTCTTGGGTTGTTTCTGCAACAAAGCGCGTTTTATTAATTACGTGCGAAACTGTTGTGGTAGAAACGCCGGCTAAGCGAGCAACGTCTTTTATAGTGGCCATAAATGATGTCCTGTATCGAGCTACTTAATACCGTAGTGAATACAACCTTACGCTTAGTATCTGCGCAAACCGAGTGTTATGAGGAAAGTAGTACTCAATAGTTCAGGCAGTGGTTGTTCCGAAATCGGTATAATAAAGGTTTGTAGCAACATTCGTTGCTGAGAGTATTATTCCTTTTAGTTACAATAAGGAATGGATCAGCAATGATGTTAATAAAACACAAAAACCGCTATATTTCAGCGGTTTACATATAAATCATATTTAATCGTTTGCGTTCACATTTTAGACTGATGCGAGCACGCTGGCAATGTTTTCAGCTGTGGTTTTGTGTATTTCAAGTCACATTTTAACTGCGAAATGAAAAGGCTTTTCTACGCCAGACTAAAACTGAACGAACAAATAAGGAGCTCTGAACTCCCCAAAATAGGCGGCAATTATTCACCAAGAAGGTAATTGCTGTCCAGTTTACAAAATGCAATTAATAGTTGTGCAACGCTAACATAGAAGCCAAATTCATCGAATTGTTTACACTTGGCAGCAAATGGCGGTAACCAAGTTAACAGCTGTTGCTGAATGAAATCGTTCTGTTTGGTGAATGCTTCTTCCATATGCTTTTCTTGCTCGAGTTCGTTAGAGCGGATGATCATGTTACCCAAAAAGTCTAACTCAACGGCTAAATGGTCTGCGGGCTCTTTGAGATTTACGTCCACTTGAACACCAAAATCGGCCATCAGTTTTTCCATTTCTTCTGCTGGCTTGTCGTTTAACAGTCCAGATTTACCAATATACATCGATGCGTATGGAAGGGCGCCATGTTTTTCTGTTTTAAGGAAAAGTTCACAAAAGTCTGCGGCAAGTTCTAATTGGGCATCTTCACGATCTTGTAAGCGGTTTAAAGCGTCCACAAGCGAGTCTACGGCTGGTTTAAGGGATTTATTTTCACCTAAACCAGCTAAAAAGCTTCGAATTTCAACACTATGATAAGTCTCTAGTTCTTTTTCGGTCAGTTCTTTGGCGAACAGGCTAGAAAACCACCAGTAAATTTCGGCACGTTTTTCATTAAAAGCTTTCACTTCTTGCATTTTTTGCTCCTGAATGATGCTCTTAAAACGGCATCTTGAAGTCACTTGAGAATATTTCCTTAAGTGTAAACAATTAAAATGAATAGCAGTAACTATAATTATGATGCCTTGTGGAAGAATATGCTCTTTTGTTAATGGCTACAAATAAGCTTGCTTTGAATCAATAAAATCGCAAAATCTTGCTTTTTTATGTATCTATGACTAGAAATGTTACTAGTTATGAATAGAATACGTCTTGGAATATAAAGAAGACAGAAAGTGGTGTAAATGAGCTATCACGTATTGGTCGTAGAAGATGATGTTGTAACTCGCAGTAAGCTTGCGGGCTATTTCCAAAATGAAGGTTACAAAGTCAGTGAAGCAGAAAGTGGCGCAGAAATGCGCGAGGTGCTTCAAGATGGTGACGTTGATCTTATCATGTTGGATATTAACTTGCCCGGTGAAGATGGTCTTATGCTTACGCGTGAATTACGCAGCCAGTCAGACATCGGCATCATATTAGTGACAGGACGCACGGATAGCATTGACAAAATCGTTGGCCTAGAAATGGGCGCAGACGATTATGTGACAAAGCCTTTTGAACTAAGGGAATTATTGGTTCGAGTTAAGAACTTATTGTGGCGCATCTCTGCTGCTCGCAATGGCTCTCAAAAAGCAGAAAAAGAAAGCAATGAAGAACACATTGTACGTTTTGGCGAGTGGACATTTGACATCCAGCGTCGTGCGCTAAGTCGCAACGGTGAGCCAGTGAAACTGACCAAAGCTGAATATGAGCTTTTGGTTGCCTTGTCTTCATATCCAAATCAGGTATTAAGCCGAGAACGTATTTTGAATATGATCAGCCACCGAGTGGATGCGCCAAACGATCGTACTATCGATGTATTAATTCGACGTATGCGCGCTAAGATGGAGTTTGATCCGAAGAACCCACAAATTTTTGTGACCGTCCATGGTGAAGGCTACATGTTTGCAGGTGACTAAGCTAAGTCGTAAAGAAAAAGGAGAGCATGGGCTCTCCTTTTTTCTATCTTGTGATTCTTACTTACTCGATTTATTGGCTTGCAACCATTGGGGTTTGCCCAACTGTGTCACGCAGTTTTTGCCATAAACCACCAAGGTATTCATGCCAATAAATTTCAGTTTGTTCCAAGTATTGTGCTTTTGGTGAGTATTTATGCCAAGGTTGATGAATTTCATCGATAGCAAGATAGTTCGTAGCGGCTGGGGTTGGCTTGATTCCTGCCGCATTGAACTCATACAGAGCCCGTTTCATGTGGCTAGCAGAGGTCACTAAAACCACTTCTTTCTGTTTCACAAACGCAGCCGCTTGTCGCGCTTCTTCCCAGGTGTCTTTTGCGTCCTCTAATAAAATGATATCAGGTTTAGCCACACCGAGTGCCAGAGCAACGTTGGCCATCATACGGGCGTGACTTATCTCAGACCCGCCAGCGTAACCAGACAGAATCAGCTTTGCTCCTGGGTACATACGCAAAATACGGATACCTTCAGTTAAACGCATCAGCGCGGTACGACTTAATTGAGAAGTGGGTGGGATCTCATCATCGACGACATGGTTATTACCTAATACCATAACGTAGTCTACGGTTTCAGATGACGGTAAAAACGCTTTATACTCTCGCTCTAATGGCATCAAGAGTTTCGTTGATAGTGGTTGGAAGGCCGCTAGGAAAATACCGACAAAAGAGAGAAGAACAACAAAACATCCTGTTTTGCGTTTGGTGGTAAAACTGATAAGCGCAAGACCTAATAACCCTATCAGTAGCAGTGCGGGCAAGGGCATGACCAGAGCGGTCACTACTTTTTTCAGCTCAAACATACATAAATAGTCCGAAAAAACATCAATTGATAATAAAAATGAGGTTGACCCTCTTTATTCCTGCTTTCCTTGTGCCAGAATAGCGGCACAATCCGTTATGATAACTCAGCAGAAGTGACAGAAGACCGCAATTTCGACGATATCGCCCACAAATTTGCAAAAAATATTTACGGCTCCGATAAAGGGGAGATTCGGCAAATCATTGTATGGGAAGATTTTCTACAGATTCTAAGTGAATTAGGCGCTGACCAGCAAGCTCTTGATGTACTTGATGCAGGCGGTGGGTTGGCACAAATGTCGCAAAAGCTTGCTAAGCTCGGACATCACGTTGCTTTATGTGATCTATCTTCGGAAATGCTGCAACTAGCGAAACAGGATATTGAAAAAAATGGTTTGCTTGAGCAGTATCGCCTGATTCATTCACCTGTCCAGTCCATTGGCGAGCATATGGAAGCGCAGGTGGATCTTGTTATGTTCCATGCAGTGATGGAGTGGTTGGTTGATCCTAAAGCCGCTCTCGAAACAGTATTGGAACAAGTAAAACCGGGAGGCATTGCTTCGGTAATGTTCTATAACCACCACGGCTTAGTCTATAAAAATGTGGTATGCGGTAATATTCCACATGTATTAGACGGCATGCCCCATCGGAAGAGATTTAAATTACAGCCACAGAAAGGTCTAAAGCCTGAGGATGTCTATCAATGGATAGAAGACTCTGGTTTTAGCATTTGTGGAAAGTCTGGTATTCGTTCATTCAGTGATTACATAGGCAATATGCAATACATGGGCGATTACGAGTTTGAAGATGTGTTGGCGCTAGAAAAACAACTTTGTCGACAAGAGCCATACCTCTCATTAGGCCGCTATATTCACGTGTGGGCTAAGAAGAACGATAAACAGGAATAACAATGAGTGAGATGACTCTCAATGCTGCAGAGCAACCAATCGATGAGTTGGTTGGCTGGGTAAAGCAGCACGATTTCTCGTTGAACCTGACCACTGAGCGATTGGCGTTTTTGATTGCCATCGCCGTATTGAGTAATGAAAGGTTCGATGAAGAATTGGGTGAAGGTGAATTGCACGACGCATTTGCCATCGTCACTCGACTTTTTGATGAAACCGGTGAAGCCTCGGCTTTCCGTGCAAATAATGCCATCAACGAGATGGTTAAGCAGCGCCTTATTAGCCGTTTCGTCAGTGAACTCACTGACGGAGCCAGTATTTACCGCTTGTCGCCATTAGCGATAGGCATCACTGACTACTATGTGCGTCATCGTGAGTTCTCGAAACTGCGTCTTTCCATTCAGCTGTCGATGGTAGCGGATGAAATGGCGAAAGCGATTGAAGCAGCACAGAAAGGCGGTACGCCAGGCCATTGGCAAAAAAATGTCTACGGCGTATTGAAATACTCTGTAGGCGAAATTTTCGATCAAATTGATCTTAACCAACGTGTGATGGATGAACAGCAGCAATCTGTGAAGCTACAGATTGCGGATCTGCTGAACAAAGACTGGCGTGAAGCAATCAACAACTGTGAAGCACTACTGTCTGAAACTTCCAGCACGCTGCGTGAACTTCAAGATACGCTGCAAGCCGCCAGTGATGAACTGCAAACTCAGATCCTCGACATCCAAGAAATTGTCTATGGTGATTCTGAGCTGGAGTTTATTGAAGAGGCCCTATTTAGCCTACAAATGAAGCTAGATCGAATCACCAGCTGGGGCCAACAGGCGATCGACCTTTGGATTGGTTACGACCGACACGTACACAAGTTCATCCGTACCGCGATTGATATGGATAAGAACCGTGCGTTCAGTTCGCGTCTGCGTCAATCAATAAAAGATTACTTTGATATGCCTTGGTATCTGACTTTTGCAGATGCAGAAAGGCTTTCCGATCTTCGTGATGAAGCTCTGGTGCTACGTGATGACGAGGTAACAGGCCAAGTTCCGATGGAAGTGGAATACGAAGAGTTTCAACAAGTCAATGATGAGTTGTCAGAGCGTATTGGTAACATGCTGAAAGCGCATAAAGACCAAGGCGCACCAATCGATTTGAGTGTGGTTTTGCGAGACTACCTCGCACAACACCCAAGAACTCATCACTTTGATTTAGCACGAATTGTTGTCGATCAGGCGGTTCGTCTGGGTTACTCGGAATCGGACTATCAAGCCGTTCAACCAGACTGGAAAGCAATCAACGAATTTGGGGCAAAGGTACAAGCGAATGTCATCGACCGATACTAATGAATACATGTCAGAGAATCTGGCAAAAGCAATTTCTAACCCTCTGTTCCCAGCGCTAGATAGCATGCTACGAGCAGGGCGTCATATCTCAAGTGAAGATCTAGACAATCACGCGTTGTTGTCGGATTTCGAACTTGAGCTTTCTTCTTTCTACCAGCGCTACAACACTGAGTTGGTAAAAGCGCCAGAAGGTTTCTTTTACCTTCGCCCTCGTTCAACGTCTCTGATTGGCCGTAGTGTCCTTTCTGAGCTGGATATGCTGGTGGGTAAGGTACTGTGTTTCCTTTACCTAAGCCCAGAGCGCCTAGCACATGAAGGTATCTTCACCAACCAAGAGCTGTACGACGAGCTGCTTGCACTGGCAGATGAGAACAAGCTGATGAAGTTGGTGACCAATCGTGCAACCGGTTCAGACCTTGATAAAGAAAAGCTGTTTGAAAAAGTACGCACGTCACTTCGTCGTCTGCGTCGTCTAGGCATGATCATAAACATCGGTGAAACCGGTAAGTTCAGCATCAGTGAAGCGGTGTTCCGTTTTGGTGCCGATGTACGTGTAGGCGATGATATGCGTGAAGCGCAGCTGCGTCTGATCCGTGACGGTGAAGCCGTGGTGCACACCAAAGAACCAAGTCAAGGCAGCCTACTGTCTGAAGAAGGCCAAGACGACCATGCCCAAGAAGAAACAGCAGAAGAGGGTGAAGCATGAGCATGATTGAACGCGGTAAATATCAATCGCTGACCATGGTCAACTGGAACGGCTTCTTTGCCCGTACGTTTGACATTGATGGTCTGGTAACCACCCTATCAGGTGGTAACGGTGCAGGTAAATCAACCACAATGGCGGCGTTCATCACCGCATTGATTCCTGACCAAACGCTACTGCACTTCCGTAATACCACAGAAGCAGGCAGCAGCCAATCGTCTCGCGACAAAGGCCTATACGGTAAGTTACAACCGGGCGCGTGTTACGCGGCGCTAGACGTAGTGAACTCACGCAACCAACGCCTATTGTTTGCAGTAAAACTGCAGCAAGTTGCGGGTCGTGATAAGAAAGTAGACATTAAACCGTTTGTTATCCAAGGTCTCCCAAGCCATGTAAAGCCAACGGATATCTTGGTTGAAAGCGTATCTGCGACGCAAGCTCGTGTACGTCAAATCAACGAAGTAAAAGAGTCCATCGCAGAATTTGAAGGTGTTCAATTCAAAGCCTTCTCTTCTATTGTGGATTACCACTCGCAGATGTTCGAATTCGGTGTGATTCCGAAGAAACTGCGTAACTCTGGTGACCGCTCTAAATTTTACCGCCTGATCGAAGCATCGCTTTACGGTGGTATTTCAAGTGCGATTACGCGTTCGCTACGTGACTACCTTCTGCCACAAAACGGCGGCGTGAAGAAAGCATTTCAAGATATGGAATCGGCACTGCGTGAAAACCGCATGACGCTAGAAGCGATCAAAACCACGCAAACAGACCGTGACTTGTTCAAACACTTGATCACAGAGTCGACCAACTACGTGGCAGCGGACTACATGCGCCATGCGAACGATCGTCGTAACAAGCTGGATAAAACGTTGTCATTGCGTTCAGAGCTGTTCGGTTCTCGTGAAACCTTAGTTGAGCAAAACAACCTGCTTAATCGCGTTCAAGAAGAGCTCGAACTGCTGATTGAGTCAGAATCTGCGTTAGAGCAAGACTACCAAGCGGCTTCGGATCACCTGCAGTTGGTGCAAAACGCACTGCGTCAGCAAGAGAAGATCGAACGCTACCAAGAAGATCTTGAAGAGCTGAGTGAGCGTCTTGAAGAGCAGATGATGGTGGTAGAAGAAGCGCAAGAACGCGTGATGATGGTCGAAGAGCAAGCAACCGTTGCGGAAGAAGAGGTGGATAGCCTTAAGACGCAACTGGCGGACTACCAACAAGCGCTCGACGTTCAGCAAACTCGCGCACTTCAATACCAACAAGCGGTCCAAGCGCTGGAAAAAGCGAAGCAACTACTTGGCGATGACAGCTTAACGGCAGAATCAGCGCAAGCACTTGTGTCTGAACTTAAGAGCAAAGAATCAGAAAGCACTAACGCGTTGCTATCGGTTAAGCACAAACTGGACATGTCTTCTGCAGCGGCAGAGCAGTTTGAAACAGCGCTTAAACTGGTACAAAGCATCGTTGGTCAAGTTGAGCGCAAAGACGCGTCTGAACATGCGAAAACTGCGATTGCGAAAACGCGTGAATCTCAGCAAGTTGCGCAAAACGAACAACAATGGCGTGCACAGCACCGTGACCTTGAGCGTAGCCTTAACCAGCAACGTCAAGCGCGCGAGCTAGTCAACGAATACCAAAAGCAGTTTCATATTGAACTGACTGACGAAATCACGTTTGAACAAGAACGTGAGCGTCACGCGATGCAAATCGACTCGCTAGAAATGGCGCAGGAAGACGTGCGTGAGCAACGTAGCGAACAGCGTCGTCTAGAGCAAGATGCCGCTGCGGAAATCAACAAGCTAGAAGCGATTGCACCAACGTGGATTGCGGCAAACGATGCGCTAGAAAAACTGCGTGAGCAAAGTGGCGCTGAGCTAGAAGATAGCCAATCGGTCATGAGCCAAATGCAAGTGGTGCTTGAGCAAGAGAAAACCCTTTCTCTGGCGAAAGACAAACTGGCAGAGCGTCGCAGTCAGCTTGAAGGTGAAATCGAGCGTCTTGCTTCTCCAGGTGGTTCAAACGACCCTCGCCTGAAGGGCTTGGCAGATACACTGGGCGGCGTGTTGCTGTCTGAGATCTACGATGACATCACAATTGATGACGCGCCTTACTTCAGTGCGATGTACGGTCCGGCTCGTCACGCTATCGTCGTTTCTGATCTCTCTGGTATCGAAGAGAAACTGGTAGAGCTAGACGATTGTCCAGAAGACTTGTACATCATTGAAGGTGACATCGATGCCTTTGATGACAGCTCATTCGACGCAGAAGAGCTAGAAGGCGCGGTTTGTGTTCGCATGAACGATCGCCAAATGCGTTACTCTCGCTTGCCAGAAATCCCATTGTTTGGTCGTGCAGCACGAGAGCAGCGTTTAGAGCTACTGCGTAACGAACGTGAAGAAGTGGTAGAGAAGCACGCGAAAGCGGCGTTCGATTCACAAAAAATGCAGCGCCTATACCAAGCGTTCAACCAGTTTGTGGCAAGCCATATTCAAGTGGCGTTCGAAGCAGATCCAGAGCAAGCACTGGCAACGATTCGCGACAAGCGCAACCAAATCGCTCGCGTACTGGCTGATCTGGATGCAAAAGAGCAGCAGCAACGTTCTCAACTTCAAACTACTAAGCAGGCGTTGTCTTCCCTAGATAAGCTAGCACCAAACATGGCGTTGATTGAAGATGAGTCGTTGCAAGCACGCTTTGACGAGTTGGAAGAGAAAATTGCTCAACTTTCAGAAGCAAAAGCTTTCCTAAATAACCACGCGAAAGCGGTGGCGGAACTGGAAAAAGTCGCGGTTGCCCTCGATACGGACCCAGAGCAATTTGATGCACTAGAAGCGGAATACAAAGCGGCAGACGAACAGCTGCAAGATCTTAAGAAGCAAATCTTTGCGCTGGCGGATCTGGTTGAACGTCGTCACTACTTCGCTTACTCAGATTCAGTCGACTTGCTGAACAAGAGCAGCGAACTGAGCGAGCAGCTAAAAGTGAAACTGGCTCAAGCGGAGCAGATGCGCGCACACGCTCGTGAAGAGTTGAAACAGTCGCAAGGTCAAATGAACCAATACAACCAAGTATTGGCGTCTCTGAAGAGTTCGCACCAAGCGAAACTGGAAACGGTTCAAGAGTTCAAACAAGAGCTGCAAGAGTTTGGCGTTAACGCCGATGAAGGTGCAGAAGAGCGTGCAATGCGTCGTCGTGACGAACTGCATGAGCGTCTACATACGTCTCGCAGCCGTAAGAGTGAACACGAACGCACGATCACAGCGACCGAGCTTGAGATGAAAGGCTTAGCGAAGCGTCTGAAGAAAGTTCAAAAAGAGTACGTTGAAATTCGTACCTTTGTCGTTGCGGCGAAAGCAGGCTGGTGTTCGGTACTTCGTCTCGCGCGTGAGAACGATGTTGAGCGCCGCCTACACAAGCGTGAACTGGCTTACATGTCAGCGAGCGAACTTCGTTCCATGTCGGATAAATCACTGGGTGCACTGCGTTTAGCGGTTGCGAACAATGATGATTTGCGTGACGCGCTGCGTCTATCAGAAGACAATGCACGCCCAGAGCGTAAAGTTCTGTTCTACATTGCGGTTTACCAACACCTTCGTGAGCGTATTCGTCAGGACATCATCCGCACAGATGACCCAGTTGAAGCGATCGAAGAGATGGAAGTTGAGCTAGCGCGTCTAACGGAAGAACTCACACAACGTGAAAACCGTCTAGCGATCAGTTCTGAGTCAGTAGCAAGTATCATCAAGAAGACGATTCAGCGTGAGCAAAACCGTATCCGTATGCTGAACCAAGGCTTGTCAAATATCTCGTTTGGTCAGGTTAAGGGGGTACGTCTAAACGTGAAAATCCGCGAAACCCACGAAGTGCTACTTAACGGTCTAGCGACGCAACAAGAGCAGCATAAAGATCTGTTTGAGTCGACTCGCTTTACCTTCTCTGAAGCAATGGCGAAAATGTTCCAACGCGTGAATCCACATATCGATATGGGGCAACGTTCTCCTCAGGTTCTAGGTGAAGAGCTACTGGATTACCGTAACTACCTTGAGCTAAGTGTGGAAGTTAACCGTGGTTCTGAAGGCTGGTTACAGGCAGAATCTGGTGCTCTATCAACGGGTGAGGCGATCGGTACAGGTCAGTCAATCCTATTGATGGTCGTTCAGAGCTGGGAAGAAGAATCACGCCGTCTACGCAGCAAAGACATTGTGCCATGCCGTCTGTTGTTCCTTGATGAGGCAGCGCGTTTGGATGCGAAGTCTATCTCGACGCTGTTCGAACTTTGTGACCGTCTGGATATGCAGCTTCTTATCGCGGCACCGGAAAACATCAGCCCTGAGAAAGGGACGACCTATAAACTGGTACGTAAGGTGTTTAAAGACCACGAGCACGTGCACGTGGTTGGTCTGCGTGGTTTTGGCCAAACGGAAAAACCGAAGAGTGAAGTTCAACAAATGATTGAAGAGTTAGAAGTTTAGTCATGTTGACTTGAGTTAATGCGTTCGTTACCACGGACGTTTAATCGCGAATAAAATAAGCCGAGACTGTAGGACAACAGTCTCGGCTTTTTCGTTTGCACTTAACCGTAAAATGTAAGTGCTACTCTTCTGAAAGGCCGTTTTCTATTTCGATCATTTCAGTAAGCTTATCAAGTGCTTGAACTGAGATTTCTGACAAACGCTGTAAGTGTTGGTCAACGCTCTCTCGCTCTACAAGCGGAGTTTCATTGTTATTAGTTTGTTTTGTTAGCATCGCCCAACCTCGCGAGTGAGTAAGGGAGAATGGCATGAAATCAAACCACTGGGGAAAAAGAAACGCTCGATGTTTAATTTGTCAGCGAGATCATCGATTGCCGTGATAGAAGCAATGTGTTACTTAAGAACCGAGCAGTAGTGTTCAAATATGAAAAGTAAGCTAGCAACCATCGTAATAGCTGCTAGCTAAGAGATTAAAACTGAGATTTGACGCCGAATTGCTTTGCAGCGTATGCAACACGTTCTTTCGGCTTAGGGTACTCAGCAGGTGTGCCAAGTGCCTCGATGTGTCTTAGACGAGGGAGTAGACCTGCACCATTTGCAATCTGAATCGCCAAGCCAGGTCGTGCATTTAACTCCAGAACCATTGGACCTTCTTCTTTGTCCAATACCATGTCAGTGCCCATGTAACCCAGGCCAGTCATTTCCCAAGCACTTGAGGCAAGCTCTAACAAACGTTCCCAATGAGGGACTTGTAGTGTTGATAAGTCTTTCCCCGTATCTGGGTGGTGCGTGACGGGCAGATCGAATTGAACAGCTCGTATCGCTTTTCCTGTCGCGATATCAATGCCCACGCCAACCGCACCTTGGTGCAGGTTCGCTTTACCATCAGATGCCGAAGTGGAACAGCGCATCATTGCCATTACTGGGTAGCCCTTAAATACGATAATACGTACATCTGGCACACCTTCGTAACTGAAACCATCGAAGCAGTCGTCGAACTTAATTAAGTTTTCAACCACAGCGACATCATTCTTACCACCAAGAGAAAAGAGTCCCGCAAGTGCATTGCTGATGTGTCGCTCAACTTCTTCTTTATTACACGTTGCTCCAGATGGTTTGGTATAAACCCCATCTTTGTGTGAAGTAATCACTAAAATACCTTTACCGCCACTCCCTTGTGCTGGCTTGATTACGAAACCCGGCCAGTTCTCTACCATTTTGTGAATGGTCTTCACTTCAGCTTGACTGTTGATCACACCAATGAGGGCAGGGACTGTCGCCCCAGCGGCCTCTGCGATGATTTTGGTTTTTAGTTTGTCGTCCACCAGAGGGTATTTGGAACGATCATTGTAGCGTCCAATATAGCTATGGTTTCGCTTGTTCATTCCCATTATGCCTTTATGGCGAAGTTTCATTGGCGAAGTAAAACGTTCAAACATCGTTTAGTCCTCCGCTAATGGTTTGAAACGACGTAGCTCAGTTAGACGGTAACCAGTGTATGTTCCAAGTAGCAGAATACCCGCCAATACGATCAACTGAAGGCCAATAAAATTAAATGTTAGGTGCTGGATGTATGGGTTCGTCATTGCTAAGTAAACCAGTACCGCCGTCAATAATGAACCACCACCTTGCATGGCGACTTCTTTTGCGCCTTCCTCTTCCCATAGAATCGACATACGTTCGATAGTCCATGACAAGATAATCATAGGGAAGAAGGTAATGGTTAGACCTTCTGTTAGGCCAATCTTAAATGCCACGACGGTAAACACCGAGATAATCATAATTACGGTGATGATGACTGCGGATATCCGTGCAACCAAAAGTAAGTTCAGCCTAGATAGGTAGCTTCGAATAATCAGACCTGTCCCGACAATCAGCAAGAAGCCGACAATACCAGTGATAAGCTGCGTTTGAACAAAGGCCACCGCAATCAATACTGGCATGAACGTACCCGATGTTTTAAGACCGATGATGACGCGTAGGAATACAACAATCAGTGCACCGATAGGGATGAGCATGATGGTCTTAAACATCGCTTGCTCTTCTAGCGGCAAGCTGTGTATTGAGAGGTTCAGTAGCCCATCAGCTTCAACTTTGTTGTTGGTCGCTTGCTGAGGTGTCACTTCTTGCTTAATCATCGAGAAATGGACTTGGCTATTCTTACCGCCGACTAAATCTAGTAAAGAGACGTTTGATTCATCCCAAACGAGCAAATTAGGCTGAGATGCGGCTTGTTCGGAGTTTGGAGAGAATAGTACCCACTCACTTCCGGACCACACTTGAACCATTGGTTGAATCGCTTGGCGTCGACGACCATCTTCAAGCTCAATGACACCGACAATCTTACTTTGAACACCAGCCGTTAAAAGGAGTTTACTGAGGGCATCGGTACGATTGAAATCGTTAAGAATCAATGCGGCGTTTTGGCTATCTGGGTCATTGAGTATTTTGATAAGCTCACGGGCGAACGTTACGTTGTCGGCCGAGCGACTCATCGCGCGTTCAATCAATGCATTTGCAGCAGCCTGCTGAGGTGCTGATAGCGTTGGTGGAATAATGTCACCTGTTGGCGGCTGAGGCGTGACTTTTGCTTGTGGATCGACTAAGAACTGAGCTTTGTAATAGATGGTTTGTGGCCCAGAGGCTTGTCGAATAGACCATTCAGCGCGTCGACCAGAATCGGAATCGACGTATGAGACGCCATAGCCAGGTGAAGAGGCAGACTCACCGATCAGTGTGTAGCCTTTTTGGGTGTGTGGTGCCGCGAGAGAGGCTTTTACTTCTCCACCATTGGCGTTAAATTCGATGCGTGCTTCCACGTCCCAAACTTGACGAGTTTCGCCTGGCGTCCAAGGAACGCCGTAATTGTCATGTCTAAAAACACTCAAAGCAATGCCAGCAACCACCAAAAGGATGATTGACAGGTAAAACGGTATTCTCGAGGTCATAATCTGCCTTTTTATTTTTGGTCTTCTTCCGTTTGAATGTACTTACGGCTCACATCAACCACTGCGATGTCGCGCATAAATTCTCTTCCTAGCAAAACAGGATGGTTCATTTGAGAACGATCTGCCAACGTAAACTGTGCTTTTTCATGGATATTTCCGACTCGAACCCAAAGTTCTACGACGGCACGACGCTCAAGTTCATCCGTGGTCGCTTGTCGAATTTTCACATAGCGAATAATGGGTGCTTCAATCCAGGTATTTTTTTCTTCTTCTGACTTGGTGCTGTCTGCAAGGTGGAAACGAACCCAGTTTTTGCCGTTTCTCTCGAATTCCTCGATGTCGACAGCATTTAATGAAGAGGTTGCAGCACCAGTATCGACACGAGCATCAAAAGTTTGTTTGATTGAATCTATCGTGACTCGTTCAATCGAGCCAAGCACAACGCCATTCGTAGGGGTCGCTTGAATAGGAGCTGGTGCTTGAACGATGATGGGGTCTTTGGGTTTTTTAATCTCAGCCATTGCATCATCACGGAAGGTAATGAGTTTGCTTTCTAATTTGTTGACTTGCTCCTCAAGGCCATCGATGTAATCGGATTGGTTACTGATTTGAAGCTCTAAATTGGAAATGCGAGTATTGATATTCGTTTCTGAGGCTTGAATAGCGGCTAACGTTTCTTGGTGGTACTGTTCGCCCTTCGTAAGGGTACATCCTGAAAGTAGGGCGATGGCAACAACCGGAGTCAATCGTGTAAACATTGAAAACCTTGGATTGGATGAAGTCGTTTATTTTTAGTAGTTTAGCGTAGAACGACAGAAGCTCACAACAAAGAATCTCTTGAAGTCTCTCAAAGAGTGAGGATTAGTGACGAAAAGCTAAAAAAACAAAGGATGCTGTTCGCATCCTTTATATGATTCAAAAAGAGGTTAATGTCTTAAAGGCGGGAGTGAGTTAAGACACTGTCAGAAATCTCAATTATTTATGGCTTAGTTGCCACAAGCACCGCACGGCGTGGTGCAGGGTAACCTTCAACGGTTTTAGTTGGATCGTTAGGATCTAAGTAATCTGGAAGTGAATTGTGTGTCATCCAATCCGTTGTGCGTTGTTCGTCAACCGAAGTGACGTTCTCGTCCACGATGCGGACATCTTCAAAGCCAACCAGCTCTAGCCATACTTTCAAAGCTTTCGCTGAAGGGAAGAAGTACACGTTACGCATTTGCGCATAACGAGAGGTTGGAACAAGAACGGCGTTCTCGTCACCTTCAATGACAAGTGTTTCTAGCACGAGTTCACCACCAGATACCAACTGATCTTTTAGTTGGACTAAGTGATCCAGTGGAGAGCGGCGGTGGTAAAGCACGCCCATGCTAAACACCGTGTCGAAGGCTTCTAACTTCGGTAGCTGTTCAATGCCCAATGGCAGTAGGTGTGCACGTTGGTCATCGCCCATCAGTTTACGAATCGCTTCGAACTGGATTAGGAACAGGTGAGAAGGATCGATACCGACAGTAAGACGAGCACCTTCACCTAACATGCGCCACATGTGGTAGCCATTACCGCAACCGACATCAAGAACACTGCGATTCTTCAGTGGTGAAATATGCGGAAGCACGCGGTCCCATTTCCAGTCACTGCGCCATTCAGTATCAATATGAATACCGTGAACATGATATGGACCTTTACGCCAAGGGTGGAAGGTGCGCAGTAAGCTTTCGAGCTTTTTCAGTTCACCCGTGTGCATTGGCTCGTTGTTTGAAATGGTAACGGAGCTTGTGATATCCACATGCTCTGGCTGGCCCGCTGGGATTTTGTTCAGTGCTTTCAACCAGCGACCAAAGTCACCGTGCTCTGCATTTTGCCAGTCCGTCAGCTGCTGTGGTAACACATTCAACCAAGGTTGAAGACGTGTGTCTTGGGCAATGAATTGGTAGAAATTTGCAAAGTTAAACATAGTTAGTTAATCGCTGAGTTGATGATATAAAAGTAATGAATCGTATCTTTCTTACAGGCGAAATGGCCTATTTGATAGCGAACATTGAGCCAAAGTTAAAGCATTGGAACCAAACGTCATAGCTAGAGAAACCAATTTTCGCAAAACGCTCTTTGTGGTCTTTCTTTGAGTCTGGGCGCATCACATTTTCAATCGCGCTGCGCTTTTGACTGATTTCTAGCTCGCTGTAGCCATTTGCACGTTTGAAATCGTGGTGTAGGTCGATCAATAGTTCATTCGACACTTCATCTTCAAATACGTACTTTTCCGACAAAATTAAAATGCCGCCAGGACGCAGACCTGCGTAGATTTTTTCTAACAACGCATAGCGGTCTTCTGGTGAAAGAAACTGAAGTGTGAAGTTAAGTACCACAACGGAAGCATTTTCGATTTCGATATTACGAATATCGGCTTCTACGACGTTGACTGGTGTGTCACTGCGGTATGCGTTTACGTGAAGCTTACAGCGCTCAACCATTGCAGGCGAGTTGTCTACCGCGATGATTTGGCAACCTTCTTGTTTGATATGACGACGCATAGAAAGCGTAGCAGCGCCTAAAGAACAGCCTAAATCGTATATAGTTGAATGCGGTTTAACAAAACGTTCAGCCAGCATACCGATTGCAGAAATAATATTGCTATAGCCCGGCACCGATCGCTGAATCATGTCAGGAAACACTTCCGCTACGCGTTCATCGAACGTGAAATCCCCAATTTTATCGATTGGAGCCGAAAAAATAGTATCTGGATTGCTCTTAGGGTTCATAACCAAATCTCTGCATACAAGCCGCCTGAAACGTCAGGCATCAAAAAAGGCGCGTATTTTATGGGAAATTCGCGCCTCTGTCATTTGCTTAATTATCAGCGTATCTAAAACATCTGTATTTGCGAGTTGCCATCATTCGCTGGGAATACAGTCAAATTCGGCAGCGAGAGCTTAAGTTGTAGCTGTTTATACAGTTTTTCGGCAAGTTCTGGTGCCAGTACGTTATCTGGCGTGTGGATCATTAAATAAGGCTGAATGCCTTGTTCAACCCACATGGGTAACTTCTTTAGCCAAGGTTCGAAAAAGCGCAAGTTGTCATCGATATCTGGGTGTCCAATAAAGCGAATCAACGGATGCTTAGCCGTTGCGATGGCATGGACAGGAACACGAGGTTTGTTTTGGTGTGCATCAATGACGGCTTCAGAGGTAGGCTCTGCAGCAAAAACGGGGCGACTGTCCATGATGATACGGTCAATACCGTTTTCTACTAACCATTGGTTGAGTTCTCGTTCCTCTTCTCCCTTGGAGAAAAACGCCATGTTGCGAACTTCAACCCCGAGTGGAAAGTTTGGCGAGAAACGGGAACAGAACTTTTTTAGCCGGCCGAGATGCTCTGGTCCAAATGCAGCAGGCAGTTGAATCGTCCACTGACCAACACGCTCATGCAGCGGCTCCATCATCTTCATGAAGTCTCGCAATTGCTCGTCACAGCCACTTAGCATTTGCTCGTGAGTAATGGCCTTTGGAAGCTTGAATGTGAACTTAAAATTGTCATGAGTAGCGGCTTTCCAGTTCAGCACCGTATTGCTCGTTGGTGTGGCGTAAAAGGTGGTGTTGCCTTCCACCGTATGAAATACCTGTGCGTATTTTTCTAAACGTTCAGCAGGTTTCGTTCCACGGCCATAAAAGCTTTGTTGCCACTGGTTGTGCGACCACATGGTCAGCCCAAGTCGAAGGGGTAAAATGTCCATGGCTCATCTTCTCTTTTTCTGATGAAAGATACTTTACGAGAGTTTTGCTGAAATAGGTATTTTCACGCTATAATCATCAGCAATTTTTTCGTTTTGGTGTGGTTTTGAACATTTGTTGTACTAAAAAGCACCAGTGAATGATAAAACACAATTAATTGTATGTTGAGTGGTCGATTTTCATAGGCTTTCAGCGTATAAATAAATCTTTACTCTGCTTGGCAATGAGGCTGACAGAGCGTAGTTAACAATATTTGAGAGATTGGGAATTTCATTATGCGTACCCATTACTGTGGTCACCTGAACAAGTCCCTTGCAGGACAAACTGTAGAACTTTGCGGCTGGGTTAACCGTCGTCGTGATTTAGGCGGTCTTATTTTTATTGATATGCGAGATCGCGAAGGTATCGTTCAGGTAGTTGTTGATCCAGATATGGCAGATGCGTATGAGGTGGCTAACACACTTCGTAATGAATTCTGTATCAAATTAACTGGTGAAATTCGCGTTCGTCCAGAAAGCCAAGTAAACAAAGACATGACAACGGGTGAAGTTGAGATCCTTGCGAAAGGTCTTGAAATCATTAACCGCTCTGACGTTCTGCCTCTGGACTTCAACCAAAAGAACTCTGAAGAGCAACGTCTGAAGTACCGTTACTTAGACCTACGTCGCCCAGAAATGAGCGACCGCATCAAGCTACGTGCTAAAGCGTCTAGCTTTGTTCGTCGTTTCCTAGATGACAACGGCTTCCTAGATATCGAAACTCCTGTACTAACGAAAGCGACACCAGAAGGGGCTCGTGACTACCTAGTACCAAGCCGTGTTCACAAAGGCAGCTTCTACGCGCTTCCTCAGTCACCACAGCTATTCAAACAGCTGCTAATGATGTCTGGTTTTGACCGTTACTACCAAATCGTTAAGTGTTTCCGTGATGAAGACCTGCGTGCTGACCGCCAACCTGAATTCACTCAGATCGATATCGAAACGTCATTCATGACGGCTGATCAAGTACGTGAAAAAACGGAGCAGATGATCCGTGAAATGTGGCAAGAGCTATTAAATGTTGATCTGGGCGAATTCCCAGTGATGTCATTTGAAGAAGCGGCACGTCGTTTCGGCAGTGACAAGCCAGACCTACGCAACCCACTTGAGCTGGTTGACGTGGCAGACATCCTAAAAGATGTTGATTTCAAAGTATTCTCAGGTCCTGCAAACGATGAAAAAGGTCGCGTAGCCGTGATCCGCGTACCAGGCGGGGCTGCACTGTCTCGTAAGCAAATCGATGAGTACACGAACTTCGTTGGTATCTACGGCGCGAAAGGCCTAGCATGGATGAAAGTAAACGACCGTGCAGCCGGCTTTGAAGGTGTCCAGTCTCCAGTGGCTAAATTTCTAAACGAAGAAGTAGTGGCGCAGCTACTTGAGCGTACACAGGCTGAAACTGGCGATATCATCCTATTCGGTGCTGATAGCAAACGCGTTGTGACTGAAGCGATGGGCGCACTGCGTCTTAAGTTAGGTACTGACCTTGAGCTAACTGACAAGTCTGCTTGGAAACCGCTATGGGTTGTTGACTTCCCAATGTTTGAAGAAGACGACGAAGGTAACCTACATGCGATGCACCACCCGTTTACTTCTCCTCTTGGCCTAACCGCAGAAGAGTTGAAAGCGAACCCTGCATCAGCAAATTCAAATGCGTACGATATGGTTATCAACGGCTACGAAGTGGGCGGTGGTTCAGTACGTATTCATAACGCAGAAATGCAAGCTGCAGTATTTGATATTCTAGGTATCGATGCAGACGAGCAAAAACTGAAGTTTGGCTTCCTATTAGACGCACTGAAATTTGGTACGCCTCCACACGCAGGTCTTGCATTCGGTCTAGACCGCCTAGTGATGCTGCTATGTGGTACTGATAATATCCGTGATGTTATCGCTTTCCCTAAAACAACAGCAGCGGCGTGTTTACTTACTGATGCTCCAAGCCTTGCAAATCCAGCCGCTCTTGAAGAGCTGGCGATAGCAGTAACGGCGGCAAAGAAAGACGCTGAATAAGCACTGATTTAGGTCATGCGATCGAATAAATAAAGAAAACTCCCGCACCCGCGGGAGTTTTTGTTTAAGTGAAAGAGATCCCCCGAAGTAACCTCGAGATCCCAGACTCAGTGACAAAGCTAAGTATCCTTCCTCTTGAAGTCCTTTGGGAATAGTTTCTAAATAGGAATTTACATGTCAATCATTCTTGGAATTGACCCGGGCTCCCGTATCACAGGTTATGGTGTTATTCGCCAAAATGGCCGACACCTTCAATATTTGGGCAGCGGTTGTATTCGTATGTCTGAAAAAGAATTACCTGGCCGTCTGAAACAAATCTACGCAGGTGTCACAGAGATCATTACTCAATTTCAGCCAGATGTGTTTGCCATTGAACAGGTGTTTATGTCTAAGAATGCGGATTCTGCACTTAAGCTTGGGCAAGCGCGTGGCAGTGCCATCGTGGCGGCGGTTAACGCTGATCTTCCGGTGTATGAATACGCCGCGAGACTGATTAAACAGGCCGTGGTGGGCACTGGTGGAGCAGATAAAACACAAGTTCAGCATATGGTTCAGCACATGTTAAAACTGCCTGCTAAACCACAAGCCGATGCCGCAGATGCATTGGGTGTGGCGATTTGTCATGCCAATACCAATAAAACCTTAGTTGCCCTTGCTGGTAAAGCCTCCAGTGCGAGAAGAGGGCGCTATCGATAAATTAGCATCTTTCGCAGCCTCACACGCAACGGTTTTACAACCTTCCCTTCTCTCAAAAAACACCCATTCACCGCACAAAGAACTGGATGTCTATCCAGTTCTTTATTATCCTGTCGCAAATTCATTTCCAAAGAGTATTTATAGTGATTGGACGTCTTCGCGGCACTCTGCTTGAAAAGCAACCACCTGAAGTTTTAATTGAAGTTAATGGCATTGGTTATGAAGTTCAGATGCCAATGAGCTGTTTCTACGAACTGCCAAATGTCGGCGAAGAAGCCATTATTTATACTCACTTTGTTGTGCGTGAAGACGCACAATTGCTTTACGGTTTCAACACAGTGAAAGAGCGTGCACTTTTCCGTGAAGTAATCAAAGCGAACGGCGTAGGTCCTAAACTAGGTCTAGGTATCCTTTCTGGCATGACGGCAACTCAGTTTGTATCGTGTGTTGAGCGTGAAGATATTTCTACACTGGTGAAATTACCTGGTGTCGGTAAGAAAACTGCAGAACGCCTTGTGGTTGAAATGAAAGATCGCCTGAAAGGCTGGGGCGCCGGTGACTTGTTTACGCCATTTACGGATGCAGCGCCTGCAGACTCTGGTGCGATGTCGAATAATGCAGAAGAGGAGGCGATCAGTGCGCTTCTTGCTCTAGGCTACAAGCCGACTCAAGCATCGAAAGTGGTTTCTCAGATCGCGAAACCGGATATGACCAGTGAGCAACTGATCCGTGACGCACTAAAGTCAATGGTGTAACGGAAAGTCCAAGGGAACAATATGATTGAAGCCGATCGTTTAATTGCGCCAGAAAATCCTTCGTTTCGTGATGAAGATGTCATTGACCGTGCGATTCGTCCTAAAAAGCTGGCGGATTACCAAGGTCAGGACCACGTGCGCGATCAGATGGAAATTTTCATCAAAGCCGCTCAACTGCGAAATGAAGCGCTCGACCACCTTTTGATTTTTGGTCCTCCAGGTTTGGGTAAAACCACGCTTGCGAACATCGTTGCCAATGAGATGGAAGTGAACATTCGAACCACTTCTGGTCCTGTATTAGAAAAAGCCGGGGACTTAGCTGCGCTGCTAACGAACCTTGAAGAAAACGATGTGTTGTTCATTGATGAGATCCACCGTCTTAGCCCAATGGTTGAAGAGGTATTGTATCCAGCAATGGAGGACTATCAGTTAGACATCATGATTGGGGAGGGGCCAGCCGCTCGTTCAATTAAAATTGATTTGCCACCTTTTACTTTAATCGGTGCGACAACTCGTGCAGGCTCACTAACGTCCCCATTGCGTGATCGTTTTGGTATTACACAGCGCCTTGAATATTACAAAGTGAACGATCTACAAGATATCGTTCAACGCAGTGCAAACTGCCTTGGTCTTTCTATGGAATCGGAGGGCGCTCTGGAAGTGGCTCGCCGTGCTCGTGGTACGCCTCGTATTGCAAACCGCCTATTACGTCGTGTACGAGACTATGCAGAGGTAAAAGGCAACGGTCATATTTGTGCTGATACCGCCGATAAAGCGCTAAACATGTTGGATGTCGACGCAAAAGGGTTTGATTATATGGACCGCAAACTGCTGTTAGCCATCATGGAGAAGTTTGGCGGTGGGCCTGTTGGCCTAGATAACATGGCCGCGGCAATTGGTGAAGAGAAAGACACTATTGAAGATGTACTTGAGCCATATCTTATCCAACAGGGCTATTTGCAACGAACCCCTCGCGGACGAATAGCGACGGATCGAGCTTATCTTCATTTCGGAATTGAAAAATAAATTTCACAACTGAGCGTTACGCGCTCAGTCTTTGATAAATTTTGATCTATATCTCATTTGTTGTATTTTATTTCATGCGTTATAGGTAAGAAAAGTTCGCAGCTTGTTAATGCTCTGTTCCTCAAAGCCTGGTTATTTCTACTCTTTATTACTCATCCGTAACATGTCCTCTAAATATCGTTTGATCTGCATCATTGTGATGGTTTTTTATTCAAATTCGACACGTAAATATTGATGCACATCAAAGCGGTTTCTCGCCATAAACCTTTTGAAACAATCTGTTTTTACAAGTAATATTAGCCTTAGCTATATTAGCTGATGCTTAACAATTAACTAACCAATGAAGCACATTTTTGCAACAACTTGCTGTGATATTTCAACACTTTTCAAGTGTGGATAACACCTGGAAATAGATTGCAATATGTAGAGAGTGTCATTCAGCCGACACATAGGAGTTACCATGATTGACGTAGTTGATCTATCGCGGTTGCAGTTTGCACTGACAGCGATGTATCACTTCCTATTCGTACCATTGACCCTTGGTATGGCCTTCCTTTTGGCCATTATGGAATCGATGTACGTAATGACGAACAAGCAAATCTACAAGGACATGACCAAGTTCTGGGGTAAGCTTTTTGGTATTAACTTTGCCCTTGGTGTGGCTACTGGCCTTACCATGGAATTCCAGTTTGGTACGAACTGGTCTTACTACTCCCACTATGTAGGGGACATCTTCGGTGCGCCACTGGCGATCGAAGCTTTGGTCGCTTTCTTCCTGGAGTCCACTTTTGTTGGTCTATTCTTCTTCGGGTGGGATCGTCTATCTAAACGTCAGCACTTGGCGGTAACCTGGCTGGTTGCGTTGGGCTCTAACTTCTCTGCACTTTGGATTCTTATCGCTAACGGTTGGATGCAAAACCCAGTGGGTGCGGAGTTCAATTTTGAAACCATGCGTATGGAAATGGTGAGCTTTGCTGACGTGGTGCTAAACCCAGTGGCACAGGTGAAATTTGTTCACACTGTGGCATCAGGTTATACCTGTGGTGCAATGTTTATCCTTGGTATTAGCTCATACTACCTAATTAAAGGTCGTGATATCGCATTCGCGCGTCGTTCATTTGCCATTGCTGCATCTTTTGGTATGGCAGCAATCTTGTCTACCATCGTCCTTGGTGATGAATCAGGCTACGAGCTTGGTGAAGTTCAAAAAGTGAAACTGGCGGCAGTAGAAGCTGAATGGCACACAGAGCCAGCACCGGCGGCGTTTACTCTGTTTGGTTTACCAAACCAAGAGACAATGGAAACGGACTACGCTATCAAGATCCCTTACGTAATGGGCATTATCGCGACACGTTCATTCGATGAGCAAGTAACAGGCCTGCGTGAGCTACGTGATGACCACGTAGATCGTATCCGTACTGGTATGTATGCGTATGAGCTATTAGAGAAACTGCGTGCGGGCGACAAGTCTGAAGCGAACATGACAGCGTTTGATGAAGTGAAAGGTGATCTAGGTTACGGTCTACTTCTAAAACGTTACACTGACAATGTTGTTGATGCGACTGAAGATCAAATCCAAGCTGCGGCGGATGATTCTATTCCGACAGTATGGCCTCTATTCTGGTCGTTCCGCATCATGGTGGCGTGTGGCTTCATCATGCTATTCGTATTTGGTGCGGCATTCGTTCAAACATGTCGTCAGAAAATCGAACAGAAACAATGGGTTCTTAAAGCCGCACTATTCAGTATTCCACTACCTTGGATTGCTATTGAAGCAGGTTGGTTTGTTGCAGAATACGGCCGTCAGCCGTGGGCTGTAGGTGAAATCCTGCCAGTTTACGTCGCGGCGTCAGCACTGACCGCGGCTCAAATCTGGACGTCACTATTTGCAATTCTAGCGCTTTACACGGTATTCCTGATTGCAGAAGTATACCTAATGGTGAAATTCGCACGTAAAGGTCCAAGTAGCCTAAAAACAGGCCGCTACCACTTCGAGCAAAATGCTGACTCTGTTGAAGACAAAGTTAGCCGCCAAGTAGAAGCGTAAAGCAAGGAGATAACAAGATGTTTGATTACGAAATCTTGCGACTCATCTGGTGGGTACTGATCGGTGTTCTACTAGTTGGTTTTGCAATTACAGATGGTTTCGATATGGGTGTGGGCGCGCTTGTACCTATTATCGGCAAAAACGACACGCAACGTCGTGTCATGATTAACTCAATTGCTCCGCACTGGGATGGTAACCAAGTTTGGCTTATCACCGCTGGTGGTGCATTGTTCGCCGCTTGGCCTTTGGTTTACGCGACATCGTTCTCAGGTTTCTACCTAGCGATGATCCTCACTCTGGCTGCACTTTGGCTACGTCCAATTGGTTTGGACTACCGTTCAAAAATTGAAGACAAAAAATGGCGTAATACTTGGGATATTTGTATCTCAATCAGTGGCTTCGTTCCACCAATCATCTTTGGTGTGGCGTTTGGTAATCTTCTACAAGGTGTACCATTCCAGTTGAACGATTTCCTGATGCCAACGTACCACGGTTCATTCTTTGGCCTACTAAACCCATTTGCTCTGCTATGTGGCCTAGTTAGCTTGTTCATGATCCTGATGCAAGGTGCGACTTGGCTACAAATGAAGACCACTGGCGAAGTACACACACGTGCTCGTAACGTAGCTCAGCTTACTGGTCTACTAACAGTGGTTGCTTTTGTTGTGGCTGGTTTCTGGATCCAAAATATCGACGGTTACGTAATTGTGGGTGGCATCGATACAGCGGCACCATCAAACCCTCTGAATAAAGAAGTGATTCGTGAGGCAGGTGCGTGGATGAAGAACTTTGAAAATTACCCTCTACTGTGGGCTGCGCCGGTATTAGGCATGGCAATGCCGCTGCTGGCTGTGTTGGCATCACGTCTAGAAAAGTGTGGTTTGGCGTTCTTGACTTCAAGCCTTGGTAACGCCGGTGTCATCTTTACTGCTGGTTTTGCTATGTTCCCATTCATCATGCCGTCGGATCTTGTACCAAGCCACAGCTTAACGATGTGGGATGCAACATCATCGGAATTGACGTTAAACCTAATGACAGGTGTTGCGTTTGTCATGGTTCCAATCATCCTTGCTTACACGTCTTGGACTTACTACAAGATGTTTGGTCGCCTTGATGACAAGTTCATTGAAGAAAACAAAAACTCACTTTACTAAGGGGCATTGACTATGTGGTATTTCGCGTGGATTCTAGGTGTACTACTTGCTTGTGCATTCGGTATCATCAATGCTCTTTGGTTAGAGCACACAGAAATGATGGATGAAGACAGTGAGTAATCTCGCTGACAAGGTAGCAAAGTTACACGCCCCAATGGATAAGACTCCCTTGAGAGTCTTATCTCTAATCCTCGGTTTGATGCACGTAGGATTGGTGATGTGGGATCCTGATGCTTACCATCGAGCAATTGGTGGCTTTAACGCAGTGATCGTTCCGGCAATGATTTGGGCAATGTGCTCAAGCATGGTGTATGGGGTGGGCTTCAAGCCGAAAAAATGGTACTGGCAAGTGTTGTTTAGCCCATATTTTTCACTCGCTATCTTAATTTATCTGACTGCACTGTATTTCATGTAGACGTTACACTCAACAATGCAGTTGGTTACTAAATCATCGAACAAAAGCCAAGCGCTTCGCTTGGCTTTTATTTTTTCTACAAAAATCAAAAATATTCTATTAGCTTAGTACCAATTATGGCCGCTTCAGTTATAGTGATTGCTTTAAAGAATTGAATGTATTGGAACTCCCTTGCTAGGCACAACAAATCCCTTCCGCTGGCCGATCACCGTGTATTATGAAGATACCGATGCGGGTGGCGTTGTATATCACTCAAATTATTTAAAATTCTTTGAACGTGCACGCACTGAAATGTTGCGTGCAAAAGGCATTTCTCAACATGTGTTATTGGAACAAAACATAGGCTTTGTTGTCCGACACATGGATATCGATTTCAACCAAGGGGCTAGATTAGACGAGCATTTGACCGTTCTAACCCGAGTGTCAGAAATAAAACGTGCGTCCCTGCAATTCTGTCAAGAGTTAGTCAATGATGAAGGCAAAACATTGTGCAAGGCAATTGTTAAGGTAGCATGTATCGATAATAAGAAAATGAAGCCAATAGCTATTCCATCATTGATAAATTCGGAGCTAACAAATAGTGACTGCTGATATTTCCATTTTAGACCTCTTTCTTCAGGCCAGTCTGTTGGTAAAGCTTGTGATGCTAACCCTACTAGGTATGTCAATCGCATCATGGGCAATGATCATTAAGCGCAGCAAAGTACTGTCTCAGGCATCGAAAAGTGCGGAGTCGTTTGAAGATAAGTTTTGGTCGGGCACTGACCTTTCTCAGTTATATCAAAAAGTGAAAGGTCGTAAAGACGACATTGAAGGGACAGAAGAAATCTTCTACGCAGGATTCACTGAGTTTGCCCGCTTACGTAAGAGTAACGCAAACTCTCCTGCTTACATCATGGAAGGCACCGGTCGTGCAATGCGTGTTGCGGTTGCTCGTGAAGTTGATGAACTGGAGACCAGTTTACCTTTTCTCGCAACAGTGGGTTCTATCAGCCCATACATCGGCCTGTTTGGTACGGTGTGGGGGATCATGCACGCATTTATCGCGTTAGGTGAGGTAAAGCAAGCGACCCTTTCGATGGTTGCGCCAGGTATCGCAGAAGCACTTATCGCGACAGCAATGGGCCTGTTTGCCGCGATTCCTGCCGTGATGGCTTACAACCGATTAAGCAACAAAGTGAGCAAGCTTGAGCACACCTACGCCACTTTCTCTGAAGAATTCCACAGCATTTTGCACCGTCAAGCAATGGCGGGTCGAGACAGCGCAAGTAAGGAATAAGTCATGGCGGGTTACCAACCTAAAAAGCGCAAAATGACAGCAGAAATCAACGTTGTTCCATATATCGACGTTATGCTTGTATTGCTGATCATTTTCATGGCGACCGCACCATTTGTCACTCAAGGGGTGGATGTTGATCTTCCAAAAACATCCACCGCTGAATCCATGCAAGAACTCGCAGGTGATACAGACAGTAGCTTCATCATTATTGAAATTGATCGTGACGGTAATTTAGGCCTAAGCGTGAATGATGAAGAGATGCAACGTGGTCTGTCATTGCAAGATGTGATTGTGCATGTGAAAGCTGAACGTTCTATCAAACCTGATTCTCCCGTTGCAGTTGGTGGTGATGCGGCAACTCCGTATGCCGACGTGGTCATTCTACTAGATGAGTTAAGTCGTGCTGGCATTCCTAAAGTGGGTCTGATGACTGATATCAGAGAATAGACATCGAATATCTATGAAAGATAACAAGAAGAAATCCAAAGAATACGCCAAACCGATAGCAATATCGGTTGGTTTGCATGCGATTCTTGTTGTGGCTCTGCTTTGGGGGACAGACTTTACCATGTCTAAGCCTGAGCCTACAGGACAGATGGTTCAGGCCATCGTGATTGACCCAAAACTTGTTCAGCAACAAGCGAAGGAGATTCGTCAGCAACGCGAAAAGGCGGTCAAAAAGGAGCAAGACCGTCTTGATAAACTAAGACGCGAAGCTGAGCAGCTTGAAAAAAATCGTAAAGCAGAAGAAGAACAGATTCGTAAGCTTAAAGAGCAGCAAGCAAAAGATGCGCAAGCCGCTCGTGAAGCCGAAGTTGCTCGCAAGAAGAAAGAACAAGAACGCAAGGCAGAAGAAGAACGGACTCGTAAAGAGAAAGTGCGAGCTGCAAAAGCGGAAAACGAACGTAAAGCCAAAGAAGAGGCAGTGCGTAAAGCGGAGCAGGAGCGTTTAGCCAAAGAAGCGGCGATAGCGAAAGCCGAGCAGGAGCGTGTTACACGTGAAAAAGCCGCGAAAGAAGCGGAAGAGAAAGCGAAACGTGAACGTGAAGCTGCAGCAAAAGCCGAGCAAGAACGCATCGCGAAAGAAAAGGCAGCCAAAGAGGCTGCTGAGAAAGCACGCAAAGAAAATGAGCGTCTTGAACGCTTAGAACGAGAACGCAAAGAGCAAGAAGCGGCGCTGAACGATATTTTTTCTGGCCTTGAAAGTGAGGCGAGTCAAAACAGTGCCGCACGTAACCGTTTTATTGACGATGAGCTCTCTCGCATGTCATCTATCTATACTCAAAATATTCAGCAAAGGTTGATTAAGGATGACTACCTGTTGGGAAAAGAGTGTAGGGTAAACATCAGACTGCTCCCTACAGGAACAGACATGATGGTGGCGGGCATTACCGTGTTAGGTGGCGACTCTCGCGTATGTGCCGCGGCGAAAAGTGCGATTGCGCAGGTAGGGACTTTCCCTAAATCGTCAGAAGATGCGGTCAATGAAAGACTAAAAGATATCAACTTAACTGTTGCTTTGGACTAAAAGGAACTGAGACGTGATTAAACGCCTTTTACTAGGAATGTTTGTACTGCTTGGCAGTCTTACGAGTGTAGCTCACGCTGCATTAGAGCTGGTGATTACCGATGGTATTGATTCAGCACGCCCCATTGCTGTTGTTCCATTTAAATGGGAAGGCAGTGAACCACTTCCAACCGATATTTCTGCTGTAATTGCTTCCGATTTACAACGTAGCGGTAAATTCAGCCCAGTACCGACGAACAAAATGCCACAGACACCGTTTAATGAATCGGAGGTGAACTTTGATGCATGGACAAACTTAGGTGTTGACGCGCTACTGACGGGATCAATTGCGAAAAATGAGCAAGGTAACTACGTGGTGAATTACCAGCTTGTGGACGTTGTGCGTGGTCAGTTAACAGGCGGACAAAGCAAAGCGTTAGGCGGGGATGGTGAGTTAGTGCTGTCTAAAGATCACGTGTTGTTCAACAAGGTGGCCACCCTTGAAGGCCCGCGTATGCGAGAGTATGCTCATCGTATTTCCGACCTAGTATATGAACAGCTAACCGGTGAGCGTGGTGCGTTTATGACACGTATCGCTTACGTGGTCGTGGACGATAAAGATCGCTTCCCTTACCAATTGCGTGTTGCTGATTATGACGGTTACAACGAGCGTTTGGTGCTGCGTTCTAAACAGCCACTGATGTCGCCAGCATGGTCGCCAGATGGTCAAAAACTTGCTTATGTGAGCTTCCAGAATGGGCAGGCGGAAATTTTCATCATGAACATTTACACTGGCGAACGTGAAAAAATAACGTCATACCCTCGCCATAATGGCGCACCAAGATTTTCGCCGGACGGCAGCCAATTAGCTTTGGTTCTGTCAAAGACGGGGTCATTACAGGTGTACACATTGGATCTAAAAACTCGCAAGTTGACGCAAATTACGAGTGGCAGATCAAATAATACCGAACCTTTCTGGTATCCTGATGGTAAATCGTTAATTTTCACATCGGATAGGGGTGGTAAACCACAGATTTATCAAGTAAATTTGGACAGCGGTTCGACTAGCCGTTTGACGTGGCAAGGCAGTCAAAACTTAGGTGGTCAAATTACACCAGATGGCCGATTCCTCGTCATGGTGAATCGCAGTGACTCAGGTTTCAATTTGGCAAAACAAGATTTGGAAACAGGCGCGCTTGAGGTATTAACAAAAACGTTGCTTGATGAGTCACCGAGTATTGCCCCAAATGGTGGCATGGTTATTTATAGCTCGATTTACAATAAGAAAAACGTACTATCGATGGTGTCAATTGATGGTCGATTTAAAGCGAGATTACCAGCAACAAATGGGCGCGTGAGAGCGCCAGCATGGTCACCGTTTTTGTAGTAACAAGTTTGATTTTTAATGAAGGAAAATAAGATGCAACTGAACAAAGTTCTCAAAGGACTACTAATCGCGATTCCTGTAATGGCTATGACTGCGTGTAGCTCAAGCGATGACGCAGCTTCAAGTACTGGTGCAGCAACTAACACTGGTAGTACAGAAACGACAGTAGTGACTCCGATCGATCCAAATGGTCAACTTACGGAGCAAGAACTTAAAGAGCAAGCGCTACGTGAAACTCAAACTATCTACTTCGCATTTGATAACTCTACCATTGCCGGCGATTATGAAGAGATGCTAGCGGCTCATGCTTCTTACCTAAGCAAGAATCCAGCACTTAAAGTAACTATCGAAGGTCATGCCGATGAGCGCGGTACCCCTGAGTACAACATCGCACTAGGCGAGCGTCGTGCACAAGCTGTTGCAAACTACCTACAAGCGCTAGGTGTTCAAGCTGATCAAATCGCTATCGTTAGCTACGGTGAAGAGAAGCCACTTCTTCTAGGTCAATCTGAAGATGTTTACGCTAAGAACCGTCGTGCGGTCCTAGTATACTAATTCGAGGTAAACCTCATGTTCAGTAACACTAAGCGCGCTGTTACGCTTACGTTGCTGGCAAGTGCAGCGAACTTCGCGTTCGCTGCACCGGCCCCAGTATCAGATCTCAACAGCACATCATCATTATCTACTCGATCTTCTTCCGAAACCGATATCGAGCGTTTAGAGCGCTTGCTGCAAAATCGCAACCGCGTTCAGCTTCAAATGCAAGAGCAAATTGACCAAATGTCACAAGAGATCAGTGATCTTCGTGGTCAGTTAGAGCGCAATAGCTACGAAATGCAGCAAATGTTGCAACGTCAACGTGAGTTGTTTGTGGAGCTTGATCGCCTGCGTGGTGAAATGAAAACTGCGCCAGTGGAACCGAGTAAACCAGCAGAAACCGTTGGTAAGTATACATCGAACGCCGATGAACAAACGGCTTATCAAAACGCGGTCGATCTTATTCTTAAAAAGCGTGACTACGCGGGTGCGATTGCAGCGTTCACACAGTTCCAAAAGGACTACCCGGATTCCACTTACTCAGCAAACTCTCACTACTGGCTTGGCCAGTTGTACTTTGCTAAGAAGCAAGATAAAGATGCGGTAAAAAGCTTTGCCGCTGTGGTCTCTTACAAAGACTCAAACAAACGTGCAGATGCATTAGTTAAGTTGGGCGATATCGCAGAACGTAACAACAATGCAGAGCAGGCGAAGAAATACTACCAGCAAGTGGTGGACGAATACGCTGGCAGTGCTTCAGCCAAAGTCGCCAGTTCAAAGCTGAAATAGTATTGATAAAAAAGAGAGCTTACGCTCTCTTTTTTGCTTAGTTGGGTTACCTTGTGATCCCTGTTCCTTCCGTAAATGGAAGAATTGTTATGTCTAACAAAGATATAAGGTTAGGGTGACAGAAATTCTTGTAACGGGTTGGTTTTTAAAAATTAACAAGGTTACAATGTACGGATTAAAGGAAGTTGCGTAGAGCAAGAGCAATGAGCCATATACTAGACAAAATTGATACCGTTTACCCATTCCCACCAAAACCAATTCCATTAAGCGAAGAAGAAAAAACGTTTTACATTGAGCGTATTAAGAAACTGCTTAAAGAGAAAGATGCGGTACTTATCGCGCACTACTACACCGATCCTGAGATCCAAGCATTGGCGGAGGAAACGGGCGGTTTTGTTGGCGATTCGTTAGAGATGGCGAAATTTGGTAATCGTCATCCAGCAAGCACATTAATCATCGCTGGCGTTCGCTTTATGGGCGAGTCTGCAAAGATCTTAACACCTGAAAAACACATTCTAATGCCAACATTAGATGCAGAATGTTCACTTGATCTTGGTTGCCCGGCGGACAAGTTCAGCGAATTCTGTGATGCGCACCCTGACCATACCGTTGTTGTATACGCCAATACTTCTGCGGCTGTTAAAGCTCGTGCTGACTGGGTCGTAACGTCAAGTATCGCTCTTGAAATCGTTGAACACCTAGATGCAGAAGATAAACCAATCATTTGGGGCCCTGACCGTCACCTAGGCTCGTATATTGCGAACAAAACTGGCGCAGACATGTTGCTATGGCAAGGTGAGTGTGTGGTTCACGATGAGTTTTCGGCTGATGCGCTGCGTAAGATGAAGAGCGTTTATCCAGACGCCGCAATACTAGTGCACCCTGAGTCCCCTGCTAGTGTGGTTGAGCTTGCCGATGCTGTGGGCTCGACGAGTCAACTCATCAAAGCAGCGAAAGCGTTGCCTCATCAGCAAATGATCGTTGCAACCGACAAAGGCATCTTCTTTAAGATGCAGCAGCTTGTTCCAGAAAAAGAATTGATTGAAGCACCAACTGCAGGTGCAGGTGCGACATGTCGTAGCTGTGCACACTGTCCTTGGATGGCGATGAACGGCCTTAAAGCAATTGAAAAAGCGTTGAGTGAAGGTGGTGAAGAGCATGAGATTTTCGTGGATGAAGCACTACGTGTGAAATCGCTTATCCCACTGAACCGTATGCTAGATTTCGCTGAGCAGCTCAACATGCAAGTGAAAGGCAACGCTTAAGCATTTGTAAATTGTTAAGTTAAATCTCAAAAACCAGCCGAATATGGCTGGTTTTTTTGTTTCTTACAATCAATGGGTTAGTATTTAGTTATCGCAATTAGAAAGGAATCGGAAACGTATGGCAGTGTGGCTAGTACTGAAAAAGTGGTTAAGCACCCATTTTTTCAAATTGAGCAACCGAAACCTTCTCGTCATCAGTGGCGCTTATATTACCATCTCATGGTTGTTGTTGGCTCTTGCTGGAGAGCGCGCACTGACGGATAACTTCGCAAACTTCATCTACTACTTAATGGTCACCGCTTCAACGGTGGGTTATGGTGACCATTCACCGGTCACTGATATTGGCAAGTGGGTAGTCGTGTTGTTTATTATCCCGGGTGGTTTGAGTTTATTCGCTGCTATTTTAGGGCGAGTAGCAGGAGGGGCGATTGATTATTGGCGAGCAGGGATATTGGGTAAACGGAGAGTAAAAGTGGAAAATCATATCGTATTATTGGGTTGGAATGGCGCACGTACCATGCACCTTATCCGTATGTTGCAGCATGAAGAGGAAGGCAAGCGCCCAATCGTGTTATGCAGCCGCTCAGACATAGAAAACCCATTACCGGGTGAGATTGGTTTTATCAAGGTGAACAGTTACACCGATGCGCAGGAGATGAAGAACGCTAACATCACCAGTGCCAACTGTATCATTGTTGATAACCTAAGTGATGATATTACCCTCTCGGCCGCTTTGTATTGTGCCTCCGTGAATCCTGACGCACACTTGCTCGCCTACTTCAAAGACGAAGCACTAGGCCGATTGCTCAGTCAGCATTGTCCGAAAGCCGAGTGTATCCCCGCCGTTGGTGCAGAGATGTTGGCAAAAGCGGCGGTCGACCCTGGCTCAAGTGCGCTGCATCAAGAACTGTTAGCCTCGACCCGAGGAATGACGCAATACTCAGTGATTTATCCAGAAAACCAACCACCGACAAGCGTAGAAACGATCTTCGGATTTATTAAGCAGCGTCATCAAGCCACATTGATTGCGGTTGATCTTGGAAATGGTATCGAACTGAACCCTGATCTAGAGGCAGCAGTACCAGCCAATACCAAGTTGTTTTACATTGCAGACGAGCGTATTGAAGATTTCTCTTGGACAGACATGAACAAAGACAAATAATGCATATCGTTGCCAACCTGTTGGCCGTTGGTTAGTGAAGCAAGGTATGGCGTGTTACGTTCCACATTTATTTCAACGTGATCAAAAAAAAGCTCTCCTAGGCCTAGGAGAGCTTTTTAGTTGTGATTATTGATCTTCAGCGAGCGTCACACCACGCTGAGTCAGACCGCTAAGCATCATTGGTACTGCATTGAAGATCTCTTCAAATTGCTCTAAACCTTCTATGCCTTGTTCTGCAAGTGCCGCGATGGTGGTTTCTGGATCGTAAAGCATGGTCAGAGAAAGAAGAACCCCCCCAAGCAACGCGTTGTCTTCGCTGTCTTCCGGCATCAGTGTTTCCCAATCATCACGAGCAAGTTGCCAACCTTGAAGCACACCCTCGCAGAAATCACGAGTGGTTGCAGAAATAATGTCTTGCTCATCCAAAGTACAACCTTCAGGCCACTGCCAAGACCCGTCAAGAAGCGCAGGACGTGCCTGGTTCCACATTTGTACGATCTCATCAATGTATTGTTCTAGTTGCTCGCCATCAGAAAATGGCGCAGTTTCTTCTCCGCCCCACAGAAATGGTAGCCACTCTTGAGGCATCAATACGTTTGGTGCTGACGCCATCGCTGTCACGAAGCCCTGAGTTTTCGCCAGGTTTAGTAGTTTTCCGTCAAGCTCTGGAAGAGAAAGAATATCTTGTAGTTTCAAAATAAAATACCATTTGTTAATGGATTGGTTGATTGCGCTTATCTTACCAATCAATCAGGCATAAATCGATATACCTATGCGACTCCAAAGGGTAGGGGGTGTTTAGATTTATGTAAATTAGCCCTTCACTTGGAAATCCCCCCTCTTGCTCTGATAGCTAGTGCTTCACTGTCTCTGCAATTATCTAGGCTGCCGGTTTTCGCCGAATCTCATCTCCTGGTTAGCATAAGTGTGCTTATTTGAATGACTATGGCCATATATTCTGCCATCAATCTGCATGTTTTCATTGGCTAACTCATTTGGAAAGTAAAAAAATTACGTTTTTAAGCTTTATTTTAGGCCGTTTCATGGCTGATTTTGCTAGTGCTGGTGAGATTCTCTATCTTAATGGCTAAATGTGGTTATTAATTTACAACTTAACAATTAAATTGGTTATTTAAACTGAATAACTTGTGATTTAATAGTCTCAACAACTACATAGGCCTTATGGTGTAGTAAGTTATCTTTTGTTTGCCATGTATGTTGGTGTTTGATGTTAGAGGTTGTAAATGAAGTCGCGTGGACCATTTTGTATTCGTAATGCTGCAGCGGATACTTTTGCTATGGTGGTGTTTTGTTTTATCACTGGGATGGTTATTGAAATTTTGATTTCGGGTATGACGTTTGAACAGTCCCTAGCATCGCGTACATTGTCTATTCCAGTAAACATCGCGATTGCTTGGCCTTACGGCATGTTCCGCGATTGGGTGCTGCGGCAAGGTAAAAAGGTATCTCCTTCGTCTGTTATAAAAAACGTGTCTGATTTAGTGGCGTATGTATTGTTCCAGTCACCGGTTTACGCAGGTATCTTATTTGCCGTTGGAGCATCAACGGAGCAAATTATCACTGCCGTCGCTAGTAATGCAGTGGTGTCTTGTGGCATGGGAGTACTTTACGGCTACTTCCTCGATCAGTGCCGTCGTTGGTTCCGTGTGCCGGGTTACTATCAAGGCGCGTAATTGTCCCACTTTTGCTCAATTTAGCTAGATAATGAGCAAACAAACGAAAAAGGGTGTTTTTTTTATATTTAGCCTTGACCATCAGGCACATAATCATTAAATTAGCGCCTCGTTAGCCAATGATGCTAACCACAATTTGATTCGGTGAGTTGTCCGAGTGGCTGAAGGAGCACGCCTGGAAAGTGTGTATACGGCAACGTATCGAGAGTTCGAATCTCTCACTCACCGCCACATTCCCTCAAAAAGACGTCCTAGGACGTCTTTTTTGTTTTATAAATCAAATAATTACCCATCATTAACGTCCGTACGCCTCAACTAAATCCACGCATTTGATGTATAAGAAAATGTATAGTTTACTTTCCTAGTCGACAGCGTTATACATTTTTTTCGAGAAATCGTATACCAAACGTATACAACGAAAGGGCGAGTTAGAATACGGTAACGTTTTGGTTTACATCTCGTTTCTTCGAAAAAACGTATAACGAAAATTGAGCTCAATGAAGTCAGAAAAAGTTATACATTTTTGATAGAAATGAGGCGGCTATGAAGCGAAAGTTAACAAGTAAATTTGTTGAAAATGCCAAGGTCACAAACGGCAAAGATTTTCAAAGATTCAGCGACGGTGATGGACTGACTCTGGTTGTGAGGGCCTCGGGAACCAAAACGTGGCAATTTCGGTTTGTTAAGCCCGACGGACGGGATGCAAATCTAGGGCTAGGGCGCTACCGAGAGATCACGTTGTTGGATGCACGCAAAACCGTAGCGGAATTTAGAAAACTCAGAGCACAAGGCTTAGATCCAAGTGTGGTGCAGCGCAATCGCAAAATAGAATTAAAACGTAGCGCCAGTAATACGGTTAAACAAATAGGTGAGATGTGGCTAGAAAAAGCGGCTACACGCGTTGTGCACAAAACCGCTGAGGGTTATCGGCAAAAGCTCAATAAACATATTTACCCTAAATTAGGCTCTATCCCGGTTTCCGAAATCAAGGCTGCGATGCTGATTGATGCGATGCGAACGCTGGAAAAGAAAGGGAAGTTGGAGACAGTGACTCGTACTATCGCGCTGTTTCGTCGGCTCATGAACTATGCCGTAAATAATGAATACATTGACCATAATCCGATAGGTAGCATGGCTGACGTATTTGAGAAGCCCAAGCGGGGTAATTTTGCTTGTATTGATATCAGCGAGTTGCCCGACTTATTGACCATGGTCGTACAGTCGACGATGCGACCCGCCAATAAGTTGCTTTTCGAGTTCCAATTGCACACGCTCACTCGCTCTAAAGAAGCTACCGGTACTCGTTGGGAAGAAATCTCTTTTGAGGAGCAAATATGGTACTTGCCAGCGGAGCGTGCGAAAAATAGGTTAATGCATAAAATTCCTCTTACACCCGAGGTTATCGCTATTCTGAAAGCTGCTAAGCATCTATGTCGCGGCAGCGAGTACGTATTTCCTTCAAGAAACTCTCTAAGAAAGCCTGTGCATAGTGAGACGGTAAATGCTGCTTTTAAAAGGATGGGGCTGGGAGGGAAGATGACATCCCACGGTACGCGTTCGCTCGGCAGTACAACACTCTATGAGCGCACAGACTTTGAGTCGGTAGTTATAGAAGCGCTGCTTTCTCATACCGACAGAGATGGTATTCGGGATGCCTATAACCGCAATAAGTTTTTTCAGAAAAGAAAACGTGCGCTAGAGTGGTGGAGCAAACATATTGTGGGCTTGACGCATGGTCTAACAAGTTACTCAACTATCGAGTTGTAAGCAAAATGAAGTAAAGTAAAGGGCACTACAGGTATAGTGCCCTTGGTTTTTATTAGGCTATCTCGTCTAAGCCACTTTGCAAAAGAGTGTCGTTGATTTCGCTCAACAGCCAACCGGAAGCCCTTTTGCCCAGTTTGATAGGGCGTGGCAAGTTACTTTTCTCTATTTGAGCGTAAATATGTGATTTGGAGACGTTTAAGATACCGGTCAGCTCTGACAGTCTGATCACGCGTTCTTTCTCAATTTCACCTTGATAGTGTTTGCAACCCTCTCTTGTGTTTATCACGTTACAAAGCCAAGTGAATACGTCGTCTTTTTTGTAGAGCACCAGATTACTTAGATATGGACTGTCAATTTTCTCGGGAAAGTTCGGCAACTTGGCTATCGTTCCTTCCGAAATAGACAATATTTCGCTAATTTGATGCTTTGTGAACATATCAATAAATTCCAATTTCATTAATAAGAGAGTGGTGAAATAAATGAGAGCTAGACACAAAAGCTCATGCTAGCGCTCGGTAACAGATATGGGATTGGAGAAGTTAGGCTGCTTTTCCTAAGATGGTAAAAGTTTGAGTCGTACGAGCTCATTTTCAACAACATCAGTGCAGCTGCAATCTTTTGTGATTTCTTCGTACATGTTTCCCCAACGCTCGAGGACATCGCGACGCTTGCTTATAAACTTACTGCGATTGTAGATTTCTCGAATGTGATCTTTATCTGTGTGAGACAGTATCATTTCGATGATAAATGATTCAGTGATGTCGAGCTCTTCGTGCATTTCGCTACTGAAAATAGAACGAATACCGTGTGCTGACATTGTCCCTTTTAGGCCCTTACTTCGAAGCAGTTTTCCTAAAGCATCTTTACTAATCGGTTGATTTAGAGTCAAACGAGGAGAAGGAAAAATATAAGTACTTCCATTCGAGACGATCTTAGCTAGCTTCAAAACTCGCTGAGCTTGGGATGACATTGGAATAATGTTTTTAAGACCATTTTTTGAAAGCGAGGCTGGGATTGTTATAGTCATATCGTCAAAGTTGACGTTGTCCCAAGTATTTTGCGTTGCTTCTTGAACACGCTGTGATGTTAAAAATAGATAATCCCAAATCAATTTTATTTGTAATGAGCAATCTGAGTTAGCTATAAGTGTGTTAATAGCAGAGAGCTCTTCAAACTCCACAGAGGCATGTGCTTTCGTTTTATGTCTGATGAGAAAGTGTCCAATTTCGCTGAAATCAATCTCATCAATTCCATAGCGCAACTTTCCAATATAAAAAGCACGACTGAGTAGTGAAATTACTTTTCGATGTTGGGATTTATATCCTTGGCGATCCATGGCTCTTGCAAAGTCGTAAGCAGGCTCTGCAGTAAAGGATGCAATAGGTATCGCTCCGATAGATGCATTAAAGAGGTATTTTTTCGCGCGGTTAAGCTCACTTTTATAAGTATTTTCTTTCCAAGTCGGACGCTTTTCTTCCAGGTACTCAGCGATTAATTCAGCGACAGTTGTCGAGCTTTTGCCAAGGATCTTATTTAGGACATATTTCGGTTCTTTGCCTTGGTGTCTTTCTTCAGTCAGTGTCTCACGTAGTTTTCTGGCTTCTTTCAGACTGACAGAATCAAGCGAGCCCAAAGTTAGAATGGTTTCTTTACTGTTCAAGCCTTTAATCCTCATATGCCAAACCTTGTGGCCAGTCGGGTACAGCATTAAAGCGAGACCACCCCCATCGTATAACCGTCGTGATTTGCCCCCCGGAGGACATGATGCATTTTTAATAGTGATAGCAGTAAGCAAATTTTTTTTAGACATGAGGCTCCCTTTTTTTGTGTTTTGATCGTTGACATATGTACACGTAAAGAGATTCGGGAACTTATCGGGGTCATATTTTTGCGTAATTTCTCGAGAAAATAGTGTTTTGATAGCTTGACTGGACGGATGTGTTTAGGTTTGGTGAAGGCCGCATGAACAGAGCTAATGCTTATTGTAAAATATAAACAGATATACGACCCAAGTGTGTTTGGGCTCGGTGTGATGATCGTCTTTTTTTGTGTTTCAACAGATTTTAAAAACTATCCGCATCTACTTATTACAAGAGTCCATCGACGCACATCACGCGATGTGACGAAACATGAATTTTAAATCTGTAAGGAGAAGATCATGGAAAAAGACTCAAATGACCAACAAGGATTGGTCAATGCCACACAACAAGCAGAGCAAAGGCCATATGGCATTGCTGAACCATTAACAGATGATGCTTCGGTGAAAGCAGAGCCTGCTGTGAACGAGGAGTTTTTACGATTCTATTCAACTTATCCTAAACATAGGAGGATGGATGTATTAGATGCGGAAAGTGCTTGGAATAAAGCTGAATTGTCTGATGAAGAAGTCATTGTTTTACTCGATTGGTTGAGAGAAAGGCAGGAAGAAGACCCGTCATGGCATCCGCGGGCTACAGGTATGTATGTGCCCAAGCTTGATAGTTTTCTCAAAAAGCGCTGGTGGCTAAGTCCAAAGGCTCGCATGAGACCATAGATAGTAATTGTTCTCGATTATTGTTTTAGTTACGAACGGACGCCATTTGCGTAGGAGGGCGGTGGCAGTCCACTTTTCGCAAATGCAACGAGCCTGTGAGGAGTTTGGGATAGGAATTATCTTCGCAAATTCCCCCAGATAAGGGGTGTATAGAGCAGTCCTTCTTTACCTTCCAAGATCGGCTAGTACCAGAACTTCGACTGCATAAGATCACAGATATGGAAAGCGCAAATCGGCATTGACTAGAGGAGTTCATCCCCAATTACTGGGCAAAAAACGTAAAAGCTTACGCTCGGCCTTTAGGCGTTTACCTGATGATTTAGATCTCAACACAATCTGAGCGCAGAAAGAGTATCGCAAGATACGACAAGACCATACGTTCAGCTTTGACAATAAGATGTACGTCATCGACTCGCTCGTTCGTTATTCGTTCGTAAACCAACAAGTAGAAATCCGTTGTCAGTTCGATGGTACATTCTATGCTTATTTTGGTCACTGTCGGCTCGATATAGCGGAGCTCGTTATGCAGTGAATACGGCAAAGACGTTCAGCGGGAAATAGAAGCGTTAGAGCTAGTTGAACAGTTGGGAAGTATATCTCAAGCAGCCCATATCCTCGGTTGCTCCCGTCAATCTCTACACCTATCAGAAAATAATGGCTGAGGAAGGACTGGTGGGTCTGAAGCTGATTAATAAACCCCTCAAACGCAGTAAGAATCGCATACTAGAGCAGGCTTTGTTGCTTCAATCGATGGAACTAAATCAAGAAGCTGCGACCTGATCAGCTACATCCATTAAGCGTTGTAGCGTCATGTTCCAACCTCGTTACAAAACAACAAATTGGAAACTGTACAACAAAGCGCTCATAAACCGTGGCTCTCTGACCCTTTGGATTGATGAGGAAGCGATCGCCGAGTGGAAGCAAAACAAACAAGGCAAGCGTGGTAGACCACGCCGATTCAGCGACTTAGCCATTACTACCGAACTAATGGTAAAACGAGTTTTCTCTATGCCATTCAGAGCGCTTCAAGGTTTTATAGACTCATTATTTAAACTGGCTAACATCCCGCTTGTAAATCCGCATTACACCTGTATAAGTGGCCTAGCTAAGGAAGTTGAGGTTTTATTTAAAACCAAAACCAGAGTAGCAATACAACATCTGGCGATTGATACCACTGGTCTAAATGTTTATGGCGAAGGTGAATGGAAGGTCAATAAGCATGGTACAGACGGGAAGCGTAGAGTCTGGCGTAGTCAGATGGCTGGGTTCACTAGATACGGTGAAATAGCACCTGATCCGGAGTGAAGGGCATACAAGAGCCGACAGCCGTTGTAAAAGAGCAGACTAGTTGGCTTTGATTTTCTACCCCATACTTTATTTGAAAGAGTTTAGAAGGTAATTGCTACGAGTACTGTCCCATGCCCGATATGTCACAATTCCCATCCAAGGACACAAAGCTTGAGGTTGGACTGAGAAAGCTGATTTTTTCTCGGGGCCTCCGTTATCGGCTGCATGTACGGAACTTGAAAGGGTCTCCAGACTTAGTGTTCCCCAAATACAAGGCTGTGGTATTTATCCACGGCTGTTTCTGGCACTGCCATGAAAACTGTGCCATAGCTCATATTCCTAAAACTAACGCCCAATTCTGGCAGGCCAAGTTCAAGCGTAACCGAGCGAGGGACGAAGAGGCTCGCGTGTGGCTTAGGGATCATGGCTGGAGAGTTCTGACTATCTGGGAGTGTGCTGTTAGAACCCCCAGATATTTCAGTCTCGACGACCTGTTAGATTTTGTAGAGTGCTGGCTTGCCGGAAATGCTCACTCTTGCGAGCTCGTGGGCGCTGAACCGTTACCTTTGCTTCGTATTGATATAAGCTGCCGTTGTTGTTCACCCTTTAATGGGCGTAGATAGTAAAAGCTTTGTATCAAATTTAATTCACTTCCGTGTGAGTTTTTTATTTCTCAGTAGGCAATTCATTCCGTAGATGCAGGCTACAAAAATTCGCTCAATCGTTGTGTTGTTCAAATGGATACACCTCAGCTACACATACTTTATTTGATGCTACAGTGTTGAATGGCTTATCCCTTGCGCATTGGTAGTTTGGATCTGAATTTAACAGAGCGGTATGTTGTCCCAGTGGCTCTGAATACGAGATAAATAGTTAGACATATTTGGTCTCGAGGACATGGAAATAAGTATTTCATGAGTTCAGAGATTACTTGATGTAGTTCCACTGGATTAAGCGCCGCAATCTAGCTCAGGAGCAAGGATACTGTATGGTATGCCAATCGAACCATATTTTTGAAGGTGAACACAGTGGCATATGACATTAGGTGCTATTATTTATAATTTAGTACAGTGCCAGAAGGGATTCCTATGCACTCGGAAGGATTTGAAAATTACCTACGCCTTAATCAGGCTGTAAACACAGTTTTTTTTGATGGCAAGTCCAAAGACAGCCCAGTGTATCTTGACCTAGAAGATGCACAAAGACAGCAGCTATGCGAATTATTGGGTTGTGATAAAGACAAAATTGATGCTTATATAGGGTCCGTCGTTTACGACAGTTTATGCTGGATATGTAACGATATCTATGCCCCACACCTTTCCGAATTACGCCAATGGGAAACGGATAAGGAAAATCCCCCTCCATTTTCTGGTTTGCTCCTCGGCTTAGCTTTGGCAGCAGAACACATGAAGCGAGATGGCCACTATTCATCAACAAATTACTACCAAAGGCTATTCGAACTATTCTCCGTAACTGATCAAACACGCCAGAACAGACTCCGAAGTTGTGCGAAAACTACTCTTTATTTCTGGAAGGCACTGAATAATTGGCTAACTGAAAATGACTATGAATATGGCATCCCGACAGCTAGGCAGGTCAACGCGTGGAAATTCGTCAGCTATTCAGTATCACAGTCGCTCATAAGGGAAGCTGAACGCGAACAGCTTCGTTTTATGTTTGAAGATATGGGAGTATTGAACCATGAAGGGCTGAGTATCAATGATGTGGTGTTGTACCTCCACCAATGGATGGCAACTAGCGCCCCTTCAAGCTGGCTTAAAAAAATATGGGAACAAGAAGATTTACGAGATAGGGTAGCGAATGCTGCTCTGCTTGAGTTAAGTTCATATGATGGTATCTCTAGGTCATCCACCCAGAATGGTGCCTGTAAGCAACTCTACTGGGTTGCTGTTAAAAATCGGTTCCCAAAGAGAGGAATACGAATTTACCTTACAGCTGGTCACTCCTCACAGGGTGCAGTTGAAGTTATAGAACCGGCCGACACCGGTGGTCAAAAAACATTCTCAGACGGCAACAATGATTACAATTTGAAATTATTGGAAGGTACCGACCTTGCCTATCTAGAGCCAATAGAAAGCCTGAACCTCGACGGGATTCTGAGCACTCCATTTAAGTTAAGGGTGGCCAATAATAATTTGCTCTTCAGCAATACCCCCAGACCAATCATACCCCTGGCGAGGACCGACGCGGGTTCCTACTTCAAGGAGGTAGCAAAGGTTACGATGTACACTGAGCACATGCTCATATGCCATGATAATTGGAAAGGCAATGTAGAGAGCTTTTTAAAAAAGCATGCCCAAGAGGGTTACTCTATAGTCAATACGCATGGACAGCTACCAGACAACTGGTGTTGCTTTGAAGGTGTGGTGCTGCGTAAATCTTCTCCTTCTGACGTTAACAATAATCTACAGTGTCTGGTACCTATAACTATGGGGGACACGATTCAGCTAAAAGGAGGAGTCTGGTTACACCATAATATTTGGCATACTAATTCACCACCGCAAGTTATAGCTTCTACGCCAGATGGGTTGCTTGGTGTTGAGTTGAGAAAGCATAGTCTTGGTCCTAAAGATGAGGTTGTTGGTAGCAATATTGAAAACCCGCAAGAAATAAATTTTCTGGAAAGACAAAGTGCAGCGATCGGTTCTTCATCGAACATGACTCTCGTGGCAATTAGTGAAGGCAAAGCTGTTTTCGAGCGAAACATAGCGTTCCGGACTGCAGATAAACCACGAAAGTTCTCTATAGATTCAGTAATTGAGTATCGCTATGTAGACCGGGACAAACATTACTGGGAGGGGAATGGTGTGGAAACTGCAGGCCAATCAGAAACTAGCCCAATAATGAGGGGTTTTTGGACGTTAGGTGTACCGGCAAGAAAAAGCATAGAGGTAAGTTGTGGTTTACATGAAATAAACTGCTTCGGAGAGGAGGAACCTCAAGAGGTAACTTATGACTTGCAGGAAAACCAAGGCTTAAAGGAATCTTGCATCTTGCGAGGTTATCACTACTGGGACTGCGAAGCTGTGAAAACGCCTGAGGACAGGTTTAAGGATTTAAGGTTCATGCAATGCCGTTCTTGTGGTAGCAAGGCTTTTGTAAAGAAACCTCGAATGAACAGGATAAGGAACAGGAAATACCAGAGGCACCAGTGGAAAGCGGATGTGAAACCATTGGTACCTGAATCCTCCCCACCGAGACTAGAGCAATTTATCAATATCAATACTATCGTTGATGCGCTCTGTTATCTTGGCGCCGGGACATGGAGTGCTTTTGAAAAGGTTACTTCGGGATTTGTATGCGATCCTCTCCATACATACCAACTGGCACATAACCTATCAGATTTAGGTTACATAGATATTTTAACCGAGCCGGCAACCAATAGGATTAGGCGGTGGTCTGTTGCACCCGCGACACTAGTTATTACCGAAAACGGTCTTTCATTCCTGTCGGGCTTTAGGTGCAACACATTAATCGATTCATTGAAAGAAGCTCTTTCCGAATTTGAGTTTCTCAAGTGCAAACAAACAGATGGCCCTGATTTGTTGGGCTGGCAGCTTAATACATTAGACACTGACTACCTTGAATCACTTATACAGCACATCAGTACACCTCATGGACAACCAGTATACGTAAGATGTTTTCCTGCTTACGATATCGCAGCTTCCTTGCCAACGATGAGAGCTTTGTGCAGGGATGCCAGGGATATATCAGTTCATGATGACGGAAAGGTAGAGAAATTCGATCCCAAAACAAACCGTTGGAAAATAAGCGGCTTGGTAGGGGCCGGAGCATATAGGACAGCTTATAAGGGGCGTACATATTTTTACGTGGATAGCGATGGAAGTGCTAAATCGTTACCATTCGAAGCTGCCAAGTATCTGTCGGCATCCTCTGCAAACCTTAAATTGATTGGTTATGACCCCCACAAGACGGAATTCCAATGCCTGATTGGTTGCCAACCTCCCTCTTTGTATCGGCGGGCTCTGGTTGCCTGCTCGGGTTTACTACCCGAGAAGGCAGGTGGGGAACTAATTTATACCAATGTACCTAAATCTGTCGCAGGTACCCTTCTGCAAAAATTATACGGAAAATAACATGATCCAAACCGACCCATTGGATATCGTCTCCTACGTAAGCGAGGCATACCACAAATACTATGACACTGCTTTCTGGATGCGCGATGAATCATTGATGCGGGAACGCCGAGAATTGCTTGAAACTCCAGGGCTTACGGTTCAGGACTTGCTTCTTGAACCGGTTTTCTCCTATCCCTCAGCTGTTGAAATATCAGCTGCCATCAAAGAACTTGGGCTGGATTATGAGGTTGCAAAAATACTGGCAAAAATAGTCTTTGGCCAAGATCCTAGTTTTAAGCTCAGGCTACATCAAAAACAGTCACTAGTGAGCTCTCTGGCTCCCAATAATGCTTCCAAAAGGAATGTTGTTGTCACATCAGGAACAGGGTCGGGAAAAACAGAAAGTTTCCTATTGCCAATACTAACCAGATTGGTTGCAGAAGCACTTGATAAACCAGCATCAAGCCCTAATCCTTGGTGGAAATCGGACTGGGGCAAGGAGAAAAAGTGGAAGGGTGTCAGGAATAATAAGAGGGCGCAAAGGAAACCAGCAGTCAGGGCGTTGTTGCTTTATCCAACCAATGCACTGGTAGAGGATCAAGTTTCCCGTATTAGGCAGGCAGCAATAAGGGGGAGTGAAAACCAGGGGTTCCCTTTATTCTATTTTGGTCGATACACAGGGGCTACACCAGGCGGAATGTACTACCCTCCAACTGAGTTAAAGCGAAAAGACCAGGCACGCATAGAAGATACGGCGAAAGAACTCCTTAAAATAGATAGGGAAGCTCAGGTTTTAAGCGATAAGGAGATTAGTCTCCGTAGCCAGTTTCCGAATCCAAGCTGTGGTGAAATGTTAACTCGCTGGGATATGATTGAAACCCCTCCAGATATACTCATTACTAACGTTTCAATGCTGAACGTTATGTTAATGAGGAATCTTGAAGACCCTATCTTCGAACAAACAAAGGAATGGTTAGCAGAGTCAGAAGACCATCACTTTTCTCTAATCATTGATGAACTACATAGTTACCGGGGAACTCAAGGTTCAGAAGTAGCTCTGGTAATCCGTAGTTTATTAAACAGATTGGGATTAACCCCAGATTCGCCACAACTGCGCTGTCTGGGGACAAGTGCATCGCTTGATGGTGAAGAGGGCCTTTCTTTTCTTGAGCAGTTCTTTGGTGTCAGCAAAGAGACCTTTGCCATTTTCGGGGGCGAACCCCGCCAACCTCTGGCTAACTTGCCACTAGAACAGGAAAGCGTATTAGGACTAGCTGAAAGTGTTATCGCTGGAAACAACAAGGTAACGGAGAAGTTCATAGACAAGTTTTCCCCCAGAGATTCATTAGGAGCAGCTTGCATAGCAGCAGGCAAGCAGGAAGATGGTAGGGTCATTCCTGTAAAGCTAAGGGATATCGGGGATGTTTTATTTGGGAAGGGTTACGACGAGACAGCCCTGAAAGCCATGCTCATTGCCGCAGACTCCGAAAAGCAAAAGTCATATGAAGAGCCCCAGCCGGCATTCCGGGCACACATGTTCCTACGACAGGTACAGGGCATGTGGGCTTGTTCCAACCCTGAATGTGACCAAGTAGAAGGCCAGTACCAGTACCCGGGGCGGAAGATCGGTAAGTTGTTTAAGCACCCGGCATTGAAGTGTGGGTGCGGTGGGCAGGTGTTAGAACTGCTATATTGCAATGACTGCGGCGAAGCTTATTTGGGTGGCTATGTCACTTCCCCACTCGAAGAGGCCAATATGGAGGAGGGGTACTTCCTTGAGTCAGGGCAGTCTGAACTCTCAGGAACACAGCCCCAACTTGTCTTCCAAAGGCAATATGGGAAATACATGTGGTATTGGCCCAAAGCCGAGGCCGGCGGAATTGGTAATTGGGGCCATAAGGATACAACGTTCCGTTTTGTAAATGCCATATTTGACCCCAAGCTTGGGTACCTAAGCCAAGCCATTGGAGAAACCCCTACCGGGACTATGTATACATACTCAGTTCCAAATAGAAATAATTCAAATCAGATCGCAGCCTTACCGGAAAAGTGCCCATGCTGCATGGCCACACGTTTTCAGGGCGAACTTAAAGACTTTTTCTCATCAAATGTAAATTCGCCCATCCGGGGGCTGAGAACTGGTCTAAACGTCACTACGCAGCTTATTGCCGACCGTTCGGTTGCCCACTTAGGTGAAGATGGGAAGGCTGCCCAGATGATCTCTTTTACCGATAGCCGGGATGACGCAGCGGACGTAGCCGCTGGCCTAGAACTAAACCATTACCGCGACGTCGTTAGGCAGGTGCTCTTTCAGACCCTAACTAAAAATAGCTCTTTTACCATAGAGAAGGTCATTGAATTTTTCGGCCGCCTCAATGACCTCAACGACGAAGAAAAAAAATATATCGATGAATTGAAGAAGACTCACCCGGACGTTTATGTCGCCTTCAAGATGAAAGCCCTCGGAATTACCGGTGAAGAAGAAGAAGCGGAACTTTGTAGCTATGAACGGGATCACCTGCAAAGTGGCGTATTGCCATGGCCGGCTCTTGTAGCAAGGGTCGAAAATGCTCTGGTTGCCATTGGAGTGAATCCTGCAGGTACCAAAGTGAAACTGCAAACCGAAAACGGTGTTCCTTGGTGGCGGTTTTATACCCCTCCGCAGGCTAACTTATGGGAAGAGGTTCCACCGGAAACTGCTGTTGATTTCAAGCGTGTTTTAAAAAGCGAACTAACAAGGGAGCTCATCAATGCGGTCTTTGACGGCGGACGACGAGGCCTCGAATCTATGGGAATTGCCTATGCCGTACCAGATATCCCGGAGAGAGCTCTTAGCCCAATTGCTCCGGACAAAGCAATTGAAGTAGCATCCAACATTATCCGCCTGCTAGGGCAAAAACGCTATTTCGAAGGAGAACGGACCCGGAATGGGGAAACTGCGCCCAGAGTAATCCTCGACTATCTAGAGAAAATTTCTCCGTCTGTAGGGTCCACTGCCAAAGAGCTGGCAGACAAATTTGGGCAAGCATTCAGGAGGCAGAAAATTATTAACAGCAACTGGCTGTTAATGAGCAGTACTAACGCCAACCTACCGATACGGTTGCACCTTTGTGACAGCAATAACCGTCTAAGGCAATGCAGTAAGTGCTCAACGGTTAGCTTTAACCAACCGTACGATGCCTGTATTACCGCAAGCTGCGACTCCCGGCAATTTATAGAAACCCAAGGAATTGAAGACAACTATTATCGTTGGGTAGCAAAAGAACAGGCACACCGCCTTCGGGTGGAAGAATTAACCGGGCAAACCAAGCCTCTAGAAGAGCAACGGCGGCGGCAAAGACATTTCAAAAAGGCTTTGGTAGAAAAAGAGTGTGAGCTGACGCAGGCCATCGATGTATTAAGCGTTACTACCACCATGGAAGTTGGCGTAGATATCGGCTCACTGAAGATTGTAATGATGGCAAATATGCCTCCCCAACGATTCAACTACCAACAACGGGTTGGCCGTGCCGGGCGAGCAGGGCAGGCATTCTCTTATGCAATGACCTTGTGTAAGGGTAACTCTCACGATGATTACTATTTCAACCACCCAGAGAGGATTACTGGAGATACACCGCCCCAGCCATACCTAGACCTGCGGAGAATTGAAATTATCGAACGAGTTGCTGCAGCAGAAGTGTTACGCCGAGCATTCAGGAAACTTGAAGAAGACGCACCAACCTCAAGTGCAGCGAGCACTCATGGGGCTTTCGGTTTAACGGACGAGTGGGAGACGCGTTACCGAGAGCGGATCGGCCGCTGGCTTAATACCTCTGAGGAAATAGAGGAGGTCTGCGAAAGTTTAACAAGCTATACCCTTCTTTCTGATGACGAGAAGCAGGCACTCGCCAGCTATTGCCGGCACGGTCTATGCGAACGTGTTTCCACTATTGTCAGTGATAGCAGCTTTATCCAGGATGAGCTCAGTGAACGACTGGCCACGGCAGGAGTACTGCCAATGTTTGGCTTCCCTACAAGAGTTAGGGCATTGTATAGCGGCTACCCAAAAGACTATTCCAATGCCTCGATAAGCGACCGGCCAATTGACCATGCCGTTTGGTCTTTTTCCCCTGGAGCTGAACTTCCCAAGGATAAGCAAATATATACCGCCGTTGGTTTTGGCTTGCTTAAAGAAACATACAAAGGGTTTGCCTGGGATCCAGAACCTCTGGGCAAACCCCTGATTTTCAGCAAATGTGCAGACCCGGACTGCGGCTCAATAGCAATGGGGATACACGAAGAATGCGGGGTTTGCTCGCTGCCTACCGAAGAATTTAAGCTGTTTCAGCCAAAAGGTTTTGTCAGCTCTAGTAACCCACAGGACTATTCGGGGCAGAGGCAACCGGGGCCTGCTATTTCCCCACCGAAATTGGCATTCCAGCCCACCTTTGAAGGAAACGTTTCTGTTGGTGCGATGAAGGTCGCCCTGACTAACCATAAGCCAATCAGTTTAATTAATGATAACCGTGGAAAGATGTTTGAATTCTTTAATTCTCACGGCAAGGCAATCGTCAAGGACGATAGCCTATACAGGAACGCCGAGAATATCCGCGACCTGAATGTCACCGGTGTACCATTCGAAACCGGCGCTATCGGTGCCGTTTTCAAGACCGACGTGCTCAGCATGTTAATTGATGGTGCTAAGGGGGTGGGCAACAACGGCACCCTAGATATAGAGCAACATTCAACCAGAACGGCAATTGCCTCATTTGCCCAGTTCCTGAGGATGGCAGCAGCAACCTACCTAGATATAGATCCCTCGGAACTTAGGGTTGGTAGGCAAACATATCAGGTAGCACACTGCAAAACCGAGTTAGTTTTCCTCGCAGATACGCTCGAAAATGGCGCTGGGTATGCAAACCGGCTCTACGACACACGCAGGCTAAAAGAGGCCCTACACACATACTACTGCACGGTGAAGGACAAGTGGGAAGGTACCTCGCATTCAGACTGCGATCAATCCTGCCCTGACTGTTTGCGGAATTATGGTAACCGAATGGAGCACCACCTATTAGACTGGCGACTGGCTCTGGACATGGCGGAGCTCGTTTTAGGTATTCCTCTGGATCAGGAGCGCTGGCTGGCCCTAGCTAACCATATAGGGAAAAACTTTGTTGACCTTTGTCTGGGGGTGGATTTACCAGCTGAACTGGTTCCTTGCGGAGAATTATATGCAATTACAACTGGCAATTCGCAAGCTTATGTCTTGTGCCATCCCCTTTGGCACCACAGAGAAGGGTTAGCGACAGAAAGACAAATAGAAGCCAAGTTAGAGCTCAAGACCCTGTATGGTGACGGTATAACGGTCAAGTTCGTGGATATCAGGGAGTTTGCCCAGCGCCCGGCACGTTATCTGGCCGCAATTGGAGAGCTTGAATGATAGAAATTATTGGAGAAAGTGGGACAAGCGAATACGAAGCCGCTATTGCGATCGCTAATGCTTTAAAGGAACAGTTTACTGGTATTGATAAAACACCAGCATCTGAAGAGTTGGTCAAAATTATCGCCAGTGCGAAGTTGTCTGGATACTGTGTATCTGATATCGATGTGGTTGTTTGCGCCCACTTTAGAGACAAGCGGTATTTCAAGCCTACCCGTTTGCTTAAAGACAAAAATGGTAAAAGGATCGATAAACCAGTAAAGGTCGAGAATCTGGTCCTAGCGGTCGAGGTAAAAGACCATGACGAGTCTAAAGTAGCATTCAATGGAGATAATATACTAGTTTCATACACCAGAGGAGCGAAGCAAGGGCAGAAAAGCGCAACAGACCAGAATATCAAGCAACTCCACGCCCTATCGGGCTATTTCAAGGACCATGGCCATGAAACTTTTGTACACAGATGTCTATTTATGCGTGGCTTGCACAGGATAAGGATTCCAGGTGCCATAGGATGTAGTTTTGATGGAAAAGATTTCTTGAGTGCTGTTGCGGCAGCCACCCAGCTAATGCACATTGGCCAAAACTATGTATTACGTTCCGTTACCAATGAAACGACATTAAAGCAAATTCAAAATTCGCCCCTGTTCAACCTAGTCGTCCCGAGCGCGCTCGACCGGCGCAGGATGGACCTTATTACGACCACTACCAAGGAAAGCTCCAGCCTTTTCAGTGAACTAGGCAATAAAATGGTTTGCTTAAGGGGGCACGGAGGCACTGGCAAAACTATCATGTTCTTGCAAGCAGCCTGGAAGGCATTCAATGAGGAAGGGAAACGTTCTGTTGTACTGACATATAACCATGCACTTGCGGCAGATATACGGCGGCTCCTGACGCTCCTCCGCATCCCTACAGACCCGGATCAAGGTGGGGTTGTCGTAAGTACGGTAATGTCTTTCATATACAGGTGGCTTACCAAATTCGAAGTCATCGACCAAACAGAGGATGATTTCTTAGACAATTATGGGATACACTGCTCCACGGCATTGGATATGTTGACGGGCAAAGCTATCACTGAAGAGGATATCGATGCAGTCCGAAACAGTGATGACGACACGTTCGATTTTGACCTGATTTTCATTGACGAAGCTCAAGATTGGCCACAAGCAGAAGTTGAACTTGTCAAACAGTTATATGGTTCGACAAACTTTTGCATAGCTGATGGCATTGATCAGATGATCCGAGGCGAACGGCCAGAATGGAGTAGGGGTGTCCCCAAGGAAGCTCGTAAACTCCTCCCACTCAAAAAATGCCTGCGGATGAAGCGTAACTTATCGGTTTTCATCAACGCTATTGCAAATGCCAACAGGCTACCGTGGCAAGTTGAGCCCAATAACCTTGCTGGCGGGGGAAAAGTGAAGCTATTGCTAACCCCGTATGCAAACAACATGGCCTTGCACCAAAACTTGCTCGACTCTGCAAAGCACAGTGGCAATGATGAAATTGATTTCTTGTTTTGCGTCCCGCCTTCAATGGTAAAGGAGGTAGGGGGAAGGAAAGTAAGCCGGATCAGCGAAGTTTTTTCCGAACAAGGTTTTCAGGTATGGGACGGTGTCGACGGTACATTGCGGAAAGATTTTCCCAGACAGAAGCGGCAGTTCAGGGTTGTTCAGTATGCGAGCACAAGGGGTCTAGAAGGTTGGACTGTCATCCTCGACGGACTTGATGAGTATTGGGAGTACTGTTTCCAAAGGAGAAAGGGGCAAGGGTTGACCTCAGGCCAAGAATTGGCGTTCGAGGAAATTGATGAAGTAGCTGAACTATATGCTTGGCAACAAGTAGTTATACCGTTGACTCGTCCTATCGATACATTGGTCGTAACTCTTTATAACGAACAATCCTACTTCTCGAAAAAGTTACTGGAAATCTCTCATGGACTATCAGAGTTTGTTGACACCATAAATGGCAAGCCTCGGCAACATTGTTGCCCTAGTCGTGTATTTGAATAAAGTTGTGATAGTTGCCAGATTAACAGTGGGCCTATTCACTTCGGCCCACCTTAACTCCCGGTGTCCCAATGAATCTTTTAATGCTCCTCCACAAAACTGAACCCTGCCTTATTTAGATGTTATGGTAAAATTAATATATGACTTCGCTAAAGCATTTAAGATTAGTTTCGATCCATGACAGAGAAAGACACTTTTAGAGAAGCTACCGGAAGTTCTGGTTAAACGGGTAAACAAAAATTCAAATTTGTCATCAAGGAATGCCCAAGAAGAGATTAACTACTTAGAACGGATGAGCGTTTAATCATTTTTTAAAGGTTATGTAGAGAGGGATTTGTATATATCTGTTAGAGTTAAGATGTTAGGTTTAATAAATAAAGCTACCTATTAACCTAAACAAGAAAAAAGCGGCATTATGCCGCTTTTTTACCCTCAATACCCTACAGGAAAAATTATGTCCTTAATCTCTTTCCTAGCTAATTGTGCTTTCATTTTGTTGATTTGATAAACATTCACAGCCACCTCTTGAGATGGTAGTTCCCTAAGCCCTTTAAAAATCTCAATGGTTTCTTTAATCGGTATTAATTGCCACATTTCTACGTTTAAGCAATCAGTCCAAAATCCTGTACCGTTACGGTCATCTTGCTCTTCTGCCAGAAATTTTATGCCGACTCTGTCAATCTCATCATAAATCATACAACCTAAAATGTAGGCTGTATGAAAGCGCCTAATATCACGTGAATAATCATCTTTATTTCTCTCTAGAGAGATGAAAAGAAAGTAATCTGACTTCTGATGAGTGTGGTTATACACAGGAACGCTGCAGTCATAATTGATTCGAGGCCTGAACCTTCTGTCTTTGGTTTTCACATCAAAGCTTTTACCATTTTTAAGCTTATAGTCGTGTGTTTTTTTCTCTAGCTGGGCTGTAAACTCAATACCATTCTGGCGCATCCAATATTCTGCGATCACTTCTCCAAGGCACCCTACCTTGTTCGCTTCCTCTTTGCGATGTGACTTTTCATAAATTGGGTTGTCAATCGCGCGTTGTCTGGCTTCTTCGTACACTGACGCTGGAATGTTTGTTACTCGGGTATAGGTAGTATTACGCTTCATGATCAACTCCTTATACCAATGAATAAACAACAGATTCAGGGAATAGTAGGTCCAGGTTGCTCTTATGAATTTTGAACAACGGCCCTTTCTCACTCACTCTGTTGGTTTTACCATTTCTCTTAATTAAGTGGTCCATGGTAATAACACCAGATTGAATCAATGGCATTAACTGACTGATAATCGGAGACTTTGTATGGGTGACTTTCACTAATTGAAAATGCTCAACACCATCAATGACTTCACTCTTAGCTTCTACCCAGAATGTTTCGGCATGTTTTTCTTTCAATCGGCTACGTAGCAGTTTGCCCGGCCACACAGCCACTAAATCCGTTTTTTTATACCACTCCTGCAATTCATCTTTCGCTTGGTCGTATATGAAGCTCAACCCTTGCTGGTTGTCTTGTTTCGTTGAAATGGTGCAGTATAGCTTGAAGTCATCGTCACGCTCATAACCATACTTGTTCAGAATTTCTGCGCTTTTCTTGCAAGGACTGAGTTCCCAATCAGCTACCTGAGCAAAAAGTGTTGTTCGGGTTTTAACACCTCGCCCAGACTTGATTTCAATCCCTTTGTAGTCAGGGAGCTTACTTGAGTTAGCGGTAATTCCGAGGTTGGTTTCTAATGTATAACCAACTGCCGTGTCACCTTTACGTTGCGCTGGATAAGGTGCCTTTGCTAGTTTTTTCAATAGCGCAAGCAACTCCATTGCCGTATCTGTTGGGCCAACTCTTAAACTCGAAATGAACTGAGTTACGAAGGAGGTTTCTTTCGTCAGTGAAATTTCAATATCAATCTCGCTGAGATTTAAAAGATGTGGATGACCATCTTTAATTACGATAGCGACTTGGTCTCCAGGTTTAGCAAAACTAGGTAACCCTCTAAACCACATTCTTGGATCACCATTTTTTGTTTTAGGTCGATATAAGCTTGCTTTCGAAGGGGTAAGTGCACTGTCAGAGACGAAATAAGCTTTTTGCACCACTTTATGTTCTGGGCCTTGGCCTTGCTCCCAATAGAAGTGGAAGTTTTCAATCTCAAAGTGAGTTCTTACAGGTTGCGTCGCATCAAGAATGGATTTGTTTAAGCCTGTCATTGTTGGCTCGAAAATAGAGAATTCCACACCAACTTTTGTTAACTGCTTTTTGTTAGCAGATACTCGCTTTTTTACTTCAAATGAAAGGTCATCCTCACGTTCGCTATCGAGGATTTCATAGTCATCTTCACTCATCTCTACATCTTCGTATTCAACGAATGTCGTTGAAGGTGATGGAATAGAAATTTGTGCTTGTTGATTAGCGGTTGCTTCTTTTAGGTAGGCTTTCCAGTTTTCAAAACCATGCTCTTTAGCTACGATATCCAGCGCTTCAGCATGCTTGATTCCAAGTTTCTTTTTTTTATCTTTGGCGTCTTTTTTTGCTGTTTTAACAGAAATTAGTGACTTTTGGGGTGTAGTCTTCATTGGGTAGATCCCGAGCTATGTTTATCTGTGTAAATAAAACAATTACGGGACGCTTAGGCGTTTTACTTCGAGGCTCCCCTTGTAGCCCAAATCGATAGCATCGTTTGCGACACGGGCATTTGGAGGACACAGAGAGAAAACCACCTATACACATGTCTAGGTAGATGAATCACAATGAGGGGAGTTATTAGAGTTTGTCTCAACTGCAAATAACACCAACATACATGTTGATTTATCTACAGAGAGGACCAGACAAGGTCTTTACTTATGCGGTTAGCTACTCTCGATAGCCTTTAACGAAAGGTACAATACATTGATAATATGTGTCAACGCTCTTATAGAAAATAGTCCTGGACATTTGACGTCTGATTGAATAGAATCGCTTTTACAATTTTTAAGGACTGGTTTTTCTTGTGAATCATATAGAGCTATTTTCTGGCTGTGGTGGCTTATCTCTTGGGCTAGAGCACAGTGGTTTCGAATTAACAATGGCCAACGAGCTTTCTCCAATGGCTGCCGAATCTTTCGCTTATAACTTCTTTGGAGAAGATTTAGAGCAGCAAGCTCAAAATGAAGAGCTTCCAAGAAATGTTCTTTGGTTAAACAGTAACTTCGCTGATCTGAAATCTAGATTAAGAGAGAACCCTTTTACTTTCCCACCTATCGATAGAAAGAAATATAGTGACCTGCCTAAAGATAGTGCAGAGTTGGAAGGTAAACTTGTCGTCGGCAGTATCGTAGAGTTAAATCGTCTAATGGACGACGATTCAGCGCTGGTTGCCAACCTCAAGAGTGGATTTGACGCAGAAGGTGGACTTGATTTAGTTTCTGGAGGGCCACCTTGTCAAAGTTTTAGTATGGCGGGATTACGTAGACGTGATTGTGATAAAAACACTCTACCTTGGGAGTTCGCTAAATTTGTACAGCACACTCAACCTAAAATCGCGATGCTAGAGAACGTGACAGGCATCTTAAGAGCTTTCAAAGATGATGATGGCAATAGCTTTCATGCTTGGTATGAAGTAGCTAAAGTATTTGCTTCTATTGGCTACATTCCTTTATGCCTTCACGTTAATGCTAAGTTAGTTGGAATACCTCAAAACCGACCTCGTTTTATAATGATTGCGGTGCGTTTTGACCACTATCAAAATATTGCGACTCGCTTCGAAACTGGAAGCGCTAATGAACAACTATTCGCTCCTTCGCTAAATTTTTATAACTTAGTTGAAGAAAAAGGTAGTGCGTTGGAGTTTGGACATCTGAACTATTTTGATGCGACGAAAGCACAACATATTCATCTGTTTAGAGAATCATTCCTCGCGCCACTAGTAAACGCTGAATCTGTCACTGTTCGTGAAGCTTTGGATGACTTAAAGAAAAATAATCCAGCAGAACAATCACAGTTCATCAGAACACTAAACGATACATTTTTCCGTCTTCCTCTGCGTAATTCTTTAGCAAACCACGATTTGCGAAGCAATGGTGAAGTTGTTCGCAGACGTTTTCGCTTATATCAAATCTTACAAAGCATTGATGATCGCTCAGTAACTAAAGCTATTTTCTCTGTTCTTAAGGGGGATGCAACAGAGCTTCCAGAAAGTGTGTGGGAAACATGTCGCGATTACAGATTTCGTCAAACAAATGGGCAATTGGAACAATTTGAATCTGTTCAGCAATTTATAGACTATCTCAAAGCACATCCGACTAAAAAGCAGACACAAAAAGCCTTGGTAGCTAATGCCCAAGCACCAGCTGCGTTATCGATACCAGACGACGCTTGCCACTATGATGAGAATGAACTTCGAGTATTAACTGTTCGTGAGATGGCAAGATTACAATCATTTCCTGATAACTTTGTATTCCGCTCAAAAGTTACTACTGGTGGTCAAATGCGTAAATTTGAGGTACCTCAATATACTCAGGTTGGTAATGCTGTTCCCCCTTTGCTTGGCTTAGCTCTTGGTAATTGCATACAAACATTACTTGTCTAGTTTTACTTTTTTAGGAGGGATTTTCCCTCCTAATCATTTCTCCCTAACTTACCTCTATTCCCTTCTCAATACGCCCCAATTAAAGCAATTCCAAAACAAACATTGTGCACATGTCGCCACAAACGAACGGCATCTGCGAACGCTTCTGTAACCCTCCCTGTTTTAGTGGCACTCTAAATTAGAGTTTTTCCTGCTTTCGTGTCTTGCTAAATATTCCCAGGGAGTCAGATCATCCAGTGAGTCATGAGGCCGTTCATCGTTGTATTCCCTCATCCAGTTTTCTGTCAGATCTCGGACTTCACTCAGTGTTTTAAACACGTACATATCCAGTACTTCTGTCCGATAAGTTCGGTTAAAGCGCTCAATATATGAGTTCTCTGTCGGCTTGCCTGGCCGAATGAATTCGAGCTGTACGTTATTTTCGTCCGCCCACTCAGCCAGAGTTGTTGAGATAAATTCGGGGCCATAAGAATATAGTTGCTTAAAAAGATTAGCAAATACCGCTAACTATTAAGAAGTTACCCTATGAATACGATGTGATTTTTTTCGGTAGTTAACAGTTTTATGTCACGTGCAAGCAAGAAGATGGCGACCAGCGTTTAAAAGAACTAGAAAGTGAAAAAATGGTAATACATTGTGTGCTCAATGGAAAACCACTGGTAGTCAGTAACGACCTCACCGAGTTTGGGCACAGTGCGTTAACGATTCTTGATGAGTTGAGAAAATGGTCTGAAAGCAACAATGTCCAGCTTAAATAGTGTGAGCAACATCCATCAATTCCCCTCTGTAACGTAACAAGGCAACCAAAACGGTTGCCTTGTTGTCTTTCGAACTGGAGGTTCAGTAGTCTAGCGTGCCACGGATAGGGTAGTGGTTCTCTGGGTTACGAATCCATGCCAAACCTCGGGTCAGTGCACCGAGTTCTGGTCTTACAAATGGGTTATTGGATAGATCAACCACGTGTAAGTTGCCGTGTTCATTGACGACAAACAACCCCGGCTCTGCAAAGTTATGGTCGGTTTCGGCTTCAGAGCGTGGTAGAGAAATATAAAGCCCTAACGTCTTCATTTGTTGCTCAGTAAGACCATAGGCGATTGGAAAGCTGATATCGAGTTTTTCCAGATGCTGCTCTAATTGCTGTTTTGAATCGCCAGAGACCGCCAAAATATCAACGCCTGAATCACTAAATGCTTGTTTATAGTTCTCAACTTCATTCAGATATTTAGTGCAGAGTGGGCAATGCTTACCACGATAGACAAACACCGCTTGCCATGTTGCATCACCTTGAGGCTGGCCTAGCTTGACTTTGCTTCCATCCAGCTTTGTTGCCTCTAATGTAGGGAACGTGTCACCCGCTTTGAGTTTTTGTGAGTATGTCATCTCGGCTCCTAGGATTGAAGTCACAACTGATTAGAAAAAAGATAGGATACTAAAAAACAAGTTGCAACCAGTATGCTTTTAGTAACCTAGCTTTGTAATCAAATACTTTTTCACTGAGAGAGAAGAAGGGTTTTGCACAATTTAAAGGTGCTTTGAACAAGCTTAACCAAGGCATCTCGGCATTGAATTTGGCATCGCTCTTGGTCATGCGTTCAAGCCGCTTATCCAGTCTACTTGTGATAAATAGTGTGAAACCGTTACATGATTAGAACAAAAGCCAAAACCTACTAGTCTTCATTCGCCTGAGCCATTAACTCAGTTAAGATCAGTTGGTAACCTTCTACTGGATGTCCGCTAGAAACATAATGTTCTCTGTTGAAAATCACCGTTGGCACACTAGATACGCCCATTAATTTAGTAACCCACCAGTGAATGGTGGTATGGCCCACCATCACTCCGTGCTCAAGTTGTATCTCTTCAATCTCTCGATATCTGAGCTTGTAAGCGAGATAGTAACGAATAGCTTCAGAGGGAAAATGGCAGCCTTTAAACATTAAAATACAGACTGTTAGTGAGTTTTGGACGAAATCTAACCTAAATCACCGTTATTTTCGATAGTTCCCTTAAATCGGAATGCCGCTATGGAACTTGAAATCATGGTCTGGCGTGGCGATCAGATCCGCCTCTATGCGGCCAAAATAAGCCACCCGTTCGCTGATGTCTTTCCCTGCGATTTGCTCTGCCAGAATCAAGTAGTCTTGGTAGTGACGGGCTTCTGAACGCAGCAACGAAACATAGAACTTGGCGATGTCTTCATCCATATGTGGTGCAAGCTTCGCAAAGCGCTCACAAGAACGCGCTTCAATATACGCACCGATGATGAGCTTATCGATTAAGGTGTCTGGCTCATGGGTTTTCATGTGCGAGATTAATCCCTTCGCATAGCGACTTGCTGGGATGTTTTTGTATTCTACGCCGCGACTATCCATGATTTCTAATACTTGGTAAAAATGGTGCAACTCTTCTTTTATCAGCAATACCATTTTATCAATCAGATCTTGGCTGTATGGTGAATCTGATTTGGCGATGATGGCCTTGGAAATATTGCTCTTACCTTTTAATGTCTCTAGCGATCCTGTTTTACGGTAAGCAAAGTCTTCGTATGGTTTGAACCAATCGAGTAGGGTGTGTGAGCTGGCTTTGTCGACTGCGTACTTACGGATTAAGAACATGGCGGACTGGCCCGCTTTGAGTTCACACAGTAGGTGGTCTAATAAAATGGTTTGAAGGTTTTCAGGCTTCTTTGCTTCCTCAACCCATTCATCTGGGGTGCTGCATTGCAAAAATCGGTTAATTGGAGCAAGAAGATCCTGATAGGCATCGAGATTAATCATTTTTATTTCTGGTACTTTACATTATAAATGGGTTTATCCAACTCAGGTCTTAGACTGAAAGAAAAGTAGGATAGAAAAAAGGCTGCAAAAGCAGCCTTTTCATCGGAAACTAGTGGAGGATATTACCACTTTTTCTTTTCGCCGAAGAGCACATCCATATCATTGTCACGTTCTTTATCGACAATCTGCTGCTTTTCCGCATCGCTTTTATCTTGGCGTTTTTTGTCTAAATCGCCTAGCAGTTCTTCAAGCTTTTGTTTTGCTTTAATTGAGTAAGCGTCACTCTTGGTGCTTAGCGCATCAATCCCTTTTCGGAGCAATTGCAGAGCCGTACCAGGTTGGCCGCGAGCGATTGAGTCATTAGCCCGCTTAATCACGTTCTCAATGTTGATGCGAATTTGTATGGTTTCTAGGCGTGCATTTTCAGTAACGTAAGTCTGCGTATCAAGGCGACCTTTATTGTGTTCATTACGGATAGTGTCTCGCAAGCGCTTAACCAACTTAAGCATTACGATGGCTTGTTTATCACTACTTGGTAATTTGAAAGTGGTACTTTCTCCGCCTTGGTCATTATCCTGAAGTTGCTCAATTTGTTGTTTCATATTGCTCACGCGCTGAACCAATTGTTTATTCCTTGGGTCGAGATCTCGCATGTTTTCTAGCGCGTCTAAAATGCGGTTATTGAGACACAGCAGTAGCTCCTTGCTAAAAGGAATATGGTGGGCGTGACTAATAAGTTCTTCAGTACCGTCAATCAGTGCTACATAGCGAGCGGATTCCTGTCGTTTCGCGGTCTCTACTTTTACCTTGTGCTGCAACATAATATTATAGCCAAGGATCAAAACCAATAGGATGGCTACCAAAGCGATTATTAAACCAATATTCATATCTTTGTGTCTGCTTGTTACTTTACGGCTAGCGTTGAAGAATACATGATTCTTATCATGCTCGGCACCATATTTATTTGATTATTTAGTCTTAAACACGTTTTGTTGCGCAAAGAGCGAAAAAAGGTCACCAGATTGATGCAAACGGATGACCAAAAGGCGCATATGTGGTTAATGAGCTCGTCCAATAGCATTGAGCTATAAGTTAGAAATTACTGTTCATTTAGTTTCGAAAACGTTATAACTTATCATTATATCGGTGAGTGTTTTGATGTGTGTTGTTGTACACCTAACTTCACGGTAAATATGACGTTTTATCTCGACAACATGAGTAAGGGATTACGATGAAGCTGCAACAACTGAAGTATATCGTTGAGGTTGTAAATCATAACTTGAATGTATCGGCCACGGCAGAAAGTCTTTATACGTCCCAACCAGGGATCAGTAAGCAAGTTCGCTTGCTAGAAGATGAGTTAGGCATTCAAGTTTTTGAGCGAAGTGGCAAGCACTTAACTCAGGTAACGCCTGCAGGTGAAGAGATTATACGAATCTCTCAAGAGGTCCTGGCACGAGTGGAAAGCATTAAAGCAGTAGCGGGAGAGCATACTCATCCAGAGATGGGGACGCTGAATATTTCTACCACGCATACTCAAGCGCGTTATGCTCTGCCAGATGTGATTAAGGGTTTTACAGTGCGTTACCCGAAAGTGTCTCTGCATATGCATCAAGGTACACCATCACAAATGTCTGAAGCGATTGCAAAGGGCACGGCCAATTTTGCCATTGCGACAGAAGCTCTCCACCTTTATCAAGATGCAATCATGCTGCCTTGTTATCACTGGAATCGTTCCATCGTGGTACCAAAAGATCATCCGTTAGCGAAAAAGGATACGATAACGATTCATGATTTGGCGGGCTATTCGTTAGTGACATATGTCTTCGGTTTTACTGGCCGATCTGAGCTAGATACGGCGTTTAATCGTGAAGGGCTAACACCACGCGTGGTATTCACGGCGACCGATGCTGATGTGATAAAAACATACGTTCGTATGGGTATTGGTGTTGGCGTGATTGCGAGCATGGCGGTCGATGAAGAGCAAGATAGCGATTTGGTTGCAATCGATGCAAGCCACTTGTTCGGTGCAAGTACAACCAGTATTGGCTTCCGCCGAGGCACTTTCCTTCGCTCTTACATGTTCGATTTTATGGAACGTTTTGCGCCGCACCTAACTCGCCCTGTGGTAGAGCAAGCGATCTCGTTAAAGTCCAACTCTGAAATTGAAGAGATGTTTAAAGACATCGAGCTGCCAGTCAGATAACGCTTCATTCATGTATTGATTCCCTCTACAATCCGGTTCTCAGTGTAGGGGGAACTATGAAAACGCAATTTCAATTCATTAATGACTGCTTAATCGAAAACCAATCGTTATGGCGATTTGAGCCGTTTAAATGTAGTTTGCGTTCATCATTACCTTGGCAAGAAATGCACCCAGAGCTTTGCCAATGGTTGGACTGTCTTTCCCCTTCTCAAATTGAACAGCTTAAAGCTGAACCAGAACAGGTTTTCGCTGAGATCAGTGCGTTTCTGCCCGGTATCCAGTCGCTTTATAAATACGCCAATCTTGAAGTGATGTCTTTAAACGGGCTCGAACTTCAGCGGGGGCTAGAGAGTGGGATCCCAGGCCGTAAGTTAGAGCAAATCAGCGCGATGGGTGAGGCGGCGATTCAACACCATCACGGTGAAGAGTGGTTGGAATGGTGTTCCGGTAAAGGCTATTTAGGCCGAATCTTAACAACACAAACTAACCAGCCGGTGACAAGTTTTGAGTTTCAACAAGCGCTCTGTGAATCTGGGCAGCAAGCCGCCGATGAGCAGCAATGGAAGATGACCTTTATTCAAGGTGATGCGTTTGATGCCAAAGCAAAAGCAGTGTTCAAGCCCACCCAACACGCAGTCGCTTTGCATGCCTGTGGTGATCTTCATGTCCGTTTAATGCAATACGGCTGCGAACGCGGTGTGGCAGCAATGACGATTTCACCGTGTTGCTATCATCTGATTCAAGAAGCGCAATACCAGCCGTTATCAGAGCTGGGTAAAGCATCTTCACTTACGCTTTCTAAGCAAGAACTACGTATTCCTTTGCAACAAACAGTAACGGGTGGTGAACGCGTGCGTCGTCATCGCCAGCAGGAAATGGTGTTTAGACTTGGTTTTGATTTAATTACTCGTCAATGGCTTGGCTTAGAGGGCTACCAACCAGTGCCGAGTATTCGTAAGTCTCAGTTAAGTGATGGTTTCGAATCTTTATGTCGTTGGGCTGCGAAGCAAAAAGGGATCGAGTTCAATCAAGCAATCGATTTTGAGGAGGTTGAAAAGCTAGCTGAACAACGCTTCTGGCAGATGGAGCGAATGAGTTTGGTTCAGTTAGTGTTTCAACGACCGCTAGAAGTTTGGCTTGCTTTGGACAAAGCACTTTATCTTGAAGAACGTGGTTATCGTGTCAGGTTGGCAGAATTTTGCGCTAAATCGATCACGCCTCGAAATATTTTAATTTCATCTTATAAGGTTTTTGCATAACTAATAGCTAAATGCTCTATATAAAAAACCCATCCTAAGATGGGCTTTTGTAAACAAAACGTGACATTTTATGAGCTATTTTGTCATTAGTTGAACATTGCAATCCCTAGTGCAGGCTCAACGTATTCTAGATCGAAGCTCTCAGCCACTTCTTTACAAGTCACTTTACCGTGGATAACGTTTAAACCTTCCAAGAAGCCTTTGTCGTCAAGGAGGGCTTCACGGTAACCCTTATTCGCTAGCTTCACGATGTAAGGCAGTGTTGCATTATTCAGGGCGAATGTTGAAGTGCGAGCAACCGCACCTGGCATGTTCGCCACACAGTAGTGTACTACTTCGTCAACCACGTAAGTTGGTTCTGCGTGAGTGGTTGCATGTGACGTTTCGAAACAACCACCTTGGTCGATTGCGACGTCAACCACTGCTGCGCCTGGCTTCATTTTCGCGATGTGCGCTTTTGTTACCAGTTTAGGTGCTGCGGCGCCAGGGATAAGGACTGCGCCAATCACGAGATCGGCTTCCAGAACGTGCTTCTCGATCGCGTCTTCAGTAGAATAAACCACTTTAGCTCGGCCTTGGAATTCCTCGTCAAGTTTACGTAGCGTATCAACGTTTCGGTCTAGGATGGTAACATCTGCACGAAGGCCGACTGCCATACGAGCGGCGTTCGCGCCAACGACGCCTCCGCCAATAACAACGACTTTCGCAGGCTCAACACCAGGGACGCCACCTAATAGTAAACCACGGCCACCGTGTGATTTTTCCAATGTTTGCGCGCCAGCTTGGATAGACATCCGACCTGCCACTTCTGACATTGGTGCCAACAGTGGCAAACGACCCATATTATCTGTTACAGTCTCATATGCTATACAGACAGCTTTGCTCTTGATTAGCTCATCAGTTTGTGGAAAATCTGGTGCAAGGTGTAAATAAGTAAATAAAATCTGTCCTTCGCGGAGCATTGCTCTTTCGACAGCTTGAGGTTCTTTTACTTTTACGATCATGTCTGCTTGCGCGAAGACGTCAGCAGCAGTAGGGAGAATGGATGCACCTACAGCGATGTAATCATCGTCTGAAAAACCGATGCCGGCACCAGCATTGGTCTCAACAAAAACTTGGTGACCATGTGAGATAAGTTCTCTCACGCTAGCTGGGATCATGCCCACTCGGTATTCGTGGTTTTTGATTTCCTTTGGTACGCCAATGATCATCCTGTATCCTCTTCATAAAATGGTTGTATTAACTGTTTGTAGGGTGTTATTGTCGAATTAACAACTAGTATAGTTGCATATTTGTAAAATTTGGCACCAAATATTAAAAAGTTGTAGTATATTTATTTGCAAGGAAGTAAAAAGGTGGAATAAAAAATGGCAGACAACTATAAAAAGCCGTCCAAGGAACTAGACCGTATCGACCGCAATATCTTAAATGAGTTGCAGAAAGATGGTCGTATTTCAAATGTTGAGCTTTCTAAGCGTGTAGGACTTTCTCCAACGCCGTGTTTGGAGCGTGTGCGTCGCTTAGAGCGTCAAGGCTATATCACAGGGTACACTGCGCTACTTAACCCGCAGTTTCTTGATGCATCACTATTAGTATTCGTAGAGATTACGCTTAACCGTGGTGCGCCAGATGTATTCGAACAGTTTAATGCGGCTGTTCAAAAACTAGACGACATTCAAGAGTGTCATCTTGTGTCAGGTGATTTCGACTATCTTCTTAAAACCCGTGTATCAGATATGGGGGCTTACCGCCGACTATTAGGTGATACGTTGCTGCGTTTACCAGGTGTTAATGACACACGTACTTACGTAGTAATGGAAGAAGTGAAGCAATCTAACCAGCTTGTGATCAAAACTCGTTAATTTATTGCAAAGAAAGCGGAATATCCTTCCGCTTTCGCTATAGAGTAATTGGGTTTTTCTCTTTGATATGGTTAAATCAATTTACCGAGCGGCTTAGTGCCGCTCGGCATGTTTTTATTTATTCCTAATTCATTTCCATACTCAAGTTGATTTATGTTCAAAGAGAACGAAAAGAAAGTCGAAACCATCATCAAAACAAGTGAAGAGCCTCAGACTTCACGTTTAAATGGCTTCCAACGTTTAAAAGAGTGCTGCTTTATCGTTGGCGTTCTTAGCTCGGTATTGCTTGCCGTCGCACTATTCACTTTTAGCCCAGCCGATCCGTCTTGGTCTCAAACTGCTTGGGGCGGTGAAATTGATAACGCTGGTGGTCTGTTCGGCGCTTGGCTTGCCGACACACTCTTTTTTACCTTCGGTTCACTCGCATACCCATTACCTTTTCTGTTAACCGCAGGGGCTTGGGTCATTTGCCGTAAGCGTGGCGAGGACGAACCTATTGACTTAATGCTGTGGGGCACTCGTCTACTAGGTTTAGTTATCCTTATTCTTACCAGTTGTGGTCTTGCTGATATCAACTTTGACGACATTTGGTACTTCTCGTCTGGTGGCGTTGTTGGTGACGTTCTCACCAGTCTAGCGCTACCTACACTGAATGTGCTGGGTACGACGCTTGTGCTTCTTTTCCTATGGGGAGCAGGTTTTACTTTGTTTACAGGTATCTCTTGGTTGAGCATTGTTGAGTGGTTAGGTGACAGTGCACTGGCTTTAGTTGGTGTGGTTGCAAACAAAGTTCGCGGTACAGAGCAAGAGACACTTGAGCCTCAACTGGACTCATTTGCAGAAGATAAAGTCCCAACTCAGCATGTGGCTGAGCCGTCTGAAGATGAGACTTTGCCACATCTGACGGCGTATGACGTTGAAGAAGAGAAAGACGTGGTTCCGACTCATGAGTACCCAATTTATATGCCTCAAGCGATCGCAGAACAAGTGACACCGCAACCTATCAATGCGGTAACTATCGAGAACGTTGACCCAATGGTCGAACGTACTAAGCAGCTTAATGTTACGATTGAAGAGCTAGAAGCTGCAGCTCAGCAAGCAGATGACTGGGCGGAAGATGGTCAGCCAGTCACTGTGCCTCAAGAGCTCGTCGCTAAACCGGTTGAAATCCCAACACCAGAATTTGTTGCGTCTGCTTTAGCTCAAGATGATAACGCTGTGCAAGCGCAGCAAACTGTTCAGCAAGATCCGGTCTCTCAACCAGAGCCGTTCGCTCAACCAGAATATTCGGAGGTAGGACAGTTTGATAACGAACCGAACTACGCTGAGTACTCGCAATTTGAAGCTGAACAAGCACAGCAGCCTCAAGTTGGTCAAATTTATGCGGAACAACGTCAGCATGAAGAACCTGTGATTGATTCGGATACGCTAGACAATATCATCGAGCAAACTGAACCGAGCCAGCATATTGAGCCAATCATCTCCAATTTTGATGTTGTGGATGAAGAAGATGAGTATGTGGTGCCACAAGTGGTTCAACAACTTCAACCGGCTCAAGTTGAACCTCAGCCTCAATATCAGCATGCGGAATCAATACAGGCTGCTCCTTCATCGCAAGTTACGGCGACATTTGAACCGGCACCGGTGGCGAGTGATACGGAAATAGAAGCAGCGGAAGAAGGCGATCAAGACGCTGTGGCTTTCCAGAATTTGGTCGCTAGCGCACAAGCAAAAGTGGTCGCACAGCAAAACCCATTCTTAGTGCAGCAAGAACATAACTTGCCTGTGCCGACTGAGCCTCTCCCAACGCTGGAGCTTTTGTATCATCCTGAAAAGCGTGAGAATTTCATTGACCGCGAAGCGCTCGAGCAAGTCGCTCGTTTAGTGGAAACTAAGCTAGCAGATTACAAAATTAAAGCCGATGTGGTGGGTATCTATCCCGGACCAGTGATCACTCGATTCGAGCTTGATTTGGCTCCGGGCGTAAAAGTAAGTCGCATTTCTGGTCTGTCTATGGACTTGGCACGTGCGTTGTCTGCCATGGCAGTACGTGTTGTAGAAGTGATTCCCGGTAAACCTTATGTTGGCCTAGAGTTGCCAAACATGAGCCGTCAAACGGTTTACCTGTCAGACGTAATCAGCAGCCCGCAGTTTGAACAAGCGACGTCACCTACGACAGTGGTGCTAGGTCAAGACATCGCAGGTGAAGCGGTGATCGCCGATATTGCTAAAATGCCGCACGTGCTGGTGGCCGGTACAACGGGCTCCGGTAAGTCTGTGGGTGTAAACGTGATGATCTTGAGTATGCTTTATAAGGCATCACCGGAAGATCTCCGTTTTATCATGATTGACCCGAAAATGTTGGAACTTTCGATTTACGAAGGTATTCCTCATCTTCTGGCTGAAGTCGTTACCGACATGAAAGATGCGTCCAATGCTCTACGCTGGTGTGTGGGTGAGATGGAACGTCGTTACAAACTGATGTCGGCACTTGGCGTACGTAACGTGAAAGGCTTCAACGAGAAACTGAAAATGGCAGCAGAAGCGGGTCACCCAATCCATGACCCATTCTGGCAAGAAGGCGACAGCATGGACACTGAGCCCCCGTTGCTAGAAAAACTGCCATACATTGTCGTAGTTGTCGATGAATTTGCTGACCTAATGATGGTCGTGGGTAAGAAGGTTGAAGAACTGATCGCGCGCTTGGCTCAAAAAGCGCGTGCGGCAGGTATTCACCTGATCCTTGCGACGCAGCGCCCATCGGTTGATGTTATTACCGGCTTGATCAAAGCGAACATCCCAACACGTGTGGCATTCACCGTCTCTACTAAGACGGACTCGCGTACTATCCTTGACCAAGGTGGTGCAGAATCGCTATTGGGGATGGGTGATATGCTTTATCTGCCACCGGGTTCAAGTCATACCACACGTGTTCATGGTGCGTTTGCATCAGATGATGATGTTCATGCGGTGGTCAATAACTGGAAAGCACGTGGTAAGCCAAACTATATCGATGAGATCATCAGCGGCGATCAAGGTCCTGAAGCGTTGCTCCCTGGTGAACAGATGGAATCAGACGAAGAAGTGGACCCGCTGTTCGATCAAGTTGTCGAGCATGTGGTGCAGTCTCGTCGTGGTTCGGTATCGGGCGTACAACGTCGATTCAAGATTGGTTACAACCGAGCGGCACGTATTGTCGAGCAGCTTGAAGCGCAAGGTATTGTAAGTGCGCCTGGTCACAATGGTAACCGCGAGGTCTTAGCACCGGCGCCACCAAAAGATTAATGAACTTGTTTTACTCACCTCAGTCCAATTGAGGTGAGTCACTTTAGGTCTTTGACCCATTTGATAGGTATCTGAATGAAAAAACAACTTTCAGCGAAAATGTTCTCAGCACTTGTTTTTAGCTTTTCTCTCTTTACTACTGCATACGCCGCATCTCCAAAAGACGAATTGAGCAAACGCCTTGCGATGAATGAAGGGTTCAAAGCCGATTTTTCACAACAAGTGATCAGCCCAGACGGTGAAACGATAATGGAAGGGGAAGGAACCGTTGAAATTTCTCGTCCGAGCCTGTTCCGTTGGAGTACGACATTTCCGGATGAGAACTTGTTGGTTTCTGATGGTAAAACGCTTTGGTACTACAGTCCTTTCATTGAGCAAGTCAGTATTTATGATCAAGAGCAAGCCACCGAACAAACCCCGTTTGTGCTGTTAACCCGTAATCGTGCAAGTGATTGGGGTAATTATAAAATTTTTCAGAAGGGCGATCAGTTTACGCTTATTCCTACCGCAATCGACTCTACTCAGGGCCAATTCCAGATTAATATTGATATTAAAGGTGTGGTAAAAGGCTTTAATGTGATTGAGCAAGATGGTCAAAAAGGCTTGTTTGAGTTTAACAATGTGAAGCTGGGTAAACCAAAAGCAAATAGATTTACATTCACGATTCCAGAGGGTGTGGAAGTGGATGACCAAAGGAATTAATTGGTAGTGAGCAATTACACATTAGATTTCTCGGGGGACGAAGATTTTCGTCCCCTTGCTGCTCGTATGAGACCGGAAACCATTGATCAGTACATCGGTCAGCAGCATATTTTAGGTCCTGGGAAGCCACTGCGCCGTGCGCTAGAGGCCGGCCATATTCACTCAATGATTCTTTGGGGGCCTCCGGGTACCGGGAAAACGACGTTAGCAGAAGTGGCTGCAAACTATGCCAATGCTGAGGTCGAGCGTGTTTCTGCGGTGACATCGGGGGTGAAAGAGATCCGTGCCGCTATCGAGAAAGCGCGTGAGAACAAAATGGCGGGGCGTCGCACTATCTTGTTTGTGGATGAGGTACATCGCTTCAACAAGTCCCAGCAAGACGCTTTCTTACCGCATATTGAGGACGGTACGGTTACCTTTATTGGCGCGACAACAGAGAACCCATCTTTTGAGTTGAATAACGCATTGCTGTCACGAGCACGTGTGTACAAGTTAACTTCTCTCGACAAAGGTGAAATCTCACTCGCTTTGAATCAAGCGATCAACGACAAAGACCGTGGTCTAGGTAAAACGCCCGCACACTTTGCTGATAATGTATTAGATCGCTTAGCCGAGTTGGTAAACGGTGATGCACGTATGTCACTTAACTACCTTGAGCTACTCTACGATATGGCAGAGGATAACGATCAAGGTGAAAAAGCGATCACTCTCAAGCTGCTTGCAGAAGTAGCAGGGGAGAAAGTTTCTCGCTTCGACAACAAAGGTGATATTTGGTACGACTTAATCTCTGCTGTGCACAAATCGATCCGTGGCTCTAACCCAGATGCGGCACTGTATTGGTCTGCACGCATGATAGCAGCTGGCTGTGACCCGCTTTACATCGCAAGGCGCTTGCTTGCCATCGCATCGGAAGATGTGGGCAATGCAGATCCACGCGCAATGCAAGTGGCGCTATCCGCTTGGGATTGCTTCACTCGCGTTGGCCCAGCAGAGGGTGAACGTGCGATTGCTCAAGCGATTGTCTACCTAGCGTGCGCACCTAAGAGTAATGCGGTGTACGTGGCGTGGAAACAAGCGCTCACTGATGCTCACAATTTACCGGAATATGAAGTACCGCATCACCTGAGAAATGCACCAACGAGCTTGATGAAAGATATGGGCTATGGAGCAGAATATCGTTATGCTCATGATGAGCCAGGTGCGTATGCAGCTGGAGAGCAATATCTGCCGCCTGAAATGGGCGATCGTAAGTACTATCAGCCGACAAATCGTGGTCTAGAGACCAAAATTGGCGAAAAGTTGGATTACTTGGCTACTTTAGACGCAAATAGCCTACAAAAGCGCTATGAAAAGTAGGCTTTTTTGGATACATTTATTCGATAGATTTTAAAACGTGTCTGTTCGGAAACGGCGCGTGATTTCACAACAAAAAGCATAGGATTAACAATGCTGGATTCTAAATTACTTCGTACAGAGCTGGATGAAACAGCTGCTAAACTGGCGCGTCGCGGCTTTAAGCTAGACGTAGATACTATTCGTAAACTTGAAGAACAACGTAAGTCCATTCAAGTAGAAGTAGAAAATTTACAATCCACGCGTAACTCCATCTCCAAGCAAATCGGCCAAAAAATGGCGGTTGGCGACAAAGAAGGCGCAGAAGAGATCAAGAAACAAATCGGTACGCTAGGTAGCGATCTTGATGCGAAGAAAGTGGAACTTGAGCAAGTGATGGCTCAACTAGACGATTTCACGCTTTCTGTTCCAAACATTCCAGCGGATGAAGTGCCGGATGGTAAAGATGAGAACGACAACGTAGAAATCTCTCGTTGGGGTGAACCTAAATCTTACGACTTCGAACTGAAAGACCACGTTGACCTAGGCGAAATGGGTGACGGTCTAGATTTCGCAAGCGCAGTTAAGATCACCGGTGCACGTTTCATCGTGATGAAAGGCCAATTCGCGCGTCTACACCGTGCAATCGCTCAATTCATGCTAGATCTTCACACCGAAGAACACGGTTACACAGAAATGTACGTACCTTACCTAGTCAACTCTGACAGCCTATTCGGTACTGGTCAGCTTCCTAAGTTCGGTAAAGACCTTTTCCACACAGAACCTCTAGCGGAAAAAGTAAACGACGAAGAGCCACGTAAACTGTCTCTTATCCCTACGGCAGAAGTGCCAGTAACGAACCTAGTTCGTGACACGATTTCTGACGAAGCGGATCTACCACTTAAGATGACTGCTCACACACCATGTTTCCGTTCAGAAGCTGGTTCTTACGGTCGTGATACTCGTGGCCTGATTCGTATGCACCAATTCGACAAAGTTGAACTAGTACAAATCACTAAGCCAGAAGATTCAATGAACGCGCTAGAAGAGCTAACAGGTCACGCTGAGAAAGTTCTACAACTTCTAGAGCTTCCTTACCGTAAAGTGGTTCTATGTACAGGTGACATGGGCTTCGGCGCACGTAAAACTTACGACCTAGAAGTGTGGGTTCCTGCTCAAGAAACTTACCGCGAAATCTCTTCATGTTCTAACATGTGGGACTTCCAAGCTCGTCGCATGCAAGCGCGTTTCCGTCGTAAAGGCGAGAAGAAACCTGAGCTTGTACACACGCTAAACGGTTCTGGTCTAGCAGTAGGTCGTACCATGGTTGCTATTCTAGAAAACAACCAAGAAGCAGACGGTCGCATTGTAATCCCTACAGTACTTCAGAAGTACATGGGCGGCGCAACGCACATCGGTTAATTCATTAACCACTAAAACACCAAAACCCAGCTTTTTAAGCTGGGTTTTTTGTTATCTCCATGGCGTGAAAGTTCTAACTTTTACCCAGGCGTAATAGTGTTTTTAAATTCGTGTGGATTATCGACTCATCTGTAAGCGATATAATCATCCACCTTACCACGGTAAGTAGATTTTCTCATTCAAGTAACGAGGAGGGCTTATGGCCGTAGGGTGGGCAAATGACGACAGTGTCAGCCAACAAATTCAAAACACAATAGACGACGAAATATCGAGAGTGCGTGGCAATATCACTCATGGTGAAAGCGCACATTATTGCGATGAGTGTGGGAATGAGATTCCTGACGCTCGTCGCATTGCAATGAAAGGTGTTCGTTTGTGTATTGAGTGTCAATCAACACTAGAGTTATTGTCACAACGCCAATCGCTGTTCAATCGGCGTGCGAGTAAAGATAGCCAATTACGTTAATCTTATTTCGCTTTGGCATTGCTCTTGTGAGCACAATGCTTATTAAAAAAAGCGGTTTGAGTGGCATGCCCAAACCGTTCTTGCTTTCTCTTTTACAACAGTGCTTGAATTTACTAAGAACGTGTTAAGCGAAGCAATCTTCACGTTGCAGCGCGGCATCAATCGCCTTAACCAACTTTTCAATATCTTCTGGCTTGCTAATAAATGGCGGCATCATATAAATCAACTTGCCAAATGGACGAATCCACACGCCTTGCTCAACAAACAGAGCTTGGATTATTTCCATATTCACTGGGCGATGAGTTTCAACCACACCAATTGCACCGAGCCAGCGCGTATTCTTAACTAAATCGTATTGTTCTAACTTCGGTAATAACTCAGAAAACAGCATTTCAATTTGTTTTGTTTGGTGTTTCCATTCGCCTTGTTCTATGAGCTCTAAACTTGCTGTCGCTACGGCGCAAGCGAGTGGGTTACCCATAAAGGTTGGACCATGCATGAAGCAACCAGCCTTGCCACCGCAAACGGTATCTGCGACGTGTTTACTTGTTAGGGTAGCAGAGAGGGTCATGTAGCCGCCTGTTAGTGCTTTACCGACACACAGAATGTCTGGTTGAATGTCAGCGTGCTCACAAGCAAACAACAGACCTGTACGGCCAAACCCAGTGGCGATTTCATCAGCAATCAGCAGGAGATTGTATTTATCACAAAGTGTACGCACGCCTTTTAAGAACTCTGGGTGATAGATGCGCATTCCGCCAGCGCCTTGCACGATAGGCTCAAGGATCACCGCTGCGAGCTCTTGATGGTGCTGTGAGATCTTTTGTTCAAAATCGGCCAAGTCTTCCGGCTTCCACTCATCCCAATAACCGCATGTTGGTGACTCTGCAAAAATATGCTCTGGTAAAAAGCCCTTGTAGAGGGAATGCATCGAGTTATCTGGATCGGTGACCGACATCGCAGCAAAGGTATCGCCGTGATAACCGTGTCGCAAAGTCAGAAACTTCGGCCTGCGTTCGCCTTTAGCATGCCAGTATTGCAGCGCCATTTTCAAGCTTACCTCTACCGCAACAGAGCCAGAGTCAGTAAGAAAGACATGCTCAAGATTACTTGGTGAAAGGGCCAATAGCTTCTTACACAAACTGATAGCTGGCTGGTGGGTAATCCCGCCAAACATTACATGCGACACCTGGTCGATTTGCTGGTGCGCGGCTTGATTTAAGTGCGGGTGGTTATAGCCGTGGATCGTCGACCACCAAGAAGACATGCCATCGACAAGCTCTGTCCCATCTTCCAATTTAATGTGTACACCATTTGCTGATGCTACTGGGTAGCAGGTCAGAGGTGTCAGTGTAGAAGTATAAGGATGCCAGATATGCTGGCGGTCGAAGGCGAGGTCCATGTGCAATTCCAATAATGTTCAGTTTAAATTATAAACAGATGTAAACTTTGTTGTTTTGTGTTGTGTTGACAGTTTATCGAGACTCAGTAGACTGTCAACACAACAACAAAGCGATTAAAGGAATACACGTGGAAGTTCGTCATAACTGGACACATGCTGAAGTGCGCGACCTCATGGAAAAACCATTCATGGATCTTCTTTTCGAAGCTCAGCTTGTTCACCGTCAATACCAACAAACTAACCATGTTCAGGTCAGCACATTGCTGTCAATTAAGACGGGGGCGTGCCCAGAAGATTGTAAATACTGTCCTCAAAGTGCTAGATATGCTACGGACATTGAAAAAGAGCGATTGATGGAAGTCGAGCGTGTACTCGATGCCGCACAAAAAGCGAAAAATGCGGGCTCAACGCGATTCTGCATGGGCGCAGCGTGGAAGAACCCGAAAGAGCGCGACATGCTTCATTTGACCGACATGATCAAAGGTGTGAAAGGCATGGGGCTAGAAACGTGTATGACTTTGGGTATGTTGACACCTGAGCAAGCAAAGCAACTGGCGAATGCGGGTTTGGACTACTACAACCATAACCTTGATACCTCTCCTGAGTTTTACGGCAATATCATTACCACACGTACTTACCAAGACCGTTTAGATACCTTGTCTCATGTTCGTGATGCTGGCATGAAGATCTGTTCCGGTGGCATCATTGGTATGGGTGAAAGCGCCAATGACCGTGCGGGTTTGTTGGTTGAATTGGCTAACTTACCAGTACACCCTGAAAGTGTGCCAATCAACATGCTGGTCAAGGTTAAGGGCACGCCACTGGAAGAAGTGGACGATGTCGAGCCATTCGATTTTATTCGCTTGATTGCGATTGCGCGAATCATGATGCCTCAATCGGCGGTTCGTTTATCGGCCGGGCGTGAAAACATGAACGAGCAGATGCAAGCGCTGTGCTTTATGGCAGGGGCAAACTCGGTGTTCTACGGTTGCAAATTGTTAACCACACCAAACCCTTCTGAAGACAAAGATATGATGCTGTTTAATAAGCTGGGCATTAATCGTCAAGAAGTGTCGCAGAAACCGGATGAAATCGAAGAAAATGAACTGCTTGATCGCGTGGTAGAGCGTGTTGCAGCTCGTCCGACGAAAGATGACCTTTTCTACGATGCCAGTGTTTAAGTCTCGTATCAAATTAGCCCTAACTCAACGCAAGGAGCAGGGGCTCAATCGCTCAATGAACGTCGTTTTTGCCGGTAACCAATCTATTTTGGAGCACGAAGGTAAGCGTTATATCAACTTCTCAAGTAACGATTATCTGGGTTTGGCCAATGACCAAGCGCTTGTTCGTGCGTGGCAACAAGGCTTGAGCGTATACGGTAGCGGCAGTGGTGCGTCTCCGATGGTCACGGGTTTTAGTGCGGCGCACAGTAATTTAGAAGCCGCGTTGACTGAGTGGTTGGGCTACGAGAGAGCAATCCTATTTGGCTCTGGGTTCAGTGCCAACCAAGCGCTGCTGTTCACCCTGCTAGAAAAATCAGACGTATTAATTCAAGACCGTTTGAACCATGCTTCTTTGATGGAAGCGGGGGCGTTATCCTCAGCCAAAATGAAACGCTTTAAGCACAACGATATCGAACACCTAAAATCGCTTATCAATAGAGAAGATAATCATCTTGTCGTGACGGAAGGGGTGTTCAGTATGGATGGTGACTGTTCACCGCTTAAAGATATTGAGGCGATAACCCGAGCTAATCACGCTTGGTTAGCGGTCGATGATGCCCATGGTATCGGTGTTCTTGGTGAATCTGGTGGGGGGGCCTGTGAGCTTAGCCAAGTTAAACCGGAGTTATTGGTGATCACTTTTGGTAAGGCATTTGGCATGTCTGGTGCCGCTATTTTATGTGATCAAGCCACTGGCGATTACCTCACACAGTTTGCAAAACATCATGTCTACTCGACGGCGATGCCTCCCGCTCAAGCTTATGCACTAACGCATGCGGTTTCTATCGTTCAAGAGCAATCTTGGCGACGTGAAAAACTCGCAGAGCTAAGTGAAGTTTATCAAGATAGTCTCAAAAATCTCGCTGGTTTCGTAGAAACACAAACCTCGATAAAGCCGTTTGTGCTTGGTGGTTCAGAGTTGGCTTTGCGGATAGCAAGCGATTGTCGTCAAAACGGCATTTGGGTTACGGCAATTCGTCCACCAACCGTACCAAAAGGGACGTCTCGTCTTCGTATTACGCTCACTGCCAATCACACCAATGAGCAAGTTAAAACGCTTTCAATGGCATTGAAGCAAGCATTAGGAGCACAGTAATGGAGTATGCGGAAAACATCGTATTGGATTGTGCTTTTCAAGATAAAGATGCGATTGCTTCATCTTTTGGCAAAGCAGCCAGTACCTACGATAAGCACGCTGCATTTCAGCGAGATGTAGGCCATCGCTTATTGGAGAAGCTGCCACTTGATCTTGCGAATAAGCGTATTTTGGATCTTGGATGTGGTACCGGCTATTTTTCCGAATTACTTCAGCAGCGTGGTGCAGAAGTCGTCTGTGCGGATATCTCTCAAGCTATGTTGCATAAAGCTCATGAGCGGTGTGGCGATAAACGCATGAGTTACGTTTTGGCGGATGCAGAGCATCTTCCTTTTGATGATAGTAGCTTTGATTATGTTTTTTCTAGTTTGGCGCTGCAGTGGTGTTCAGACTTGAGCGACCCATTAAGCGAAATTCGTCGTGTAGTAAAAACGGGCGGGAAAGGGTGTTTCTCCACCTTGGTTGATGGCTCACTTGATGAATTGCGCCAATCGTGGTCAAAAATTGACACATATCAACACGTGAATCAGTTTATTACCCTCAATCAGGTAAAAGTTGCGTTAGCGCAATCTTGTTGTCACAGCCATCAACTAAACTTGACCTCTATCACAGTTTGGTACGATTCGGCATTTTCTGTCATGCGTGATCTCAAAGGTATTGGTGCAAATCATGTTAGCGGTCGCTCACATGGCCTAACGAGCCGTCGCACTCTATTGCAAGTTGAGCGTGCGTACCAAGCATTCAAAAACGATCACGGTCTTCTACCTGCAAGTTATCAGGTTTGTTTTGGAGTCATACATATATGATTGATGCATTTTTTATTGCTGGTACGGATACGGATGTAGGCAAAACGGTAGCGTCAAAAGCGATTCTGCAAGCATTGGCGGCAAAAGAGCTTAACACCATTGGTTATAAACCAGTGGCATCAGGAAGCGATAAAACAGAGCAAGGGTTACGCAACTCAGATGCACTGCATTTGCAAAAAGCAGCCACGTTAGATATTGCTTACGAAGATGTAAACCCTTACGCCTTAGAGTTGCCAGCGTCTCCGCACATCGCTGCAAAGCATGAAAATGTTGTGATTGAATACCAAGTGCTCAGTGAAAAGCTTGCTCAACACAAAGAACAATCAGACATTGTGTTAGTTGAGGGGGCAGGTGGCTGGCGTGTTCCTGTCTCGGACACAGACAGTTTGTCTACCTGGGTACAACAAGAGCAACTGCCAGTCGTACTTGTTGTGGGCATTAAGCTTGGCTGTCTGAGCCATGCACTGTTGACGGCTGAAATTATAAAAGCAGATGGCCTCAACTTAGTTGGCTGGGTAGCTAACCGAGTAAACCCAGGCACGGAACACTACGCTGAAATCATCGACATGCTTGAAGACCGTTTGGATGCACCTAAGCTAGGTGAAATCCCATACATTCCAAGTGCAAAGCGCCAAGATCTTGGTAAGTATATCAACGTTGAACCTTTGCTTAACGCGTAAGTTTGAGACTCGATTCATCCAAATCAGAAAGCGAAACCAAAAGGGCTGCACTATGCAGCCCTTTTTTCATGTAAAACTTTGTGTCTAAAAACGTGGCTATTTTTCTTGGCTAAGGCCCATTAATGCTTGTTGAGTTTCCGCAACACGATTTGTCATTTGCACATCGGTTGAAATGCCAAGTTGTTGTTTAGCCTCATCTTCTGAGATACCCAGATGACAGCACAATAAATCAATAGCCATTTGATAGTTGTTAGTTTCTACCATGATTTTTCCCTCAAGACATGGAAGTGTAGAGCTGCGTGAATGTCAGTAAAGCAGGCTCCGTTTCGTTCATCTATCCTGAATCTAGCACGATAGAGCTAACGTACAATAAGACTAAAGTCTAAACTTTGGTTAAGGCGCTGTTTTTAGGCTGATTAAATTTTATGATTAGTTCATTCTAGAAAACAAATGTTGCAATTTATTGCTTAACCTTGTTTTTATCGCGGATAGACTATATCTATAACGCAACGAAGCTCAAACCCAGTGGATTTGGCTTTTACGACTATAAGCTTCCTTGGAGAAAAGTAATGAAGCGAATTATGTTATTCCTAGCAACTAACCTAGCGGTCGTGCTAGTACTTAGTGTTGTTCTGAATATTGTTTACGCTGTAACTGGAATGCAGCCGGGCAGCTTGTCTGGTCTACTTATCATGGCCGCTGTATTTGGTTTTGGTGGCGCACTAATTTCATTGATGATGTCTAAGGGCATGGCGCTACGTTCCGTCGGTGGAATGGTTATCGAAAGCCCACGAAATGAGACGGAGCATTGGTTACTGGAAACGGTTGGCCGTCAGTCACAGCAAGCGGGTATTGGTATGCCAACTGTTGCAATCTACGATTCGCCAGACATTAACGCATTCGCAACGGGCGCAAAACGTGATGATTCTTTAGTTGCAGTGTCTACCGGTCTTCTACATAACATGACTCGTGATGAAGCAGAAGCGGTACTGGCGCATGAGGTCAGCCATATTGCGAATGGTGATATGGTAACCATGACTCTGATGCAAGGTGTTGTGAACACCTTCGTGATCTTTTTATCTCGCTTTATCGCAAACATTGTTGCATCAAATGATGATGAAGAAGGTCAAGGTACAAACATGATGGTGTACTTTGGTGTGTCTATGGTGCTTGAGTTGGTATTCGGCTTCTTGGCAAGCTTTATTACCATGTGGTACAGCCGTCATCGTGAATTTCACGCAGATGCAGGCGCAGCGAGCCTCGTTGGTAAAGAGAAAATGATCGCGGCTCTAGAGCGTTTGAAAATGAGTCAAGAGTCGAAGCTAGATGGCTCTATGATGGCGTTTGGTATTAATGGTAAGCAATCTCTTACTGAATTACTAATGAGCCACCCACCGCTTGATAAACGTATCACAGCGTTACGCAGCCAACAGTACTAATTATTAATCTTCTGAAAAGGCTTGGTTTTTAACCAAGCTTTTTTTTTGTCTTTTGATCGACAAGACATTTAACAGCGTACAACTTTGCGTTAATCAACCACCTTGTACATATTATATTTTGTACAGCTGTTGAGATGAAAGGGAGTCATGAAATGGATATTCAGTCAGTTGGCAACATTTATCAGAAATTGAGCAAAGCAAATTTGTATTTGCTTGAAGGGGTTTACCACCAGGACGTGGTTTTTGAAGACGCCGCTCATCGATTAGAAGGTTGGCCTGCGTTATCTGATTACTTCCAATCTTTGTATTCCAATGTCATTCGTTGTGATTTTGTTGTTCACGACCACCAACAAGTCGGGGAAACGGGTTTCCTCACATGGACGATGGACTTACAACACCCAAAACTTCAAAAAGGTGCGCCTATTTCGGTGAATGGCGTCTCACACCTTAAATTCTGTGAAGGGCGGGTTATTTACCACCGAGATTATTTCGACTTGGGTGAGATGTTGTATGAAAATTTACCGTTACTTGGAGCGGTAATTAAAACAATTAAACAGAGGTTGGGGCAATGACGAGAACAGTACTGATTACTGGAGCGACATCAGGCATTGGCAAGCAACTTGCTATCGATTATGCCCAGACTGGGTGGCAGGTCATTGCTTGCGGTAGAAATCAATCAGTTCTATCAGAGCTCGAAGCTACATCTCAAAACATTGCTACTCTGAAGTTCGATGTGACGGACTATGAACAAACTCAACTAGCTTTTCGCTCACTGCCGTTTACTCCAGATACTTGGATATTCAACGCAGGTGATTGTGAGTATATGAACGACGGTGTCGTAGATGCGAAACTCATGGCGCGTATCATGAGCGTTAATGTCGTAGGTGTTGCCAACTGTGTTGAGGCGTGCCAGTCGCAGTTCGAACGAGGGCACCGTGTCGTTATGGTGGGCTCCATTGCCTCTGAAGTCGCATTACCAAGAGCAGAAGCCTATGGTGCATCAAAAGCGGCTGTCAGTTATTTCGCGCGTACTCTAGCCGTTGATTTGAAGCCGAAAGGTATCAAAGTTGTCACTGTGTTTCCCGGCTTCGTCGAGACCCCTCTTACTGATAAAAATACGTTTGATATGCCTATGATCGTTTCGGTTAATCGGGCGTCTGACGCTATCCGAAAACAACTGGATGCGGGCAAAAGTCATATTTATTTTCCAGCGAGATTCACCGGCATTTTGCGCTTTATCTCGTTGTTTCCCTATAGCTGGCAAGCTAGGCTCACAGCAAAACTCGTATCATAAGAAGGAAGAGGCATGAACACTGTAGGAAGAAAGAAAATCGCCATCATTGGGACTGGGATCTCTGGTCTCACTTGCGGCTATTACTTGCACAAAGAGCATGACGTTACGTTGTTTGAATGCACCGATTACATCGGTGGACATACCGCGACCGTCGATGTCAGCCTGGATGATAGAGATTACGCCATTGATACGGGTTTTATCGTTTATAACGACCGCACTTATCCAAACTTCATCAAGATGATGAACGAACTCGGTGTTGAAGGTATTCCAACCCAAATGAGCTTCAGCGTCAGAAATAATGGTAATGGTCTGGAATATAACGGTCACACTCTATCAACTTTATTTGCGCAAAAGCGTAACTGGCTGAACCCCAAATTTTATCGATTTATATTCGAGATCCTCCGCTTCAACAAATTGGCGAAAAGCTTCGCGTACGAGCAATCAACAAATTTACAAACACTTGGAGAGTTTCTTGACGAGCACAACTTTAGTGCGTTCTTTACCGATAACTACATTCTGCCGATGGGCGCAGCAATTTGGTCTTCAACGTTGGCCGATATGCGAGCGTTTCCGCTCATGTTCTTCTTACGTTTCTTCCTAAACCACGGTTTGTTAGATATCACTAACCGCCCACAGTGGTATGTGATCAAAGGTGGTTCACGATCTTACATATCACCATTAACAGCGGGTTTTGCCGATAGCATTCATCTGAATAGCCCTGTTGATAAAGTCGTTCGCAGTGAAAACGGCGTCGGTGTTCAGGTTCATGGTGAAATGCATTGGTTTGATGATGTTATCTTCGCTTGTCACAGTGACCAAGCAATGCGAATACTTGATGACATTTCTTCAGCAGAACAAGACATTTTGGGGGATATGACGTACCAAGCGAACGAAGTGGTTTTACATACCGACACTAATTTGTTGCCAAAACATCGTGCTGCATGGGCGTCATGGAACTATTTGCTAGATGGTAGTGAGGACGAGCAGCAGCGATTACCTTCTTTGACCTATAACATGAATATTCTGCAACACGTTAAATCTGAGCATACTTTTTGTGTCACCTTGAATAGCACTGAACAGATAGATCCAAACAAGGTTTTGCGGGCATTCACTTACCATCATCCAGTGTTTACTACAGAGTCGATTGCGGCCCAACAACGAAAAAACGAAGTGCAAGGCGTTAAGAACACTTGGTTTTGTGGCGCTTATTGGTACAACGGATTTCATGAAGACGGCGTGCGTAGTGCAATTGATGCTGTAGAGAGTATAGAAGCAAAATATCGTGATCAAAACATGATTCCATTTGAGAAAGGTGCGGCGTGATATGGATAGCGAGATGAACAGTAGGCTGTTTATTGGCAATGTTCGTCATCGCCGATTTGTACCTGTCAACCATGAGCTGAACTATTCTCTATTTATGCCAGCGATTGATGTTGATGAGCTGGAAGACTTAGAAAAAAAGGTTTGGGGTTTTGGTTCCCGTTGGTGGCACTGGGCGCGTTTCAAGCGTAGTGATTACATTGGTGAAGGTAGTATTAAAGCAGCGGTACAAAACAAGGTAGAAGAACTGACTGGCATCCGTTGCTCTGGCAAAGTTGTGGCCGTTTGCCACTTGCGTTATTTCGGGCTCTATTTCAGCCCGGTGAATTTCTACTACGTTTATGATGAGCAAGGCGAATGGCAATATCTATTAGCCGAGGTGAGTAATACACCTTGGAATGAATGCCATTATTACGCAGTCGCGGCGGATGAAAATGACGAACAGTATGGTTGGAAACAAGATAAAGCTTTTCATGTGTCGCCATTTAATCCAATTGACCAGCGCTACCATTGGAAGATCAAGCCCTTGACCGACAAACTTAATATTCATCTGGAGTGTCACAAAGGTGAAAAGCATTTCGATGCGACGATGGCAATGAAAGCCAAGCCGCTTTCCAGCAAAAGCTTACTTAAATGCTTGATCGTCACACCGAGCCAAACGGTAAAAGTCATGGTTGGTATTTATTGGCACGCTCTAAAACTTTGGATTAAAGGTGCGCCGTTTTACTCACACCCTAAATACGCTCAACCTAAAAAATACGAACCTGAGCACGTGAGTGAACACAAAAAAAAATAATAAACACAAGGAGAACTCAGCATGTTAAACACTACTTCAATGGCAATGCCTCGTGAATTGTCGACGACCCAGAAAGCGGCGCGTGGAGTTCTTTTTCAGTGTCTACAGAAAATGGAAATCGGCTGCTTAACCGTAATTGAAAGCTTCAAGACAGAAACCACCGAGCGCAGTGAGCGATTTGCCACTTCAAATGTTGATGATAAAGGTAAGCCAGTCGTTGCGACGATTGAGGTGAAGCATCCAGGCTTTTATTCACGTATTTTGCAAGGCGGCAGCATCGCAGCAGGTGAAGCTTACATGGATGGCTGGTGGGATAGCCCAGATTTGACAGCACTTATGAAGTTAATGGCGCTGAATCTACGTGCGTTAGACAAACTTGAAGAGCAGGGCAGTTGGCTGACGAGGCTATTGTATAAGTTCAGTCACTGGGGAAATCGTAACTCTCAAGAGAATTCGCGTAAGAATATCCATGCCCATTATGATTTAGGAAATAATCTTTATGAAGCATTTCTTGATACCAACATGTTGTATTCATCAGCGCTGTATAACCAAGAGAATGATTCTTTAGAACAGGCACAAGTTAACAAAATGGATCGTCTGTGTCAGCAACTCGAACTCAAACCTAGCGATCACGTTATCGAGATTGGCACCGGCTGGGGTGCTATGGCAATTTATATGGCCGAGCAGTACGGTTGTCATGTTACTACGACCACGATATCAGAAGAGCAGCACGCTTACGCTGAACAGAAGATCAGAGAGCGTGGCTTAGAAGATAAAGTCACTTTGCTTAAAGAGGACTATCGCAATTTAACGGGAACCTATGACAAGCTGGTTTCTATTGAGATGATAGAAGCGGTGGGCAAACAATTCCTGCCTTCGTACATTAAGGTGTGTGAGTCTTTGTTGAAGTCCGGTGGTTTGATGGCGATTCAAGCGATTACCATTGCGGATCAGCGTTACGAGTATTACAGCAACAATGTCGACTTTATTCAGAAGTATATTTTCCCGGGAGGTTTCTTACCTTCAGTTACATCGCTGACTCAAGCAACGACGAAGTACAGTGACTTGGTCACGCGAGATCTTTTTGATATCGGGCTTGATTACGCTAAAACGCTTAATGAGTGGCATCATCGTTTTAATCAAGCTGAGAGTGAGGTGCGCTCGTTCGGTTACGATGATCGCTTTGTGCGCATGTGGCGTTACTACTTGAGCTACTGTGAGGGTGGCTTCTTAGCTCGCACGATCAGTGCCGTACACATGACGTTTCAGCGTCCGTAGTTCGTTATGAGAGTGTTTCTTGCATCGACATGGTTCCAACTCTGCTGGTTCGCAGCTGTGCTTGGAACCTATCAATGGCAGTGGCTGACCTTAGTTCTCACGTTACTTACCCTTGTATATTGCTGGAGAGTGGATCCTTCTGCGCTCAAAAATATCACTTTCATTGTATCCATTGGTTTGGTGCTAGATACCCTCAATCAGCAATTTTCCGTCTTTATATTCCCAACCACTTGGTTGCCGATATGGCTTGTTTGCTTGTGGGTTTTATTTTCTTGGTATGCCTACCAACTCAAGTCAATCTTGTACCGTTTCCCCAAAACCTACGTATCAATAGTAGGCGGTATCGGAGGAACAGCGAGCTACTTTGCTGGCTACAAACTCCAAGCCGTTGAATTTGGATTTAGCGTTGGTGTCACCCTCACGATCTTGTTCGTCGAATGGTGTGCAATGATGCTTTTGATACTCAAGGTGTACGGAAATGAAAAGCTTGAAAAAAAATTGGAAACAAAAGCTGACCAGTAGTGTAATGGCCGCGTCCTTGTTCTGTGCGGTGCCTTTGCAAGCTCAAAATGTGGTGGGTTCAAGTGAGACAATGACCACAAGCAACTGGCAACAATGGCAAACGGTCGGCGAAGCTCAACTCACTTGGTTTGTTTTTGATATCTACAAGTCTCGCCTTAAAGCGCCCGATGGACAGTACTTGGTGTCTAGTGACGTTTCCCCCCATCCCTTTGCTCTAGAGATTAACTATCAGCGTGATATTAGTAAAGAGCAACTGCTCGATGTGACTGATGAGCAGTGGCAAAAGCTAGGCTTTACGGAGTCTTACCGCCAACAGTGGATTTCTGAGCTGAACATTATGTTCCCCAACATTAAGAAGGGGGATGAGCTCACCTACCTTACTGATGGTAAAAATGGACAACTTATTTATCGAAAAGCGGGGAGCAAGCCTTATCAAACCGTCGGATATGTGAAGGATGAGCGACTTAATGATGCGTTTCTTTCCATTTGGTTATCACCGAAAACAGAGTTTCCTAAACTTCGTAAACAACTGATAGGGCAGGTAAGATAGTGAAATTATTAAAACGTATGCTCAAAGCTCCAGTGATTGCTGCGGTTACGCTACTTAGCGCATGCTCTGCTGACATTGATAACTATCAAGCTGCATCGCCAGCCTTTGACCTGTTTGGTTATTTCGAAGGTGACGTCAAGGCATGGGGGATGGTGCAGGACTACACCGAGAAACAAACTCGTCGATTTGAAGTCGACATCGTTGGGACGGTTGAAGGCAATGAACTAACGCTGGTGGAAGACTTTGTCTTTGATGATGGAGAGCACGACCAGCGTACATGGGTAATTACTCAACTCGAAGACGGTACTTATCAAGGCAAAGCGGATGACATTATTGGCGTTGCTACGGGTAAAGAGATGGGTAATGCGTTGCAATGGCAATACGATTTCGAGTTAAAGATGGATGATTCAACCATCACAGTATCGTTCGATGACTGGCTTTACCGCCAAGATGACATGCACGTGTTTAACCTCACCAAGATTAAGAAGTTTGGTGTCGAGGTAGGGACGATTACGCTTTTCTTTCAGAGGCAATAAAAGAGTCGGGAATCGTCCACGCTTCGCTTTAGGGATCGAAATGGGGGCGCTAGAAGTTTAGTGAAGGGAAGTTGAATTTAGAATGTGTCGACAGGACTTGCCATCCTAGAAGGATATAGTCGACCCTTATCCCTTATCCCTTATCCCTTATCTCGTAGCGAAACATTCCATAGGGCGAAGCCCGTTCCCGCTTCCAGCTCAAAAAAAGAAAGGGTTGACGCTCTCACGTCAACCCTCAAAATTATCCGATACACGATTCTCTTACAGCTTATCTGTCAGCTCGATTGCTTGACCGATGTAGTTCGCTGGCGTCATCTTTTTCAGACGTGCTTTCTCGTGCTCAGGAAGCTCAAGACTGTCGATGAAGTTACGCATTGCTTCGCCGTCTACACGCTTACCACGAGTTAGCTCTTTTAGCTTCTCGTAAGGCTTCTCGATGCCGTAACGACGCATAACCGTTTGTACTGGCTCAGCGAGTACTTCCCAGTTCTTGTCTAGTTCAGCAAGAAGTGCTTCGCGGTTAACTTCAAGCTTGCTGATGCCTTTAAGTGTAGACGTGTAAGCGATGATAGCGTAGCCAACACCAACGCCGAGGTTACGTAGAACCGTTGAGTCGGTTAGGTCACGCTGCCAACGAGAGATAGGCAGTTTCTGGGCTAGGTGGCCGAACACAGCGTTCGCAAGGCCTAGGTTACCTTCAGAGTTTTCAAAATCGATTGGGTTAACTTTGTGTGGCATTGTTGAAGAGCCAATCTCACCCGCAATGGTTTTTTGCTTAAAGTGGCCTAGAGCAATGTAACCCCAAACGTCACGGTCGAAATCAATCAGGATAGTATTGAAACGTGCAACAGCGTCGAACAGTTCAGCGATGTAATCGTGCGGCTCGATCTGAGTTGTGTAAGGGTTCCAAGTAACGCCCAAAGACTCAGTGATGAAATCTTCGCTGAATTTGTGCCAATCTAGCTCTGGGTAAGCAGACAGGTGTGCGTTATAGTTACCGACTGCGCCGTTGATTTTCGCTAGGATCTCAACGTTTTCTATTTGCTTGAATTGACGCTCCATACGGTACGCCACATTGGCCATTTCTTTACCCATTGTTGATGGGGACGCTGGCTGACCGTGTGTACGAGATAGAAGAGGGATGTCGCGGTATTCAACAGCAAGTGCTTTAATCGCGTCGATTAAGTTGCGAATTTCTGGAAGAATCACGGTCTCACGCGCTTCTTTCAGCATAAGAGCGTGTGAAGTGTTGTTGATGTCTTCAGAAGTACATGCAAAGTGGAAGAACTCGTTTACTGCGTGAAGCTCAGGAACGTCAGCGACTTTTTCTTTTAAGAAGTACTCAACCGCTTTAACATCGTGGTTTGTTGTACGCTCGATCTCTTTGATGCGTAGCGCGTCTTCTTCAGAGAAGTTTGCAGCAAGGTCGTCTAGGAATTGATTTGCTTCTGCGCTAAACGCTGGCACTTCTGCAATTTCAGCAGTAGCAGCAAGCTTTTGAAGCCAGCGGATCTCAACGATAGTACGGTACTTCAATAAACCGTATTCACTGAAAATTTCGCGTAACGCAATGGTCTTGCTTCCGTAACGGCCGTCTACTGGTGAAACAGCAGTCAATGCTGACAGTTCCATGATGTTCTCCTGAATTGGGTTTCTAAATTTCGTGAGCTTTATACCAAACACTATGGCAATTGTCACGAATATTGCGCAATCGTTTGCGCGAGATTTGTTTTAGTCAAAAAAATGAGCTCGCGATTATCGCGAGCTGCTGCTTATTCGGAACCATCTTACATTCGAGCAAGAAGTATCTGAGCCTGCTCGACCATCTTTTTGCGGCCGAAAATTAAGTGGCGACGTTTGCCACCCACTTGGCGCCAAAGTACGGCACTGCGAATACCTGATAACAACAACGCACGGACTTTGTGCTGATTAGAGGTTTGCTGCAGCACGGATGGAGTACCAGTTACTTGAATGCGAGGGCCGATAGGGCTCACCACATCCAAGTAAATGCTTGCTAGGTTGCTGATCATCTGGTCGTCGAGTAAGTCAAAATGCTCCGTTTGACGCTGAGCCATCTGGATGCGGTCGCCAAGTTGTGACATGGCGTCGTTGCGACCTGTTAACTTACGCTCTAATGCCATGAGACTGATAATATAGCGAGTGACTTCACTTCCCGATGGCGTGCTATCAATTCCTTTTACCAAGCATTCGAGCCCTAGTTTGAGGTTGGCTTCACGACCGAATACACCGACAGTGTTTGCCGGGCTCGTATTTAATATGGCATTGATTGACGTTTCAAAGGCATCTTGATCACAATGTCCGTCTCGCGCAACTTGTTGAACCAATGCAACTGCTTGGCAGATGCCAGCGAAAGCAATAGTACGGTCATAAAGTGTATTCGCCACGTAGCGACTCCTAAGCTTGAGAATATTTAATGCGTTGCTCGATGATGCCGCCACCTAGGCACACGTCATCTTTGTAGAACACAGCTGATTGACCTGGAGTGACAGCAACTTGTGGCTCGTCAAAGATCACTTTAATGTTCTCATCATCGATAGGGATGATTGTACAAGGAATATCTTCCTGACGGTAACGTGTTTTCACTGTGCACTTCATAACATCGCGAATTGGCTCACGATCTACCCAGTGAAGTTGTGATGCAAGTAGACCTTCTGACTTCAGCATTGGGTGATCTTTACCTTGTACCGCAATCAAAACGTTACGTTTCAAATCCTTCTCGCCAACGAACCATGGGTCTTCATTGCCACCGCCGCCTTTACGGCCACCAATGTGAAGCCCTTTACGCTGACCAAGCGTGTGGTACATCAAACCTTGGTGCTGACCGATCACTTCACCTTCTGGTGTTTCAATATTACCAGGTTGCGCTGGAAGGTATTTGCCAAGGAACTCTGTGAACTTACGCTCACCGATGAAACAAATACCCGTTGAGTCTTTCTTTTTCGCTGTGATCAGGTCTTGCTCTTCTGCGATGCGTCGTACTTCTGGTTTTTCCAAATCACCGACAGGGAATAGGCTACGTGCAACTTGCTCGTGACTTAGTGTGTACAGGAAGTAGCTCTGGTCTTTGTTGCCGTCTAGACCACGTAGCATCTGAGGCTTTTCACCGTTCTCAGGGAAAGAACGACGTACGTAGTGACCCATTGCGATGTAGTCGGCATCCAGAACTTCATCAGCGAACTCCAGGAATGCTTTAAATTTAATTTCTTTGTTACAAAGAATATCTGGGTTTGGTGTACGGCCCGCTTTGTATTCAGCAAGGAAGTACTCAAATACATTGTCCCAGTATTCTGCAGCAAAGTTGATGGTGTGTAGATGGATGCCCAGCTTGTCACATACTGCTTGAGCATCGGCAAGATCTTCTGCTGCTGTGCAATATTCTTCGTTGTCATCTTCTTCCCAGTTCTTCATGAACAGGCCTTCCACTTGGTAGCCTTGTTGCTTCAGAAGATACGCAGAAACAGATGAATCAACGCCGCCGGACATTCCGACGATGACTTTCTTTTGGCTGTTATCAGACATTACTAAACACCACTTAAATAAACGGGACGCAGATTCTAACAGAATCCACAGACCGGTGACAGATCCGAGATCGAAATCACACTTCGTTTTGCTGCATTTTTCTGCTACAGCATCACCAATTCGCAATTTCACGAGTATAGAAGTGCTATATATGGCATAGTTGCCAAAAATCCAAGAGGAAAAGTTAAATGACCGAAGAAAACCAGTTTATGCAAGAAGACGAGTTGATTGAAATCATCGAAAATCAACTAGAAGATGGTAACCCAATAAAAGTAAAAGAAACCCTAATGCGCTTAATGATGACAGGTACGCCCCGGGAGGACGCGATAGCGATGATGGCGTGTGCGATGTCGATTGAAGTTTTTGACGTGATGAAAAACGACGGTGAATTTAATCTAAAGCGCTACACAGAGCATCTTAATCAGCTTCCTGACCTGAGTTTCATGGAAGGCGAATAGCGCTCAAGAAAGAAAAAATAGGCGGCAAACGTTTGCTATAATTGCTTTTATTGCTGCTTTATTGTTAGCGGTATAGAATCCGTTCTCCTTTTCATCCCCTTACTCAGACTAACAATATGAAATTTCCTGGACAACGCAAATCGAAGCACTATTTTCCTGTTCATGCTCGTGATCCATTGGTGAGCCAAGCACAAGAAAGCAAGAAGATGACGCGCACCCACATCATCGGTATTGATCAGACTCTGGTTGATATTGAAGCTAAAGTTACAACGGATGTGATTGAAAAGTACGGTTTGAGTAAAGGACACTCGTTGGTTATTGATGACGCAACCGCGGAAGCGCTATACCAACAGCTAAAAGAAGAGAACCTCATTACTAATGAGTATGCGGGTGGCACAATTGGCAACACACTACATAATTACTCTGTGCTTGCGGATGACCGTTCGACTCTTCTAGGCGTAATGAGCCAGGACATTAAGATCGGCAGCTATGGTTACCGTTACTTATGTAACACCTCTAGCCGTATGGATCTGAACTATCTACAAGGGGTACAAGGAGCAATCGGTCGTTGTTTTGCTCTGATTACTGAAGACGGTGAACGTACTTTCGCAATCAGCGAAGGTCAAATGAACCAACTTCATCCAGATAACATCCCAGAGAAAATCTTCAAAAGTGCATCAGCGCTTGTCCTGACAGCGTATCTCGTTCGTTGTAAAGAAGGCGATCCAATGCCGGAAGCAACCATGCGTGCGATTGAATACGCGAAGAAATACGATGTACCAGTGGTGTTAACGCTTGGAACTAAGTTTGTAATTCAAGATGATCCGATTTTCTGGCAAGCATTTATTCGTGACCATGTTTCTGTTGTCGCGATGAATGAAGACGAAGCTGAAGCGCTAACGGGTGAGTCTGATCCTCTAGCGGCATCTGACAAGACGTTAGATTGGGCTGACATGGTACTTTGTACCGCTGGCCCTGTTGGCTTGTTCATGGCAGGCTACACCGAAGATAGTGCAAAGCGCGAAACTTCACTGCCACTTCTTCCAGGTTCTATCGCAGAGTTCAATCGTTACGAATTTAGTCGACCAGCGAAGAAAGAATCGTGTGAGAATGCAATTAAAGTTTATTCACACATTTCGCCTTACATGGGTGGTCCAGAGAAAATTAAGAATACCAATGGTGCAGGTGATGCGGCACTGTCCGCAGTTTTGCATGATATGGCTGCAAATAAGTATCATAAAGAAAATGTGCCTAACTCAAGCAAGCACAATAATGAGTATTTAACCTATTCTTCATTCTCTCAAGTATGTAAATACGCGAATCGTGCAAGTTATGAAGTGTTAGTACAGCATTCCCCACGTCTATCTCGTGGTTTGCCTGAGCGTGAAGATAGTTTAGAAGAAGCATACTGGGAGCGTTAATTCGATTCCTAGTGTGAGAACTTCATATATCAAAAAAAATGGCGCATGTTGAATGCGCCATTTTTTTATCTGCTTATAGTGATAAGCAAGCAAAAAGGCTTCCATTTGAAGCCTTTAAACATTCACTTGACCCGCCCTAAATAAGGTTGAGTTAGATTAAGAAGTCGTCTAGAGATTTGCCGGCATCAAGCAGCTCTTGAATTGCAGAAGGCGTACGGCCTTGGCCTGTCCAAGTTTTCTCTTCACCGTTAGTATCGGTGTATTTGTACTTAGCTGGGCGTGGAGCACGCTTAGCTTTCATCTTAGTTTTAGTCTCACCCGCTAGTGCACTAATAAGTGCTTCAACATCGATACCGTCTTTCGCGATTTGCTCTGCGATAGCTGCCATTTTTGCTTCTTGCTCAGCTTGTGCTGCGCGGTCAGCTTCTTCAGCTTCTTGACGCTCTTGGACAACGATAGTGAGTTTATCTAGAGCTTCTTCCAATTGTTCTAGAGTCAGCTCACGAGAAAAGGCACGAAGGCTACGGATATTTAGAAGTGTTTTAGTCAGCTCTGACATAACGATTCCTATTAATAGGTTGAGAGGTTCGACATTCGTTATCAAAATGATAAATTAAATGCCAAACTGGAAATATAGCATAGAGTTCTTATATTTAACTTTATCTTTTCAATATGTGCAAATATTAATTTATTATTTTGATGAAAATTTTAATCGTTTCATTATAGATGAGAAATTAAATAGACTAAAGCTTATCTTAATACAGGTTGAAGTCCGATTTTTTGTTATAGATACGATAAGCTTTTAGGTTTGTAGATACTCTATTTGTCGCTTGAATTGAAATTGCCATTAATATTTTTGATGGTGAGGAGGCAACTAATTAGATGGTATCGGTTTTTTATTTTTGGCTTAACTTCATAGCAACTCAGACGAAAGTTAGTAGTCAAGTTTCATAATTATCATCCTTGAAGTGCTTGCAGTGCACATTGATCCTTTGTTGGTTCCTGATTTATAAACGGTTACGACAACTTTTTATCCACTAAATTTAGTTTGATGTGTTGCATTGGAGGGCTTCATGAGTACAATGGACGTTACCTGATGCAATATTGCAGATAATTTGTTGTCGATTTGTGTAATTGATGGTTAACTGTCTGTTATTGCCGTAGAGGTGCAGTCTCGAAGAGTAGCTATTATTGGGGTGATGCCAATGAATAATAGTGGAAGGCGAAGATTGCCGAAGTAAGTAGCCTATCAAAACTGCTTGCTGGGGTTGTATCTGAAAGGAACAACACTGCCATAGTATATTTACATTAAACTATGGAGCGCTACTGTAGGGTTGGGTGAAGTGTTCGCTTCCCTGTCGCTAAGTTCAACATGAGCACGTGTCATATACAACGTGTCTTGTCTGCAGTAGATCTCTAGCCAAACTTTGGTTTTTGAAGATCATGAATTTAATAGATTTTGCACATTCTCCCGTTTCGTTATTACCGCCTGTTGTTGCACTGACGCTGGCAATTTTGACTCGACGCGTTTTAGTTTCTCTCGGTGTAGGTATCGTACTTGGTGCGGTTCTACTTAACGACTGGTCTATCGGCTCTACCGCTGGCTACGTCAGTGCCCAAGTTTCTTCTGTTTTTATTGAGGACGGTGGTATCAATACTTGGAATATGAGTATTGTTGGCTTCCTAATCTTGTTAGGTATGACAACGGCGTTGTTGACCCTGTCTGGTGGTACTCGCGCTTTCGCTGAATGGGCGCAAACTCGAGTAAAAAGTAAACGTGGCTCTAAACTTCTTGCTGCCTTTCTAGGCGTATTCATTTTTGTCGACGATTACTTTAACAGTCTCGCTGTTGGTGCGATCTCTCGTCCAGTTACAGACCGCTTCTATGTTTCACGCGCTAAACTCGCGTACATCCTAGACTCAACGGCTGCACCTATGTGTGTGATCATGCCAGCTTCAAGTTGGGGGGCTTATATCATCACGATCATCGGTGGTATTTTAGTATCGCACGGCGTAACGGAGTACTCAGCACTTGGTGCGTACGTTCGTCTTATCCCAATGAACTTTTACGCTGTATTTGCACTGCTCATGGTATTTGCAGTGGCGTGGTTTGGTCTAGATATCGGCAAAATGCGTGAGCATGAAATTGCAGCGTCTCAAGGTCGTGGTTTTGATAAAGATAAAGAGAACGATATTCAAGAAGCGCACGATCTTAATGAAGAGCTAGATATTCACGAAAGTGAAAGAGGTAAGGTATCTGACCTAGTACTTCCTATCGTGACGCTTATTGTGGCGACGATCGCTTCAATGCTTTACACCGGTGGTCAAGCGCTGGCAGCAGATGGAAAACAATTTGCGCTGTTAGGTGCGTTTGAGAACACTGATGTAGGTATGTCTCTTATTTACGGTAGTTTACTTGGTCTTGCAGTCGCTCTATTTACTGTATTGAAACAAGGCTTACCAATGGTTGAGATTACTCGTACGCTTTGGATTGGTGCTAAGTCAATGTTCGGCGCGATTCTCATCCTTATCTTCGCTTGGACGATCGGCTTGGTTATCAGCGATATGAATACCGGATCTTACTTGTCAACGATGGCACAGGGTAATATTGATCCTCATTGGCTACCGGTTATCTTGTTCTTGCTGTCAGGCCTAATGGCTTTCTCTACAGGTACGTCGTGGGGTACCTTTGGCATCATGCTGCCTATCGCAGGTGACATGGCGGGCGCGACTGACATCGCACTTATGCTACCTATGTTGAGTTCGGTACTCGCTGGTGCGGTATTTGGTGACCATTGTTCGCCAATTTCTGATACGACCATTCTGTCTTCTACAGGTGCACGTTGTAATCACATTGATCACGTGGCGACACAGTTACCTTATGCTCTGTCAGTTGCTCTTGTTGCCTGTGTAGGCTTTATTACGCTTGGTATGACGGCTTCTACCGTAATTTCTTTCATTGCAGCATCGATCACGTTCGTTATCGTTTGTGTGATTTTATCCTGGCTGTCTAAGTCAAAAATGACATCATGTCAGAATGCTTAGATTGTTTGATATAGCGAACTAAAATAAAAACTCCGCTCAATTGGCGGAGTTTTTTTATGCAATATCAAGATAGGTTGAAAGTGATACGTGCAGCCCATTGAAAGCACCTTTTGTATCGCATTAAACGTGTCGGTATGCATAATATCCGAACGGGACGAATGGGTATTACAGTAGCAATCAGACTCGATTTAAAAGGATCAGACGTTGAGATTGTATTTTTTGATTAAGCGATACAAGGTTGTTCGGGATATCCCTAAATCCCGCGCAGCTGCACTTATATTGTGTTTGTTTTCCTCTATTACATGGAGCAAATATTCGAGGTCGACTTGCTCTACAGAGGGGAGTAATTGCCGCTCGCAACTGTCTAGTCCTAAGTCTGTGACTAGGAGAGTATTATCTTCGCACATCACGATTGCCCTTTGAATTACGTTACGGAGTTCGCGTACGTTACCAGGCCATCGGTGTTTTTGTAGTTTTGCTTTAACTTCATTGGACATGTTGTTGATCTGTCCTTTTGATAGGTCTTTCAAAAAATACTCGGCTAAGATCAGAATGTCGTTGCCGCGTTCTCTTAACGGTGGAATTGTTAGCGGTAAAATATTGAGCCTATAAAATAGGTCTTCTCGAAATTGGCCTTGAACCACCTCATTTTTCAGGTCTACGTGACTCGCGACTATCACTCGGCAATCCACATGGATATTCTTATCAGCGCCCACTTTGTGGATCAGTTTATTCTCAAGAAAGTGCAGAAGATGAATTTGAAGTTGAGGAGGCATGTCTCCAATCTCATCTAAAAATAGCGTTCCCTTGTGCGCCTTTTGAATATACCCAACATGTTCTGATATGGCACCTGTAAATGCCCCTTTCTCGTGCCCAAATAGCTCCGAGGCGATAAGACCGCTGGGTATCGCCCCACAGTTTACCTCCACAAAAGGTGATGAGCGTCGACTTGATAGTTGGTGGATGATTCTCGCGCACAGCCCTTTACCCACACCGGTCTCACCTTGGATAAGAACCTCTGCATCACACTGCGCATACTTCCTTAATATATTACTTAGCTCGTTGATACAGGCACTATTTCCAATCAAGGTGAATGGATTGGCATCAATGTTTTGCGTAATTATTTTGGTTCGACTCTTATGTAGTTTCATGATTAGCCACTTTTTTGGTTCTAATCAAAGCGTAGTTGCGAAATGGTTGTCTCAAAAGTGAGTAGCTGTATCATATTTGAGAATTTATCAAGTTAACATACGCTTGGGCGCTAACCGGTTGTTCTAGAATCAATTAATGGATTTGTTTTTTTTTAACATGCTCTCGTTGCAAATGCGCTCAGTTGTTTAGAGTCTGGGTTAATATGTCGCTCCAATGGTCGTAAAATTAGTGGTTTAGCAAATTATTTGAGAAAAGTTTGAATTCAGTATTGAAAAAATTAACAAGCTTAGTTAGTGTGGTCATTAACGAAGCAACTCAATCGAGCCTTAAATAAGTATGCGTAATTTTGCAATGAATATTCATCACCATCATCACCCAGCCTAGTCTTTCGGGAGATGCACGCATACCCGGGAGGCAGGAAACTCCCGGAGGTTAAAATCAAAGTACATACAGATTTCAAACCCTCGGGAGACCCAACTCTCCCGAGGGTTTTTTAGTTTGCTGATTTATAAAATATTTTAAATATCGAATTTGCACAGGGATAAAGCAATGCAAACACAACGCTTAAGAATTGCCATTCAGAAAAAAGGCCGCCTTAGTAAAGAGAGCCAAGCTCTATTGAAAAAATGTGGTGTTAAATTCAATGTCATGGGTGAGCGATTGGTCGTTCATTCAGAAAATATGCCAATTGATTTGCTTTTGGTACGCGATGATGACATCCCTGGTTTAATTATGGATGGTGTGGTTGACCTAGGCTTCATTGGTGAAAATGAACTTGAAGAAGTTCGTCTGGACCGTAAAGCATTAGGCGAGCCTAGCGAGTTTGTGCAACTTCGTCGTCTTGATTTTGGTGGCTGCCGTTTGTCTATCGCTATCGACAAAGATGAAGAATACAACGGCCCGCAAGATTTAGCAGGGAAACGTATCGCAACGACTTACCCACAATTGCTAAAAGCTTACATGGATGAAGTTGGTGTATCGTTCTCAACATGTATGTTGACCGGTTCTGTGGAAGTTGCTCCTCGCGCTGGCCTAGCAGACGCGATTGCAGATTTAGTGTCGACCGGTGCAACGCTTGAAGCAAACGGTTTAAAAGAAGCTGAAATTATCTTCAAATCAAAAGCGACACTGATTCAACGTACTGGCGAATTCGATGCAGATAAAGTGGCACTGATCGAAAAATTACTGACTCGTATGCAAGGCGTACAGCAAGCGAAGGAGTCGAAGTACATCATGCTACACGCTCCCGCTGATAAATTAGACCAAATTAAGACACTGTTACCAGGAGCCGAAGACCCGACTGTTTTACCACTCTCTGCAGACAAGCAAAAAGTGGCGGTTCACTTGGTCAGTACTGAAAACTTGTTCTGGGAAACGATGGAACAGCTCAAAGAATTGGGTGCGAGCTCAATCCTAGTACTACCAATTGAAAAAATGATGGAGTAATCGTGATGAGAACAGTTGTATGGCAATCGCTGAGCGAAACACAGCAGGATTCGATTCTGGAGCGTCCAGCAATTACAGAGGGCGCAAATATTACTGCCGCAGTTTCTGAAATCATCGCGAAAGTTCGTAATGAAGGTGATGCTGCATTAGTAGAGTTGACTGAGAAGTTTGACCGCGTTAAGCCGGAGTCTATTCGTTTATCGGCTCAAGACATTGATAAAGCTTCAGCGCGTCTTCCTGAAAAAATGAAGAATGCGCTTGAGCAAGCCTATGAAAATATCTCGAAGTTTCACAAAGCACAGAAGCCACAGCCTATCAAAGTAGAAACTCAACCAGGTGTACTTTGTGAGCAGGTCACGCGCCCAATTCAAAAAGTGGGTTTGTACATTCCTGGCGGTAGCGCACCATTACCATCGACGGTTTTGATGCTGGGTGTTCCTGCAAACATAGCAGGTTGTCGAAAAGTGGTGCTTTGCTCTCCACCACCAATTGCCGACGAGATCCTTTATGTAGCGAAACTGTGTGGCATCGATGAAGTGTATAACGTCGGTGGCGGTCAAGCGGTGGCGGCGATGGCTTACGGCACAGAGACGGTATCGAAAGTTGATAAGATCTTTGGTCCGGGTAACGCCTACGTGACAGAAGCAAAACGTCAGGTGAGTAATGATTTCCGCGGCGCAGCGATTGATATGCCTGCAGGTCCATCAGAAGTGCTTGTGATTGCGGATGAAACGGCCGACCCAGACTTCATTGCCGCGGATCTGCTGAGCCAAGCGGAGCACGGTCCTGATTCCCAAGTGGTACTTGTGACGCCTTCACCAGTGATTGCAGATCAAGTGACGGATGCGGTTCAACGCCAACTTAAAGCACTCTCTCGTGCCGATATCGCACAGCAGGCGCTGGCTTCCAGCCTAATCATCATTGCGGAGTCTCTGACTCAAGCTGTTGCAATCTCAAATTACTACGGCCCTGAGCACTTGATTGTTCAGACCAAGACCCCTCGCGAGCTTCTACCTCTATTAGATAACGCAGGTTCAATCTTCCTAGGCGATTGGTCTCCTGAATCAGCAGGTGATTACGCGTCAGGTACTAACCACGTGCTTCCTACTTATGGTTACACGCGTACCTACTCAAGCTTAGGTTTGGCGGATTTCTCTAAACGTATGACGGTTCAAGAACTGTCTGCTGATGGTCTAAAGAACCTTGCGCCAACGGTGGTAACCATGGCTGAGGCGGAAGGTCTTGATGCGCACAAGCGTGCGGTGACTATCCGTACTGAAAAATTAACCCGCGTAGTAAATAAGGCAAGTAAGTAAGAGGACAATAAGATGGAAAAACTAGCGCGTAAACAAGTCCAACAGCTAACGCCTTATTTATCGGCTCGCCGAATTGGTGGAACGGGTGACGTATGGCTCAATGCGAACGAATCACCTTTCAACAATGAGTACAAAACAGATTTTGCTCGTCTTAATCGTTACTGCGAATGCCAACCTAAAGAATTGATTTCCGCTTACGCAGCGTATGCGGGTGTGAAACCAGAGCAGACGCTAACTTCTCGTGGTGCGGATGAGGGCATTGAACTCTTAGTTCGTGCATTCTGTGAGCCAGGGGAAGATGCGATTTTATACTGCCCACCGACTTACGGCATGTATGCAATTAGTGCTGAAACCATTGGTGTAGAGCGTAAAACCGTACCGCTAACGTCAGATTGGCAACTGGATCTAGTCGGTATTGAAGCCAACCTAGATAAGGTCAAACTGGTTTTCGTCTGTTCGCCAAACAACCCAACGGGTAACCTCGTTAAACGTGAAGATATTGTGTCTCTGCTTGAGATGACAAAAGATCGTGCAATCGTGGTGATGGACGAAGCGTACATCGATTTTTGCCCAGAAGCGTCAACGGTGGATTTGCTCGCGCAATACCCGAACTTAGCGATTCTGCGTACTCTGTCGAAAGCGTTTGCGCTTGCTGGCTTACGTTGTGGATTTACGCTTGCGAACGAAGAGTTGATCAATGTACTTCTTAAAGTTATCGCGCCATACCCGGTACCAGTTCCCGTAGCTGAAATTGCGATTCAAGCATTGTCAGAAGCGGGCTTAGCCCGAACGAAATTCCAAGTTCTTGACCTCAACGCAAACCGTGCTTACTTGCATGTTGGTTTATCGATGTTTCCAGATTTGGAAGTGTTTGAAGGCTGGGGTAACTACCTATTGGTGAAATTCCCAAATGGCGATGATCTTTTCAAAGCCGCTTGGGACACCGGAATTATCTTGCGTAATTCGCCCATCGAAAACTGTGTGCGTATCAGCGTAGGTAACCGTGACGAGTGCGAAAAAACACTCGGATTTATTAGAAACTACTACTCATAAGTAGCGACAGAATGAATCGCTCTCGCTAAACAGTGAGGCGCAAAAGAATAGTAATAAGGAAGTTCGAGTGAGCAAACAACAAAAAATCCTATTTATCGACCGTGACGGCACCTTGATTGTTGAGCCGCCGATTGATTTTCAAGTCGACCGCCTAGACAAACTAAAACTAGAGCCATTTGTTATCCCGAGCCTGTTGTCGTTGCAAGCTGCGGGTTACCGTCTAGTGATGGTAACGAACCAAGATGGTTTGGGGACAGATAGCTACCCACAAGAAGACTTTGATGCGCCACACACTATGATGATGGAGATCTTCGAATCTCAAGGTGTGAAGTTTGATGACATTCTGATTTGCCCTCACTTTGAAGAAGAGAACTGCGCTTGCCGTAAACCTAAATTGGGTATGGTGAAAGAGTACCTTCAAGGTGGCAAAGTTGATTTCCAAAACTCAGTCGTGATTGGCGATCGACAAACTGATCTTCAACTTGCAGAAAATATGGCGATTCGCGGTATTCAATACAACCCAGAAACCATGGGCTGGAAGCAGATCCTTAAAGATCTGACGGTTAAAGCGCGCGTTGCTGAAGTGATTCGTACCACGAAAGAAACGGACATCAAAGTTGCGGTTAATCTTGATCAGCAAGGTGGAAACGATATCTCTACCGGCCTTGGCTTCTTCGACCACATGCTGGATCAAATTGCCACGCACGGCGGATTCCAAATGGTGTGCAAAGTGGAAGGTGACCTACACATTGATGATCACCACACGGTAGAAGATACCGCTCTTGCGCTGGGTCAAGCGTTGAAAGAGGCTCTGGGTGACAAGCGCGGTATTGGCCGCTTTGGCTTTAGCCTGCCGATGGATGAGTGTTTGGCACAATGTGCACTAGACCTGTCTGGTCGCCCTTATCTCAAGTTCGATGCACAGTTTAGTCGTGAGCAGGTCGGTGGTCTATCAACAGAGATGGTTGTGCACTTCTTCCGCTCTTTGACTGACACCCTAGCGTGTACGCTGCACCTTTCTTCGGCTGGCGATAATGATCATCACATCATTGAGAGCCTATTTAAAGCGTTTGGCCGAACTCTACGTCAAGCGATCAAAGTAGAAGGTAGCGAGCTACCAAGCAGCAAAGGCGTGCTATAAGGCTAACGTTAGCAAGGAGAAAAACAGTGATAGAACAGAAAGTTGTCATTATCGATACTGGCTGTGCCAATGTTTCTTCGGTGAAGTTTGCCATTGAACGCTTAGGCTATGACGTAACCATTTCTAAAGATCCGCAAATCGTATTGTCGGCTGACAAGCTATTTCTACCGGGAGTGGGAACCGCCAGTGAAGCGATGAAGAACTTAGAAGAGCGCGAACTTATCAGCTTGGTGAAACAAGTAGAAATGCCGCTGCTAGGCATCTGCTTAGGCATGCAACTGTTGGGTAAAGTTTCTCAAGAGAAAGGGCAGAATGCGGACGAGTCGGTTGAGTGCCTTGGACTTTGCGATAGCGAAGTGAAGCTACTTCAAACTGGTGATTTACCGCTGCCGCATATGGGGTGGAACACCGTCTCTGCAAAAGCAGGTAATCCGCTGTTCAATGGTATCGAAGAAGGTGAGTACTTCTACTTTGTACACAGCTTTGCTATGCCAGTTGGTGATTACACCATTGCAGAATGTGAATACGGCAATCCGTTCACCGCAGCAGTACAAAGTGGCAACTATTATGGTGTGCAATTCCACCCTGAGCGTTCTTCCAAAGCGGGTGCGAAGCTTATTCAAAACTTCTTAGAATTATAAAAGGAATTTAGTGTGATTATTCCAGCTCTTGATTTAATTGAAGGACAGGTGGTTCGCCTTTATCAAGGTGATTATGGTCAAGTAACCGAATACAAAGTCGACCCAGCAGAGCAGTTCAACTTGTACCACCAAGCCGGTGCGAACTGGCTGCACTTGGTGGATCTGACGGGTGCGAAAGATACAACGGCGCGTCAACTTGATTTGATTACAAAACTACTGGCGAGCACACCGGCGAACATTCAAATCGGTGGCGGTGTGCGAACAGAGCAAGACGTTGTGGATCTACTTGAAGCAGGCGCACAGCGCGTAGTTGTGGGCTCTACAGCAGTCAAACAGCCAGAACTTGTGAAAGGTTGGATTGAAAAGTATGGTGCGGATAAAATCGTTCTAGCGCTAGACATCAACATCGACCAAGGCGGCACACGCAAAGTGGCGATTTCAGGCTGGCAAGAAGATTCAGGCGTGACTATTGAAGCACTGATCAATGATTACCTAACGGTAGGTCTACAGCACGTGCTTTGCACGGACATTTCTCGTGACGGTACGCTAGAAGGTTCAAACGTTGAGCTTTACGTCGACCTATGTAAACAATACCCACAGGTGCAATTCCAATCTTCAGGTGGCATCGGCTCGTTAGCAGATATCGAAGCGCTAAAAGGCAGCGGTGTAGAAGGTGTGATTGTCGGTCGTGCGCTGTTAGATGGTCAGTTCACAGCAGAGGAGGCATTTGCATGTTGGCAAAGCGAATAATTCCATGTCTTGATGTTCGTGATGGGCAAGTGGTGAAGGGCGTTCAATTCCGTAACCACGAAATCATCGGCGACATTGTTCCTCTAGCACAGCGTTATGCGGAAGAAGGCGCTGACGAACTGGTTTTCTACGATATTACCGCCTCAAGCGATGGTCGTGTCGTCGATAAAAGTTGGGTTGCTCGCGTTGCAGAGGTGATTGATATTCCGTTCTGTGTTGCTGGTGGTATTAAATCAGCGGAAGACGCAGCTCGTATTCTTGAGTTTGGTGCAGACAAGGTGTCTATCAACTCACCAGCATTGGCGAACCCACAGCTGATTACTGACCTTGCCGACAAGTTTGGTGTGCAGTGTATCGTCGTTGGTATCGATTCATACTACGACAAAGAGACGGGCAAGTATCAGGTTTACCAGTTTACTGGTGATGAAGAACGCACCAAAGCGACCCAATGGGAAACGCGTGACTGGGTGCAAGAAGTGCAAAAGCGCGGTGCTGGTGAAATCGTATTGAATATGATGAATCAAGATGGTGTGCGTAACGGTTACGACATTGAACAACTGAATATGGTGCGTGAGGTATGTAACGTACCGTTGATTGCCTCGGGTGGTGCAGGTGCGATGGATCACTTTGCAGAAGCATACCAAAAAGCAAACGTGGATGGTGCGCTTGCCGCATCGGTATTCCACAAACAAGTCATCAATATTGGTGAACTGAAGCAGTATTTGAAACAACAAGGCATTGAGGTACGACTATGAATGTGAAAGCCGCCGAAGTAAGTTCGCTAGCTGAGCGAATCAACTGGGAAAAGGTGGATGGCCTAGTACCTGCCATCATACAAGATTTCCAATCAAGCCAGGTGCTGATGATGGGTTACATGAACCAAGATGCGCTGGTAAAAACGGGCGAAACAGGTCAAGTGACGTTTTTCTCTCGCACCAAAGAGCGTCTTTGGACCAAAGGTGAGACCTCAGGGAATGTACTGCAATTGGTGAACTTGCAGCTCGATTGCGACAACGATACGCTACTGGTGAAAGTGAATCCCATTGGTCCTACGTGTCACTTGGGCAACACTACTTGCTGGGATGTGGCCCCTCAAGAGGAGTCACAAATGGTGTGGCTTCATCAACTTGAGCAGCTACTGGCTGCCCGCAAGAGCGCCGACCCAGATTCCTCTTATACTGCCAGTCTTTATGCCCGTGGCACCAAGCGTATTTCGCAAAAAGTGGGCGAAGAAGGCGTTGAAGTCGCGCTTGCGGCGACGTCGGGCGATAAGGCGGAGCTAGTGTGTGAATCTGCTGACTTGATTTACCACTTAATGGTTCTGCTTCAAGACCAAGGCTTGTCGATGAATGACGTAGTGAACAAACTGAAAGAGCGTCACAAATAAAGAGAAAAAAGGTCCTAGCACCTAGGGCCTATATGGTGAGTGCAGGTTGTTTTGTTAGTTTCTGAGAAAGTTATTGGAATACAGAATACGGAGCGCTTCGCTTACAGGAGCACATTAACCAAACCTAATAGCGTCATTCCGGACGAGCTCAAGCGAGCATCCCGAATCTACTAACTATTAGTGGGCTATTTAGTTGCGGTATATTGCCTTAGAGATGTCAAACTCGGACAGTAGATTCTGAATCTCGTTCGTTCCTCACTGTTCAGAATGACAAGTATTTTCCTTATAACTCAAAGACAACGTTTGCGCGTAATACGAGGTTTTAGGCCCTAGGATCCTAGGGCCTGTCTTTTGAATCTAGGACCTTTCGATCACCCACAACACTTCTTAAATTTCTTACCGCTTCCGCAGATACATGGATCGTTGCGACCTACTTTTAAGCTGCTCACTGGTTGGCTCAGACGCGGATCTTGTTCCGGCTCTTCTTTTGGGAATGTGCCATCAATGTAGTACCAAAGCCCGTCTTCTTTCACAAAGCGTGAGCGCTCTGTCATGCAGTAGCGTTTGCCGTCTTCATTAAAATAAGCGTTGAACTCAACAAACCCTTCATTTTCATTACTGCCGGTTTCTGTTTTTATCACTTCAAGCTTGCACCAGTTGCTGTCGATAGACTGGGCAATGCCTTCACGCTGTTCTTCTGCGTTGCAGCTTGGGTGATACGTGTTCACGACATAATCCACCAAACCTAACACATGCGCGCTGTAACGTGAGCGCATTAATTGCTCTGGTGTCGTGACATCGGCGTGGTGGCTGTGAGCAATTTCACAACACTGTTTGTAGGTGCGGTTTGAGCCGCAAGGACAAGAAGAAGCCATAAAGGGAAACTCGTTTAATTAAACAGTAAAAATAAGCAACCTCACAAAAGTGAGGTTGGCGGGTATTTGAGGGGCTATTATAGCGTCTTAAGTTGGTTGAGAAAGCAGTTCTTGAGACCACGCAGTGGACTGGCTAAACGCTTTGGCTAATTGCGGCTCAGTCAGTTTGAGAGCACTACAGTACTTTACCGTTGTTTCCCAATCGGCTTTCTCATAGGCGATGATCATCGAGAGCAGATAGCCTAATACGCCTTTGCGACTTGTGAGCGCTTGCTTGATTTCCTCATCAACCGGAATGTCACTTATCACATCGCAAAGCGGTTGGTCTAATAGTGAATCTAATAGTGAGAACATTCCCGTTAAAAACGCTTGGCCTGGGTCGTGCTTAGTGCTCATCTGGCTGAGCAAAATTTCACACATACGCGCGCGCTGAATCGCCAAAGAGTACAAAAAGTCCGGTTTGTCTTCGTGCACTGAAGCTATCGCGACAAGAGAAATAAAGCGTCTTAAACGTTCTTCACCAAGATAAACCAGCGCCTGACGGAAAGACTTAATCTTAGTGGTGAGCGTGTAACCCGAGTTTACATAAGTCATTAGCTTATAAGACAAGGTCACATCGATAGAAAACAGGCGTTCGACTTCATTAAAATTGATGGGTTTGTCTGCAATCTCTTTACACAGCTGAATAACCGTCAAAAACGCCGGGCTAAGGCGCTTCTTCTGAATCATCTCAGGCTTACTGAAGAAGTAACCTTGGAAGAAGTTAAAGCCAGCGTCCATCGCTTGTTCAAACTCTTCATAGGTTTCAACCTTCTCGGCTAAAAACTGGATGTCAAAGTGGCCAAGTGATTGAATGTAAATCGCTGCCTTCTCGATAGGGACTAAGCGAATATCGAACTTGATGATCGCAACATAAGGTAAAAAACGCTTCCAAGCTTTAGTCGGAACAAAGTCATCTAACGCAACGCGATAGCCAGAAGCATGTAGATGTTTGATTGCATGAAGTAACTCATCTGTTGGCTCGCAATCTTCCAACACTTCAACCACGAGGGATTCATTAGGAAACAGAGTAGGGACTAGGTTAACCAAGCTTTGATAAGGGAAGTTTACAAAGCCGAGCTTATCACCCAGAGTACTATAGTGCGTGGTTAGGAAATGGTCAGAAAGAAGTCGACTAGTCGCTAGCTCAGGTTCTACTTCTGGAAAGGTATTTTTCGGACCGTCACGGAAGAGAAGCTCATACCCGATGGTACGCTTTTCTCTATCCAGTATCGGTTGGCGAGCTACGTATGAATACTTCAATGCGGTGATATGTTCTGACTTAACTAAGTTATATGATAATAACGATTTTTGGCAAAATATCTATGCCCTATACGGTATTCTGTTAATTGTACACTTGCTCTAGTTTGAATCTTTCTTAAAAGGTCGCGTTTGAAGGTCAAATTCATTGGCATGGGCTTTTAGTACAGAGCCCTGCGTGTACCAGTCACCCAAAACAATTCTCGTATATTCAACACCATTTTTGTCAAAATAATGTCTATTCGGGCGGTGAGTATGACCGTGAATCATCAGGTTGACGCCGTTTTGAGACATAACGCGCTCCACTTCGTCTTGGTTAACGTCCATGATGTCGAGAGACTTGGTTTTTTTGTCGTCTCGAATGTCTGATTGAACCTTAGCGACAATTCTTTTCTTAACGAACCAAGGAATACGATTAAACAGCCATTGTAGCCATGGCTTATGAACGGTTTTACGAAACTCTTGATATTTTACGTCGTCGATACAAAGCGTATCCCCATGAAGGATTACCACCTTTCGTCCATAGAGATCAATCGTACAAACGTCACTTAACAAGGTGATACCCGTTTCTTCACAAAAACGTTTGCCTAACAGAAAATCACGATTGCCTTGGATGAAAAAAACGGAAACACCAGAACGGGTTAATGCTTTGAATTCAGAGCGGATTTGGTCGGCAAAAGACGTTCTATCATCGTCGCCAACCCAAAATTCGAATAAATCGCCTAATACATACAGTGCGTCAGCATGGATCGCTTCCGATCTCATAAACGTGACGAAGCACTCCGTAATGTCCGGACGAGCAGGCGTGAGGTGTAGATCTGATATAAATAATGTCGTCATAAAAATAAGGGGAGGCGATGCCTCCCCACAAACTTATTTGTTAGTTCGAATCCGAGCGAATTACTCTTCGATTGTTGTACCAGTGATTACCACATCTTCTAGTGGTACGTCTTGGTGCATGCCGTAAGAGCCAGTGCTAACGCCTTTGATCTTGTTTACGATGTCCATGCCTTCAACAACTTCACCGAATACACAGTAACCCCAACCGTCTAGGCTTTCACTGCGGAAGTCTAGGAAAGTGTTGTTGTTCACGTTGATGAAGAACTGAGAGCTCGCGGAGTGCGGTTCCATAGTACGTGCCATAGCAAGTGTACCCACTTTATTGCTTAGGCCATTGTTTGCTTCGTTCTTGATTGGTGCACGAGAAGTTTTTTCACGTAGACCAGACTCCATACCACCACCTTGGATCATGAAGCCGTCAATAACACGGTGGAAAAGAGTGTTGTCGTAGAAACCGTCGCGGCAGTACTGAAGGAAGTTTGCGCTTGTCTCTGGCGCTTTCTCTTCGTTTAGTTGAATCTTGATGTCACCAAAATTAGTGTGAAGGGTGATCATGCTATTTTCCTTTACTGTGTTGTATTGAAGTTGGGATTCTAGCCTAAGTTATAACGCATGCAAAACTCAGGATCATGAAAATAAACGTTTTGTGCTTGAAGTTTAGCCGATTATCGTTTTATCCGTGAATTGCTATTACCTAATAAGGTTGGAGTTGATATACTCGGCTTAATTGTCATTCATTCACAATCATAGATAGAGATCATGTTAAAGATATATAACACACTCACAAGACAGAAAGAGGAATTCAAACCAATTACAGCTGGCAAAGTTGGCATGTATGTCTGTGGAGTTACCATCTACGATCTCTGTCATATCGGTCACGGTCGTACGTTTGTTTCTTTTGACGTCGTTTCTCGCTACCTACGTTACCTAGGTTATGATCTAACGTTTGTACGTAACATTACCGACATTGATGACAAAATCATCAAGCGTGCAGCAGAAAACGGAGAGTCTTGCGATTCACTGACTGAGCGTCTGATTGGCGAAATGCACGCTGACTTTGATGCGCTAAACATGAAGCGTCCTGACGTTGAGCCTCGTGCTACTCAGTTTATCGCTGAAATCATCGAGTTGGTTGAGAAGCTAATTGAACGCGGTTTTGCCTACGTTGCAGATAACGGCGATGTAATGTTTGAAGTAGGCAAATTTGATGAGTACGGCAAGCTTTCTAAGCAAGACCTAGAGCAACTTCAAGCGGGTGCACGTGTTGATATCGAAACAGCAAAACGCAGCCCTCTAGATTTCGTACTTTGGAAGATGTCTAAGCCAGGTGAACCAACGTGGGAATCGCCATGGGGAGCAGGTCGTCCAGGTTGGCATATTGAGTGTTCTGCAATGAACTCTTCAATTCTAGGTAACCACTTCGATATTCACGGCGGCGGCTCAGATCTTCAGTTCCCACACCACGAGAACGAAATTGCGCAATCATGCTGTGCACACGACACGCAATACGTGAACACATGGATGCACAGCGGCATGGTGATGGTAGACCGTGAGAAAATGTCTAAGTCTCTAGGTAACTTCTTCACTATCCGTGACGTTCTTGGTCACTACGATGCTGAGACGGTTCGCTACTTCCTAATGTCTGGTCACTACCGTAGCCAGCTGAATTACAGCGAAGATAACCTACATCAAGCTCGCGCTGCTCTGGAGCGTCTGTACACGTCTCTACGTGGTCTCAATTTAAACGCAGCACCAGCGGGTGGTGAAGAATACGTGACTCGTTTTACTGCCGCGATGAACGACGACTTCAATACGCCAGAAGCGTACTCAGTACTGTTCGACATGGCACGTGAAGTAAACCGTCTGAAGACAGAAAACGTAGAGAAAGCAAGCGAACTAGGTGCGCTGATGCGTGAATTGGCTGAAGTGATCGGTATTCTTCATCAAGATCCAGAAGCGTTCCTAAAAGGCGACGCAGGTAACGACGATGAAGTGGCTGAAATCGAAGCGCTAATCAAACTACGTAACGATTCTCGTGCATCAAAAGATTGGGCAAACGCAGACATGGCGCGTGATAAACTGACTGAAATGGGCATCGTTCTAGAAGACGGGGCGGAAGGCACAACGTGGCGTCGTAAATAACGATTCAATCTTAAAAAGGGGCTGATGATTCAGCCCTTTTCTTTACAAGCTTTTATAAATTCTAAACTTTAACGAAGGTAGTGCTCTGTGGCTCAGATGTATTTCTATTACTCGGCAATGAACGCGGGTAAATCGACAACTCTTCTTCAATCTTCTTTTAACTATCAAGAACGCGGTATGACGCCAGTGATTTTTACTGCTGCACTAGACGATCGCTACGGTATAGGAAAAGTGAGCTCTCGTATCGGTTTGCAATCAGACGCGCATTTGTTTCGTCCAGATACTAACTTGTATCAAGAGATTGCTAAGTTACACGGAGTCGAAAAGCGTCACTGTATTCTTATTGATGAGTGTCAGTTCTTATCGAAAGAGCAGGTTTACCAGCTAACAGAAGTGGTTGATAAACTGCATATCCCTGTACTTTGCTATGGTCTTCGTACCGATTTTCTTGGTGAACTTTTTGAAGGCAGTAAGTACCTGCTGTCTTGGGCTGACAAGTTGGTTGAGCTAAAAACCATCTGTCACTGCGGCCGCAAAGCGAACATGGTTATCCGTACTGATGAACACGGCGTTGCTATTAAAGAAGGTGATCAAGTCGCAATCGGTGGTAACGACCGTTACGTATCCGTTTGTCGCCAGCACTACAAAGAAGCGCTTGGTAAGTAAGCGAATCTAGATAAGAGAAAACCACCGAATTCGGTGGTTTTCTCTTATCTGGTTGTTGGCGATTGAGCGAAGGATTACGCTCGCCCAAACTCAAACATTTCTCGAAGTGCTTGGTAAGAGTATTCAACATGATCAGGAATTTCTTGCTCGGTTTGAAAACCTTTTTCTGGGTAGGTTTTTATGCGAGAAAAATCTTCCATCAAAGCTTCAAGCACCATCATCAATGGCATCTCTTCATTGATGTACTCAAAGAAAGGATGTGCGGTGGAAGTGACTTGAAGTTGTGAGTAAGACGACTGCCACTGTTTTTCAAAGGTTGCGATGGCACGTCTTTCCATAAATGGCTTTTGAACCAAAATCAGAGACTCACATTGAATCCCTTTTTCTTTCAATAGCTGCTCAGTGAAGCGGACGTTCTCTCCACTGTTACTGGATTGTGTCTCGACTAAAATCGCTTCACTTGGTACGCCAGCCAGCTTAGCGACTTCAGCTAAGGTTTCGGCTTCACTCTTCTCAAACAAGCCATCGGTAAAGCGACCTTCGCCACCAGAAAAGACAATCAATGGCGCAAGGTTTTGCTGATAAAGCTTGGCAGCATACTCAGCAACGCGTAGGTCATTGCTACACATAACAAACAAGCAATCGGCAGGTTTTACGTCATGCTTAAGCTGCATGTAATCCCACAAAATTTCGATGTGTTGATAAAGCTTCATAGTGCATCCAATGTTGATTTAAACTGAAATTGGTAACCAAGCTCGATGAGCTTGTCTGCGAGAATGCGCTTATCTGGCGTGTCTGTGATTGGCGGTAGGGCAATATCTAAATCATTTTTTGAAATTGCCGCTTGGTAAAATTCGGCTTTGCTGACGGTAGTAGGTGTCGTGGCATTCACGACGTCATTGTCGATGTTATTGAGAGCGAAAACCGTTGCTGCCACTGCGTCGTCTTGATGCAACATATTAGCTGGAGCATTGCTGCTGACTTGTTTAAGGCGCATGGCAAAGCGAGAAGGGTGGCGATCGGAACCAATCAGACCACTGCAACGAACGATGACATAGTCGATACCGGAATCAATCACGTATTGTTCGGCTTGCAGCATGATGCGTGCGTTGTCAGAAAAATGCGCATTGTTTTTTGCTAAGGCTAATGTCGCGTCTTCTTCTTTCATATCGACGGCAAGATTTGGATACACAGTGGTGGAACTGACCATTAAGACTTTGCCAACGCCATTTTCTTTTGCTGCCGAAACCAAGCGTTCCCATTGTAGAGCGTATTCATCCCCATTGCCTTGACGAAAGCCGGGAGGAAAGGTGCCGACAATGCACTCGATCTGGTATTGCGCGATGAGTTCTGAGAGCTGCTGTGCCGAATCTGATTCGTTGAGATCTAGCAGTGCAGTGCTGACGCAAGAAATGGGAAATTCGTCCAGTTTTGCTTGGCTACGGCGCGTCACCGTAACTTGATGCCCTTGATCCACTAATGTTTGTGCAATTGGCGTTCCTAGCCAACCTGCGCCTAAGATTAAAGTATTTGCCATCGGTTGTTCCTACTTTTGACCCTTATTGCGACTCAAACAGGGTTTGTAATTCTAATCTGGCTTGTTGGTGTAGGGGATCGGAGTGCCATTTCTGGTGTTGTATCAAATCGATGTTGACTTGCCATGCCAGTTTAGTGAATTGCTCACCAATTTTGATTAATGTATTGGGTGAATGCGATACCAAATGATTTGGAAGGAAGCACCAGCCCAACCCCTTATTTGCCAATTCTAATAAGATGTAATAATTATCAGCGTACCAGATTTCGGGGCTCAGCGCCTGATTGACGCCACTAGTATCAGAACTTTTTGAACGAATAACCAATTGCCTATGCTGCTTTAACTCGTCGATATGGCGAATCTTCTGCGTCGCTAAAGGGTGTTCTGTAGAGATAAATACGTCAAACCCAATATTGCCGAGATTTGAGAAGTCAATATTTTGTGGCATTTGCAGGTCGCTGAGAATGATGCCCGTCGTTGCACGGCCAGATTTTACGAGCTCGATGATGTCAGGGCTGGAGCCTGTCAAGCATTCAACTTGGATATACGGAAATTGTTGTTCCAAATTTTTGAGTGCTTGAGGAAGGTTAGTGAGCGGGATACCCTCATCAACGGCGAGGATGAACTGAGTCGCTTGTGGTGAAAACAATTGAGCGGCCTTGTTATTCAGTCGGTCGAGTTGGCTAATGGTCGCTAATGCGTAAGGCAATAGTTCATGACCTTTTGCAGTGAGCTTGGGGTAGCGCCCTGTTCGGTCAAATAAATCAACGCCACAGTCGAGTTCCATGTTCATAATATGTTGGCTCACGACAGATTGAGCTCGTCCGAGCTTACGTGCCGCTGCAGAAAAAGAGCCTACTTCAGAGGTCGCAACAAATGCTTGCAGTTGTTCAATGGTAAACATATCGTCTTTACCGATAGTATCTAACTATTACTTATCTTAATTGTAGATAAGCTACGCGTCATTGAGTAGGACTATTTAGGTAAAACATCATGGCTCGTAACGAACGTATCTTTCACGCTGTATTATTTGAACTGATTGCTTTGGCGATCATTGTTCCGGTTACATCTTTAATTACAGGGAAAGGATCGAGTGATTTGGCGATGGTGGGTATAGGTTTGAGTTTATACACCGTTGTTTGGAATTACATTTACAATTTGTACTTTGATAAATGGTTTGGTTCTAACCGTGAAGAAAGAAGCTTGGCGATGCGTATTGGTCACACGATTGGCTTCGAGGGGGGCTTAATCTTCATTACTATTCCAGTGATTGCATGGTTCTTGAAAATCACGCTATTGCAGGCGTTGGCGCTGGAAGCAGGCTTCCTGATTTTCTTCTTGTTTTATACAACAGGCTTTAATTGGGCATATGACAAGCTCCAACCATATGGAAAAATGAAAAAGATCATGGCGTAATATACGCACAATTCGATAGCGGAAAATAAAAATGCCACCGAATCCGGTGGCATTTTAGCGATTAGATGACAACGTTTATGCCGAGAGTACGCGGATAATTTTGTCTGCGTGTTCCGCGACTTCGATACCTTCATCAGTAAGGTAGCCACCATCAGGTTGCGTACATAACTGTTTAGCGTATAGACGTGCGACAGCCGCCTGCGCTTCTTCAGATGCATCTTTATGTACTTTAATGCCTGTTGCTGCACTGCTTAAGTCGAATTGAAGAAGTAGGTTCAACTCTGTAATGTGGTCAGCTGAATATTTCATAGGTAATTCCTTTGCTCTTTTTTATCCAAGCTAGACGGAAAAACAAAGATGAGCAACAGAAAAGCATGAGAAGTGTTAACTACCGCGCTATCGACACCATAGACAGCAGAAACTTTATTCGGTGGTAAACGTTTTAACTAAATACTGGTGATGATTAAGATAATAACCCATGGTTTAGTTTTATCTATTGCACTTACATCAACAACATTTTTCGTAAACATGAAAATAGCCCTTGAAAAAGTCTAGAAATGGAGCGATTATCCGCGCCTTGTTAATTGTTGCGAAATGTTACACTTTTATGAACTTCAATCAGTTTGATTCTCTATTACCACCACAGGCAGCTGAACGTGCGGCCGAAGTGGGGGTGGGCAAAGCGACTAAAGCTCCAATGAAGTCTTTTCTGCTGGCTATTTCTGCTGGTATCCATATTGGTATCGCTTTCATTTTCTTTACCACGGTAACAACAGGAGCCGGTGATTTACCATGGGGCATCACCCGCCTAATTGGTGGTCTGGCTTTTAGTCTTGGTCTTATTCTGGTCGTTGTAACAGGCGGCGAGCTGTTCACAAGTTCAGTTTTAACTCTGGTCGCCCGCGCCAGTGGCAAAATTTCATGGCAAACGTTGGTTAAGAACTGGTTTGTTGTTTACTTTGGTAACATGGTCGGTGCGATTTTACTTGTAGTGTGTATGTTGCTAACCAAGCAATACATGTTCGATAACGGGCAAGTAGGCTTAAATGCAATGGCGATTTCTCAGCACAAATTGCATCATGGTTTTATTCAAGCGGTTGCATTGGGTATAATGTGTAACGTTTTGGTTTGTATTGCCGTTTGGATGACATTCAGTGGTCGTACGCTAACCGACAAGATTGCAGTAATGATTCTGCCAGTTGCAATGTTTGTATCAGCAGGTTTTGAACACTGTATTGCGAACATGTTCCAGGTTCCGATGGCGATTGGTATTAAATACTTTGCACCAGAAGCGTTCTGGACAATCACTGGTGCAGATATTGCGAATTACGCGGATTTGAACATGACAGGTTTCCTATTGAATAACCTGTTGCCAGTAACACTGGGTAATATCATCGGTGGTGGTGTTTTTGTTGGCATGTGGTACTGGATGATCTACCTGCGTGATGAAGACAAATACCTGAAATAATTTTCAACAAAGGCAAGCCAATGAGCTTGCCTTTGTTTTATTCCGTCACTCCAATTCTTCATTGACACCAACATCTCTTGGAATCCAAAGGTGAGTAACCTGATCGGGCTCTTGTATTCGCCAGTCTAATAGTGAATTCTCTGAGGCTTTTGAGCTCATTTCTACGCTAAGTATATTATTCATAACTGAGTGCTCCCTATGTGCTTAACATAGAGACTAGAGCATAAAAATGGCGAGTAAATGTTCAATTCATGACGGATTGATGTCTAAAAATTACGCACCAAATTGAACCACTATGATTTTGGTTGCCTCTCTCTTCTTATGGTTATCCACATTTTCTGTGGATAACCTGTCTCAAAGATCGTGAGTATCTTTTTCAACAGAGAAAATTTCATAAAATAAGTGACTTATGTGTTCAGTTCTTGTTCAGCTTAGAAGCTAATTTTTGTTGATAAACGTCACTTTTATTCGACCTTCTTTGGTCTGCACATAATGCAGCGTCATCTCGAGGCAAATCACAACTGAAACGCAAAGCATGACGAAAATGGCTAACATGATGATCAGTTGATATTTGATGGCAATCATAGGATTTGATCCAGCAAGAATTTGTCCGGTCATCATTCCGGGAAGGGTGACTAAGCCCGTTGTTGCCATGGAGGCGAGTATTGGTGCAAGAGACTTTCTTATTGCCTCTTGAACAAAGGGAAAGGAAGCATACTTAGGTGTCGCACCAAGGGAAATGGCAGCTTCGTATTCACTTTTACGTTGTTCAAAAGCACTGAAGAGGTTTTGTAGAGCAACAATATTGCTGCTTAAGCTATTGCCTAGCAGCATGCCAGCAAGGGGGATAATGTATTGGGCATTGTAAAAGGGCTCAGGTCTAATTAACCCTATGGTGGTTATCATTAGTAGTGGCAGAAGACTTAGCGTTAAAGCCGTAATTAGAGGAAGCATTAACGGATATTTGGGTAAGTTTGTTTTGTCGATAATTGAGCTTGCACCGACCACGATCATGACCGCAAGCCATAATGTGTTAATAAGAAGACTGTTAAGCTGAAATAGATATTCTAAGTACATGCCAACAAGTACGAGCTGTAAGGTCATGCGAATCACACTGATGGCCGTTGTTTTCGCAATCCCGAGTTTATAGCGAACGTTAATGGCGAGTGGAATCAATAGAATTGAACTGAAAAGCAGGAGTTCTAGCCATGCAATATCTACTACTGAATTCATAAAGCCTCCTTAAATCAATGCACTAAATCATAATGGATTGTGTTTGGCTTCTGAACTACTAAGGTTTGATATTTCATAAATTCCGGCCAGAGAAATTATAGTGTAATTGCTACATTGCAGAAGCATTTTGATTACATATGTTTGTGTTTGGATGAAAAAAGAACGATTTAGAGGCCCGAAAAAATCCACTGCAATGTAATCAAAGTTGAGAAAGTGTTGTATCTTTAACAAGGCTGCAAAAGACTTATATTTTCACATTTATTAACATTTGTTAATAAGAAATATCAATCAAACACATCTTTGGATGAACTCAAAAAAGTACTGAATAACAAGGCTTGAAGGGTCGGATTTAATTGAACCTTAGTATCAGTATGGTCTAACATTTTCCAATAGAGATTGTAAAAAACTTAAGCTTGCTAGCGTGGGCTTTTCATGACACTAGATACAAAATAGGCAAATGTATGAGTGATGTTAATAAAATTGAGAGTGGTGAAAAACGCTCATTGGAGTGGAAATCATTCCTCTTCATTGCGGTTGTTCTCTTTCCTATCCTAAGTGTGGCATTCGTAGGTGGTTACGGATTTATTGTTTGGGCACTGCAAGTGTTCTTCTTTGGGCCTCCTGGTGCGCATGGCATGTAAGCCACTGAGCTCATTTCCACACTTTTGAAAAGATTTTAAGAGAGCAAATAATGAAATCATTAATCATTAAACTGTGGCGTACGATGACGCGCCCGGCAGTTCATATCAGCCTAGGTGTGCTGACTATGGGCGGTTTCATCGCTGGTGTGATTTTCTGGGGTGGTTTTAACACTGCTCTGGAAGCGACCAACACGGAAGAATTCTGTATAAGCTGCCACACAATGCGTGACAACGTGTATGTTGAACTGCAAGACACGGTTCACTGGAAAAACCACTCTGGTGTTCGTGCTACTTGCCCTGATTGTCACGTTCCACATAACTGGACAGATAAAATTGCACGTAAGATGCAGGCTTCTAAAGAAGTTTATGCACAAATTTTCGGCAATTATGATGAACCTGGTGTTTTTGAAGAACGCCGTATTGAACTTGCAAAACATGAATGGGATCGTTTCTCTGCAAACAAATCTCAAGAATGTAAAGATTGCCACAACTATGATTCAATGGATTTCGAGCAAATGTCTCCAACTGCTCGTATCCAAATGAAGCAAGCGGCAGAAAAAGATCAAAGCTGTGTGGATTGTCACAAAGGTATCGCGCATAACCTACCTGCAGGTATGGATAGTATCGGCGGTATTGTTGGCGATCTAGAAGCTCTTGCTTCAAACACCAATTATGATGTTGGTCAAACGTTAGTGAGTGTTCGTCACCTTCCAATTTACTTCGACGACAAAGGCGAGAAAGAAGCAGGCCTTCTTAACCCAGCCTCTACCGTGAAAGTGATTGCTGATAAAGGCGACTTCGCAGAAATCGAAATTGATGGCTGGCGTAAAGCGAAAGGCTTTGGTCGTGTAATTCAAGCTGATTTTGGTAAGAACATTGCAGTTGCATCTCTACTTAAAGATGCATCAACAGACACCAACGTAGTGACTATTGGCGAGAAAAAAGTGGATGAGCTGACTGGTCTTCCTTGGGAAAAAGTGGCAGCGAAAGTATGGATTAGGAAAGAATCTATGCTGAACGACATCACGCCTGTATGGGAAAAATCACAAGAAGCATACAAAACAAACTGTTCAGTATGTCACACTCAACCAGCTGAAGCGCACTTCGATGCGAATACTTGGCCTGGAATGTTCGACGGTATGCTTGCGTTCGTTAACCTAGATACAGACAGTGAAGCACTGATCTTGAAATATCTACAGATGCACTCTTCAGATTTTGCTGAAGGCCACCATTAATACATACGCGTCGGATGGAGTAATTTTAGATGGCAATTACACGAAGAAGTTTTCTTAAGGGCGTAGCAACAACGAGTGCAGCGTCAGTAATCGGTCCTAGCCTGTTAGCGTCAGCTTCTGCTAGTGCTGCAGAGAGCACGGGTACTTGGAAAGTAACAGGTTCTCACTGGGGCGCATTCCGCGCCCATATTTACGCAGGTAAAGTTCAAGAGATCAAACCGCTAGAGTTGGATAAGAACCCAACAGAAATGTTAAACGGCATCAAGGGTATTATTTACAGCCCATCACGTGTTCGTTACCCAATGGTTCGTCTAGATTGGTTGAAAAAACACAAGTACAGCGCAGAAACGCGCGGTAACAACCGTTTCATCCGTGTGACTTGGGACGAAGCATTAGACTTGTTTTACCGAGAGCTAGAACGTGTTCAGAAAGATTACGGTCCATGGGCTCTACATGCTGGTCAGACGGGCTGGAACCAAACGGGTTCGTTCAACAACTGTACGGCACACATGCAGCGCGCAGTAGGTATGCATGGCAACTTCATCACTAAAGTCGGCGATTATTCGACAGGTGCAGGTCAAACCATTTTACCTTACATACTTGGCTCAACAGAAGTTTACGCACAAGGCACGTCTTGGTCTGAAATTTTGGAACATGCAGATAATATTGTTATCTGGGCTAATGATCCTGTGAAAAACCTCCAAGTCGGTTGGAACTGTGAAACGCACCAATCTTATGCATATTTAGAGCAATTGAAGGAAAAAATCGCGAAAGGTGAGATCAACGCAATCTCAGTCGATCCGGTTAAAAACAAAACGCAAAACTACCTGAACACTGACCACCTTTACATCAACCCGTTAACAGACGTAGCATTTATGCTTGCTGTAGCGCACGTGCTGTACAACGAAGACCTATACGATAAGAAGTTTATCGAAACTTACTGTCTAGGCTTTGAAGACTTTATTAAGTACGTTCAGGGTGAGACAAAAGACAAAGTCGTTAAAACGCCTGAGTGGGCAGCAGAGATTTGTGGCGTTAAAGCGGATAAAATACGTGAATTCGCGCGCATGCTGGTTAACGGTCGTACTCAAATCCTGATGGGGTGGTGTATTCAGCGTCAAGAGCACGGTGAACAACCATACTGGGCAGCAGCAGTTTTGGCTGCCATGGTTGGTCAGATTGGTCTGCCTGGCGGTGGTATCTCTTACGGTCATCACTACTCAAGTATCGGTGTTCCTTCGACTGGTTTCGCGGGCCCTGGTGGTTTCCCTCGTAACCTAGATACAGGTATGAAGCCGAAGTGGGATAACAACGACTTTAATGGTTACAGCCGCACTATCCCAGTAGCGCGTTGGATCGACTGTTTGATGGAACCAGGTAAAGAGATCCGTTACAACGGTGGTAAAGTAAAACTTCCTGACTTCAAGATGATGGTTATCTCGGGTTGTAACCCGTGGAGTCATCACCAAGATCGTAACCGTATGAAGCAAGCATTCCAGAAGCTTCAAACAGTGGTAACGATTGAGTTCGCTTGGACTGCTACATGTCGTTTCTCTGACATCGTGCTTCCGGCATGTACTCAGTGGGAACGTAACGATATCGACGTTTACGGTTCATACTCGAACAAAGGTCTGATCGCAATGCACCGCTTAGTGGATCCTCTGTTCCAATCTAAGCCAGACTTCCAAATCATGAGTGAACTGACTCAACGCTTTGGCCGTCGTGACGAATACACGCGTGGTATGAGCGAAATGGAGTGGATCCAAAGCCTGTACAACGAATGTAAGAAAGCGAACGAAGGTAAGTTTGAAATGCCAGAATTTGCGGAGTTCTGGGAGCAGAGCGTACTCGACTTTGGTGAAGGTAAGCCGTGGGTTCGCCATGCGGACTTCCGTGAAGATCCAGAAATTAACCCACTGGGTACACCTTCTGGGTTTATCGAGATTACATCGCGTAAGATCGGTCGTTACGGTTACGAACACTGTCAGGAATACCCAATGTGGTTCGAAAAGACCGAACGTTCACACGGTGGTCCTGGTTCAGATAAGCATCCGTTCTGGCTACAATCTTGCCACCCGGATAAGCGCTTGCACTCTCAGATGTGTGAATCGGATGAGTTTCGTGCAACTTACACAGTTCAAGGCCGTGAGCCGGTATACATCAACCCTCTTGATGCCAAAGAAAAAGGCGTCAAAGATGGTGATTTGGTACGCGTATTCAACGATCGTGGTCAGCTTCTTGCTGGTGCTGTACTTACTGACAACTATCCACGTGGCGTGGTTCGTATCCAAGAAGGTGCATGGTATGGTCCTCTGAATGCAAAAGTCGGCGCTATTGATACTTATGGCGATCCAAACACACTAACATTGGATATTGGTACATCTGAGCTTGCTCAGGCGACTTCTGCGAACACCTGTATCGTAGACTTCGAGAAATTCACTGGCAAAGTTCCACCAGTGACGTCATTCGGTGGTCCAATTGAAGTTGCATAATTTGCCTACTAAGTTTTAAACGAAATACCAGCCTTCGGGCTGGTATTTTTTTAGCTAAAATCTTTATGAGAATTCTCTCAATAACCGAGTTGTTTGCTATCACCAAATATAGATTCGTGATGTTCATAACGAATTGGATTACAGAAGCGGAGGATAATGAAGAAAACAACATCATAATAGTGAGTAGATTCTCAATGGCGCAAACCTTTCAATTTGCCAATAATACCGAAATTACGTTACTCGATCATGATCTCCAGATCGAAGTGGTTGGTAACCAAGCACACTTTTCGTTTGCAGGTGTGCACAACAAAACCTTCACTAACCGTGAAGTGTTGTTCGAAATGCCTTTCCTTTATGAGCATGGCGCAACCGTTATTGGTGACGGTTTTCAAATGCTAGCCCAAACCTCGGGTACCATTTCTCAACCCATCGATATTGGCCGTTGTCCAGACAACAACGCTGCTTATCGCATCTATCCTGCACATGCGCCGAAGCGTTACTACAACTATTTGGTTGTTGAAGATGCATCAGGGTATACCTTGTTTGGATTTACCACGTGTCGTCGCTTTGCTGGTTATTTTGAAGTTCAGAAGATCGGTGAAGATTGGGTACTTTCGGCAGCGATTGACGGAGAACAGACGCAAGTGTCAGAGTGGGAGAACAACACGCTTGAGTCGGTAGCCGTTTTGCGTGGTCACTCGTTGTATCACCTGTATCAAGAGTACAGTGAGATGATTACAGCGCATCATCCAGTACGTAAAGGTGTAACTCAAGATGCGCCAATTGGTTGGTGTTCTTGGTATGCGTATTATGCAGAGGTGACCGAAAATAACGTCCTAGAAAACGTTGAGTGTATGCAAGATAGCCTTGCAGATCTGGAATGGGTTCTTCTAGATGATGGCTACCAAGTATTTATGGGTGATTGGTTAACACCATCTGACAAGTTTTCAGGTGGGGTGAAAGAGCTGATTCAGAACATCCGTACAAAAGGTAAAAAGCCCGCTATTTGGATGGCTCCTTTTATCGCTCAACCTGAGTCTGAGATCTTCAGGACACATCCAGATTGGTTCGTTCGACATGAAGATGGTTCATTACTTAAAGCAGAAGACGTAACATATAGTGGCTGGCGATGTACGCCTTGGTATATTCTTGATACTTCAAATCCTGAAGTTCAAGATCATCTCACACACGTTGTGTCTGTGATGAGAGATGAGTGGGGGGTTGAGCTGTTTAAACTCGATGCAAACTACTGGGGCACGCTAAAAGGTAAGCGTAGTCAATCTGGTGTTACTGGCGTAGAAGCTTACCGTATGGGAATGGAAGCTATCGCTAAGGGGGCAGGGGATGCCTGGCTATTGGGCTGTAATGCGCCAATGTGGCCATCGTTGGGCTTAGTCGATGCGATGCGTGTTTCTGATGATGTAGAGCGTCATAACCACCGTTTTGAGCAAATCGCCAAAGAAACCTTTTTCCGTAGCTGGCAACATCGTAAGCTGTGGCAAATTGATCCAGATTGCGTGACACTGGTCTCCTTGCCGAATCAAGCTGCCTCACGAGAAGATTATCATTTTCATCGTAATGCACTTCTGGCCTGTGGTGGTTTGTTGCTTTCAGGTGACCCATTACCAGAAGTTACGCCTTTCGCAAGCAAAACCCTATCTAAGCTGATGCTGCGTCAGCGGCGTAATCAAGAAGCAGCTAAGTTCACAGCATTAAGCCTGAACCATGCGTTTTTGTCGTTAACTGCTAAGAATGATCTGCATTGTTTATTTAACTATGGGAACAATGACGCAACAGAGTTTACCTTAATCGCTGAGCAGCCGACAGATTGGTACGATTTTTGGACAGGTGAAAAACTGAACCAAGAACCATGTAAATTGCTGTTAATCAGTGTTGATAAAGGGTTAAACGCCAGAGCGATCGTGACGGCGTAAATTTGAAGTGGCGTAATGTGGTATCGTTTAAAGGTACCACATTCCTTACAATCGGTGACGTTTACTTTTCTTCGTGTCAAACTCCTCCAAATCAGGTAAAGTATCGACCTTTGTGAGCAAACTCGCTTCCTCGGTGTAATTCACTATGCAATTCACCCTATTAGGAAGCCATCAAATTGACTTGAATAGGAAGAAACATGATTCTAGTTGTAGGTCATAAGAACCCAGACAGTGATAGTATTTGTAGTGCACTAGTTGCAACTGAACTTCTAAAGGCGCGTGGCGTTGAAGCAATGCCAATTCGCCAGGGCGAAATTAACCGTGAAACTCAGCACATCCTAGAAGTAGCTGGCGCAGAAGTTCCTGAGCTGCGTACTTCAGTTGCTGGCGAAACTGTTTGGCTAGTAGACTACTCAGATCTAGCGCAAGCACCAGACGACATCGCTGAAGCTGAAATCGCGGGTATCGTTGACCACCACCGTCTAGGTGACGTGATGACAGTGAACCCAATGGAAGCATGGATCTGGCCTGTTGGCTGTACTAACACAGTACTATTCAACATGTTTAAAATTGAAGGTCACGAGATCAAGCCTCAAATCGCTAAGCTAATGATGTCAGCTATCCTTTCTGACACAGTAGGTTTCGCTTCTCCAACTTGTACTCAAAAAGACAAAGATGCTGTTGCTGAGCTAGCGGCTATCGCAGATGTACAAGACGTTGATGCATTCACTAAAGATCTTCTAATTGCTAAGACAAACATTGAAGGTCTATCAGCGGCTGAGCTTGTTGAAAAAGACCTTAAAGGTTACCCGTTCAACGGACGTGATGTGGTCGTTGGTCAGGTTGAACTTGCGACTCTTGATCAAGTTGACGGCATGATCGAAGCACTAGAAGCTGATCTTGAAGTACGTTGTGCAAACGACGACCTAGCGTTTGCTGCTGTGATGCTAACAGATATCACTACAGCTCAAACTCGTCTTCTTTACAAAGGTGAGTGGGCTGAGAAACTTGTTAAGCACGAGAAAGACGGCATGCTAATGATGGAAAATACACTAAGCCGTAAGAAGCAAGGTTGGCCTTGGCTTCAAACTGAGCTTGTGTAATTTCATTATTACCAACGTATACTGTAAATGCCCGCCAATAGGTGGGCATTTTTCTATGGGAATAGGAGATGAATATGTCTGAAGCGTTAACCCAAGAGCAAATGGACACCATCAATCGCTACAACGAAGAGCAGCGCTTGAAATACTGTGTGAAAGAGATTGTAGCTAACCGCAAGGTGTGGATTCTGAAAGATGAGCACGGCTGCGTGATGCTAAACACAGAAGATGACGATTGTGTACCAGTGTGGCCAAACGAAGAGTTTGCACAGCAATGGGCGACAGGCGACTGGGAAGAGTGTCAGCCAGAAGCTATCTCTTTGAACAAATGGCACAGTCGCTGGACTTCAGGTCTAGAGGACGATGAGCTGTCTGTTGTGATTTTCCCAAACCAGAGTGAAGAAGGCGTAGTGCTGTTTCCGGACGAGTTTGACTTTGAACTGCGAAAACAAGCAAGCCGTCGCTAGGTTCTAAAAAAAGCCTGCGATGTTGCAGGCTTCTTCGTTTCTAATGCTTACCTATACTAATGGGTTGGCGCTTTGTAAAAGTGGCTATTAACTAAGCGTTGTGTGATCGGGTGCTGCGGGTTGGTTAAAACTTGGTTCGTCTCACCAAACTCCACCACCTCCCCTTCATGCATGACCATCACTTTATCTGTGATGTGCTTTACAATACCAATGTGCTGAGATACGTAGACAAATGACAAGCCCATTTCTTCTTGCAGTTCTAAGAACAGGTTGATGATCTGTGAACGCATCGCCATATCCAAACCATTTAGCGCTTCATCGGCCACGATAATCGATGGTTGAAGTATTAATGCACGAGCCAAACATACGCGCTGCTTTTGACCGGCAGCAAGCATTTGGGGATAGAAGTAGGCGTGTTCAGGCAGTAATCCGACTCGTAGTAAAGTATCCTTCACCCGTTTTATGCGCGCATCTGGTGGCATGCTGGTGTTTCGCTTTAGAGGTCCTTCCAAAATACGACCGATTTGAATGCGTGGATTCAACGAGGTATTAGGATCTTGAAAAATCATGCGGATAAGCTTACAACGTGTTGAGTAATCTTTGTGTTCTAAACGTTCACCGTTCACTCGAATTTCTCCGGAACTAGGTTCAACCACGCCTGCCAACATACGCGCAAGGGTTGATTTTCCTGAACCATTCTGGCCAATAAAGCCGATAGTTTGCCCAGGTTCCAAAGTAAAACTAACGGGCTTAACTGCCTCTTTAATCTTGCGCTTAAACAGTCCGGAGCGCGTGACAAATAGCTTCGATAGGTTATCGACTTCAAGCAACGCACTCATGAATGTTTCTCCGTATTAAGTGGAAAGTGGCAGCTAAACTTATGGCTTTTAATGTGTCTAGTGTGTGGGATCTCTACGCACTGCTTTTGAGCATAAGGACAACGAGGGCCTAAACGACAGCCAATAGGCAGATGCTGCAATGGAGGGATAGACCCTGGGAGTGATTGCAGTTTTTGCTTGTGTGGGATCCAATCATTAAAATCAGGCATCGCTTTAAGTAAAGCAGAGGTATACGGATGCTTCGGAGCCTTAATGATTTTGGCTGTGTTTGCTGATTCAACCGACTGACCGCAGTACATGACGGTAATTCGAGTCGCCCATTGGGTAATGGTCGTTAAATCGTGACCGATCAGTACAATCGTGGTGTTGTTTAGCTGGTTCATTCGGCTAAGTAGACGCAGGATCTGTGATTGAGTAATCGGATCAAGGTCGTTGGTGGGCTCATCTGCGATCAAGATTTTTGGCTTGGTAGCAATCGCCATGGCAATCATTACCTTTTGGCACTCTCCATCGGTAAGCTCGTAAGGGTAGCTTGCCATCAAACGTTTATGATCTTTTATCCCAACTTTATGCAGTAGGGCTATAGCTTGTTTTTTACGCCACTTGAAGCGTTCCCACCATTTGCCTTCAAAAGCGCGCGAAGGGATTGATTCGATTAGCTGTTTACCCACTTGTTCGGAGGGATCTAAACATGTAGAGGGCTCTTGAAAAATCATAGCGATATCGCGCGCAATTACACGTCGACGCTCTTTCGGAGTTAACTGAAGGAGATCGATATTACCAAGACGCATTCGGTCTGCACTAACTTTCCAATTTTCTTTGCAAACGCCGACAATGGCTTTTGCGACGAGACTCTTACCGGACCCAGATTCTCCCACTAAACCACGGATCTCACCTTCGTTTAGAGTGATGCTCATGCGATCTACCGCTTTCACTAAACCCTGTGGTGTTTCGATTTCAATGGTTAAGTGTCGAATATCTAATAATGGCATTATTCGATCCCCGCATTAAGCGCTTGACGTACACCTTCACCTACTAAGTTTAGGACAACGACAGTAAACATTATGGTTAGACCTGGCAAGGTGACGGTCCAAGGGGCAATGTAAATGAGTTCCACAGAGTCACCCAAAATTGCGCCCCACTCAGTACTTGGTGTTTGAGCGCCTAGGCCGAGGAAGCCAAGCGCAGTGATATCCAAAATGGCCATAGATAAAGCCAAGGTTATTTCTGCGGCAATGACCGTCAGAATATTGGGTAGAATCGAGTTCCACAATAAGTAGAAGTCGTTCGCACCATCTAAACGCGCGGCCATTATGTAGTCTTTTTCTACCTCAGTGTGTACAGCAATATAAACGGAACGAATAAACCGGGGTATCAAGGCCAAGCAAATTGCCAACAAGATATTAAACTCACTAAAGCCAAGGAAAGCGACGAAAATGATCGCCAGTAATAGTGATGGTATCGACATCACGGTATCGAGAAGGTGGTTTAAAATACTTGAAAGCAGACCTCGGGTCATACCTGCTAGGACACCAATCACACAGCCAATCAAAGCGGCAATCGCAGTAATAATCACTGCCGCACCAAAAGTCAGTTGTGAGCCTGTAATTAAGCGAGAGAGGATATCTCGCCCTAAATCATCAGTTCCTAAAAAGTAGTCAACCGTGCCTGCAGGTGCCCAAGATGGCGGTACAAGGAGTTCGCCCGATTGTGCTTGGGGATCGTATGGTGCAAGTAGGGGGGCAAATATCGTGACGAAAAGAATCAAAATGAGGCACCAAAGCCCAAACATAGCCAAACTGTTTACACGGTAACTTCGCCAGAATCGCTCGAATTGAGTGGGAATGCGCTCTTCCTGATAAATGTTATTTGTTAGCATACCATTCCTTTCTTACTAGCGGATTAATCATGGCACCAATCAGATCCGAAAGAATGTTGGCGGTTAATACGAGCGTGGCCAATACCATAACACCAGCTTGGATGGACGCGTAATCTTGATTTGACAGTGCGTCTAAAAGCCAACGACCAATACCTGGCCAGTTGAAAATTGATTCAGTAATGATGGCTAACGTGATCATACTAGAAAGCTGAACTCCAACTTTGGGAACGATCGGCGGAATCGCGTTGCGTAGTACATGCTGCATCACGATTTCTCGGTTGGACAAACCTTTGATACGTGCAGCACGAATATAGTTTTGACTCATTACCTCAGCAACCGATGCGCGCATCATGCCAATAACTTGCGTTGTTGGTGTGAGTGCAAGCACCAAACACGGTAGCATCATATGCTCGATAACACTTTGTAGGGCATGAGCTCGGTATTCACCCTTCGACATAAAAGCATCAATGATGGCAAAGCCTGTTACGTGGTCAATTTCGTACAGTAGATCGTAGCGTCCAGCGACGGGGAATAGGTGATATTGCAGGGAAAATACCATGATCAGCATTAGGGCTACCCAGAAAATAGGAGCGGAGTAACCCGACATCGATACGAATGAAATACTGGTATCTAACCATTTACCTTGTTTCATCCCTGCAATAGTACCCAGTGGGATACCGACAAGTAGTGAGATAACAAAAGCGAAAAAGCACAGTTCTAATGTCGCAGGAAATACAAGCGCGAGTTCTTCATAAATAGGGATGCCACTTTTACTCAATCCAAAGTTGAGTCTAGAAAGCTCTATTAGGTAGCTATTCCAACCAGACCAAAATGCCACGTTCGCCCAGTGAGAGGTGGGATCTAAACGTAAGAGAGAGAACCCCACTAGAGTGAGGATCAATAAGGTGATGAAAAATAAATTAAATCGTCGAATTGCGTACCCAAACATCAGTGTATTCTCTCAACGTTATCAAATGGTTGTGCATTGAAAGGGCTTGATTTAAAACCTTTTAACGACTTATTGTGAACGCGAAATTGCACGCCGTGAGCTAATGGAATAACAGGAAATTCCTCATTTAGAATATTTTGTGCTTGGCGATACAGGTTTAAACGATAACGTGGTTCTTGTGTTTCTAACGCCAGATCCAACAAAAAGTCGAAGTCTTCGTTGCACCACATCGAAACATTTAAGCCAATGCGTTCTGATTCGCAAGAAAGTAACGGACGGAAAAAGTTATCAGGATCGCCAGTATCACCAATCCACCCCGTTAGCAGTAAATCAGCATCATTTATTGATTCAAGTTGGATTCGCTCGAAACGGTCGTCAGTAAGTATTTGGAGTTGAACACCAATGTCAGCAAAATTTGATTGGATCAACTCGGCCGTTTTACGAGGACTTGGATTAAAGGCTCGTGGCTCTAATGGTACCCAAATGGTGAGTTGCAGTCCTTTTCCATAGCCAGCTTCTCGCAGCAATGCTAACGCATAGTTACGATCATAGCGGATTTTTATGCTGTCTTTTTGATATGCCCAAGAGTTAGGTGGCAATAGGGTATAAGCTTGGGTCCCTGTTCCATAGTAAACCGAATCTAGAATATTTTGGCGGTTAATGGCCAGATTCAATGCCTGACGGACACGCGCATCCCGAAGGGCTGGGTGACTGGTGTTAATCGCAATAAAAGAGACATTATTCGCCGGAGTGGCATCTAGCTCAAGTTGTTCGCTTTCATTAATAATTGGAATCTGACTAGAGATAGGAGAGGTCAACACATCGCACTCATTCCTAAGTAATTTTGCAAGTGTACCCGTACCACGGTGTGATATATCAAACACGACTTGCTTCATTTTCGCAGCTGATTTCCAATAACCTGAGTGGCGCTCTAAACGAATTAAATCGTTCGCTTGATACTCTTTTAATTTAAAAGGCCCTGTACCTATCGGCAATTGGTCAATCTTTGATTTTTCATCTTGTGCAATGAGTTGCGTTCCGTATTCCGATGAAAGCACGACAGCATGACTGGTGGCGATGTTAGACAAAAATGCGAAATTTGGTTGAGCCAGAATAAACTTCACTGTGTTGTCATCTATCGCGATAACATCGAGCAGCAAGGTTTGGAAGTCCAAGCTGGAAAACCATGGATAAAAACCACCACCGACATTATGAAATGGATGGTCTACATCAATGATTCGCTTAAAGCTGAATACCACATCTTGGGCGCTTAATGTTCGCGTTGGCTTAAACCAAGGCGTGGTTTGAAAGTGCACGCCGCGCTTTAGTTTGAACGTGTACTCAGTGCCAGCTTGGTTGACAGTCCAGCTTTCGGCAAGATTTGCGGTTGGTTGATGAGATTCAGGATCGAGCGTTAGCAGCGTATCGTACAACTGTGGGCTCAGGGCTTCAGCCGTAATGCCACTGTCAATCAGTTGAGGATTAAACGTACTTGGTTTGCCGTGCCCACAAAACACAAATCTATTCTCACGAATATCATTGTGATCGATTTCTTCACCACAAGCGGTGAGTAAGCTAATACCGATAAGGCTCAGCGATAGTCTTATAAAAGCTTTCATAATATGAAATGGTCATTGGATCTTGCTTGTACCGCAGAGATAAATCGATGGAGTGACAAGCGAAAATGATCCCGCTAATTTATCATCTTTAGCAACTCGCTCCAAACATAAAATCTTTGCGACGCATGGTGTTAGATCAAATTAGCGCATCAATTGCCTACGTTGACCAAATTTGCCCCTTAATTACTTCTCTGTGTTAAGTGAAGCATAGCTTTTCTCATTTTAGCGAGTATGGAAATATATGGGTTAACTCTGTCCTACTAAACAGTACTTTCTTACCATACCTCGTAATTGGTGATAGCTAAGTCCCAGAAGCTCCGCCGCTTGACGTTGGTTAAATTTCGCCTCTTCTAGCGCTTGGGTGAGTAGGTTGATGTCTTGCTCTTCTTGCCATTGTTTGTAATCTAACGGGAAGCAAATAGGCGTGATTTGCGGTGTGCTTTCTTGCTCTAGGTCTTCTCTTTCCGCAGTGTGCCCGAGAGCGTTGTCCCAATGTGTTTCAAATGGGTTGAAGATTAAACGATCGATTGGATCTGCGTTTAGCCCATGTTGATAGATGGCACGCTCAACGACATTCTTTAGTTCTCGAACGTTACCCGGCCATTCGTAATCCAGCAGTGATTGCTGGGCTCGTTCTGTAAAGCCAACAAAGTATTCCAATTGTAACTCTCGGCACATTTTGATCGCGTAGTGCTGAGCGAGGGAAAGAATGTCTTCTTTACGCTCACGTAAAGGAGGAAGCATAATGACGTCAAAGGCTAAACGATCAAGTAAGTCTGCGCGAAAGTCTCCTTGTTTGGCCAATTGTGGCAGATCGGCATTGGTTGCACAGACCAGACGCACATCCGCAGTCAGGGCTGTGTGCCCTCCAACACGTTCGTATTCACCATATTCAATAACGCGCAATAATTTTTCTTGGACCAATAGCGGAGCGGTCGCTAATTCATCAAGAAACAGCGTGCCACCTTCTGCGCGCTCGAAACGTCCTTTGTGTTTTCCCTTCGAACCTGTGAAGGATCCGGACTCGTGACCAAAAAGTTCTGAATCAATCAAACCTTCGCTCAATGTGGCACAGTTCAGGGAAAGCAGTGGTTTATCCCAACGTTTTGATAAATAGTGTAAACGTTGTGCGATAAGTTCTTTACCCGTTCCTCGTTCTCCTATGATAAGCACCGGGCGTTCGATTGGCGCGAGCTGCGATACTTTATCTAATGCGCCAAGAAAAGCGGGCGATTCACCAATGAGGTTTTGCTTCATAAAGTCCTTCTTATTTTCTATCTGGCCATAAGTTACCGTATTGAAGTTGGTGAAATTTACCAACTGTTGGTAAAAAACATCATAGCATATCGGTGTACAACAACAACAACATACTTAAGTTATTGTTTTAAAAAGATAAGTAAAGTTGGCACGTAACTTGTTATATGTAAAGGGAGACGCAAGGTAAATTACCACCTTGTCGAGTTTAAATAGGAAAAAAAGAGGAGTTCCGTTATGGGTATTTTTTCTCGTTTTGCAGATATCGTTAACTCAAACATCAGTGCATTGCTAGACAAGGCGGAAGATCCTGAAAAAATGATCCGTCTTATTATTCAAGAAATGGAAGATACACTTGTAGAAGTACGTACTAACTCGGCTAAAGCGATTGCAGACAAAAAAGAGTTGGCACGTAAGGTTGAAGCACTGGAAGACCAAATCACTGAGTGGGGACACAAGGCAAGCCTTGCTTTGGTAAAAGAACGCGAAGACTTGGCACGCGCAGCCTTGATCGAAAAGCAGAAGCTTGAGCAAGTGATTAAAGGCCTCCACACTGAGCAAACTCTAGTTGAAGAGACCATCACGAAGTTGACAGGTGAGATTGGGAAGTTAGAGAATAAAATTGCTGAGACTCGTGCAAAACAACAAGCACTTTCTATCCGTAATCAAACCGCATCGAATCGCAGAGATGTCCAAAAACACTTGCACGCAAGTCGCACGAGTGAAGCGATGGCAAAATTTGATCAATATTCACGAAAAATTGATGAAATGGAAGCAGAAGCCGATTTGTATGCTAAAACAGGTAATGCTAAGTCACTAGATCAAGAGTTTGCTGAGCTGCAAGCACAAGATGAAATTGAAAAAGAGTTGGCAAAACTGAAAGAACAGATGTCATCGAACGATAAATAGGAGAGGGGCCATTTATGTCGACATTTTTTATTACTGGACCATTGATTGTCTTTTTAATCTTTGTCGCTCCACTATGGCTCTTCTTACACTATCGCAGCAAGCGCAAAGCAGATAGTGCGCTGTCGAGCCAAGATCTAGATCGCCTTCAGGCACTGTCTGAAAAAGCCGACTCAATGCAGTCTCGAGTTGAAACATTGGAGCGTATTTTAGACGCAGAATCACCAACGTGGAGACGTAAATATGAGTAAACGAGAGCTGTATCGAGATCCAGTGAATGGCAAAATTTCTGGCGTGTGCGCCGGAATTGCAAATTACTTTGGTGCGGAAGTTTGGTTGATTCGGATTGTTGTGATTTCTGCGGCTTTGTTGGGGGGAACGTTTTTAGTATTACTTGCTTACGTGGCGATGACCTTCATGCTAGAGAAGGAACCTGTCACGTACACAGAGAATATTAAGTCTCGGCAAGAGCACACTCTGAAAAGTAAGCCTTGGCAAAGAGGGCAAAGTCCTGATCAGCTTCTCTGCGTACTTGAAAGTGATTTCGCACAGCTCGATAGCAAAATCCGTATGATGGAAGCTTACGTGACATCAGATACATATCGAGTTAACCGAGAGTTTAATAAACTGTAGTTAGCCTACATGAAAGGCCGATAACGCAGTGGAAATAACCAACAAACGCTGCCCAAAGGGTTCGAGCTAGGCGTCCCCCTCCGAACAAAATGTAACCGCGAAAGATAAACAGACCCTAATATCTTGATTGTAATAAAGCAGACGTTGGTCTGCTTTTTTTTACAAATGTCTAATTTGTAAGTAAATTAACTGCAATTGTTATGGAAGTATGAATTTAATTCATCTACCTTTAGGGTAATAAATAAAGGATAAATGGATGAATTCAAATGAGAAAAGCGCTCATTCCTATTGCCGCAATCACGATATTGGTTGGATGTGGTAAAGAGCTCCCTCCGGTCCCTGAACCCGAGTCTCGCCCTGCCAAGCTCTTTACCGTCTCTGTTGGCAACGCCCAGTTTGAACGCCAATTTCCTGCTACAACAGAAGCTGGAGATCGAGCCGTGTTGGCTTTCCGTGTTCCAGGTTTACTTCAATCTATTGACGTAAACGCTGGGCAAGCCGTCAATAAAGGGGATGTGTTAGCCACGCTCAATCCCGACGAATATACCCTCCTTGAAAGGCAAGCCAGAGCAAATTTCATGCTCGCAGATGTTCAATACAAACGTTATAAGAAACTCAGTAAAGACAAAGTGGTTTCTGAACAAGATTTTGATCGCGCCAAAGCAAACCATAATTCAGCTAAAGCACAATGGGACCAAGCAAAAGCGCACTTAAGGTACACCAAACTAGTCGCCCCTTATGATGGTACGATCTCTTACCTACCTGCCGAAAATCATGAATATGTGGCTGCGAAAGCAGGGGTCATGAACATTCAAACAAACCAGGTGTTGAAAGTTATTTTTCAGTTGCCTGACCATTTGTTGACCCGTTTTTCTCAAGGTGCAGATGCTTCTGCATCCATGACATTTGATGCGTTTCCCGAACAAGCTTTTGAACTTACTTTTCAAGAAATAGACACCGAAGCCGATCCTAAAACCGGAAGTTACAAGGTGACAATGGTAATGGCGCGCCCAGAAGACATTGGTATTCTTCCTGGTATGTCAGGTACTGCACATCTGGTCTCTGCAAATGCGAGTGCAACTAAGATCCCTGACTCTGCATTATTTGAGCAGGAGGGTAAAACGTATGTATGGCGCGTTAATGACCAAGGCCTTATTGAGAAAGCAGTGGTGACGTTAAACGAGAAACAGCAAGTAATTGAGGGATTAGAGGACGGTGATCAAATCATTATTTCCGGCGTCAACGCGATTGAACCTGGTATCAAAGTGCGAGAATGGATTAAAGAACGAGGATTGTAAAATGAAAGGAACCGTTACTTTAACAAGTCTGTGCTCTGTTCTATTGCTTGCCGGGTGTGGTGATCCGGCTCCAGAAAGAGCGCTCGATACCCCCCTCGTACGTGTGGTGTCACTGGAAGGAAAAAAAGTGAATGATAACTTGTACTTTCCTGCCGTTGCTAATGCAGCAGACCGTTCTCACCTGAGTTTTCGCGTCGCTGGGGAGATCAGTCGCGTATTGGTCAGAGAAGGGGATAGAGTACAAAAAGGGGACGTGATCGCAACGCTTGACCCAACGGATTATCAACTCGCTGTCGACAATGCCACGGCAAGGTTTTCGGTTATTGATAGCCAATATCGCCGCTCAAGTCCGTTAGTCGAAAAAGGACTATTGGCAAAGTCTCAATTTGATGAGATTGCCGCACAGAGACAAATTGCCTTGGCAGAGCTTGACTTAGCAAAATTGCATTTGTCTTTTACTACGCTCAAAGCGCCAGTGGATGGAATTATTTCTCGAGTAAATGCGGAGCAGCATGAAAATATACAAGTCGGTCAATATATTGTAAATATCCATAGCGTAAATCGGGTAGAAGTATTGATTCAGCTTCCTGACAGAATTTATGTAAGGCAACCCAAAAAAGAAGAGGCGCTCACTGCAATTAATGCCATGGTACGTGTTCCAAGTGGCAATGAATATAGTGCGAGCATAAAAGAATTTACCACCGAGCCAGATCCCTCGACGGGTACTTTTACCGTGACGCTCTCGTTACCGATGCCTGAGCAAGAATACATACTCGATGGTATGGCTGTTGAGGTGACATCTAAAGATGAAAACGTAGGTTTAGAGTTGAACGTCGGTATTGACGTACCAATTGAGGCTATTTTTAACGCTGACGGAGATGAGTTAGGCCGTAAAAATAAGTTTGTTTGGGTTCTTAATGATGATAGTACCGTTAGCCGTAAGCAAGTTCTGGTAGGCAAAGCATCAAGAACGTCAATTCAGATTCTTGATGGCTTAAAACTCAATGATAAAGTCGTCGTGGCAGGGATATCTCGTTTAAGAGAGGGCATGAAAGTAGACGTGGTTAAGCAGGAGGTAAGCCAATGAGTGAAAATAATCACACTACGCCGCAAGATGACGAAAACATAACGGGTATCGCCGCGTATTTCATTCGTAATCGAGTCATTAGTTGGATGGTGGCTCTGATCTTTTTGATTGGGGGTGTCGCCTCTTTCTTTGGCTTAGGTCGCTTAGAAGATCCGGCCTTTACAATCAAAGATGCGATGATTGTAACGTCTTATCCAGGCGCAACTCCGCAACAGGTAGAGGAGGAAGTGACCTATCCGATCGAGAAGGCGATTCAACAACTGACTTATGTTGACGAGGTAAATTCGATATCTAGCCGTGGTTTGTCTCAAATTACAGTAACGATGAAGAATAACTATGGTCCAAACGACTTACCTCAAATTTGGGATGAGCTGCGTCGTAAGGTGAACGACTTACAAGGCACCTTGCCTCCGGGGGTAAATACGCCCCAAGTGATTGATGACTTTGGTGATGTATATGGCATCTTACTGGCAGTCACTGGCGATGGTTACAGCTACAAAGAATTACTGGATTATGTTGATTATCTTAGGCGAGAACTAGAACTTGTTGATGGCGTAAGCAAAGTATCAGTTTCTGGTGAGCAGCAAGAGCAAGTTTTCATTGAAATTTCAATGAAAAAACTCAGCAGCATTGGTCTTTCTCCAAATACGGTTTTCAACTTATTGTCTACGCAAAATGTAGTTTCCAATGCAGGTGCGATTCGAATTGGCGACGAGTACATTCGGATTCAACCGACGGGGGAATTTCAGAGTGTCAATGAGTTGGGAGATTTATTAATCACCGAATCAGGGGCACAAGGACTGATCTTCCTTAAAGATGTCGCAGATATTAAGCGTGGTTATGTCGAAGTACCGAGCAATATTATTAATTTTAACGGCAGCCTAGCGCTGAATGTCGGTGTTTCATTTTCCCAAGGTGTGAACGTGGTGGAAGTGGGCAAAGCCTTTGATCGCCGCTTAGCTGAACTCAAATACCAGCAACCAGTAGGCGTACAAATTTCTGAGATTTACAGTCAACCCAAAGAGGTCGACAAATCCGTCAGCGGCTTCGTTGTTAGCTTGGCGCAAGCAGTTGGGATTGTCATCATTGTATTGCTGTTCTTCATGGGACTTCGATCTGGTCTGCTAATTGGCCTCATTCTGCTATTGACCGTGCTTGGTACTTTCATTTTCATGAAGTATTTGGCGATAGATTTACAACGAATATCACTTGGCGCTTTAGTTATCGCTTTGGGTATGCTGGTGGATAACGCCATCGTTGTGGTGGAAGGGATACTGATCGGTACCCAAAAAGGGCGAACGAGGCTGCAAGCCGCGACCGATATCGTGACGCAAACTAAGTGGCCGCTACTTGGTGCCACGGTGATTGCGGTAACCGCTTTTGCTCCGATCGGCTTATCAGAAGATGCAACCGGTGAATACTGTGGCACTTTGTTTACAGTATTGCTGATCTCTCTAATGCTGAGTTGGTTTACTGCGATCTCATTGACGCCATTCTTTGCTGATATTTTCTTCAAAGGGCAAAAAATAAAAAGTAGTGAAGGCAAAGATAATGATCCGTATAACGGAATTATCTTCATGATGTATAAGAAATTCTTAGAATTTTGCATGCGTCGTGCATGGATTACGGTTTTGGTTTTAGTTGCAGGTCTGGCCGCGAGTGTTTATGGCTTTACTCATGTTAAACAATCGTTTTTTCCGTCATCTACTACGCCAATTTTCCAATTGGATATGTGGCTGCCCGAAGGCACTGATATTCGAGCGACGAATGATAAGCTTAAAGAGCTCGAACACTGGTTGTCAGAGCAAGATAACGTAGAACATATCACCACCACCGCTGGTAAAGGTTTGCAACGTTTCATGCTTACTTATGCACCTGAGAAGAGTTATGCCGCTTATGGTGAGATCACGACTCGAGTAAACAACTATGAAGCGTTGGCGCCACTTATGCAGCGTTTTCGAGAGCATATAAAAGCGAATTATCCAGAGATAAATTACAAGTTGAAACAGATAGAATTGGGACCTGGTGGTGGTGCAAAAATCGAAGCGCGCATCATTGGTTCTGATCCGACGGTATTGCGAACTATCGCTGCACAAGTGATGGATATCATGTATGCCGATCCTGGTGCGACAAATATTCGCCATGATTGGCGTGAACGAACTCAGGTGTTGGAACCTCAGTTTAATGAAAGTCAGGCGCGTCGCTACGGTATTACTAAGTCTGATGTTGACGACTTCTTGTCGATGTCTTTCTCTGGTATGACTATCGGTCTATATCGTGATGGCACCACGTTGATGCCAATTGTCGCTCGTTTGCCCGAAGACGAACGAATTGATATTCGAAACATTGAAGGTATGAAAATTTGGAGCCCGGCACAAACGGAGTTCATTCCGTTACAACAAGTGACTATGGGCTACGACATGCGCTGGGAAGACCCGATTATCGTACGTAAGAATCGTAAACGCATACTCACAATCATGGCTGACCCTGACTTATTGGGTGAAGAAACCGCGTCGACGTTACAGAAGCGTTTGCAAACTCAAATCGAAGCTATCGAGTTACCGCCTGGCTACTCACTAGAGTGGGGGGGAGAGTACGAGTCTTCGGGAGATGCGCAAGCGTCGCTATTTACGACGATGCCAATGGGCTACCTATTCATGTTCTTGATTACGGTGTTCCTATTTAATTCTTTGAAAGAGCCATTGATTGTTTGGTTAACGGTCCCGCTTGCACTGATTGGTGTTACGATAGGCCTACTCGCATTGAACACACCATTTGGCTTTATGGCGTTACTTGGTTTCTTGAGTTTGTCTGGTATGGTGTTGAAAAACGGTATTGTATTGCTGGACCAGATTGAGATTGAAATCAAGTCAGGAAAAGAAGCTTACAGTGCGGTGGTCGACGCAGCAGTTAGTCGTGTCCGTCCTGTTTGTATGGCTGCGATCACGACAATTCTTGGTATGATTCCACTTCTACCTGATATTTTCTTCAAACCCATGGCGGTAACCATCATGTTTGGTTTAGGTTTCGCGACGGTTCTGACGCTTATTGTCGTACCCGTGTTGTATCGTCTTTTCCACAAAGTGGCAGTGCCAAAGTAAAAACTCCCAATTAGCAAGGATATTCAAAGCGCCTCTGGCTAACTGTTAGGGGCGTTTTTATAAGGAGCAAATTATGGAACAGAAAACTTGTGCATGGGCGATGAATCACCCCCTTGAGCGAGAGTATCACGATAAAGAGTGGGGGGTGCCAGTTTATGATGACAAGGTACTATTTGAATTTATTACCCTTGAAGGCGCTCAGGCAGGGTTGAGTTGGATAACCATTCTTAAGAAGCGCGAAGGGTACCGAAAAGCATTTGAGCACTATGATCTCAATGCCTTGGCTGTGCGAGACGAAGCGCGTGCGGAGTATATTGTTGAGAACTTTGATGTGGTGAGGCATCGAGGAAAAATCAATTCAGTATTCAGTAATGCAAAAGCAGCAAATCAATTAATTGAGGAGTATGGTAGCTTATCGCAAGCGCTATGGCAGTTTGTTGATGGGAAGCCAATCATTAATCATTGGCAAGATATGAGTGAAGTACCTGTATCTACTGAGCAATCCAAAGCGATGAGCAAGTTCCTCAAAAAGAAAGGCTTTAAGTTTGTTGGTGAAACGATTTGTTATGCGTTTATGCAGGCAGTCGGCATGGTGGATGATCACGTTATCGGTTGTCCCCAAAAGCAATAACGCCCCAAGCATTGAGGACATTATTGCTAGATGGATAGGATTATAAGGACCTTTCTTTCTCTAGCGCTAAAGCGTTGTATCGAGCAAAGCCCGCTTCTAAATCGGCTATCAAGTCATTCACATCTTCCAGACCGATATGCAGACGAATCAAGGTGCCTTCAAAGTTTGGATTTGCAACCGTACGCAAACTGTTGAAGCTCTTTGGTTCATTGGCGAGAATCAAGCTTTCGAAACCACCCCATGAGTAACCCATGCTGAAATGTTTCATACCATCAAGTAAAGCGGTGGTGGCTTTTGGGTAAGAGGACTTAAGCACGAATGAAAATAGACCGTTCCCACCAGTGAAGTCACGCTTGAAGAGTTCATGTCCAGGGCAGGTCTCCAAAGCAGGGTGGCGGACATGATCCACTTCAGGGCGGCTTTCTAGCCACTGAGCTATTTTCAGACTGCTCTCTGCATGCTGGCGTAAACGTACATCCAGAGTACGAATACCACGCAAGCCAAGGTAGGCGTCATCAGGAGAAACGCACTGTCCCATTAGGTAACTTTGTTCGCGCAGCTGCGGCCAGTACTTTTCTGAGGCTACCGCCGTGCCGAGCATGACATCTGAGTGACCAACAATGTATTTGGTTGCCGCTTGAATTGAAATATCCACACCGTGTTCAAATGGAGCAAAATTCACGCCTGCTCCCCACGTGTTGTCGAGCATCACAATGATGTTTTGTTCATGGGCAATGTCAGCTAGGGTCGGGACATCGATCACTTCCATGGTGATCGAGCCTGGAGACTCCAAGAAAAGTATTTTGGTGTTTGGTTGGATCAGTTCTCGAATGTCTTCTCCGATCACTGGGTCGAAGTAAGTGGTTTCGACGCCCATTTTTTTCATAATGGTGTCACAGAAATCACGGGTTGGTTCGTAACAGGTATCTACCATAAGAATGTGATCACCCGTTTCGACAAAAGACAGAATGGCATTAGAAATAGCAGCAGTACCACAAGGGTAAAGCGCACAACCTGCACCACCTTCGATTTCGACCATGGCATCTTGAAAAGCAAAATGTGTGTGGGTGCCGCGACGGCCGTAAAACAATGTTTTGTTAGCACGGTTAATCATCGCTTGGTTTTTTTCCGCGACCGTATCAAATACGACGGTAGACGCACGTTGCACGGGTGGATTTACCACCCCGTTGGTCCATTTCTTATTGCGGCCTGCGGTGACGAATTTCGTCTTTTTGCCCTCTGACATAAAATTTCCCTGTCTAATTAACGATTTTTATTATTTAAAACATGGACTCGCTGTGCTTGGCAAGGGAAAAGTCAAATCTGCGTCACTTGTCAGAGGATTTGGGTGGATGAAACCGAGGGGGAGGGAGGAGACAAAACCGACCGCTTGTGGCCGTCGGTTTTGAAATGATCTAAGTGAGTGGATAGTTTCTAAAGTAATGGGTTAAATAGGTAGAAAATGCGCTCTAAGAAGTGAGAAAAGATAGTGCGTTTTTTCCATTCATCTAACTGAACCGTATGAGACTGATTGATATAGCGATCTTGAAGTGTGGACATCTGTTTTGTGAACGCTTCATCATCTACTGCTAGCGTTACCTCAAAGTTTAACCACAAACTGCGCATGTCCATATTGACGGTACCGACAAGACAGAACTGATTGTCGATTACCACCGATTTGGTGTGGAGTAATCCACCGTAGAATTCGTAGATTTTTACTCCGGCAGTAAGTAGTTCGCTGTAAAACGCGCGTGATGCCCACTGCACCATCATTGAGTCATTTTTATGTGGAATAATCAGTTCGACATTAATCCCACGTTGAGCCGTCATCTTAAGTGTTTCTAGCAGGTCGGCACTTGGCACAAAGTAAGGTGTGGTAATCCTTACGGAATGGTTCGCTTGGTTAATCGCCAACGTTAATACCTGATAAATGAGATACTCAGGCATCCCGGGTCCTGATGGCACAACTTGGATAGGGTGCTGAAACTCCTCACTATCAATTCGGCATTCTGGGTGTTTAGGCAGCGCTCTCTCTCCCGTTTCTACTTCCCAATCCCAGCAATGAATCGCACTTAACACGTTTACCGTCGGTCCTGTGATACGCACCATTATATCAATCCATTGACCAACGCCACTGTCCTGTTTGAAAAACGCAGGGTCGACTAAGTTCATTGAACCGGTATAAGCAATCTCATCATCAATGACGATGATTTTGCGGTGTTGCCTTAGATCTAAGCGGCGTAAGAACATACGCCACATTTTAACTTCTAGCGCTTGCACAACATCGATTCCAGCTTCCTTCATCATTTTGTACCAAGGACTGCGGAAGAAACGAGGGCTACCAGCGGAATCGAGCAGTAGCTTTACATCGACGCCACGTTTAGAGGCCTGGATTAAAGCGGATGCAACCCCGTCAGCCAGACCACCAGGATGCCAAATGTAGAAAACCATGCGAATGCTGAATTGTGCGTGTTCAATGTCATGAATGATAGAACGCAGAATCTCATCAGGGGATTGCTGAAGTGAAAGTGTGTTGCCGCTCAATCCAGGTAAACCAAGACGGTTATTACACAGTTCGTCAATACGGTAAATATGACGGCCCATGGATTCCGGTGTATGGGCATTACAATCGTTTAGCTGGGTAAACCATTGTTGAAATGGTTTGAACATCTCTTTCGCGCGTTCTGCACGCTTGCGACCCAGATTAAGTTCACCAAATAGGAAATAGCAGCCGACGCCAAGTACTGGAAGTATGTAAATAATCATGAGCCAGGCAAGAGAAACGCTGACAGCGCGACGCTTTAAAACCACGCGAATCGTGACACCAGCGACGAGGAGCCAGTACAGGGCAATACCAACAAGGGTAAGAAAGTGATAGAACTTGTCCATATATGCTCAAAATAGAAACCTTAATATGAATATTAAGCGTAAATCATGCTTCTGGAAACTGTTATTACGTTATGAAGGAAATGGGCCGTTGGTGTTGATAGGTGAAGTAATTTTTCGACATGTTGTGTCATCAAATGATGACAATTTGAACAAAATGTTAAGAAATGAGCAAAATTTCAGCATTTAACCTGAATAATGAAACATTTTTTCGATAAATATGCTAAGTGGGGTTTCAATTTTAAATTGAAACTGTTTTACTGGCCATATATAGAGCGTCATACAAACTTTGCACAAGGTGTACATTTATTTTTACACTAACATATTTTAGACGCCTATTCAGTCTGCAAACACAACAAACATTTTTCGGAGAAAAAGCGTGGCTACAACTAATACAGCAGCACCACGTGATACGTGGGGGTCTAAACTAGGCTTCGTAATGGCAGCAGCGGGTTCCGCTGTTGGTTTAGGCAATATATGGAAATTCCCTTACACAGCAGGTGAGAGTGGCGGTGGCGCATTCGTTGCTATCTACTTGCTCTTTGTTATTTTTATTGGCTTTAGCGTAATGCTCACTGAATTCGCTATTGGTCGTAAGACAGGACTCTCGGCAGTAGGCGCTTTTAAATCAACTGATCGCCGCTGGACATTTACTGGTGTCCTAGGAGTATTTAGTGGCCTATTGATCATGGGTTTCTATCCTGTGGTAGGTGGCTGGGCGTTGGCTTACATCTTTAAAGTGGCTGGCGGTCTTCTAAGCACACCGGATGCCATTGGTGACAGTTTCGGTAGTTTCATTTCTGCACCGCTACAACCACTAATGTGGATGGGTATTTACCTCTTCCTAAACATCCTAATTGTAATGAAAGGCATTTCTGGGGGGATCGAGAAGGCAGGTAAAATTTTGATGCCGCTGCTATTCCTTATCCTGATTGTCGTATCAGTGAAAGGTCTGATGCTACCAGGCGCGATGGCAGGCCTTGAGTTCCTGTTCATGCCGGACTTTTCTAAAGTAGACAGCAGTGTTGTTCTTGCAGCACTTGGCCAAGCATTCTTCTCGCTCAGTCTTGGTATGGGTTGTATGCTGACATACGGCTCGTACCTTAAGAAGAAAGAGAACCTGGTTCAAACTACCGGTATGGTGACAGCGATGGATACTGGCGTTGCGATCCTTGCGGGTGTGGCGATGTTCCCAGCAATGTTCGCATTCGGGATGGAGCCTGCAGCCGGTCCTGGTCTAGTCTTTGTGGTTGTTCCTCAGTTATTTGCTGAAATGGGCGGCGTAATTGGTCTTCTATTTGCTCTTATGTTCTTCGTCGGTCTAACGGTAGCGGCACTCACTTCTTCGGTATCGTTACTTGAAGTGGTGGTTTCTTACCTAATCGACGAAAAAGGCATGAAGCGCCCAACAGCGGTGCTGTCAGCAAGTGCGGTTATGGCAACCCTTTGTGTATTCGCATCGCTATCACTGGGCGGCGTTGGTCCGACACTGTTTGGTACAGGCGCATTCGATATCTTCGACTTACTCACGGATAAGATCTTCCTAGCGGTTGGCGGTATGTTAGTGTGTATCTTTGCAGGTTGGCGTCTAAACCGTGCAGACTTAGAGAAGGAAATCACAAACGATGGTGAAGTATCTTTCCCACTATTTGGTCTATGGTACAACCTAGTTAAATACATTATTCCTTTTGCTATCGCTATTGTGGCATTCATGGGAATTAAGTCTGGATTCGACAGTGGCAAAGGCGAAATCATGATGTTGGGTATCGCTATCATTGCATTGGCTGGCGTGTTCTCGAAGAAGCTATAGTGAGTAAATTTTAAGTAAGTGAGGGCCTCTGTTGAGGCCCTTTTTTGTTGATAAGCTTACGGTCACAAAGATGGAGCTAGAAAGTTTAAGTTCGCCTAATCAATTAGAATAGGTATACTTCTGGCTCCAACGGAGAGCCAGTTTTTTATGTTCGATATCCTATATACCCATCCAGATTTTCTTGTCATTAACAAGCACCCAAACGTCTCGGTCCACAAAGATGACGGGGACACGATGTTGCTTCAAGAAGTCGCAAAGCAGAGTGGGGATGAGCAGCTCTACCTCGTTCACCGACTGGATAAGATGACGTCGGGTATTTTGCTGCTCGCACGCAACGCTAAAGCTGCCAGCGCATTATCTCAAGCCTTTGCTCAGCGCAAAGTTGAAAAATACTATTTGGCGATCAGTTCGAAAAAACCAAAGAAAAAGCAAGGGTTAGTTATTGGCGATATGGAGCGATCACGCCGTTCGTCCTGGAAGCTGGTTAACAGCAAGCTAAATCCTGCTATTACACAGTTTTTCTCCCTAGCCGCAGAACCGGGTGAACGTCTGTTTTTATGTAAACCTCATACCGGTAAAACACACCAAATTCGAGTGGCATTAAAGTCTGTTGGTTCAGGCATTGTTGGTGATGCTATCTATAATGCAGGTAATGAAGCTGATCGTGGTTACCTACATGCATTCTCATTATGCTTTAGTTTTCAAGATGAACAATTTCGCTTTGTTTGCGACCCTCGTGATTACCAAGCGCTAGGCAGTAAGTGGCACTCTGAGATTGTTGTTCAGGGCATTGATAGCTGGTTGTGTCCGTGGGAATTGAACTGGCCAACGATCAAATAAACTTAGAAATAAGATAGATAAGAGATTTCGATGCAAGCATCACAACTTCCGCTGTTTTTTCAGCACCTTGAAGCGGAGCTGGCACAAGCTCCGAATGAAATTCGTCGACTGTTTCATGGTCGCGGTCGCCGTTTTGAAGGCCTAGAACAAATCACTTGTGATTGGTTGCAAGGGCAATTGATCATTAACTTATTTAAACCGGTGGATGAGATTTTTCTTACCGAGTTGAAAAGTGGCCTACATGCGCTTGCTCAGTCCCAACGGTGGTCGGACAAACAAGGTTGCGCAATAGTGATTCAGCATCGCTATGCGGATGGGACTCCTTCAGAAGCGCTAGTTGGGGAGCTAAACTCGCGACCTATCGTGGAAGAGAGTGGGCTTAAATACCAACTGGATATCGGGCGTAACCAAAATTTTGGCCTGTTCTTAGATATGCGCTATGGGCGCGATTGGGTGCGTGAACATGCGAAGCATAAGAATGTACTAAATTTGTTTGCTTACACTTGTGGCTTCTCGGTCGCTGCTATTGCGGGTGGCGCGGATAAAGTGGTTAACGTGGATATGGCAAGAGCATCATTGTCGAAAGGCCGTGAAAATCATCTTCTTAATGGCCACAACATTAGCCAAGTCAGTTTTTTGGGCCATGATATCTTCAAATCGTGGGGAAAAATCAAGAAAGCAGGACAATATGATTTGATCATCATTGATCCGCCATCATTCCAAAAAGGCAGCTTTGCTCTGACGAAAGACTACAAAAAAATTCTACGTCGTTTGCCTGATTTGTTGGCAGACGGTGGTCAGGTGCTTGCGTGTGTGAACTCTCCGTCGGTAACCAGCGACTTCTTAATTGAAAGTATGAAGGAAGAAGCGCCGGCGCTAACGTTCCGTGAACGTTTGGATAATCCACCCGAGTTTATGGATGTCGATAGCGAAGCGGCTTTAAAAGTGCTGCTGTTCAGCTGAGTTTAACGCCTCTTTAGTTGGTCATCCCTTCTTTTAGGGAATCTCTAGGAGCACTCTGGCCATCAAAAGCGCCGTTCGCGGCGCTTTTTGATCGATGAAATAGGGGCTTAACTAATTTGTACTTCAAGATCGGACTCAATCGTAGAAGAGCAAGCCAATACATAGCCTTGTTCAATCTCTTCCAGTGTTAGAGTCTCAAGGCTGGTGGAAGAAACGCTACCTTTATGAACTTTACACTTACAAGAGCCACAAATACCGCTTCGACACGCGACTATCAAAGGCAACGCCGCACTTTCTAACGCCTCCGCTAACACCTGGCCTTTTTTCGCATTGATACTTTGAGCGAAATCAGGCACGGATACGGTCGCTTTTTCGTCAGATACTTCAGTATCTTCATTTCGTGCTGGGGTAAAGCTCTCTTGATAGAAGTTTTCTATATCGAAACTGAGTTCATTTAAATAGCCTTGAACGTCGAGCATGAACTGGTTCGGGCCACAAAGGTAGACAGTGCGTTGCTTAACATCTGGCACTAGCTTTAATAACCACTCGACATTTAAACGCCCTTCAGGGTATGGGGTTTCACCGCCATGTTTAAGTAGCAGCTTCAAGTGGAAATTGGGGTAAGCAGCGTGGTAGGTTTCTAACAAATCAAAGTAGATGGTCTCCTGCCGAGAACGCGCGATATGCAAGAACTCAACGTCAACCTCTTCATTATTGTTCAGCCAATGCTTTGCCATTGCGAACACTGGGGTAATGCCACAGCCTGCACTGATGAGTAATGCTTTCTTTTTCCCATCATGAAAAGCCGGTGGATGGTCAATACAGTTGAATTCCCCCGTCGGTGGCAAGGCCTGAAGGGTATCGCCAATCAGAAGTTTATCGACAATGTAATTGGATACTTTACCCCCTTCGACGCGTTTAATCGTGAGTTGCAGGCAATCTTCACCAGAACGAGAGCTAAGCGAGTAGGCGCGAAATTCCATTTTTCCGTCAATCTCAACACCCAGATTAATGAATTGACCCGGTTTAAATTCGAATAGAAGTGACTCAGATAAATCTGCCAGCTTTAAACTCACTGCATCCGGTGTTTCATGGTATTTATCAACACAGCGTAACGTGACAGGTTGACTGCCTTGCCATTCAAAAAACATAAAAATCTCTTTGGTTATGACTATTTTCTACAGTTAATTCTATTAAAAGGCCCCCAACGAAGGGGGCGTGTTATAGACGGGAGAATTACGCCGCTAAAATGGCTTTTAGATCATCCTGAACGTTACTGATGCTACGCATGTCAAATTTCTCTTGAATGATAGCAATCAAGTTAGGCGTCAGGAATGCTGGCGCCGTAGGGCCTGTGTAAATGCCTTTTACGCCTAGCGCGAATAGCGTTAGCAGAATAACAATCGCTTTTTGTTCAAACCAAGATAATACAAGTGTTAGCGGCAGCTCGTTGATATCACAGTCGAACTCTTTAGCCAACGCCAGTGCAAGTTGGATTGCTGAGTAAGCATCGTTACATTGACCAACGTCTAATAGACGAGGGATACCATTGATGTCGCCGAACGTGTTTTTGTTGAAGCGGAATTTACCACACGCAAGTGTCAGAATAAGCGTGTCTTCTGGTGCTTCGGCAGTGAAATCTGTGTAGTAACTACGTTCTGATTTATCGCCATCACACCCACCGACTAGGAAGAAGTGTTTGATGTTGCCTTGCTTCACTTGATCGATAACAGCAGGTGCAGCGTTCATTAATGCATTGCGGCCAAAACCGACCGTGATGTTGTGCTCGATTTCATCGTGTTGGAAGCCTGGTTGTGCAAGTGCACACTCAATCACAGCACTGAAATCGTCACCTTCAAGATGCGCGATACCTGGCCAGCCAACAATGCTACGAGTGAATAGACGATCTGCATATTGACCTACATTTGGGTTAAGCAGACAGTTAGATGTCATCACAATGGCACCAGGGAAGTTAGCAAATTCCTTCTGTTGGTTTTGCCATGCGCTGCCGTAGTTGCCAACTAAATGAGGGTATTTCTTCAGTTCTGGGTAGCCGTGTGCAGGGAGCATTTCACCATTGGTATATACATTGATGCCTTTGCCTTCCGTTTGTTGAAGAATTTTTTCAAGGTCATGCAGATCGTGGCCAGAAACAAGGATACATTTTCCTTTCACTGGTTTAACGTTAACGGTTGTCGGCTCAGGGTGACCAAAGGTCGCTGTCTCACCTAGGTCTAGCATTTCCATCACTTTGTAGTTCATCAGACCAATGCGCATTGAGCAATCAAGCAGTGCACCTAAATCTTCAGGGTCGGTACCTAACCACGCCATGATCTCATGGTACTCTGCGTAGATGTCGTTGCTTGTTTGATCAAGAACGCGAGCATGCTCCATGTAAGCTGCCGCGCCTTTTAGGCCGTATAGACAAAGCAAGCGTAATCCGATCACGTCTTCATGTACTTGGTCTTTACCACGGTTAACCGCCACCTGTGGTGCGAATGTTAATATTTCCGTGACTGAGGCTGGTAGCTCGAAATTCGCTACGGCAGGAATGTCCGAAAGAGGCTGATTCGCTAACGTTGCAGCGGCCATGACTTCCGTCTTTAGTAGAGACTTGTATGCTTCTGCGTCTGATGTCAGTTTTAGAATACGTTCTGGGTCGAAGTTAACATTCGTTAGGGTTGAGAAGAATGCTCGCGGTGCCCATTGGTTGATTTCATCATTGATGATGTTGAATTCAAGTGCGCGTGACGCCCAAAAAGAAACCCCTTGCAGAGCGTAAACAAGCACGTCTTGTAGATCAGAAACCTCTGCCGTTTTACCACACATACCTTGTGCGAAAGAACAGCCTTTTACAGCTGGGGTTTGGATTGTCTGTTCACATTGAATACAGAACATATTGGGTTCTCCAGTGAGTATCGTAATAGTCGTTTTATTTATCACTAGATAGCAGAATGCGTGCCAGACTTTAAGTTTTTGAAATATAACAACAAACTTTACTAGCAAATAAGGGGTTGATGTAATTAATACAACATGAGTGATGTTATAATCACATCGTGCTTTGCGGGCTGCTTATTTATTGATTCCGAGTTTTTTACCCATTCGATACAAATTACCACGATCCATCTGTAAAAATTCGGCGGCTTTTGCCCACACTCCACCCGTTTGGTTTAAAGCATGTTCAATTAAATCACGTTGATAGCGTTCCACCAGCTCTCTCATTGGTTGACTTTTTTGGGGGAAATGGCTTGATGTGTTTTTTACATCATTAAGTGCAGTGGAGGTATCAAAGTGATTCAACATGATGGTACTTGCGCCTTGTTGAATGGAATGTAAAGCGGCGCGGGTCAATGTATGTTCGAGTTCACGAACATTACCATACCAAGGTAAAGACTCTAATTGGCTCAACACTTTAGGGTGTACATGAAGATTTGGTGCGTTGAACTGTTGACGGACTTTTTCCAACAGGTAACCCGCTAAAACCGGAATGTCACCATCACGATTGCGTAATGGCGGCACTTTAATCGGAAATACGTTTAAACGGTGGAATAAGTCAGCTCTGAAGGTGCCCGCTTCGACTTCTTTCTCTAATTGCCGATTGGTCGCTGCAATAATGCGTACGTTGACCAGTAAATGTTGATCGCTACCTACGCGTTGCAGTTCGCCTTGCTGAATCACACGCAGTAGTTTTGCTTGTAAAATTAACGGTAATTCACCGACTTCATCAAGAAAAATCGTACCACCGTCGGCCAGTTCAAACTTACCTGCTCGGTGACCATTTGCGCCGGTAAACGCCCCTTTGACGTGGCCGAATAACTCACTCTCTGCGAGCCCTTCGGGCAGTGCTGCACAGTTTACGTAAATCATCGGCTTGTCGCTGCGATGAGATTGCGCATGCACCGAGTGCGCCACTAGTTCCTTACCTGTTCCCGTTTCTCCTGTGATTAAAACGGCATAATCTGATTGAGCAACGGTGGCAATGTTATTACGCAGTTGATTGATTTGTGGGCTTAATCCTACCATTTCGCCATGTTGTGAGCGTGCTTGCTGGATCAGTGTTTGAGTGACACTTTTTTGCTTTTGGTTCTGTGCTTTGAGTGCTTTTAACTGAGAAATATTGCGCAAGGTTGCAGCGGTTAAAGCGGCAAAAGTTTCCATGGTGACGGGGTCGATATCATCAAACGCGCCGATCGCAAGCGCATCCATCGTGAGCGCACCGACAAGTTGTCCATCAACATATAAGCTGCACCCCATACAATCGTGGACATCGATACACTGGTTTTGTGCTAGTAGGGTGCCATCAAAAGGATCGGGGAGTGAACAATCTGCATCAAAACGTACGGGCTCACGGCTTTGTATTATTGCCTCCAGCCTAGGATGTGCTTTGGGAAAGAAGCGTCGCCCTAATACAGCAGGCGATAACCCCTTGACTGCGACGGGCGTAAGAAAGTCATCTTCGTCGAAGATAAACAGGCAACTTGCATCGCAAGGGAACACCTGAGTGACACCATCAATTAAATTTTGATATTGCTGTTCATGAGAGCGATTTGAGCTGAGGTTTAAGGCGATATTCAGTAGAACTTGGTCGAAGGCTAGGGGCATAACATACTCATAAAAAATGTGGATGAGGCAATACTAACAGAGTGATGTTGTTTTCACATCGTTAGGCATGTGTGATTGATGTCCCATTGACGACAGAGGAAAGGTGGTGAAACATTGGAAAATGACAACACAGACAAACGCAATAATGGCATTTGCCTGTGTTGTTTAGCTAATGAATGCAACTATCTTTGGTGTGATACGTATTAACGGGGGACCACTCTTGCACTATCACCGGCTACGTTAACTTGTACTGCTTGGCCGGGCTGGAAAATCATGTTGGGGTCCACCTCTTGAACGATAGAGATGACTTTTCCATCTTCCAAACGAATGGTTAGGTTTACACCGTTGCGTTTACCTGCTTCCCCTGCAATTTCACTACCCGCATATCCTCCGAGTAAGCCGCCACCAATGGCCGCAATGTCAGAGCCTGAGCCACCACCAATCTTCGAACCTAAAATGCCGCCAATGGCTGCACCTGCAATGGTCCCAATGGTATTAGTTTGGGTCGACGCATCAATCGTCACGGGGGCGACCTTTTCAATTGTGCCATAGTAAACTTGCTGTACGGTACGGGTTTCTTGCGACCCATAGGCGTCGCCATATGGGTTTGGCGAAGTACAGCCAGCTGCTAATGAAGCTAGGGAAAATATGAGAATTAAATGAAAACTATTGTGTCTTACCATGTAACCTCCAAATGATCGCATTACTCAAAGAGTATAGAAGTAAGATTTGCTTTCTGCTGCAATATCAAAGAGAAAGCGGTAAGTCATGGCAAACAATAACTTATATACAAGGGAGGTTTAATTTCAGTTTTAAGAGCGTTACATGGAATCCGCACATCGAGGAGGCTCAGGTATGAGCCATGACTTTATTCTGAGTTCAAAGTATGGAAGCCCGAATAAATACGAGTAAATGTCGTAAACCAGCATGCGGTGCCAAAAATGTAGGCAATGACATCAAAATGTTGTGGGAACAAGCAGAGCAACGCAAAGCAGGCAATAGTCTCGGTACCTTCCGTTAAACCGCTCATATAGTAGAGAGACTTGTTCGTGTACACCGGATTATCGATACCGCGTTTGCTAGCCATGATGGCAAAGGCCAAGAAACTGCTGCCAGTGCCGATGAATGAAAAAATCAAAAACGCACCGGCAACGGCATTTTGCTCTGGGTTTGCCAGTACAAAGCCAAATGGGATCAGCGAATAAAATAGGAAATCCAAGCTGATATCGAGGAAACCACCGGCATCGGTGATGCCTTGTATTCTCGCTAATGCGCCATCCAACCCATCGCAGACTCGATTGAGTAAAATGAACAGTAAAGCGAGCGTGTATTGTTCGGTGACCAATGCGGGTAGGGCAAAACAACCGAGTACAAATCCAAATAATGTGATTTGATTCGCGGTCACGCCGCGATTATCGAGCAGTTTTGCACTTTGCGTTAATGGCCAACGAATAACTTTGATACTTAAACGATCAAGCATTGTTCGTCTCCCAAGGCCAGTTTAGGCAACGACTGCCTTGTGGGATATCTTCTTTATCATGCGTCACCATTAAGGCTGGGATATTCGCATGTTGTAGCTGTTCTACAACCCAGTTACGGAATTGAACGCGAAGATCTTTATCTAGTTTGCTGTATGGCTCATCAAGTAGCGCAACTTTAGGTTTAGCCAGTAGCATACGTGTAAGAGCGATACGCGCTCTCTGACCGCCAGATATTTGGTCAGGAAAAGACTCTGCGAGCTTAGTCAAAGAAAGGTGCTTAAGTGCCAGTATTGCACGCTCTTTACGCTCTGCACCTTTAATTGAGTTTGGTAGAGCAAACGCAATATTTTCCCATACGGTTAGGTGTGGGAATAGTAAATCATCCTGAAATAGAATTCCGACCTGGCGTTTGTGCGCTGGTAGAGCGTCTAAGCGTTGATTATCCAGTGTGATCGAGCCTGAATAGTCGAACTCAGCTGATAAGTGCCCGGCAATGGCATCTAACAACGTTGATTTGCCACAACCACTTGGCCCCATTAGTGTCACAATTTCACCTTTCTCTACGGTAAGGTTGAAAGAAGAAAAAAGTATATCGCCATGGGATTTACGGATGGCGAGGTTTTCGAGACAAAGACTCATTAGGCAGTAAACCTTTAATAGACAACCGGCGATACTTAACGTGTAAACGACTAAGTAGAATCGCAAAAGAGAAGAACATCAACGGCAATAGGGCTTGCCAAATTGCGTAAATAGCAGTGACGCGACGGTCAAAACCACTCGATAGAGCAACCGCTTCGGTGGTAATAGTGCTAATACGGCCAGCTCCCAGTACAAGAGTCGGTAAGTACTGAGCCAAGCTAACACTAATGCCGACAGCCCAAGCAAACGCAATCGCAGGTAAGAGAATCGGTAGCTTTACTTTTAACCAAGCTTGTAATGGTGATTTCCCCAAACTTAACGCTACTCGCGTTAAACCATTATCAAAGCTGCGCCATGGGCCATCAAGAGAGAGATAGACAAATGGGAAAGCGAAGAACACATGCGCCCAACATACCCAGAAGAAATAAGCATTGCTATCGAGGTACAGTGTCGCTACTTGCATGCCAAACAACACAGAAAGCTGAGGAATCAACATTGGTACCGCTATGATGTAGCCCGGCACTTGCCAGCGGTAACGCAGTCGGTATTCATGAGCAATCAGTGAAAGTAAAAGGGCGATCAACGCACTAATGACAGCAATCAGCATACTTTGTTCTAGCGTACTAAGAATGTTTTGCCATTCGTATTCCCAAAAGCGTAGACTGTAGCGGCTTGGTAGTAAATCAGGGAAGCGCCAACGCTGAGAAAAGCTCCATACTACCATGAGTGGCACCTTTAACAGTGTGAGCAAGGCAATCACCGCGAACAAGGTTTTTCCTGGTAGACGGAAGCCGCTGCGACCTGAGTATTGCCAACGCTTGACGCCTTTGGTGATGCTCCATTCCACCAAGCGAGCAAAACCAATTAATAGAGTTGCGATGACAAAAAGAACGACAGCGCCTGCCGCGGCTCTTGGTAACAAAGAGAGGTCAGGGTCATTAAACCATTGCCAAACTAGCACCGCAAACGTCGGAGGATTCGTTGGACCGATAATCAGTGCGACATCAACAACCGATAAGCTGTAAGCAATGACGGCGAGCATAGGAAAGCGTAGCTTTGCAAACCATTGTGGGAACACGCATTTCCACCAAGCTTGTGCAGAGGTATAGCCCATGGAATGGCTGACTTTTTCGATTTTTTCTACTTTTAAATGCTGAAGAATTGGGATGCTCATCAGTAGTAGGAAAGGCACTTCTTTGAAAGCAAGCATAACGATAAGGCCAAGCGCATAAGGGTCTTTAATAAGCAACGCTAAGTCGTTAACGGTTTGCGCATTTGGGTCATATCCAAACAATTGATTGAGTGTACGTATCCCCATGCCTGTTGGAGCAAATAGGAACGCAAAACCAATCGCGAAAGCCACGTGAGGTATAGCGAGAAGTGGGGAAAGGCTGAGTTCAATTTTACGCCAGAATTTGCTTCCCCAAGAGGCTTGCAGAATCGCAAACGTGATCAAGCAAGCTAGGTAGCTACTAAAAATAGCAGAATAAAAAGTCAGGCTAATTGACGTCCAAACGCCCTCCCAATCAAAGACCGCATTGAAGCCATCAAGAGAGAAGTGGTTCAAACCGATAGGCGGTACGTAACCGAGCGCAGAAACGATTACTCCTAGTAATCCAGGGATGGTCGGCAAAATACATACTGCGATAATAACTAGATACAGCGCTCTTAACATGTGCTCGTATTAATTCCCGTAACGTTTCAACCATTCTTTTTCTAATGCAGCCTGCCAACTAGGGTGGGGCTCTGCGATAGATTTAAATTGTTGTGTGTTTTTAGCCGTACCTGTTAAGTATTGGCTGTTTAGCACCGAAGGGTCACCCCAGATGTTGATGTCACCTTTACGAGATTGTGCTTCAGGACTCAATAAAAAGTTAATCGCAACTTGTGCTCCGGCAATTGCGTTTGCGTTCCATGGAATGGCTAAGAAGTGGATATTAGACAGTGCACCGGCGTCCATCGCGTATGCTTTGGTACTTTCCGCTAGATTACCGCTCGATTGTGCAGAAAACACTGCGTTCGGGTTGAATGTCACAGCAAGATCAATTTGGCCATCATCGAGTAATTGCACACTTTCTGCCGTACCTGCAGGGAATTGCTTACCACCACGCCACGCCACACGATGGAACTCATCTAAGTAGCGCCAAAGTGGTTGAGTTACCGAAGCAAATGTTTCTTTTGTTACTGGTTGTTGTAGCTCTGGCGCATTGTTTGTCACTTCAATCAGCAGTGATTTAATAAAGCTGGTGCCGTGAAACTCGGGTGGGCGAGGGTAGGTTAAACGATTTGGAAACGCTTTTGCGTAGCTCAGCATTTCAGAGAATGAACGTGGTGGATTATTCAGCGTGTCTTCATCATGGATAAAGACCAATTGACCGACACCCCAAGGTGCTTCTAAGCCATCTGTTGGTTCAGAAAAGTCTACATCAACCGGTAACGTTTTATCGACATATTGCCAGCTAGGTAGTTGGTCAACAAAAGGTCCAAACAACAGTTGGTTGTCTTTCATTGATTTGAAGTTTTCACCATTGATCCAAACCATGTCTACACTGCCGCCACTGTTTTTTCCTGCGGCTTTTTCTGCAATGATACGTGTTGTGGTTTCAGAAATATCGGTGACTTTGACATGGTTAAGGGTCACGTTGTAGCGAGACTTTAGCTCTTTTCCGGCCCACAGAATGTAGCGGTTGATTTCTTGGCTACCACCCCAAGCATGAAAATACACGACCTGTCCGTCTGCCTGCTGTTCAATGGCTTGCCATTTTTCCGGAATAGAAGATGCAAAAGAGGAAGTAGCGAAAGTGGCGGCTAAAATACCAAAAGTGCTCAGTAATTTTTTCATACGTAATCCGTGTTTTTTATCTTTGTCTTTATTTTGGTGCTTTGTTTTTCTATGCAATGAAAAACGCTTAATTTTGACAATTAATATAGGGCCTTAATAGTATGGACGATCCTTTTTCTCTATATGGATAGTAATCTATCTTGGTCTATTATCAATGTGAATTTGATAATAGATTTAGAGAATTACTCGCCTTGTGAAGCTATACCAATCAACGCCTCATTTTAGCCGTAAACTTAATCAGAGGTGGCTTGAAGTATGACCAGACCGATATGAATGAAAAAGAGTGCGGCTCCTGATAAACCGCACTCTTAACGTTTCAATATGGATAGACCGGATTACTTCGCCAATTCTTCCATGTTGATGCCTTTTTTCTTCGCAATATATTTTGGAATCAGTGACATACCAAACAGGATAAGACCTGCCGCCGCGAACTTAACAAGCAGCATCGCTGATACACCGTTGGTCGCGATATCACCCGCCATGTAAGCAAAGATGAAAGCACCTGGCGCCATGGTTAGTAGGGATACTAACGCGTAAGTTCCAAGGCTCAGGCTCGTTAGACCGTAAGCGTAGTTCTGCAGACTGAATGGGAATACCGGCACTAGACGAGTTAGGATCAAGAAGCTGGTGCCGTTTGCAGCAACGCCGTCGTCGATCTTTTTGAAGATTGGGTTATCACCAAATTTTTTCATGATTGTGTTACGTAGTAGGAAACGTGCCACAATGAATGCTACCACCGCACCAAGCGTTGCAGAAAACAGCGCTAACACACCGCCTTTGATAGGACCAAATACGATGCCCGCTACAATGGTGAACGCACTGCCCGGTAGTAGGAACACACATGCAAACACGAATGCTGCTACGAATACTGCGTAACCCCAAACACCAAAACTTGCGATCCACTCTTGTAGGCTCTTGATGTCAGTGATGATCTCAAGAATGCCAGTTTGTTTTGCTGCAAATAGTGCTAGCGCTACTACTGCGATTAATAAAGCAATTTTTACAAATTTCATTGTTTTTACTTCACTTAAAGATGGTTATACATTCATACACTTGATTAGACCCGCTTTTGATTTGTAGCGGTTGAACCAAGCTTTCACAGGGCTTGCTAGTACGTTTACTGGTGGCTCATCGTTTTGCATGATGACTGGACCAAACATCAGATCCAGAATGTGCCAAGCTTTCTTGCCAACGCCCATCATAGAGCCACGACAAGCCGAGCAGTAAACCACCACATTATCAGTTTCAAACTCTTCTGCACGGCGTACTGCAACGCGGTTAGCAACATCTGGATTCGCAGGCACAACCATGCCACCAAAACCACAACAGCGAGTGTTTTCACGAGTATGCTCAGGCTCAGAAATTTTGTAGCCAAGCTCAGTTAGGATCCAGCGAATACCGTCCTGTAGCTCTTTTTCGTAGCGAGTTGAACAAGAGTCATGAATAGAGAACACCACATCACTGTGTTTCGCTTTGCCAACCAATTCTTTTGGTAGGCCAATTTCTGGTAGCAGCTTCCACAGAGATACTGGCTTTTGTTTACCGCCAGATTTTTTGATCATGCCGTAGCAGCTTTGACACGCGACAATCACTTCTTGGGCTTCTAACTTGTCGAAGTCTGCTTGCAGGTCGCCGTAACGTTCTTTGAACTTGTCGTATTGACCGATTGCTGCGGTTGGTTTACCACAGCACTTTTGCACCGCGCCCATCTCTGGGAACACGTTTTTTAGGTGCTGTGCAATTGCCGCTACACCTTCAGGAGAGTAGGATGGCAGACTGCATCCTGGCATAAATACTTTATTGCTCATGTGTGTTTACCTAGCGTTTAGCCATTGTGAAGAGTTTAGAGAAGCCCAGAAGCTGGTGCATATTGATTGCCTTGTGACCTTTGATTGGCGATTCGCCATTGTTCGCTTTAACAAAGTCGTTACGAGCGCCAAGGAAGATTTCTTTCATTGGGAAATCTTTTGGACAAACGATCGTACATTGGTCACAGGCGTTACATGAGTAAGCCAGTTGCGGATCCATTGTCTTGTTATTAACGAAATCAGAGAATGCCGTTTTCGGGCAATCCGTGAAGTCGTTCATCATGATACATTCGCTCATACATAGCTTACAGCTACATTGCAGACAGCGAGATGCTTCTTGCTTGATCTGCTCTTCAGTGAAGCCTAAATCCACTTGTGCAAAATCTTGCTTGCGCTCTTCAGCGTCACGTAGTTCACCGTGTAGGCGAGGGGTATCTACTGTACCTTTTGGAAGTGGTACATCTAGACGAGATTGGTAGCTGTATTCTTGCTCGAAGTCACGATCTTCAGTCAGTGGACGAGACGTTAGGAAGCGCTCAACACTCATTGCGGCTTTACGGCCTAGTGCCATCGCTTCAATCACGATGTTACCGCCGCACGCATCACCGGCTACGAATACGTCTTCTAGGCTAGAAGCCAGTGTTTGCTTGTCGACAACATAACGACCGCCACGAGTTTGCTCTAGTGCGCCGTCAGTGATGTCAGCGACGATTTGACCTGTTGCGAATACCACCGTATCCACTGCGATGGTTTTGCTTTCGTCGCTGTATTGAGGTGCAAAGTTGCCTTGCTCGTCAAAGATAGATAGCACTTTCTTAATGGTGATACCCGTTACTTTGCCGTTTTCATGTTCGATGGCAACCGGACCCCAGCCTGCGTTGAACACGACGTTTTCTTCTAGTGATTCGTCGATTTCGATTTGGCTAGCAGGTAGGTTTTCCATGCTCTCCAGAGAACATTGGTACACTTCGCTTGCACCGATGCGCCAAGAAGAGCGCGCACAGTCCATCGCTACGTCACCACCACCGATGACCATCACACGTTTACCGGCACGTGGGAATTGGCGGGTTTCAGAGATCTCTTTCAAGTATTCAACCGCAGAGAACACGCCGTCGTTGTCGTGACCTGGTAGAGGAATGATAGAGCCTACGTGTGCACCGTGAGCAAGAATCACCGCATCGTGCTCGTTTCGTAGTGCTTCAAAACTGATGTCTTTACCGATCTCAACGCCAAAACGGGTCTTAATACCTAGCATGCCTAAGTAGCTGTATTCGAAGTCGATCACATCGCGAGGTAGACGGTATTCAGGAATACCCACGCGCATCATGCCGCCGTATACGTCTAACTTTTCGTAGATCGTTACTTCGTGACCTTGGCGGCGAAGCTCAATTGCTGCTTGAGCACCAGCAGGGCCGGCACCAATGATAGCGATGTGCTTGTTGGTTAGTGGAGCGATGTTAAGATCCCAATGGTCTTGGCTATCTAACTTCTCAGCAACGAAACGTTTGATACCTGCAACACTGATCGGCTGACCGAACTCAGTGTTACGACGGCAAGACGCTTCACAAGGGTGTGCACAAATGCGGCCAAGTGTTTGAGGTAGGAATAGTTTGGTGCGGATAAGATCTAACGCACCTTGGAAGTCACCTTCACCCGCCATGCGAACGTATTGTTTTACATCCGTGTGCATTGGACATGCGGTTTGACATGCTGGATCAGAATCACCCATACAGCCATCGATGATCATCTGGGCGGTGTCGTATAACTTTTGGCTAAAAATTACATTGTTCATTGACTGCTATTTCCGTTTTAATTAGCTCTTGACGTTGATAACGTTCACTTCAGGATTCTTTTGCTCGTAGTGAGCGTGGCTGTATTCAATCCATGAACCATCGTAGTTATAGACGCCTTCCGCACCTAGAACTTCGGTCAGAATCATGGTTGTGTGAGCCGAACGTACGCCGGATTGACAGTAAGCAATGACTTTCTTGCCTTTAATGATGTCACCGTAAAGTGCTTGCAGTTCTTCTGCTGATTTTAGTGTGGTGTCTTCGTTTAACGCTTTTGTCCAGTTGATATGAACACTGCTCGGGATTGTACCAGGGCCGAATGCGCCAGAAACTGCCACCTCACCGTTGAACTCGTCATTACTGCGAGTATCTAGGATTACCCAATCTGGGTTGTTTTGTGCTGCGATAACCATGTCTAGCGTTGCTAGTGCATTGTTTTCTTGTTTCGCATTTGGTGCGTCGTATTGGGTAGCAGCAACGCTTGGGTTTTCAGAACCAGTAGGGAAACCTGCACCCAACCAAGCATTTAAACCACCGTCTAGGTAACGAATGTCGTCGTGGCCTAAGTTGTAGATTTGCCAGTAAAGGCGAGCGGCATCGTGATGAGAGCTCGCAGCGTAAACCACGATCGTGCTGTCTGCTGTTGCGCCAAAGCGACCAAGGATGGTTTCCATTTCTTCAACGCTGTTGCTCATGCCCTCAAAGTCGTAAACACCTTCCGTTGCAGAGTAATCGTTGCGCCACATAGTGTAAGAACCAGAAATAGGACGATCCGGTTTGATAGGGTTTAGCGCACCGATCACGACCACATCTTTGTCTGCGTCCATCATTGCTTTGAGCTGTTGAGCTGAAATGAAATGTTCTGGGTGAGCGTATTCTGTGAATTTCTGCTCTTGTGCAGCCGCATCCACAGTCACAGCCTCAGCAGAGAACATCGTATTGTAAGTTGAGTAACCAACGGCTGCGACAGCCGCGAGCACACCCAACGCAATAGTCGACTTTTTCATGAGTTGTTTCCATATTTTAATTTAAAGTTTTGCTGACGAGTCACTTAGCTCGGCAGTTAGAATCTGGTTGAAGCTAAGACGAAGACACATAAACTTAGTAATTTTTCATAAGTGTTCATGGCGTATTAACACTCTTAAATGAGTGAACTTGCATCTAGCCCTTAGTGGGTAAGTATTTTGAGTAAATTGACACTTAGGAGGTATTGTGGTTTTCCACAATAATGAAGCCAACTTGATCTAAAGCAACAAAGTTATTGGGGGAAGTGATGGTAAAATGTGCTACAGACAATTTTTAATATTATTTCGTAAGTGATTAATAACCATTCTCAAAAAATTAAACTGTTTATTTTTGTTATTTCAACAGTGTTCTCTTATGTTTCATTTGCGAACGAGCCTACAACTCAAAGAAAAGACTATGAAGTCGGGGTGTTGGCGTTGAGAGGGTATGCACACGCAAGGCAAGCGTGGGAGCCGACATTGAATTGGTTGGAAACAAAGAATCCAGGCTATCAATTTAACTTACATACCTATGATTTTGACCAGTTAGAAGAAGTGTTTTTGCACGGCAGATTAGACTTTATTTTGACCAGTCCAGGGCAGGCGACCAAACTTGCTCGCGAGTATCCGATTAACTGGTTAGCAACCCAAAAAACGGCGTATAGCGACTTTCCTAGTAAGTCGATTGCGTCAGTCGTCGTTGTTCGTGAGGAGTCACCATATAAGACGTTAAAGGACATTAGTAAGGCGCATGTTGCAGCGGTATCGGAAAAAGCATTTGGTGGTTTTATTGCGCTTCAATACGAGTTAGATAAGTTAGGTTATTTCAACGCCTCATTTTTTGAAAAGATTCAGTTCACGGGACCACCAACGGATCAATTAATATTAAACGTGATAGATAACAATCTTGATGTAGCGATTGTGCCGGCATGTACGTTGGAGAATATGGCGAAAGAGGGGCGTATTCAGTTAAACGGTTTGCGAGTTATCAATGAAACACGTCCCGCAGGTTCGGTTTGTGCAGTAAGTACGCCACTTTATCCTAACTGGACGTTGGCGATGACCGAACGCGCACCGGCTTATGTAGGTCAGATGGTCGCGCAAACGCTATTTTCTATGCCAGCAGATCATCCTGCCGCGATTGCTGCAAATAATGTGGGCTGGATGCTGCCTGCGCCAAGCATTAATGTTGACAAGGTGTACAAACATCTGGATATGCATCCTTTGCAGAAACCTTTGGGAGAGAAAGCAAAAGAGTGGTTACACGAGAACCAAGTCGTTGCGCTTGCTTCAATACTTACTTTGTTTCTATTAACAGGCTATCACTTTTGGTTGCAGTGTAAGTTTCAGCGCAGTCGTGAAGAACTAAAAAACGCAATGAATGATTTGCGTCGTAAAAGTAGTTTGCTTGAGCACGCACAGCGCATCACCATCATTGGTGAACTTGGTAGCAGCCTGGCGCATGAAATCAATCAACCACTGGCAGCGATCAAAAATTATAGCCAAGGTGTAAAAGTGCGTATGGAGCGGGGCACAAAACCAGAAGAGTTGTTTCCAATCTTAGAAAAAATTCAGCTGCAAGTGACTTCAGCTAGCGACATTATTCAACGTTTACGAGGTTTAATTAATAAAACGCCAATAGAAAAGTGTTGGGTTGATTTTCCGTGCCTGATTGAAGATGTAATGAAGCTGGTGGATTATGAATTTCAACGCTACCGTATTCAACTCGGCGTGATGTATTCGGGCGAGCCACAGCCAATCTATGCGGATGTGACGGGATTGCAACAGGTGATGTTAAATGTACTCAATAACGCCAAAGATGCTTGCCTCAGTCATGTGCCAAAACGCAAAAATTTGTTCGTTGACCTAGACGTAAGTTTTTGTGACGAAATGGTCATTATCGATGTTACTGATAATGGTATCGGCATTCAGGGGCAGGAGATCCCCCTTGATCAGGCGTTCTATACCACCAAAGAAAATGGCCTTGGATTGGGGTTGGCAATTTGCCGTGATGTTATTGATGCCCATCAAGGTAGTATTCGTTTCCGGTCAATTGAGCCAACAGGCTGTCAGGTGACCATCGTTTTACCGTATCAGGAGGCTTGTCATGAGTCGTAATCTTTGTCCACTCTATATTGTTGATGACGAAGAGTCCGTATTAGAGTCCATGGCATTTATGCTTGAAAGCTATGGTTATGAAGTAAAAGTCTATTCAAACGGCATGGATTTTTTGGCGGACGCAGAGTTGGCGTCTGCTGGTTGTGTATTGCTTGATAGTCGCATGCCAGAAATGCGCGGCCAAGATGTCCACCAAATCATGGATGAGCAATTTAGCCCGGTCAGTGTCATTTACTTAACGGGGCACGGGGATATCCCGATGGCGGTAGAAGCATTAAAGGGGGGGGCATTAGATTTCTTTCAAAAACCCGTCGATGGCAATGCGCTAGTTTCTGCAATCGAGTTAGCAATGGCAAAGTCAATGGGTAACCTTGATAAGTTGCGCGCTAAGTACGTGCTACAAAATTTAACTAAGCGAGAAAGGGAAGTGCTCGATTTGGTCGTAAAAGGAATGAAAAACCAAGAGATGGCAAATCAGTTGTGTGTCTCTTTACGCACAATTGAGGTGCATCGTTCGAATGTCATGAGAAAACTTGAGGCAGAGAGCGTCGCGACGCTTATTAGAAAAGTGGGGCATTTAATTGAAGCATAAAAAAAGCAGCTAGGTTAGCTGCTTTTTCAATTCGTCATTTGACTTAGTTTAACCAGTCACTAAGAACGAACGTCAGTTCGTGATCAGCCGTTTTTAGTACTAGGTTTTCTTTAGTTAGAGTAATGTCGCTCCACTGAGCTAATGTGTCGGTCATCACTCGCTCGACATTCATTTGATCGTCAATACACATCTTCATGGTCATGCCCATTTTTTCGATGCGCAGTTGATTGTCTTTCAACTCAGCCTGGCCAAAGAACTCATTACAGCCGGCATTACCATTAGCCGTTAGGTTTTCTCCTAACTCTAGACGAGGCGCAAATTCAGCATCTTCAATCGCGATATTCTCGCCATCAACTTGTACTAATTCCCAGTTGTGATTCTGTAAGTCTTGAACTGTAATCTCTTTCACATAGTCATCACCATTGTTAGCGCATGCGGTCATTAGAATTGGAAGTGAGATTGCTGCAACTAACGTTTTTAGGCTAAGCTTCATATTATAGACTCCGTTTTAGAAAGCGTGATAAGTATAGGAGATAAAATACAAATTTTGTCAGTATACGGTTATAGTTTCGTATGCGTGTTGACACGGCGTATTTTATACCAGAGATCTCATCCCCGAAATGATATCGACTGAATATGGCACAATATTTCCGACACTCAGTCAACGATAATCGGTTGAATGTTTATTTGTTAACTATAGAACGGTTTTAGCATGGAGCAACTGGAATTTTTTTCTATCCCAAGCCCTTGTGTTGGGGTTTGTAGCTCTGACGAGAAAGGGTATTGTCATGGGTGCATGCGTAATAGAGATGAGCGCTTCAACTGGCTGAGCCTTACTTCTGCGCAGCAGTTGCATGTCATAAAGCTATGCCGACAAAGATATAGAAGAAAGTTATTAGCAGGAAAAACGAAGCCTGTGTTACCTGAAGAAACGTCTTCGCCACAACAGGATTTATTTTAGTCTGATGATTAGAGCGGTATTAACGGAGTGATTCCCGACTCAATTGGCGATGTCAATGAAGTCGGGAAAACGCTGACTTAAGCTGCTATTTCATTGACCAAAGGTCATCACTTACCCAACCTCCTGCTTGTTCGTCGAAGTGGCAACCGGCAAATCGGTGGTTTTGTTCAACATCCAATTTATTGCTGGGGCGTTCATCCATCAATTGATGGATATACTTTGCCATAGGGTCAGTACACGCTTCACGCTCTCTGCGTGTAACCACTTCCTTAATCATTTGCAGTCTGTAGCTTTTGCTGGCTCGTTTCATTTTTGACCTCCAGAACTCGATGGCAGCAGTTTGAACACATTGGCGCTCAGATAGCTGCTCATCGACGTACACTTGGAGGTGCATCGCCATTGTTTGAAGTCTGGAAGACAAATTGTTTCAGAGCAGTGTTTGTAACGCCACCACCTTTCTTTGAATCACTGGTAGAATTGCTAAAATACAAGCTTAAACACCAAGCAACTCATCTGTGTGTTGGAAAGGCTTTATCAAACATAGAAGCCCGGCATAAGGTCGTCAACAGTACCAATGAATATTTTTTTTCCTCCTTTTTTAGGTAGTTTATTTTCAGCTATTTAGCTTACCGATGCTAAAAATGTGAATCTATAAGCGATTTTTAAATACAAAAAACCGGAGCGTTGATGCTCCGGTTTGAACTTAAGAGTGTTATTTAATCAATAAAATATTATTGTGGAGTATTGATTTTACAGCCGCCGAAATTTGGAACATCCGTATTGGTGTATACGATCTCACCTTGAGGCCCATAGTTAGCAACTGCAATGGTCTGTAAGGATTCTAAGTCATCTTTTAGAACTGCCGCGTCTACGTTGCCTGTATCAACGACATCAAGTTTAGGGTAACCATCGCCACCTCCAGCGTTATAGCTTGGAACTGTAAACTTATACACCTTGATTGCAAAATTATTGAAAATGCAAAAGACAAGCGTGCAGGCGATGTCGATAAATAAAAACGGTATTTAGAATTTATCCAAAGTCCATTTCAATATGAAACGTGATCAGTTTGGTTAATAGTATATTGACTTGTGAGTCGGTGTTTGATTTATGAGCTTTACACTCGAGTTTGACGAAGGATTGATCGATTTGGTTTCGTATCGCTTAAGTGAAATAATCGGTTAAGATTTTTCTACCTACGGTGTTAAGAGATAAGGAGTATAAGCAACATGCTTGCTTAAAGTTGGGGTAATCGTGGATTTACAGTTGCTTGCAAGCTTTTGGATGGGCTAAACAAGTGATTTCAGAACGCCTTAAATAGTAAAACCCCGGAGGTGGTAAGTCTCCGGGGTTTTGAAATTTTTTAGATATCTCGGCTGGTAAGTCCGATAATCTTGTATGCAAAAGGTTTGGATTTTATCCGTTAATTCCTTGGTAGGGAATTAGATACGGATGAAGTCCATGTGCTCAACTTTTGGCTTGTAAGCGTGACGTTGAACGTCTTGTGGCTTAACTTTAACTTCAGCGCCGTCGATAACTAGAACGATGCTTTCGTAGAACGCTGGCTTGTCCATTTGGTTAACGATGTCGTCGTGGTTAAGAACGATAGCAACTGCTGCTTCTTCACCGCCGTATACAACTGCAGGGAATTTGCCAGCGTGACGTAGGCGGCGGCTCGCACCTTTACCTAGTTCAGTACGTACTACTGCTTCGAATTTCATAGTATTTACTCTCAAATTAGTAAAAAATAAAATTTCACGACACAATGCGACCTTGTGTTCGTGGTAAAGCTTGAATCAGTAACTGTTCAAGCGAGCGCGGATACTAGCATCCAGTTCTGTATTCAGCAACAAAAATTGTCTATAAACCAATAAAAAAACGCCACTCTTTTGGGGGGAACCTTCTGTTTTTTTAAGTTGGATGAAAGTTTGCTCATTTTGTGCTGATTTTAACCTTTTTTGCTGCCCGTTAAGCACGGCTTCGCTGCAGTATCAGCGTCGCTTTTAAACCACCCATTTTGCTTTCCTCGAGGCTTAATTGACCGCGATAGCTGTGTGCCATTTCACTGACGATGTTTAACCCAAGGCCAGAACCTGGGCTGGTTTCATCGAGCCTATAGCCTCTTTTCGTTACCTGATTAAGTTGCTCCCGTGGAATGCCTGGACCATCGTCTTCAATCATGATGTAAATGTTGTTTTTATCTTGCGTAGCGTGAACGCGAATAATACAGTTTGCCCATTTGTAGCTATTTTCTAGTAGATTACCGACCATTTCGTCTAAGTCGGTTTTTTCTACCGCGACACTCAACTCAGAATCTAATTCGTTGATCAAAGAGATCTCACGATGAGCATAGACTTTATCAAACGCCATTGAGATGGCATCTACCCGTTCAGACGGGTTTGATTTTACTGAGAGAATATTCATCGAGCCTGCCATACGAGCGCGGCCTAAGTGATAGTCGATGTGTTGCTGAATCTGGGAAATTGGCGCATTTAAGCGATTTTGCTCTTCAGGCGTTAAGTTCTGCACTTCGTTTTTCAAAACCGAGAGCGGCGTTTTTAGCGCATGAGATAAATTCCCAGCATGATTTCGAGCTCGCTCTAAGAGTTCTTGGTAGTGAAATAGCAGGGCGTTGAGGTCAGTGATCAGCGGTGAAATTTCTTTTGGGTATTCTTCTTCTAAGCCTTTTTTGTGACCTGATTTAAGCTCTCCGAGCTCTCTTTGCAGCTTGGTAAGCGGACTTAATGACCAGGCAATTTGCAGCAAGATAACCGCAAGTACGCCAGCAAATAGCAAGCCTAATATGATCCACAGTCGTCCGGTCAAAGATTGAATTGTGCCTTCGATTGGCTCTTCGTCGATGCCGATGATGACATCAATGGGACCGTCATAATCGGGTAGATAAAGGGTCTTCTTCAACGTGATGAGCTTTTCATCTCGTGCGCCAAAGGCATCTTTGTCCAATCCCTTGTATTCAATCTTCTTGTCCCAAAGAGAACGTGAACGTTCTAGGCTGCTTTCTGTGGATGCACTCCAATATAAACCACTATAAGGGCGGTTAAAGCGTGGATCGGACAGCTGAGAAGTGAGAGAGAGCTTACCGTCATTGTCGACTTCTAATTGTGCGGCTATCTCATCCATGAATATATTCAACTGCGCGCGAGTTTCATCCACCATGTAATGGTATACCTGAGTTGGGATAGTCACCCCCGCAGCTAGGATCATCGCGGTTAACCACACCACAGCGGCGAGCACTAAGCGACTTTTAATACTTAGTCGCTTAAGTGTGTGCAGTGGGAGTTTATTCCTACCCGGCATTAAGTTGGTATCCTAAACCACGGACGGTCTTAATGATTTTGGGTGCAATTTTTTTTCGAATGCGGCCAATAAACACTTCGATCGTGTTGGAATCTCGGTCGAAATCTTGTTTATAAATGTGCTCGACAAGTTCAGTACGAGAAATAACTTTCTCGGGGTTGTGCATAAAATACGCCACGACTTTGTATTCTAGTGCTGTCAAACTTATCGGCTGCCCTTGCCATAGTACTTTGGATGAACGGGTATCTAAGCTTAAGTCGCCAACATGCATGACCGGCGATGTATTGCCCGATGCTCGGCGTAGTTGAGCGCGAAGGCGTGCAGTCAACTCAACCATTTCAAATGGCTTGGTCAGATAATCATCTGCGCCTGCATTCAAACCTTCTACACGCTGGGAAAGTGTGTCTCGTGCACTTAGAATAACGACAGGGGTATTAATGTTTTCATCTCGTATACCTTTCAGTACCGTTAAACCATCAAGTTTTGGAAGGCCAAGATCGAGTACTATCGCATCCCACTCTTCAGAAGTGGCGCGATAAAGGGCATCGATACCATCTTGGGAAAGCTCTGGCACCCATCCGCTGTTTTCTAGTGTTTCAACGATTTGTTCACCTAGACGAGGTTCATCTTCGACAACAAGTATTTTCATGCTAATTCTTCTTATTGTGTCTGGTTATTGTGGCTTTAATGCTTTGTTGAAGTTACGCCCCTTAATTTCGAGCATTTCAAGCGTGGCCGCATCGTATTCAACTTTTATGACACTATCGTTGAACAAAATTTTCAGTTCGTAAATCCATTCGTCGTCATCTTCTTCAAGTTCAACTTTAATAATACGCCCATAGAGATCATTCTCCACTGCGGTATACATATCGGAAAAGGGACGAATATAGCCGTTCTGAACCGCACGGTAGACTTCATCCTGATCTTCAGCGAATTCAATGCGTGTTCCCGGTTTCTCAACGTCACAAACGATGGCATGACTATCTTTATTGTCATGATGGTCATGGTGAGACGCGAAGCTTGGCGCTGATAATAACAGCGGCACTAAACTTAGCAGCACGAAAAGTTTACGCGGAGTGGCGGAGGTCGACATAGCAAAGCCTTTTTCAATGAATTGTAATGATTATATCGAGCTGTACATGAACAGAGAGTGAATTAATGAGCGCTCGGCTACTTTAACTCGTCTTCGAAAATCCTATCCCGCAATTTCCAAAAGCGTCCTGATTTTCGAGCGATAACAAACTGGGGCAAACGGAAGCGATGTTGATTCGCCACAACCTTGGTTGGTGATGCTTCTTCAAAAGGACGATGTTTGTCGGCTAGATGAGGGCGGACGAACTGGTCTTTGAAGGTTTGCTTCTGCTTTTTGGTATTCAATGACCAGAACTCATGCACTAATGCATTACCTTCGCCTTGATATGTCTCACCAGAATACGTCACTTTCAGTTGCGATTTACCATCACTGGATTTGAATACCGATAAGTCCATTTCTGTGCACTCAAAGATAAGCGCGTCTTTAAGGTTTAATGCTTCTTTAAGTTTTTTATCAGGGTCGACGAGCGTCGCGTCGCATTCATGGCAAATACGCGCTGCGATGTCGTTATCCGCGCCGCATTCACCGCAGTATTTGGCACGAAAGCGGTAACCACAATGCTCACGCTCTCCGGTTTCATCGTCTTCGAAGTAGCCCTGACAGCGTCGGCCAAAGTGCTCCAATAAGAAACCATTACTGTCTAGCTTGCCCCAAAAGTTATTATTGAAGCCACAAGCGGGGCAAGGAATGGTGATGATTTCGCTGTTCGAGTCGGGTTTCGGGTCGCCGACCTCTGGCTGGTACAAGTCGTAGCTGTTACCTGCATAGTCAAGCACCAAACACTCTGTTTTACCCTCAGATAACCGTAAGCCACGGCCAACAATTTGTTGATATAAGCTGACGGATTCCGTTGGGCGCAAAATTGCGATCAAATCCACATGAGGTGCATCGAATCCGGTGGTAAGAACAGACACGTTGACGAGGTATTTTATCTCACGATTTTTGAACGACTGAATGATTGCATCGCGCTCAGGTGTAGGCGTGTCACCAATGACAATAGCGGTTTCGCCTTCAGGCAGTAAGCCATGGATTTCTTGCGCATGGCGAACGGTGGCGGCAAATACCATGACACCTTTACGTTCTTTGGCGTATTGAATGATTTGCTCAACGATTTGTGGCGTGGCACGTTTGGCTTTGTCTATCACCATGTCCATTTCGGCTTCTTTGTATCGCCCGGTATTGGCTGGTTTTAATTGTGAGAAGTCATAAGATAAGACCGGGGCGTCCATCATACGTGCTGGCGTTAAGAAGTTTTCGTCTAGCAAATAACGAATAGGGAGTTCGAAGATACAGTCACGGAAAAAGCGTGACTCTTCAGTCCGAACTTGTCCACGGGTGTGATACTGGTATATCCAGCCCATGCCTAAGCGGTAGGGCGTTGCGGTTAAACCCAAAACTTTAATGCCTGGGTTGAGTTCTCTTAGGTGAGAGATCACTTTTTGATAGCTGCTGGTTTTTTCATCTGGCACGCGATGGCATTCATCAATGACGAGCAACGAAAACTGATTTTTAAATGAATCTAAGTTTCTCACCACAGATTGAACGGAGGCAAACACCACTTGTTGGTCGGTCTCTTTTCGACCCAAGCCGGCGGAGAATATCGATCCTTTTAACCCATACCCTTCGTATTTGGCATGGTTTTGTTCCACCAGCTCTTTTACGTGAGCGAGCACCAGCACACGGCCTTTAGCCAGCCTTGCCAGTTCTGCGATAACCAAGCTTTTACCCGCGCCAGTTGGCAAGACAATCACTGCGGGTGTTGAGTGCTTACGAAAATAGTGAATGACCGCTTTTACAGAGTCGGCTTGATAAGGGCGAAGGATGTACATGAAATTCTGTGAAATTGCTCAACTATTTTTATTAGGATGGCTATAATACCTGACTTTTATACCCAAGTGACTTTTGAATGCGCCATTCTCGGGCTGACTTGGGCTCAATAGGCTGGTAAAGAAGTCATTTGGGTATAATTCAATGAGGTATTCATGCGTTTAGATAAATATTTGTGTGATGGTCTGGGTGCGACTCGCAAGCAGGCAACAAAGATCATCAAAAGTGGCCTTGTCACCGTTGATGGCGAAGTACAAAAAAGTGGCGCGTTTAAAGTGTCAGAAGGCAGTGTGGTTGAGTGGGAGGGGCGTGAAGTTGGCATGCCTGGGCCTCGTTTCATCATGCTGTACAAACCTGCGGATTTTGTTTGTTCACACGAAGATGGCTACAACCCAACCGCATTTGTGCTGCTTGATGAGCCAAAGGTTGAAAATTTGCATTTTGCAGGCCGCTTAGATGTGGACACGACAGGTTTGGTATTAATCACCGATGATGGTCAATGGTCTCACCGCATTACGTCTCCAAAACACAAGTGTGAAAAAACCTATCGAGTTTGGCTCGCTGACGCGATTCAGCCAGATTACGTAGAAAAGTTTGCTGAGGGTATTGAACTGCGTAATGAGCGGGAAGCCACATTGCCTGCGCATCTCGAAATTGTTAACGAAGCAGAAAACGAAGTGCTGCTGACCATCGTGGAAGGTAAGTACCATCAAGTTAAACGTATGTTTGCCGCTTTAGGCAATAAAGTTGAGCAATTACATCGTGAACGGATTGGTGCAATACAATTGGATGACACCTTAGAACCAGGGGACTACCGTTACCTGACGCAAGAAGAAATTGATTCTGTTTGGAAATGATCATTTTTACAGGAAATGGTTTTAGTTCCGAATAAGAACTGGATTTTTGGTCGGAATCTCCTCAAACTGGTGGTTCCTGCCAATACTGCTCGGTGTCTAAATAGCGGCTAATCAGTGGTTTTGGCGAAAGCAGCAATCAGTCTCAATCAATGCAGAATATTGGTGGGAGGACCACAACAAGAGGTAAACAATGACCGAGAAAGCCCTTAGTACTCCCCAGTCTCAAATTAGCTTTTTATTATTCCTTGTACTCGGTGCCATTGGTGCGTTGACACCGTTAGCCATCGACATGTATTTGCCAGCAATGCCAACTATCGCCAAAGATTTGGGGGTAGCGGCTGGCGCGGTGCAAATTACGTTAACGGCTTATACTGCTGGTTTTGCGTTAGGCCAGCTGATTCATGGCCCCTTGGCTGATAGCTATGGTCGACGCCCAGTTCTTATTTTTGGCGTGTTCTTTTTTGGGTTGGCAGCGGTTGTCAGTGCAACCACGAACGGCATTGATGCGTTAACTTATGTGCGCATGGCTCAAGGTTTTGCAGGGGCCGCAGCGGCAGTTATTATTCAAGCGATCGTTCGTGATATGTTTGATCGTGAAGACTTTGCGCGTGCGATGTCTTTCGTCACTTTAGTGATTACCATTGCCCCACTTGTTGCCCCAATGATTGGCGGCTACCTTGCGGTATGGTTTGGGTGGCGCTCAATTTTTTGGGTACTCGCGATTTCCGCGGTGATTGTTATTTTGTTAGTGCTATGGAGGATTCCAGAGACATTAACACCGGAAAATCGACAGTCGCTTAGATTTGGAACCACGATTCGTAACTATGCGCGTTTATGCTCAAACCCAGAGGCATTAGGATTAATGCTATCAGGGGCGTTTTCATTCTCCGGGATGTTTGCTTTCTTGACGGCTGGCTCGTTTGTCTACATTGATTTATATGGGGTTCAACCTAACCATTTTGGCTATCTGTTTGGCCTAAATATTATTGCGATGATCATCATGACGAGCATCAACGGTCGCTTGGTGAAAAAGGTTGGATCACACGCTATGCTTCGTTTTGGGCTCTTGATGCAACTGAGCGCAGGCATTGGACTGTTTGTAGGTTGGCTATTGAATCTAGGCCTATGGGGTATGGTGCCATTTGTCGTGATGTTTATTGGCACACTGTCAACCATTGGTAGTAACTCAATGGCGCTATTATTAAGTGGTTACCCAAGTATGGCGGGGACAGCTTCTTCTTTAGCGGGGACGCTGCGCTTTGGGACGGGATCCCTAATTGGGGTATTCGTTGCCTCGCTGCCTGATGGCGTGGCATGGCCAATGATCATCGTAATGTTTGCTTGTTCAGTGCTATCTGCACTGTTTTATTGGACTTTAGGAAGAAAGGCGTAATGTCTAATTACACCACAGAAATTCAAAAATTGGTTAATGCTGCTCTGAGCGAACTTGAGCAGGAACATCGTTCGGGTAAACTGGCGAATGCGCCAATAGCGAACAATCTATACTTGGTTCGTTGGGTAACAAAAGCATTGAAATCCCAACAATTTGATCGCAGTGTTGTTGATGACTTAACTCGTTGGCAAAAAGCGGGTCGTTCAAAAGGTAACGACGCAGGGTTGTTGTTTATCTTCAAACGTATTGCTGCATACTACGCCCAGAGCTTCCCTCAGGGAAAAGAGGCGAGGGTGATTAAAGATTCAGAAATCGACGCGTTTCTTGATTATATGGAACAAGAAGGCTGGGAAGTGTCAACATCCGAGCCGTTGATTGGTTTCGGTAAGGTACAAATCTTTACCGAAGGTCAAAACTCATTGGCATTGTGCGCTGATCAATGTGACAGCTGCTTTGATGGCGAACGCTTAGTGAAGCCTATGAGTTGGTTTGTTCGTGGCAATCATGCGGATTTTGTTGAGAAAGCGGCTAAAGCCGGCTTTATGGTTCATAAGGTGACGGATTACAAATCGTTAGTGAAGTACCACGGTGAGTACCTGATCTACCCAGGGAACGAAGGTAATCAGTTGGCTGAAATTCCTCTGAATTTCCAAGCTTAATTCCCTCGTTCTGAAAACATCAGGTGATATATTCAGTAACCTCAGGTGTACTGAATTCAGCATCTTGAGGTCACTTACTTTGTATATCTAAGCCTGATGTTTTGTTTATGCAATGACGAAGCTAAAAGCGGTATTTCCAATATACAGAGCCGTAGAAGCCTTCATAGCTTTGCAGAACTTCGCTCATATTGGCTGCCTCATCATTGAAGAGATAATCTTCTTCTGAATAATCCTCATAGCGGATGTTAAATTCAACGCTCTGATTCTCTGTCATTTCATAGTCTCCACTAAACTCATATCGGTACGAGGTGGACTCGTTATCTGGGTATTGATACCCATCTGATGAGACTGAAGATTTGCCTTTTCCTTGGTTATAACTGTAATCAAAAGAGAGTGATAGCTTTTCATCAAGAAGCCGATCTTTGCTGATCCCGAAGCCAATAGTGGCAATGTCGTCTTTCAACTTAGTTGTGTAACGGTCCCACCCTACCACGTCAGAGTTAGCGAGTTGTTGCTCAGTACTGATGGTTTGCTGGTTGTAAAAGACATGGCCGCTTACCCCATCGGATAGGTAGAAGTTGACGCTGACGTCATAGCCGTAATCCTCGCCTTCGCTAAGGCCAATATCAGGCTTAGGATAATCGTCATTGGCATACCAGACTTCAGCGACGAGCTGAATATTGTCATTTATGTCGTAATAGCCGCCTCCTCGAACCTCCAGGCGCTCTCTGTCCGCTAAGTAGTACTGTCGTAAGTTGGGGGAATCATAACTAGAAGGTAACCAGTCAGACCCATCTCGCTGAGAATAGGAAATTTGACCTCCAATATACCACGGGGCGTCAGGGCGATACTGTGAACCGAGAGAAAATCGATGCTCATCAGTTCGTTTTCTGTCGGCGTATTCGCGTTTATCTTGTTTATAACGGTACCCGGCATTCACACTGACATCAGGATTGAAGTGATGGTCGAGTTTGGCCTCTAGTTTTGTTTTGGTGCGGTCATATTCTTCACGCGTGAAGCCAATGAGGGTATTTCGGTCTGACTTATCGTCTTTATCTAGATAATTTGCAGATAACGCTAATGCGGTCTGACGTGAGAGCTTGTTATGGTAATCCGCGTTCACTAGAAGCGAATTCATCTCACCATGAAATGTATCTGAGTTGACGGGGGATTGAGGGAAAGGGTTTAGCCCACCTTCTGAAGTGGCTTGAGACCAGAGTACACGTCCACTTATGGTGTGCTGTTCCATTCGATAGTTGCCGGATATGGCGAACTGATGGAAGTCATTATCAGGTTCATAGGCAAGGTGGTTTGCATATGGATTATTGGCGCTACCGTAATAGAGTGCGGACTGATCATTACGAAAGAATGAACCACGATAGGCGATATCAATAAGCCAATTATCTTCTATGTAGCTGACACCGGCTTGTGTATTTAGCGTTTCATTGTCGATTGTTTTGGGGATAAAACCAGGGGCACTGATGAGATTCGGAATGTTTGGTGAATAGAGCGATAGAGTTCCTTCCTTACGTTCATGTTTCATCGATACATAAGGCTTCCATGGCGTATGTGGCGTATATTCGAGCTCTAGCTTAAGAGTTTCACGCTTTACCTCATTCTCATACTGAGATAGCTCGCCACTTATTAGTGTGTTGTCAGTACCGTTATAGGCACTTAAAGATGAACGATTCCAAAAGTAGGGGGTCTCACGATAACTGATAAGCAGTTGAAAACCGTCAAATTGCCCGACCTCCCATTGCAGCAAAAAGCGTTGTAAGCCAAGATCTTCAACAATAAAACGTTGGAAGAAACCATTATCTTGATACTGTGCCATATTAACGTTTAGGCTCGCGTTAAAATGTCTATTATCGTTCGTGGTTCCGTAAAGAGGCGGGATCCAATTATAAAACCTTGAAGAACCACCGTTGTCTAAAAATCCAGCACCAATGCTAGCGTCGCCTTCCCATTGTCCAATGCTGCTGCATTCACTGCAGTTCCAACGAGTTTTGTCAGCGGGCATGCTGTTTTGAAGTGCATAATCATTCGCCTGTACTTGCAAGGTGAGAATGCAAGAAATGACTACATAGAGTTGTGTTGATCTCATACTTCCCTCCTTAATAGCTTAGCGCTTGGCCACGTGGATGGTTGGAACCATGTACTTGATTGTGACAGTTGAGACAACTTCCACCACGAACTCTAAGGTCATTTTCAGGTATGGAAACATTCGCGTGCGGAATGCGATGACACTCTTGGCACAGCATCGGTAAGCGCCTGTTAAGAAGCGCTTTGTTTATCGAACCGTGAGGTTTATGGCAGGTCGTGCAGTCCTCGACAACGGGCTCGTGCTCCCATAAGAAGGGGCCTCGTTTTTCTGCGTGACATTCGTAACAAGAATCATTGATGGATGACCATTTCAAACTGTAGTCGTTCAGTGTTTGGTGAGGGTTGTGGCAGCTGGAACATGTCATCACACCATCGAGGATAGGATGGCTCGTGCGCTTGTGGATATCGGATTTTGTTTTTGGATGACAATCGGTACATTTCTCTGCTTGAAGCTCAGCGAACATCATGGGGTCGTCTTTTTGGTGCAATTGGTGGCAACTCGAGCAGGTGAGCCCTTCGAAAGCATGTTCACTGCTGTGCCAAGTCGTGCGATCTGCATCTTGGTGGCATGACAAACAAACGCTATTTTGCTTTTCCGCCGGAACAGGAGAATCGGGACCAAATGTGATCATGGGTTCACGAGCCTGTCCTTTACGTGGATTGCGCTCATGGTTGTTGGCAGGTCCATGACAAGCTTCACATTGCTTGTCACTGATTGGGCCATGAATATTGGCAGCCTTACCATGGATGTTGTCAAAAATTCCCGTGGCTGGTTTATCTGATGTGTCATCATGGCAACGTAAACAACCATCTGGCCCACGACGAGAGTATTTTCCTTCAGAAAACTTAGTATCTAATATCTGTTCGATTTCTTCTTGGCTCAACGTTGTGGTTTCAGATTTTGTCGTGTCGTTTGAATACACCGTAAAGGTAAATCCGATGCAAAGTATGCCAGCCAAAAACCACCGCTGAATCATTGTTTTCATAAGAATCCTTTTCTTCATTTTAAACATCGTTTTTATTATCAATGCCTTAATCAGCGGTAGTCATAAACACGGTGAACTTTATCCACTCCTTGTGATTGCCCTATTGCGTGGCATGTTGCGCATTGTTCGGTCCCCGTGGCCTCAGGTGCTGTTGCTGCGCCCCAAATGGCTCCATGATTTAGCATATGGTTTAAAGCCGAGTCTCCTGCGATGGTATCAGGGTCCGCGTTTGCCAGTGATGATTCGAGGTGACATGCGCCACAAGCGACTAATGCTGGGCTAAAGTATTGACCACTGGCCAAGGAAGGACGAGGATTGTTCTGGCTTGGTAAGTTGTATTGCGACTGACTATGGCAGGCTTCACAATTGTTTATTGTACCAGGGTATGGGGCGTTCCCTGTACGTCGAGAGCCAAACGCATGGAATGAATGAACATGGTATTTGAGATCGGCTGCCATGCCTGAGAAAAAGGCGGAGCGCTCAGAGTTGTGGCAGTTCTTACACTGTTGGAAGTCCGTCGCTGCATGAGGATGTTGGCCGAATAAATGAATGGAGAGCTCCTTATGACAGTCATTGCATAATACGAGTTCGGCACCCACAGGGATACTATGTTGTTTCACGATGCCTCCGATATCAAAAGACGCGGTTGCATTGTTCGAGGCAATAACAAAAGGCGAGTTAATCAGGTCGATGCCCTCGAAGATGTGGCAGTCGGCAAGCTCTCCGCTCTTTCTATCCGCACAAAGTGGAGCGTCAGCGATGTTGACAGTAAGAATGGAGGTGGCATTAGGCTGTAACAGTGTGTCGCTAAAATTCTTATGGCACAGAAATAATCCTTCACCTTGGGCAATACAACCATCACCTGTTTGACCATCATCAGCAAGGTTTAAACTGTTGTTCGCAAGTACGGGACCATCTCCGTTATCCCAGTTGAGCAATAGGTTTAAGTGACCAGGTTCATTGATGTAAGGGGAAAGCTCAGCGATTGATGTTATTCCAAGACCATCTTTCGAGACCTTCAGTTCAATTTCAAACTGATTGTCAGTGAACCTGGCGTGTTTTATATCAATCACTAAAGAGTTTCTTGCGGTAGCGAGATTATCTAGACGAGTAAGATGGACGGTTTTTGCACTCCGCTCCGCATCCTCTCCAACAATTGGGTTGCCCTCGTCGTCTCGCTCATAAGGGCGATGGCAGCCGGAACAAGTATTTTGTGGTTCGCCATTGCGTAGCCATACATTACCAACTTGGTTGTCATGTGCGCCCCGATCTCGATATAAATGGCAAGTTTCACAGGCCACTTGGCTAGGGTGCTCAAACCAATTATTCGCATCTGATGCCAGTGTAATGTCAGTAGAATGGCAAGTGGTACAGTTTCGAGCATCTTGAGGGAACGGATTGTCTTCAACAATGAGTCCATTAATATCGGTAACCAGCATATCGTTTTCATCGATGGGCTGCTTGTAAGTGGTGCTGTCACCTCTATCGCTACCAAGTTTAAATACGTTGCCATGATACTGATGAATGATTGCAGCTAACGGACGTCTGGCTGGTGCCGCACCTGGGTTGCTGTCATTGTGGCAAGCGGTACATACGGCAATATTATTGTCAATGGAGCGATAGCCGGGGCTATGGAAAAGCGGCTCTTCCATATGACAACTTTCACACTTCCCTTTCTCAATCACGTTTCGTGAGACTGATGGGCTGGTGTTCCCACTCGGTATCCACTCGTAAGTGTGAGTGAATCCAAGTTCTTTGTCGCCATACGCCATAACAATTCGGTGTAACGTATCTTCATCCCATGCGATATAACCACTGTTATTTACTGAGTCGCTAGGATAAGGATCCTGAATTTTAAACAGATCTGCTATGGCAAAGGTGTATCGATATCCCTCATCCGTTTCTAGCAAATGACCATCCCAAACACTTTCCATGCTTGCGCGATTAGTGGGAGTGTTGCTCGAGTGATGAAAGCTCTTCCAATACGTGTTGCCATGACGTCCGTTAAATGCGAATGCGGGATCGGTTGTATCTTCAATATTCTCGCGAGAAGGCATCGCTTTTAATAAGGCGATGCGAAATTCTCTATTTTCATCAAAGCGGTACGACTGCCCACTGCCATCATATATAGAGAAGTCGATGACGAGTTTCGTTTCACCGCTATCAAGAGAAACTAATCTAGGTGGTTGGATATTAACGCGAAAATCACCCAAGTTAGGAGGAGGGGTATTTTGGTCATTCTTGCTGTCTGGTCCGCAAGCGATAAGTAGTGACCCTAAGATGACAATAATAGTCGACTTGAAACAGTTCATGGCCTCTCTCGATTCTTCCTTAAAGTAAGTGGGATTGAGTTAGCTTTGATGAAGTTTGCTATATATAACCTACTGATTAAGTTATTTATCCTTTATCGAGACCGAGTTTAGATGTCCGTATATCCACTCATTTCCAAGGAATTGAAACTTACTGGTCTGGTATGAGTATAGACGTAAAGATAAATGTTAAAAAATAATACGCACTTTTATTATGGTAAATGGTTGATTTTGTAACAATGAATAAATAAAACAGCGACTTAACCTTTAAATGTTATAAAGGAGTGTTTAGCGTGAAAACTAAAAAATTAGATTTATTTGAACTACGCTAAAATTCACAAACAAAGAATCTCACCACTTTTATAAAGTTTATTCTGCCCACGTTGTCGGAATGACAAATGTTTTTATTGTTTTGATTCGGCTATCGATGCACGGTCAACCGTAAGATACTCGCAGGAATAGAGGTTTGACTGGTGTGTTGCACGATGTGTAGAGTCAGGAAGCATATAAACGTGGTGTACGCGCTGTAATACCTCTTTAGTCATGCGGCAAGGAATTAACCGTCACTGTGGGTATAAAAATCTGATTTTTCGTTGGAATTAATGATAAGACTTTATCAAAGATGGTTTTACGGAGGGATGAATTAATGATTCTCATTTCAAAGTTTCTTTTAAATATATTTACCATATCACTTTTAAGTTTGATGTCTATTTCTTGGGGCTGGGCATCTACCGAAGATTTAATTATTAAAAATCAATGTGAATCTTGTCACGGACCTAAAGGTGTGAGCTCTAATACTAATATTCCCTCTATTGCGGGGATACCAGAGTTTAATCACGTTGATCAAATGTTGAGATATTTAGAGGGTAGGCCAGCTGCCACAGTGAATTTTGTTTATGGAGATACTAGCCAAAAAGGTGACATGGTTGGCGTTGTGAAATCCCTAACTGAAGCACAGATAGAGAATATTGCTAAGCATTATTCTAGCATCGAGTTTGTCCGTGCTGACCAACCGTTTGACGCAGCGCTCGCGGCAAAAGGGAAAGCTGTTCACCTTAAAAGCTGTGAAAATTGCCATGCTGAAGGAGGGAGTGACCCGTTCGATGAAGCCTCCATCTTAGCTGGTCAGCAAAAAGGTTACCTTTTAACAACATTGCAGCAATTTAATCAGGGAAAGCGCTCGGTTGACAAACAAATGGATGATGCGATTAAGAGTTTGAGTTCAGAGGACTTGCGGGCACTCTCCGAATATTATGCCAGCTTCCGTTAAACTAAGTTGGAGATGACTGGACATGAGTCTATGGCGAAAACCCAACAAAAAATGGATGCTAGGTGTGCCGATAGGGGGCATATTGGCTTTTGTGATTGGTGTTGGGGCAGTGATGAGTTTCCATGTTGGTATGCAATACACAAATAGCAATGCATTCTGCTATCGCTGCCATATTGGCATGGATACCATCGTAGAGGAGTATCAACAATCATCCCATTTTAACAATGCAAAGGGGGTAGTCGCAGCGACGTGCAGCGACTGCCATGTGCCACGAGAATTTTTGGCGAAGCTTGGGTTAAAAATTCGCGCTACGGCGGATATTTACCATAAGTTGATGGGTGATATTACACTCGAAAATTTTGAAGAAGAGCACCGACCCCGTTTAGCTGAGGTGGTAACAGCCGAGTATGTGGGCAACAAGTCAAAGCAATGTCGATATTGCCACTCTATCGAACGGATGGATTTTGAAAAACAAAGCCGCACTGTTGCTCGTCGGCATGAAATGATGGAAAGTAGAAATCAATCGTGCATTGATTGCCATGCAGGGATTGCACATAAGCTTCCTACTCAAGACTAGCTGATCTTTCGGCTTCCTTGACCATCGCTCTCACCATGCCTTTGAAGATAAATAGGTGAGCTGGCATCATGGCAAACCAATAAAGCAGCCCCAAAAAACCTTGTGGGTGCCACCAGGCTCTGATGTCTAATTCCCTCTGGATTCCGTCGTCTTTGATGGTTATTTCTAAACGACCAAGGCCAGGACCTTTCATGCCGAAGAATAAAGAAAGAAAGTGATTCTCTTCACATCGAATAACTTTCCAGGAATCAATAAAATCACCGACTTTCAACTCCGGCCCGGGAGGCGATACTCGAATTGGTTTTCCTCCACCAAAAAAGATATCGAGCCATTCACGTGTGCGCCACAAGACATTGGCAAAGTAATAGCCTTTCTCTTTGCTACCGATCTTTTGCGCGACTTCCCATAAGGACGCAGCGGAAGCTTTGGTCTTGATACTTGTTCCAGCTTGTTTTGGGTAGTAGCCATACCCTGGTTGCCAACGATTCAGCGCTGCTGGCTCAAATCCCCAAACGTTACTGCGGACAAAAGTCCCTTCTGCTGCGATGGTGTCTGTGACGGACTGTTTATAGCTGATCAGCTTTTGTGGGAATCGTTCGTGTATGGGTTTGGCATCAGCAATGTAATCGTGCTCCAAACCTGCAAGTAGCGCTTTACCAATACTTGCGGGAACTGATGTCACAATGGCTAACCAATATGAGGCCATGTTGGGTGTTAGCAGTGGCGTTGACCAAAGTCGGTAAGGTTTCTTGGTGATCTTAGAAATGACTTCAAATTGCTCACGATAACTTAATGTATCAGGACCGCCAACCTCGTAGATCTCGCTTTTGGTCGGGGTGACTTCCGCTAATTCAAGCAAGTAGTGATTGAGATTGGGCAGGGCAATTGGGTTGGCTTTGGAATCCACCCATTTTGGTGTGATCAGCACTGGAAGGTTGTAAACAAAGTCTCTCATGATCTCGAAGGCTGCTGATCCTGGCCCGATGATCACACCAGCACGCAATTCCGTTATGGGTACGCCCGTTTGGCGAATGATTTTTCCCGTAGCTTTACGAGCAGCAAGATGTGGTGAGTTTCCGGTTCGTGGCTGGATAGCACTCAAATAAATGACGTGCCCTATATGGTTTTTCTCTAGTGCTTGTTTAAAGTTTTCTGCGAGATTCACTTCATATTCGACGAAATCATGCCCTTGAGCCATACCATGAACTAAAAAATACACCAGATCAAAGTTGTTAACGAGTGACAGTGTTGTATCTATGTCGGCTAAATCAAAGTAAGTGATCGTGAGATTTGGATGCGGTTGCGTTCTGGCCTTCAAATAATCAATATGACGCGCCGCTGCCGTGACGGTGTAACCTTTATCAAGCAGTAACGGAAGCAGTTGAGATCCAATGTACCCTGAAGCGCCAAGTACCAACACCTTTTTCATTTTGAATCCTTGTATTGCTGGTGGATTATTCATCACAGAGTATAATCATGGTGCACTTTTCCATTTCTATCAATAGGTTGTCGTTGGAGCGAGGATGTCTTTTTTCTCACAATTGTTTATTCACGCCGATAAATCGTTTTTACGTCGATTGTTCGTCATTGCTCTTCCCATTACTTTACAAAGTATGATGTTCTCTAGCCGAGGCTTGGTGGATGTACTGATGCTAGGGCAACTTGGAGAAGCTGAAATCGCTGCGGTTGGTGTGGCAGCAAGGGCGACCTTTGTTACGACCATTATGCTCCTTGGCGTAACAACCGGTGGCGCACTGTTAACAGCGCAATACTGGGGAGCGGGAAACAAAGTTGGTGTAAGGCAAAGTACGTCGCTGACGTGGATGATTTCAATGGTATTTGCTGCATTAACGGTGGTTATGTTTGTGCTTTTTCCTAAGCCCATCATGAGGCTCACGACAGACTCAGAGCAAGTCATACGTCTAGGCGCGGACTACTTAGTTATCTCGTCGGTGAGTATGTTTGGGGTTGCTTGTGTCGCGAGCATGGCGGTAGGTTTACGCGCCATGCATCAACCAGGTCTAAGTACCTTCTTCAGTGGTATTGGTATCTTTTCTAACATCCTGCTTAATTGGGTACTGATTTTCGGTAAATTTGGTTTTCCTGCGATGGGGATTATAGGCGCAGCCATTGCAACGGTGATCAGCGCAGCGATTGAAGTCATTTTTTTGTTTAGTTTCCTTTGGCGAAGAAAACATATCGTCGCCTTTGGCTTGGTTGATATAAGGGCTAGCCTTGTTTTGGATAAGATTGCTCGTTTCTTGAAGTTATCTTTGCCAACCACCTTTAACTTTCTTGCTTGGGCGGGGGGCTTGTTTGTTTATCACGCAATTATGGGACAGGCTGGTGTGCAAGGATTGGCGGCACTGTCTGTGATGACACCGGTAGAATCGATAGCTTTGGCAATGATGATAGGGACGTCAAATGCCGCAGCGGTACTTGTGGGGAACCAACTTGGTGCGAAGAACTTCACCCAAGTCTATTATCAAGCTTGGGCAACGGTGATTTTAAACGTACTCATTGCTGTTGTGGTTGCGACGGTATTGCTGATCACTAATCAACTTATCCTAGATGCATTTAGTGCCCTTACCAATGAAACACGAAAATTGGCAGAGCAGTTTATTGTGATTCTCGCGTTTGGTGTGGTCCTTCGCTCTGTACCTATGATGGCGATCGTTGGTGTATTGCGCGCAGGTGGTGATGTAAAGTACTGCTTGTATCAAGATCTTTTTGCACAATGGGTTATCAGTATTCCGCTTACGGCGTTCGCTGCCATTCAACTTGGGTTTGAACCGCAGTGGGTTTACCTACTTTTTTTGACGGAAGAAATTGTGAAGTGGGGGTTGTCTTTGAGCCGTATGCTAAGTAAAAAATGGATGAGGAATTTGATTGAAGATTGATAGGTTGTGCGGGATAAGTTGCATTAGACGTCCCATAGTGTGATCTACTATTCAAAATACTTCCTACTAACGGTATTTTAGTGTAGATTCTGACTCCGAATTTAAACACCATTTGAGCGGCAAAATCAATGTTAAAACTGTCAGACCTATGTAAAGGCTATGTAGACGGGGGGGAATTTCATCCTGTACTACAAGGGGCAGAATTGACATTGCAACAAGGTGAACAAGTTGCGTTAATGGGAGAGAGTGGCTCCGGAAAAAGTACGTTGCTTAATTTGATTGCGGGGCTTGATACCGCGGATTCCGGTGAAATTCAGTACTCCAATTTTGCGATGCACAGTGCACCAGAACGCCTAAGAACACTCTACCGTCGCAACAATATTGGTAATATCTTCCAACAGTTCAATCTATTACCTACTCTGAATATTGCTGACAATATTCGTTTTTGCCGTCAACTCAAAGGTTTACCAGAAGATAAGGGTTTGTGGCGTCAAATTTTATCCGCACTCGATCTTATGCCGCTTTTAGGTCGCTATCCTGAAGAGGTCTCTGGTGGACAGCAGCAACGCGCTGCTATTGCACGTGCGCTTTATATGGAACCTAAAATTCTATTGGCTGATGAACCGACGGGCAGTCTTGATGAACGCAATGCGGAAGCGGTAATGCGCTTGCTCACCAGTCTAGCGCGCCAACTTGATTGTACGCTGTTACTCGTCACACACAGTGAAAAAGTAGCAGAGCACATGGAAGGTCGAATTCGTCTTCAAGGAGGGCAGCTACATGTTATGGCCCGTAGTTAAGGCACTACTCGGTCACTACCGTCGCTACCCACTACAAATTATTCTTGTTTGGCTTGGTTTAACCCTAGGCGTATCGCTTCTTGTTGGGGTTACCTCTATTAACCAACATGCTAAGCAAAGTTATGAAACGGGTGAAAAGCTTTTTTCAAACCCTTTGCCGTATCGAATTCGCACTAAACACTCCGCCAATAAAATTCCCCAAGGTTTTTATATTCAACTTCGTCGAGCAGGGTTCCATCAGTGCGCCCCTTTTGACGTCTTGCACCTTGATACCAAAAACGATTTGGGACTCATGCTGGTTGGCGTTGATCCTGTGGCCTTGTTACCTTTACATCAGGGTAAGTCACTGGGCGATCTACCACTGCTTTCATTGATGAAACCCCCTTATCCCACGCTCATTAGCCAAGACTTGGCGTCTCACATGGAATTGAAAAATGGCGATTTTATCGAGTTAAATGACGGCAGTAGACTGGGACCTGTAAAGGTCGATACCGATCAGATGTTATCTGGCACTCGGTTGGTTACTGATATTTCCCTTTTACGAATGTTAAAGCGCAGTTCTGGTCTTTCTGCAATTTCTTGTGGAGAAATGCCTGAAGAGAAAGTATTAGCACTGAAGAAACTGCTGCCAAATGGGATGGTGCTAGTACGGAACAGCCGTAGTGAACTGGAATCTCTTACCAAAGCGTTTCATTTGAATTTAACCGCAATGGGAATGTTATCGTTCCTAGTGGGGTTGTTCATTTTCTATCAAGCTATGTCGCTTTCTTTTATTCAACGTCAACGACTGGTTGGGATCTTGCGTCAAGCAGGTGTGACGGGTACGCAGCTCACGCAAGCGCTGCTGCTCGAGTTGTGTCTACTAGTTCTGTTGGCGTGGGGATGCGGTAATTTTTTGGGTTTAATTTTGGCCAATGAACTTATTCCTGCAGTGTCATCGAGCTTGAGCGATCTTTATAATGCGAATGTTGGCCTTGCGATTGGTTGGTCATGGGAATCGAGTCTGTACAGTTTGGCGATGTCTGCATTAGGTGCATTGCTATCGTGTCTGTGGCCGTTGATTCGCTTACTTAAGTCACAGCCTATTCGCCTTTCTTCTCGCTTATCATTAATGCGTTTTGCGGGTCGTGAATTTTCTTGGCAAGCACTTGCGGCGTGTGCTTTTTGTGTTGCTGCTGTCGCGGTGTATCAGGCGCCTAAGACTCAGGAGTCAGGTTTTACTATCATTGCGTTAATGTTAGTCAGTGTTGCGCTGTTTATGCCGTTCATTATGTGGCATGTGTTCCAGAGCCTTTCATACTCTATGCGTTGGGTTCGGGTTCGTTGGTTCTTTGCTGATTCAGCGGCAAGCATGAGTTATCGCGGTGTGGCAACCATGGCATTTATGCTTGCGTTAGCGGCAAACATTGGCGTGGAAACCATGGTGGGTAGCTTTCGTGATACCACCGATAAATGGTTAAGTCAGCGTTTGGCAGCGGATTTGTATGTTTACCCAACCAATAGTTCAGCCGCGCGTATGAGTGCTTGGTTGAAAAAACAACCAGAGGTGGATGCGGTTTGGTGGCGTTGGGAGAAAGATTTTCCAACTGAACGCGGTTCGCTACAAGTTGTGAGTACTGGGGCTTCAGAAGGTGAGTTAGATGCACTGACGGTGAAGCTGGGGATTCCGAATTATTGGTACCATTTACATCATGCTAAGAGTTTGATGATCAGTGAATCCATGGCGCTAAAACTGGATATTCGGCCTGGTGATTATATTGATTTGCTCTCTCCGCTCGGTAGTGGTTGGCAGGTCGTTGGCGTTTACTTCGATTACGGTAATCCATATAACCAAATCATGATGTCTCATAGGAATTGGCTGTATGCATTTGCTGGTTCTGGCAACGTTGGCTTGGGCGTGTTGCTCAAAGAAAACGTGAATGGCGAAGGGCTTAAAGGACGGTTGGAAAGTGTATACCGTCTGCCACAAGATCGTGTGTTCGATAATAGCAATATTTACAATCAAGCAATGCGGGTCTTTGATCATACGTTTGCCATTGCAGGAACGCTCGGCAATATCACGTTGATTATTGCAGTATTCGGCCTGTTTTTTGCAACTTTAGCGGGTGAGTTGTCTCGTCAACGACATTTTTCTTTGCTTCGCTGTATGGGCGTGTCAGGTAAAGAGCTAGTAGCACTAGGTGGCTTGCAGTTGTTTGTCTTTGGCACTATCTCGGCAATTATTGCCGTTCCGCTTGGTTTGGCATTAGCGAACTTGATCGTCGACATCATTATTAAACAATCTTTTGGTTGGTCGTTAGAGTTGCAAATCATTCCGTGGGAGTACGTACAGACCATTGCCTGGGCAATGTTGGCTATTATGATTGCCGGAGCCTTACCTGTTATCCGAATGATTAAGAGCACACCAATGAAGTCACTGAGGGATGCGTTGTAGTGAAAGAAATGAAAAACAAAAAGATTTTCTCTATTTCTGCTTTGCTCTTTCTAGCATTTATCTTTTTGACTGGCGCCGCGCTTTATTGGACTCATTGGGACGAAGCAACAGCAACAGAAGAAAATGAGATCAGTCACGTGCTACAACGTGAAAGTAAGACGGTCTTTGATCCAGTTTTACCAGATGAACATGTCTCTTTGCCTAAAGACTTTCGTTTTCACCTAGGCTATCAACACGAATGGTGGAATTATTTTGCGAAATTGCAGGATAAAAATGGTCAAGTATACAACGTGCAATGGAGCTACTTTAGGGTTGCGACGGATGAACGAGATACGCATGGGTGGCAAAATCCACAGCTCTATCTATCTCATGTGGTAATAAGCAGTGGCTCTCAAGTATGGCGAGAGCAGCGTGTTGCTCGTGGCGGAATTGGCCAAGCAGGAATGACTAACCACCCATTTCGCTTATGGATAGACAATTGGAACTGGCGCTCGCTGGGCTTGACGCCATTTCCTGGTCAACTTGATGTGTCAACGGATGCATTTGGACTTGAACTCAACACCATAACCAATGGCCCATTTGTGGTAAATGGTGATAAGGGCTTTCAAATTAAACACGCATTGCAATCGGTCGCTTCTTTTAGCTTTAGTGCGCCGTTCCTAAATGTGAAAGGGACACTTACCCTCAATGGTCAGCTTATATCTGTTTCTGGCTCTGCATGGGCTCAGAAGGAATGGGGAAGTGGTATGATCGGAGAAGGTCAGCAAGGTTGGGACTGGCTTGTCTTTAACTTCGATGATGGTAGAGCGCTTACCGTGAGTCGCTATCGTCATAATGGCCAGTTACCACACATCTTTGGGACTCTGTCTACTCGCTCTGGGGCGGTATTTAATTTGACTGAGAAGGATTTTAGTATTACCCCAATGCAGGTGACGAGCTTACCTAATGGTCGACGATTACCTCTGCAATGGATCATTAATGTGCCCGAGCATGGTATTAACTTAACGACGAGAATCACCAAGTCAGATATGTGGCAGCCTTTTTTGATTCCTTACTGGGAAGGACCTATACAGGCTTCTGGCTCTAACGAAGCATGGGGATTTATGCAGCTTACGGGTTACTAAATACGATATAAAAACCGCCGAGAAAGGCGGCTTTTTTGGGCAGGGATAGCATCATGCTTGTCTCAAAATAACATGGATATTACGAAAATTAATCTCATATTACACTATGTTAATAGTGGTCTCAGTGAGTATTTCGACTTATTAGGAGATGAAAAGGACTTTTACGTATTTATTCTTCTGTTGGAAAATTCGATGTGTCGTTTAGTTTGTATCGGAAATAACGAAGTTTATACTCTGAACAAGCGATTATTCTTAAATTTTCCATAGATATACACTCTCATCATTCTTTGTTACTCGTTTATTAAGATAATAAATATAAGGGCGAAACCATGAACGATGTCATTCGTGACTTTTTCAAAATGGAATCTGCAGGTGGTATTCTTTTAGTGATTGCAGCGGCAATCGCAATGACCATTGCCAACTCACCATTTGGTGAGACTTATCAAGCAATGCTGCATACTTATGTATTGGGTATGTCAGTTTCTCATTGGATCAATGATGGCCTGATGGCCGTGTTTTTCATGCTCATTGGTCTTGAAGTAAAGCGTGAACTGCTTGAAGGTGCATTAAAATCGAAAGAAACGGCGATTTTCCCAGCAATTGCCGCGGTAGGTGGTATGTTAGCGCCAGCTCTAGTTTATGTTGCTTTTAATGCGGGCGATCCGGAAGCAATTTCTGGTTGGGCTATTCCTGCAGCAACCGATATTGCATTTGCGCTAGGTATTATGGCGCTATTAGGCAAGCGTGTACCTATTAGCTTGAAAGTATTTTTGTTGGCATTAGCGATCATCGATGACCTTGGTGTGGTTGTGATCATTGCATTGTTTTATACCAGTGATCTATCAACAACGGCACTTGTGGTTGGCTTTATTATGACCGGTGTGTTGTTCATGTTGAATTCTAAAAATGTTACCAAACTTACGCCTTATATGATTGTCGGCGCGATTCTTTGGTTTGCGGTATTGAAATCGGGTGTTCACGCCACCTTGGCGGGTGTTGTGATCGGTTTTGCTATCCCATTAAAAGGCAAAAAAGGTGAGCATTCGCCACTCAAACACATGGAGCACGCACTGCATCCATACGTTGCCTTTGGTATTCTTCCTATATTTGCTTTTGCAAACGCGGGCATCTCACTGGAGGGTGTGTCACTGGCTGGTTTAACGTCAATGCTGCCTCTTGGTATCGCTCTAGGTCTATTGGTAGGTAAACCACTTGGCATCTTTACGTTCAGTTGGGTAGCGGTAAAAGCGGGTATTGCAAAGCTGCCTCAAGGTGTGAATTTTGTACATATCTTTGCGGTGTCAGTACTGTGTGGTATCGGCTTTACCATGTCGATTTTCATCTCATCACTGGCATTTGGTAACGTAAGTCCTGAGTTCGACACCTATGCTCGACTTGGAATCTTAATGGGATCAACAACTGCCGCGATCATTGGTTATGCACTGCTGCATTTCTCATTACCAAAGACGCCTGCTCAAGATGCATAAGTCTTAGACAGTCTAGTTATATGAGAAGCCTCCCTACCGGGAGGTTTTTTTATGTATTGAATTACGCGCTGCTAGGCATTCACGCGATCCCGTGACATTGATGAAGAAGGGGGCTTAGAGCAGAAGAAGGAGCTGTACAAAATCGAGGGCGAAAAAAAGCCCAGATTAAAAAGTGTCTGGGCGGATACAAACATAGGAGTTAATAAGAAAAAGCAGCAATACAACAACTAGATGGAAACAAGTTTGACGGCCAGTAAAACTTAAAATGCACTAGTTGTTACATACATTCAGACCAGGCCAATTCCAATCAGTTCCATTTTTTTTCAAAGTTTTTTTGCACCCAGATATTTCTGCAAATTCATTCCCTTAATGGCTCACGTTCCTCAATCTGGTCAGACCAATGACTAAAAATGTGATGTTAATCATTTGTTAACTTAAGGTTTCGGAGGTATATTTCAAACAGTTGTTTAATACGAGTGATTGAAATGGCCCCGAGAAGTACAACAAAAGAAAAAATACTCGACATAGCCGAAGGGCTATTTGCGGAATATGGCTTCAATGACACTTCACTACGAACGATAACTGGCAAAGCGAATGTGAATCTAGCTTCGGTTAACTATCATTTCGGTGATAAAAAAACATTAGTAAGAGCCGTGCTTGACCGATATCTCGAGGCACTTATGCCTAGTATTAAGACATCATTAGTCGAATTGAATACGCGCGATGACTACAACATGGACGAAGTGTTTGAATCGCTACGCTTGCCTTTACGTGCGTTGAATGAGGTACGCCCGAATGGTACCGCATTATTCATGCTTTTGATTGGACGCGGTTATACCGATGTACAAGGGCATCTGCGGTGGTTCATTAGCACCAGATATGAAGAAGTATTAAACCTTTTCATATCCTCGATTATGAAAGCCAACCCAAGTTTGACGGAAGAGCAATTGTTCTGGCGCTTGCATTTCACATTAGGTACATGTGTTTTTACCATGGCGTCAAGTCAGGCACTAACAGAATTAGCAGAAAGTAAATTTGAGAAGGAAGTGGACATAAAGTCCGTTGTTGATTTACTGATTCCTTACTTGTCGGCTGGCATGTCGACCAAGTAGACATTGATAATGAATAAGAAAATTTAATCACCTGCGGTGAAGTGAACAAAAGGATCTGAACTATGAGCTCTCTACGAAGAAAATGGATTAGTGACCCAGCATTCAAAGTATTCAAAAAAGTACTCCCTCCACTATCGAGTACCGAAAAAGAAGCAATGGAAGCGGGGAGTGTATGGTGGGATGCTGAATTGTTTTCCGGCAAACCAGACTTTACAACACTGCATCATTATCCTAAGCCTGCCCTGTCATCAGAAGAGCAAGCGTTCATGGATAACGAACTGGAAACTTTACTAGAAATGTTGGATGACCAGAAAATCGTTAAGGATGACCGTGACCTACCACCACAGGTATGGGAATACCTACGTAAAGAGCGTTTTTTCTCACTGATCATTTCAAAAGAATATGGTGGTCGTGCGTTTTCTGCATTAGCAAACTCGACCATCGTCACTCGCATCGCAACTCGTAGCATTAGTGCAGCGGTATCAGTTATGGTGCCAAACTCACTTGGCCCGGGTGAACTACTGACCCACTATGGTACACAAGAGCAGAAAGATTACTGGTTACCACGCCTAGCCGACGGTACTGATATTCCTTGTTTTGCGTTAACAGGTCCAGAAGCAGGTTCAGATGCTGGCGGTATCCCCGATCAAGGTGTGGTTTGTTATGGCTCGCATGAAGGGAAAGAGGTACTGGGTGTTCGAGTAAGTTGGAATAAACGCTATATTACACTTGCACCAGTGGCGAGCGTACTTGGTCTCGCTTTTAAGCTACAAGATCCAGATGGGTTACTTGGTGATCAGAAAGATATTGGTATTACGTGTGCGCTTATTCCAGCGGATCACGAGGGCGTTGAAATTGGTGAGCGACACGATCCTCTAGGCTCTGCGTTCATGAATGGTCCAACTCGTGGTAATGATGTATTTATTCCAATGGACTGGCTGATTGGTGGCTCTGAATACGCAGGTAAAGGCTGGCGTATGCTGGTGGAATGCTTGTCGGCTGGACGAGGTATTTCTCTTCCTGCGCTAGGGACGGCGATTGGTCACCTTACTACACGCACAACAGGTGCCTACGCATACGTTCGTAAGCAGTTTGGTATGTCGATCGGTAAGTTTGAAGGTGTTGCCGAAGCCATGGGGCGTATCGGTGGCTTAACTTATTTATTAGAGGCGACTCGTACGTTGACAACCACTTCTCTTGATATGAAGGAGAAGCCCGGCATTGTAACCGCAATTGCTAAGTACCACATGACAGAGATCGCACGTACGATCTTAAATGACTCCTTTGACATTCATGCGGGGCGGGCGATTCAAGACGGTCCGATGAACTACCTAGCTAAGCATTATCTTGGTATTCCGGTCGCCATCACAGTGGAAGGCGCAAATATTTTGACTCGTAATCTAATGATCTTCGGTCAAGGTGCGACACGCTGTCATCCATACGTGTTGAAAGAAATGGAAGCCGCAGCAAACCCGGACACTAACCAAGGTGCGAAAGCATTTGATGATCTGCTGTTTAAACACATTAAACACGCAATGGGCAATACATTTGGCGCATTTGGAGCAGCATTAACGGGGGCACGTTTTGTCAAGGCTCACATGAGTGGTCCTACGCAGCAGTACTACAAAGACATCACACGTTTGAGCAGAGCTTTAGCAGTGAGTGCAGACTTTGCAATGTTAACGCTAGGGGGGGATTTAAAGCGTAAGGAGATGATTTCTGCGCGTCTTGGTGATGGTTTGAGTTATTTGTATATGGCTTCAGCAGCTCTGAAGAAGTACGAAGATGAAGGTCGTCAGCAAGGTGATTTAAATTTTGTTCACTATGCGGTGCAGCACTGTTTGTACAATGTATCAAAGTCATTGAATGAAGCTTACTCAAATTTTCCAGTGAAATATGTGGGTGGTGTACTAAAAGGCTTACTGTTCCCTCTAGGTAATCATTTTAAAGCGCCGAGCGACGAGCTATGTGTTGGTCTCGCGGAAGCAATGATGACGCCAGGGGTGCAACGTGACAGACTGACCAATTTGTGTTACATCGGAAAGGGTGAGGATGATAGCGTTGGTTTGATGGAGAACGCGTTCCTAGCGATGTATGATATCAAACCGCTTGAGCGAAAATTAATGAAGGCGGCGAAAGACGGCAAAGTGGCCCGTAAAGGCATATTGCATGACCGTTTACAGCAAGCCTTTGAAGCTGGTGTGTTAACAGAGCAAGAAATTGATCAAATTCTGGCTGCGGATAAATTGCGTAACAAAGCGATTCAAGTTGATCATTTTAGCCACGATTTCTCAGAAGTTCGTACCAATAGCTCGAAGGGATCGAAATTAAACTCGGTTGCATAAGCTTTCTTCTTCCACCAACATAATCAAAGCACCTCCCAAGAGGTGCTTTTTTATGTCCTTTGGCCAGAGATTGACGATTGAGTGCTCCAACCACTTGCATTTTCGATGCCTTTTTACAGAAATTAGATGCGAAGTTACGACGAAACTTTTATCCTAGCAAGGTTGTTTAAAGGAAGTTGAATATGATCATCAAACCTAGAATTCGTGGATTTATCTGTACTACTACGCACCCAGTGGGTTGTGAAGCTAACGTAAAAGAACAAATTGCTTACACTAAAGCACAAGGCCAAATCAAGAACGCGCCAAAACGCGTACTGGTTGTGGGTGCATCAAGTGGCTATGGCCTATCTTCTCGTATCGCTGCGGCATTTGGTGGCGGCGCTTCAACTATCGGTGTGTTTTTCGAAAAAGAAGGCACAGAGAAGAAACCTGGTACTGCCGGTTTCTACAACTCAGTTGCATTCGAAAAGCTAGCTCGTGAAGAGGGCTTGTACGCGAAAAGCCTAAACGGGGACGCGTTCTCAAATGAAGCAAAACAGAAAACAATTGATTTGATCAAAGCAGACCTTGGTCAGGTAGATATGGTGGTTTACTCTCTGGCTTCTCCAGTACGTAAAATGCCAGAAACCGGCGAACTTATCCGTTCTGCTCTGAAGCCTATCGGTGAGACTTACACATCTACTGCTGTTGATACCAACAAAGACGTGATCATCGAAGCAAGCGTAGAACCTGCAACTGAGCAGGAAATTCAAGACACAGTAACCGTAATGGGCGGCGAAGACTGGGAACTTTGGATCAATGCACTCTCAGACGCTGGCGTTCTAGCAGATGGTTGTAAAACAGTGGCATACAGCTACATCGGTACTGAGTTGACTTGGCCTATCTACTGGGATGGCGCACTAGGTAAAGCGAAAATGGACCTAGATCGTGCAGCAGCAGCGTTAAACGAGAAGCTTTCAGCTACTGGTGGTACAGCAAATGTTGCTGTGCTTAAGTCAGTTGTGACACAAGCAAGTTCTGCAATTCCTGTGATGCCTCTTTACATCGCAATGGTATTTAAGAAAATGCGTGAAGAAGGCGTACACGAAGGTTGTATGGAACAGATTTTCCGTATGTTCAGCCAACGTCTATATAAAGAAGACGGCAGTGCAGCCGAAGTAGATGAAGTGAATCGTTTACGTCTGGATGACTGGGAACTACGTGAAGACATCCAGCAACACTGCCGTGACCTATGGCCACAAATCACATCTGAAAACCTGAAAGAGCTAACGGACTACGTTGAGTACAAAGAAGAGTTCTTGAAGTTATTCGGCTTTGGTGTTGACGGTGTGGACTACGAAGCAGACGTTAACCCAGCAGTAGAAACAGATTTCACTCAAATCTAAGCTACTTCTAATTGAATTAAAAAAGGCGCTCATTGAGCGCCTTTTTTGTGTCTTAAATCTTTGAGGTGAATGGTGCTACGTTGTCAGCAAAACTCTTTCAAAAGAGATTAACTCAGAATAATCAGAACAGTACCTGCGAGAGTCATTAAGATATTGGCAATCGCGTACGTACCAGCATACCCCAGTGCTGGGATTGTTGACTTCGCGTATTCGTTTACCACATCCATCGCTGGCGCACATGTTCGAGCTCCGATGATAGCACCAAAGAGTAGGGCACGGTTCATCTTAAGCACGTAAGCGCCAACAAGGTAAGCTAGAACGACAGGAACTACACTCACGATAAAGGCCAAACCAATGATCTGCGGGCCTACTTGTGTTAGGTGTTCAAACATCTTGCCGCCTGCGCTTAACCCAATCCCCACCATAAAGAACATTAAGCCCAAGTCTTTCACCATGTTCAGTGCGCCTTGCGGCACATAACCGAAAGTAGGGTGGTTGGCACGTAAGAAGCCTAGAGTGATACCTGATAGCAATAGACCAACCGCATTACCAAGGCTGAATGAGACTTGACCAAACGTCATCGTCACCAAGCCAAACATAATGCCTAAGATAAAGAAGCTACAAAATGCTAATAGATCTGCCATCTGGCTATGAATAGAGATGAAACCAATTTTTTCAGCAAGACCATGTACGCGGCTCTTTTCGCCACTCACTTGCAGAACGTCACCCTTGGCTAAAACGATATCTAAATCCATCGGCATTTCAATCTGAGCACGCACAACACGATTCAAGAAACAACCATATTCTGACAAGTTCAAGTCTGAAAGACGTTTACCAGCGATGGCATCACTTTTAACGACAATCTCTTCTTCGACAATTCGAAGGTCGAGTAGATTGCGGTCGAATACTTCTTTGCCGTTACGGAAGCTTGGATCCAAACGCGCGTGGCTGTCTGGGAAGCCTACCAGTGCAATTTCATCACCCTCTTGCAAAATTGCGTCACCGTCGGGGTGGGCTAGGATACCGTTACGACGAATACGTTCGATATAACAACCTGTCTGGCGGTAAATACCTAATTCACGTAGGTTTTTGCCGTCAGTCCAATCGATCAGCTCTGGCCCGACACGATAAGCACGAATAATCGGTAGGTAAACCTTGCGTTGGCTAGAGTGACCAAGGCCACGTTCCTGTGCGATTTGTTGTGCTGAATCCGATAGGTTTTGTTTTTGCAGTTTCGGTAACAATTTGGCAAACATGATCATACTGATCAAACCCACTAGATAAGCCATTGCATAACCAACGGATAGATTCTCTAACACTAAAGAGAAGTCCATATTACGTGGAATAGTGGCTAGGCCAGAGTTTAAGGCATCTTGAGCGCCGACTAATACTGGCGTTGCAGTGAGTGCACCAGCCATCATACCTGCAGACAAACCGAAATCGAGTCCCAAATAGTGACTACAGAAATAAGTCAGACTCACGGCGGCAACGAGTACAGTCATGCTTAAGATAAAGTAGTGCTTACCGTCTCTGAAGAAAATACCAAAGAAGTTGGGGCCAGCTTCAATACCCACACAGTAGATAAACAGCATAAAACCGATAGTAAGCGCTTCAGCGTTAAAAGAAAAACCAAGGTGACCCATTACAAGCGAAGTAATGAGAACACCAATCGAGTTACCTAACTGAAGGTTACCAAAACGAATTTTTCCAAAAGCAAGGCCAATGGCTAATACGACGAAGATTAGAAGAATGGGGTTTTGCTCAAGCAGATGTACGACGTCTATGTTCACAGTGTGGCTCGGTAGATTATGTGACCAAAAGTTATGAGGGAGGGATTGTAACTAAAAATAGCAAAAAGATAAGTGAAATATTTTAGGTTTTTCGATTAGTTGTTGCAGGGGAATAACGAAATGAGCGCCTATAAAAAAAGCCGCTAAAAGCGGCTTTTAACAATCAGTAAATGGTATTACTCGTCGAATAGACCTAGATGCTCTTTAGCGTAAGCTTCAAATTCATCACAACCACCGATGTGCACTTGGTCGATAAAGATTTGAGGTACAGTTTCTACTGGCTTACCTACTGTTTTCTCAAGATCTGCTTTTGAAATACCTTCTGCGTGGATATCAACGTAACGGTAATTGAAATCATCCCGTTTTGCTTTAAGCGTTTCTGCGTGCTCTTTCGCACGAACACAGTAAGGACAAGCAGGACGGCCAAAGATAACTACGAACATATACTTATTTCTCCTAATCTATTCTTTTTGAAAGCGTAGTAACTACCTTTTCAGGGCGCTTTCGTTTCTTGGGACAACTATGCCTTATCCCGAAGCGGAAATAAAGCAGCAATTGCCTGTTGATTCGATAGGTAAAATCTATCGTATAGATTTCATACACAAGTGAATTAAAAGCAAGCATAAGATGAGCGGTTATAGTCTATTTTGACTCTGTGAGGCGTCCCATAAAAACACACATTAAATAGGGTTAATGGTTGCAAGGTGCACTTGGTCAACTTTTTTTTGCTCAATACATAGCACTCTATAGTTAAGTGTTTTTGGGGGAGGTGCGTATGTTTCAGTTTATGACTGCGACAAAGATTATCTTTGGTGAAGGAGCGCTACAGTCTTCGTTGTCAGTAATCAACCAATATGGCTATAGTGTTTTGCTTGTCACAGGAAAAGATAAGCAAAGAGCAAAACCAATCATTAATTATCTCAAAGCGCAGAATATGCGTTATCAACATGTCGCAATTTGTGGAGAACCTAATATAACGATGGTTGAAGAGACCGCTGTTATAGGAAGGAAGTTTAAACCCGATATGGTTGCTGCTATAGGTGGGGGGAGCGTGATTGATATGGGGAAGGCGCTTGCAGCCGTTATCCCTAATCAAGGCGATGTTTATGATTATGTTGAAGTGGTTGGACGAAACGTACCACTAAAAGCGAAACCGATACCTTTTATCGCAATTCCTACGACGGCAAGCACAGGTTCGGAAGTGACACGAAATGCAGTACTTAAATCCGGGCAAGACCAAGTGAAAGTTAGTCTAAGAAGCCCTGATATGCTTGCAGACACAGCGATTGTTGATCCAACGTTAACCTATGGTACCGATCAATATACTTCTGGTCGGGGAGCAATGGATGCTTTTACACACTTGATGGAGGCTTATGTTTGTGGTGATCCGAATCCATTGACCGATATGGTGTGTGAGGAGGGCTTAAGGCGTTTGAGCCGTTCGGTGATTGCAGGTTGTAAACAGGACAACCATAAGGCTCGTTCTGACTTATCTTTTGCCGCTTTGCTCGGTGGTATGGCGATTACCAATGCTAAGTTGGGAGCGGCTCATGGATTAGCATCTGCGTTAGGAGGGAAACTCGACGCTCCGCATAGCGTGATAACCGCAAGATTAGCGCCACACGTGATGCAAGAAAATATCAATGCGGCTAAGAAAGCAGGAAGATCAGATGTCGTGAGCCGCTATAAGAAATTGGCTCAAATCGTTACCGAGAGGGCAAATGCGAATGAATATGATGGCGTACTGTGGGTGAAAATGGTCTCTGATAAGCTAGAGTTACCCCAACTCGGTAAGTATGGAGTCTGCCAAACTTCTTTTGAGCAAGTGGCCGAGGATGCCCTTAAGTCGGTGGCAATAAAAGGTAACCCGCTGCCACTTAATCAAGAGAGGTTGGTGTATATCTTACGTCAGGTATGTGATTGCAGTGGCGAATGCTTTGCTGCACCTGAACATCAAAAAAGTACAGTTGAAGTGCTGGAATCAAAGTCGGATTTATCCAGCGTTTAACCTTATCAAAAACAAAGGGAACTCAATGGCTCCCTTTGTTTTTAGGTATTAATATTGACTGAGCTTGTCGTAGCGACTGTCTTTCAATGCGTCCTTTACACGCTTTAGGTTTTCCCGGAACCCAGCTCCGCGACGTAGCGTAAAGCCAGTGGCCAACACATCGATTACCGTCATCTGAACTACGCGGCTTGCCATTGGCATGTAAACGTCGGTGTCCTCAGGGACATCTAGGGTAATAGCTAACGAGCTTGCTTTTTCCAACGGCGAATCTTTTGCTGTAATTGCGATGACTGTCGCTCCGTTTTCACGAGCAAGGTTCGCAATCTCTACTTGGCTCTTTGTTCTGCCTGTATGCGAAATAAGTACGACCACATCGTTGTCACTGCAATTAATACAGCTCATTCTTTGCATCACAATGTCTTCAAAACAGGTGATTGGAATGTTAAAGCGAATAAACTTGTTTTGAGCATCACGAGCGACCGAAGAAGAGGCACCTAGACCAAAAAATGAGATTCGTTTTGCTTGCGTCAATAGGTCTACAGCTCGATTCACTTGCATTGCATCTAAGCTATTTTTGGCTACATCCAAACACGCCATTGTGGATTCGAAAATTTTATGCGTGTAAGCATCGGGACCATCGCTTTCTTCAACGTTACGGTTAACGTAAGGTGTCCCATTCGCAAGGCTTTGTGCAAGGTGGAGTTTAAAATCTGGAAAACCTTTGGTATCCAGACGACGGCAGAAACGGTTAACGGTTGGCTCACTCACGTCCGCCATTTTAGCTAACGTGGCAATGCTCGAATGAATCGCAGTTTGTGGAGACGCCATAATCACTTCTGCGACTTTGCGCTCTGATTTACTGAAATTCTCCAGATTTTTTTGAATTTTTTCTAATGTATTCATAGTGTTCACGAGGGTATAGAGAACAACTCGCTGGTTCTGTTAACAGTGGATACATCATCGTATCTAGGTCGAGAGAGGCGTTAACAAAAGCGACCAGCGCCATAAAACCAGTATAAACCTGAACCACAATCTGGCTAAAACAAATACGGTTACTATTTAGCGAGAATTTGACAAACCTCAAACAAAATGTTCAATAAAATACAGAATTGAATGTGAGATCGTGCCTTTGTACTCTTAGTAGCACAGTATTGATGTTTGAGTTACACCAAAAACGAAAGAAATTTTCAAATTGGTGTAACTCACACAGAAGGTTAAGAATTGAAAATGTCGTGGACAGTATCTTCAATTTTTGTCATTAAACTCGGTGTTTGCAGAGCAATTTCTCTTTGCTCTTCAAGCACCGAGTTAAGAATGTCTTTGGTAGTCAATGGGTTAGCTAAGACGACGCGAAATACGATGGTATCCATACGTTGCCATTGGGCTGGGTTTAATCGAGTACGAGACACAAATGACTTGCCCGTTTCACGTTGACGCTTCTGAATAAACTGTGTGAGTTGGTTGATCAACTCGTTGAGTTTTTGTTTTTGTGCGCCTTGTGCTTTTTCTAGTGCCGCGCGCATATTTGCTGGTAAATAGCGGTAGGTCAGTAAACAAAGCTCTGGGTCCGAGACCAGTTCAAAATCATCTTGCTGTTTGATTAGATCTGCAAAGTAACGTGCTTTCTCAATACTTTGGTCTATTAGCAGTTCATAGCCTGGACGGCTGATGATGTGCATTGCTGCATAAACTAGCATGGCCATTCCCGAGCGTGAGCCTTCAAGCGTATGACTGCCTAGGTCTTTTGAACCTTTACGCAGAATATATTGCGCGTGATGCTCTACCGATTTCATTGCATCGGGATCTTTGAAAAGCACCATTCCAGCACCCATAGGTATATAGAGCTGCTTGTGGGCATCTATTGTTACCGAGTCTGCTAACTCAACGCCATCAAGTAGCTGACGGTAATGATTCGACATCAACGTCGCACCACCCCACGCAGCATCAACGTGGAAATGGCAATTATGCTCTTCGCAAACTTGTGCGATTTGAGGAAGAGGGTCAACATTACCCGTTTCTGTGGTACCGGCCACACCAACAACCGCAAATGGTTTGATGTTTTGTTTTTCTAACTCTCCAATCTTGGCCTTCAGATCGTCAACAATAATGCGGTTATTTGCGTCAGTCTTAACAGCAACTAAGCCATCCTGACCAAGGCCCAATACATCCGCTGCTTTTTTCAGAGAGTAGTGGCCTCGCTCAGATACAAGAATCGCTAAACCGTCGTAGCCATAATGCTTCATGGCTTTAAACAGGCCTTCTTTCTCAACACCTTTAAATGAACCATCGGCTTTGAGTGCTTTGTTACGAGCCACCCAAAGTGCGGTTATGTTAGCAATCGTTCCCCCAGAACAAAACGCACCAAGTGAGTGATTTGCGCTGTGCATCCACTTGCTATAGAAATCGTCGTTTTGCGCATAGATAAGACGATGTAGCATACCTAACACCTGACGCTCCAACGGCGTGAAGGCTTTAGATGTCTCGATTTTTACTAAGTTTTGGTTCAACGCTATCATGATCTTAGAAAGCGGCATTAAGAAGTAAGGCAGTGCCGATGTCATGTGACCGATAAAGCTAGGTGCCGAAGTATGAACCGAGTGGGAAACTAAAGTATCGAGCAGATGTTCAGTATGGGCAGAAACGAATTCTGGTTGTTCCGGGATCTGAGCAGAAGAAAAGTCTTTCTCTATTTCATGTAAAGGCTTTTCTTCTGCCACGATGTGTTCGCGAAGAAACTGGTTTAAGTTTTGCGAGAGACTTAGTTCTATTTTTGTCAACGTAGAGTCTGGACCTTCAGGAATTGTGAAGATCTTTAGCAAGCTCTCGAGGCTAACGTCAGCGGTTTTTTGTTCCTTAACCATAGCAAAGAATCTTTGTAGTTATTTGGTAATGCGAGCGGTACAATCTAAACCAAAACGGGCGCAATGTCCCGTTTTTATTATTGAAATGAATGTTGCCTAAATGGAATCTCTAGGGAAGTTAATTGCACTTCTGCTGTTCAATTTTAATAATTGATTGATTGTATTTGTTCAGTGCAGTATCAATCTGTTTTGGGTGGCTGAGTAAGTCCGCAAATGCTGAACGAAGTTCGTAGTTTTTTGGATGATTGGTAGACTGGCGATCATTGAAAGTTCGTTTTGCAACGTCTCCCAGCTTGTCGCTACGAGTTGCCAGTTGCTTGACATCATGTTGTTCAAGTTTTAGCCATGCTTCGATTGGTTGCTCGGTGGCAACGCGGCTTGGCTCATTTTTGAGGAAATAATGAACGGCTTCTCGATTTAATTCGAAATGGTGTTTTCGACCTTCCAAAAACCATTGGCTTACTTCGACCAATTCTGGGTACTGAGAGACAGTCAAGTCGACAAGATCCTGATACCACTGCAATGAAGCACCAACATAACCGTCATATTTGTTAGACAGGCATTGTTGATCTGCAGCAAAAGTTAAAGTTGAGCTGGTAGCCAGTAACGCGGCAACGACAAAGCGTTTCATTGTTATTCCTTCTGTTTGTTCTACCTGAATAGCATCGATATGCAAGGTTAGTGATAATGACTATATTTGCAAGCTTACACGCGATATTAGGTTGCTCAGGTGGCGTAATTTTTGCCGTATTGTAATGGATGTTAACGAGTATTCCTGAGATCTAGCTAGCAAGTGATACAAAGAAAAGCATCATGACAGGAACAAGTAGGCTTAGGATAAAGCCGCTAACAATCGCAACAGGCACACAACGAACCCCTCCTGTGGTTTGAATCACGGGTAGAGTGAAGTCCATTGCAGTAGCGCCAGCATAGCCAATGGCGGTGCAAGGGTAACGACGAATAAATAGTGGAATTGCCACGAGCGCAACTAATTCACGCATCAATTCGATTAAGAATGACGCACCACCGAAAACAGGCCCAAAAGCATCACCCATCAAAATGCCAGCGAGTGAATACCAACCAAATCCTGAAGACATCGCAAGCGCTTTATACAAAGGTATATCAAGAAAAACAGAAGCCATTGCTCCGCCTATCATACAAGTGGCAATTATGATGCTAGCAATCGCCATTCCTTGTTTATTAAGCAAGATTTGTCTTAATGTGAGGCCACTGTTGCGTAGCTGAATGCCAATAAAAAACAGGAGGAGAAATAAAATCCATTCACTGGCGGTGTCTACCCAAGAAAGCCCTATCGGCAAGAGAAGGCCAAGTACTAATCCTCCGCCGACAACGATAATGAGCTTACAGGATTCCAGCACCATTGAAGATAAAGGAAGATTTTTTTGAGATTGATCGGTCTGCAATGGAAGCAATTTATCAACGATAGGTAAAGCGCATAGGTTACATAGGCTCAAGCAGACAAAAAAGGTACCAGCATAAAGTAAAATGGTCTGTAAATTACTGCCTAGGTTGTCTAATGCCGCTAAGCTCAAGCCCATTAAAGACAATATGACATAAATGAGGTACGACGTTGATTGATTTATTTTCTCAAGAATAGAAGCACGAGAAATTGGTATTAAATACCCCACAACAAGTGGGGCGAAGATAAATAACATCCCTGAAAACATAAAGCTCAAGCATTCCTTATGAGGCAAGTCGAGTAAATTAAACCCTCATGCATGATGACGGGGCATTAGATTTTACGTGACTGTGTATTGTTGATGTAATAATTAGAGACCGCTGGTACGTAGAACGTCGTTGATTTTATTTTTGAAGAGCGTGTCATTCATGTTGCTTAAATCAAACAAAACTTCAGCGCCAGTGACATTAAATTCGACTTCGTGGTCTTCAATTCGCTCATCTTGACTGCGGAACATCAGCAAGTGATTGGCAATTCGCGCGATGTCTAAATAGCTAACATCAGGTCTGATTTCTTGATACTTTTCATTCGATGAGACTTCTCTAAAGTCATTATCAAACCCCCAACTTTCCAAAACCAGTTTACTGGTCGCTGAGCAACGAGTTTGGAAAATTTGCAAAGCAATATCAGCGTCGAGGTAATTCCCTTTATCCAAGTAAAGGTGGTATTCGCTAATTAAGCAGAATAAGCCTATATCCGCTAATAAACCGACCAGTAATGCCTTTTCTTGTTCAAGGTGCCCATAAGTGTCAGGCTCATGTTTACGAAACTCTTGAGCCACCAGTACCATGGTGGCACCAAGCTCTCGTGAAACCGCAGCACTTTTCATCAATATAGCGTTACACTCTTTAGTGAGATTAACGGAATGTTTGAGCTGCTCAATCGATTGAGCGGTTACGATGTCCCTTACTCGAAGAATTCCAAGGCGCGAAACGGCAGTCGTCAAGTCCGTACATGTGATATTGCGACGATTGAACATCACGGAATTGGCAACTCGAATAACTACAGCTGCAAGACCAGGGTCTTCTAAAAGTGCGTTAGCAATTTCAACAATAGTTGTACTTTCATCGGTACAAAGTGTTTGAATTTTTAAGACGACATCAGGGATGGGAGGGAGAGAAATTTTCCCTGTAGAAATCGATTGCTCTACTAACTGAGCGAACTCTGACTCCAGTGCTTTTATGAGCTTGTCTTTATTATTTGGCAGCCAAAAAAATGATAAATGTTCCATTAGAATATTGTGCTAGAGAGCTTTCATACATTTTACATCCACAGCGTGTGACTTTTCAATCAAATGCGCAATCGATAACGATAGTTTTCACGTTTAGCATATGATTATGTGATTATTGATACGTGAACCGTCAAAAAAATAGCGTTCTAATTGTCACTGGTGTGATTTTCGTCACATGTATTGAGTTTGTGATTTGGCATCTGTGACGGAGATCCTAACTTATTTTTTAACGTTAAGTATGATTGACTTAGTTGGTAAGCACAATTCACATAAATATCGCCAACATATCGACATTTTTTTATTCGCAACAAGCTGCTGTTTATCTGGTGACATCGCTAATCGGGGTAATTTATTCAGATTAAAGAGGTCAATGGACATGACAGACCAAGCTTTTTTTAACTATGTAAGTAATTTTAGTAAGTATCAGAAACGCTCAATGTTCGGCGGAATAGGTTTGTTTAGTAATGATGCCATGTTTGCTCTAGTAAGTAACGATAGTTGTTATTTACGTGGTGGAAATGGCTTAGACAAAGAATTTACTCAACTGAACTGCGAAAAATATAAGCACGTCAAAAAACAAACGACGGCAACGGTAAATTATTATGATGTAACCGAGCTTTTTGATTCGGAATTTTCGGGATTGGATGCTCTATTACAAAAATCGATAGATTGCTCAATTAAAGAGCGAAAGTACCAGAAGTCTTCTGAAAGCAGACGCTTGCGTGATTTACCAAACATGCAACTCACTCTTGAACGCATGGTCAAGAAAGCGGGTATTGATGATGTTGATACGTTTTTGTCAATCGGACCAGTAGAAACATTTAATAAAGTGAAAGCGGCATACGGTAGTGATGTTGATGTGAAGCTTTTATGGAAGTTTGCCGGTGCGGTTGACGGTGTGCATTGGAAATTAATCCAAGAGCCGCGCAAGAAGCAACTTCTGGCTATGTGTGAATAAACGATACCGAAGTGGTTTTAAATAAAACTGGTTAACGATGTATACGAGTTGAGGCAACGCGCTCTGAATCTTATATCTTGGAGTCACTTGGGCATATAGCGTTTATGACGATTGACTCGTTTAGGATGAAGTAGGTGAGTCATAAAAGAGAGAATTGAAAGCGGACGAAGGGAAATGGATGCTTTGACTACTTCGTCGAGTTCGTTATCTCAAAATAAAAAACCGAGGCATTACCCTCGGTTTTTATGTTTAGTTCTAATGCTTAAAACTTGAAACGGGTAGTGAACATTACCTGATCACCATAGAAGTCGTTGATACGCGCTTCAGCACCTAGAGAAAATAGCTCTGTAGAGTGGAAACGTGCGTAAGCAGAACCCATCCAATCATCGTCATTGTCAATAGACACGTAACCCACTTTTCCGCCTACTTCTAGTTGAGGCCCAAGCCATTGGCGCACTCCTAGGTTAAGTTCCATACCAACGTCAGTACTACTAGAAGAGGATGGTTGTACAACCCGCATCAGCATTGCACCAGTTAGATCTGCCCAGTTATTGAGTGGTGAGTGGAAACCAAAACCTGCGGCAGAATCGAAATCGCTTTCGAACTCAGAGTCAATACGAGCGATGATGTGCGCGTTTGGGTGAATTGATTTACTAAAACCAGCACCAAATGTTAAAGGGCTTGCACCAATTCTTGCTTCGAAGTAGTCGTAGCTAAAGTTGCTCATGGTTGCCGGGGCGTTGCGATCGTTTGCGGCAAGCGCGTGGCTTGATGCCAACAAAAGGGCTGTGGCTAATAATGTTTTACGCATAACTAACGATAAACCTTGTTCAATGTTTCCATGGATTCAAGTAACCACTTGAACCATATTCTAATTTATTCGACATCATAATAAAAACCATGGTCTACGACCATTAAAAATATGTCGATGTTTTGTCAAATGATGCCATTGTGCTAGTTTCTGAGCAAAAATCGTGCCGCGATGTTAAGGTGATAGATTTAATTATCCGTCATTCGCCAAAGCTACTCCGTCTTGCTGCCATTGCATTTAAGATGGTTTCAGAATCAAGAATGGTGGTCCACGATAATAGATCCTCGTCATTCTCAATCATAAATGTAGTGAGCTGAGCGACGAGAGTTTCTCTTAACTCTTTGCCTGTCCAAGGTTTGGCAATGTAGTAGTCTAGACTCGCGTGGTTTACCGCCTCTACCGTGTCTTCCAAGTCTGCTTGTCCGGTGAGGAGGAGTTTGCGTGCCGCTTTAGTATGACTATTTTGACTAAGTTCAATTAAAAAGCTGATACCCGTTTGTTCTGGCATGATGTGATCGCAAAGAATAAGCGCGAGCTGAACACCATCTTCCGCCAGTTCTTCGATAACTTGCTTCGCTTCCGTAACCGACTGCGCGCCTTCTACAACAAAGTTATCTTCGAATGGGATCAAATCTTGAAGGACACTGTCCAAGACCTCTCTTTCGTCATCCACGCATAAAATCAGATATTTAGTCATTCTTCATTTCCTTCTCGTATGATAGGTAACCAGACTGTCATGCAAGTGAAGTGGCCGACTTCCGATTCCACTTCTATCCAGCCTTTGTGGCTCGCAACGATTTGCTGACAGATAGACAGTCCTATACCTAGGCCGAAGTTACCTTCTTTTTTTGTTGTAAAATTGAGTTCAAAAATGGCTTGTTGTTGTGATTCTGGAATACCGCTGCCATTATCTTTAAATGAAATTACTGCGTAGGTTTGATGGTTTTTTGTGGCTAATTTTGATTGAATCGCGAGTGTCCCTTTTTCAGGGAATGCATCAATGGCATTGGAAATTAAGTTCGTCCAAACTTGTTGCAATGCGACTGGTTGACAAAGTGTATAGGGAAGCTCGGCATAGTCAGTGGTGACATGGTGCATCTTGAGCTTATTCTCAAATATCACTAGCGTATCTTCGATACCTTCATGTAAGTCTGCGTAGTGCAAGCTCTCATCATCCGAGCGGGCATAACCTTTCAAGCTTTTGACCATATCGGCGATTCTAGCGGCACAAACATGAATAGAACGTAGTGATACGCCAGCCTGGTGATAGTGATCCAGTGTGCCGAGTGTTTGTAAAGTGTCCGTTTTTTGGCGTTTTAATTGAGAGATGAGCTCTAAGTCTCGTTCCAGACCTAAATTCACCATTTTTTTGGCTAATGTCCTATTTGGGAGTGCAGGAGTCAGTTGCTTTACTCTCTTTCTTAGTTCGGCCGTTGAGGTGGGAGTTGTACTTTTTGCTCGGGTCAATAATTCCACGCCTTTGGTCTGGATATCCTGGGAGGGGAGCGCGTTAAGTATGAGTTCTAAGGTCGACGAGAGGTTTTCTACCCCCCGCAATATTGCAGCTATGGGGTTGTTTAGCTCATGGGCAACGCCAGCAACAAGCTGACCAAGCATAGCCATCTTCTCACGTTCAATTAATTGCTGGTGAGCAGACTCCAAAGACTCTAAGGTTTTTTGCAATTTTAGTTTTGTATTGATACTACGTTGGAGACGCCGGTTAAAGTGGCGCAACAGCAGGTTAGTGAATAGGGGCAATAGGTTAGAGTTGCTTTGCATCACTTTCCGGAAAACATTGCGATCAAGTTTGATCACTTCAGTTTGAGTTAGCGTGAGTGCCGTTGAAAAGGATCTCTCCCCCGTGACAAAGGACATACCTCCTACAATATTGCCTTTTGAATGACGCACCACTTCTCTTTGCATCCCCAATTCATCCCTTTTATAAAGCGCCACTTCACCTTTGGTAATGAACCACAGAAAACAATTAGGTTCTCCTTCAATGGTCAGAAAGTGTTCAGGGGAATAGGTGCGACAGGCGTTAGTGTCGTCATTTTGTTGGAAAAAGTGCTCTAGTGCACTCACAACTTGCTCGGTTAAATCATGGTCGGAAAGGGCATGATAGTCATTCAAAAAACCAGCTTGGTAGTTGTGCATTTGATGCTCGATGTGAGCGCGCAACAATTTGTGCTGGTCTAGAATTTGACTGTAGTTGAGTAAGTCATCTTTTTCATAGCGCAGAATAAATTGCGTCAGTTCTTTTTGTGCTGTTTGGAGAAGCACGTTGTCCGGAAGAGGCTTAGTTAAACAATGATCGAGTCGGCCTTCGTTAACTGCAGTTAGAATGGCGTCAATGTCTGAGGAACAGCTGATCAGAATTTTTCGGGCCCGTTTAGTGTGAGGCTCTCGGTCAAGTCCAATAAGAAAATCAACGCTATTAAAATTGCCATGATGGCTCGCGATGACGAGGGCGACCGTTTGTTGGCGTAGCTCTATCTCTTTTAATGCAAGTGTTGCTTCTTCTATTGATTCAGCAGAGAGGATATCAAACTTGCTAGAAAAAGCGGTCAGCTCCAATCGAAATTGCTCGGCACTGTTGGGGTTATTATCAAGGCACAATACAGCGTAGCGGTTCACGAGTGTTTGAGCTCCGGTTATCAGTTAGCAAATTTACCATACCAATTTAGTGCGCTAATGAGTGAGAGCTAGGTTTTATTCTTGACTAATGGGCTAGGGTAAGCATCAATACTCTGATTTGTCTCAATGTTTTATCCGCTTTAGGTTTAGGTTAGACTGAACAAAAATACTTAAAAAGTGACATTATGGAAAATTTAAAAAAAATCGGTGCAATCGGTGGTGCTGTTGTACTTGCGCTTTGTTGGCCGCTGGCGGTTGGGCAAATTGGCCAATCCATCATTGAGGATGGTATTGCCAATATGAATGATGGAACAGTTAAGGGGGAAATCGTTAAATACGATCGTGGCTACCTTTCATCTTTGGTGCTGACTCGCTATACGGTTGTCGATCCCGTGTTAAAAACACAGTTGGAGCGCGATGGGTTGGCAACAACATTTGATGTGACTAGCAAGGTAAGCCATGGCCTCACCAGTCTGACGGCTGATTCCACGTTGGTTGATAGCGCTTTCTTACCTCTTACTATGCACAGCCAAACTCAACTTAATGGCAACACGGCATTTACCCTTGATCTCGATAGTTGGAGTTACCAGAATGAAGCACAAGGCGTTTCTTTCTCGACTAGCCCAGTACAAGTGACAGGGGATGTCACCGTGTTAGGTGATTTGAACTATCAAGTGTCTGTGCCTTCTGTTCAAGTCGATTTTGCGAATGGCGAAGAGTTCCACCTCAGTAATTTAACTGGACAAGGTAAAGGCAAGCAAGCAAAAGGGTATTGGTTAGGCGAGCAGACTTTCACGTTACAAAAGTTGGATGTGGTTGATGCGACACTTGTGCCGGTTTTCGTGATAGAGAATGCAAGCTATCGTGGTCATACCAAGTTAGATGAGGCGGGTGAGAAGCTCAATAGCGATCTGAATATTAGCGCGAAGAAAATGCATCTGACAGATGGGACACAAGTAGACGATTTTAAACTGGACTTCTCTATTGCTGATGTAGATAGTCAGTCGTTTGATCAAATAATGTCGATATATCAAAGTTCTCCCCTGTTAGATGATCAAGACATTAAAAGTTTATTGCCTCATATTAATACGTTGTTTGATAAAGGTTTCCGTCTTTCAGTAAACGAACTGTCTTTAGCGTTTGGTGAAGGTAAGTTCCGCAATGAATGGCAATTGTCTGTGCCTCAAGGAACGACTGATATTACTCAGGACCCAATGAAACTCGTGACGGCGACTAATGGCTCATTAAGTACCTATTTTTCTGATGAGTTAGTGGATCTTTACCCATTCATTCAGGAGAGTATTGACGAGTTAATGGTGATGGAATTGATTGAAAAAACTGACAGCGGTTACGAGTTGAAAGCACAAATATCGGACGGAAAGTTGAAGTTCGAAAATGGGCAAGAGTTTTCTTTAATAGCCTTACTCATGCCGGCTTTGATGCAGTAGAGGATTGCTACCCACACCCGTATCGCAGTATCGATATCTTAAGGTCATTTGGGTATACAAAGTGAGTTTTAGCTTTTTCATTTTAAAAAGAGGTCGTAAGACCTCTTTTCTTGTTTTTATCCTTGTAAAAACGTGATATTACTTTCTTTGTAATCTTTATTTAGCAGGAGCAATGAGCATCATGGAACAAAATACGGACAACGTATTTAACTTCAGTGCAGGGCCAGCAGGTCTGCCTAAAGCAGTCATGCAGCAAGCACAAAAGGAGCTAATTAACTGGCAAGGTCTGGGTACTTCAGTGATGGAAATCAGTCACAGAAGTAAAGAATTCATCAAGGTTGCAGAAGAGGCTGAGCAAGACTTGCGCGATCTTCTGAGCATTCCAGATAACTATAAAGTACTGTTTTGCCAGGGTGGTGCTCGAGCTCAATTCGCTGCTGTGCCGCTAAACCTATTAGGTAACGCGGAAACAGCGACTTACATTGATGGTGGATACTGGGCAGAAAGTGCGGTTGTAGAAGCCCAAAAATACTGTGAACCAGATGTATTCAACGCTAAGACTGAAATTGAAGGTAAAGTGGCGATTTTACCTGCAAGTGAGTGGCACATTTCTCCGGATGCGGCGTACGTGCATTTTTGTCCAAATGAAACCATTGATGGTGTTGAAATCAATGATTTACCGGTAACGGACAAACCAATCGTTGCTGATATGTCATCGAACATCTTATCGCGAGAAATCGATGTCTCTAAATACGGTGTTATCTATGCTGGCGCGCAGAAGAACATCGGTCCATCGGGTATTGCAATCGCCATTGTTAGAGATGATCTACTTGGTTTAGCTAAAGAAGTACTGCCAAGTATTCTAGATTACACGGTACTGGCAGAGAAAGAATCGATGTTCAATACGCCACCAACGTTTGCTTGGTATTTATCAGGGCTGGTATTCAAATGGCTCAAAGGGCAGGGTGGTGTCAAAGCGATGGAACAGGTGAATCGTGAGAAAGCACAACTGATTTATGATTACATCGATCAGTCTGATTTCTATAGTAACAATGTATACAAGGTAAATCGTTCATTAATGAACGTACCCTTTCAACTAGCAAAACCAGAGCTCGATGCTACGTTCTTAGAATTGGCAGACGCAAAAGGTTTGAAAGCGTTAAAAGGTCATCGTGCAGTCGGCGGTATGCGCGCGTCGATTTACAACGCAATGCCGTTAGAGGGGGTTCAAGCCTTGGTTGACTTCATGCGCGAATTTGAGCGAGAGTACGCTTAATCACGACCTGTGATATAATCCTTTAAAGCGTCGCAATTGCGGCGCTTTTTGTTTTTCTATAGATGTAAATTTCTAATGGGTGGATGCGCATCGAGCCATCTCGACCTTTACTGTTGTCAAAAGCCTCTTTGACCTTTGTATCAAGCTCGTGACGATTTGCCTCGCGCTGAATAGCCTTATGACGGAGCTTAATCCATAATAAAACCCACTTCGAGAAACCCCGGACACCTTCGCTATACGGACAACAGTGAAGCCCAGCAGGTATTCGCTTAGAGCCTTCCGAGTTGGCTGGTATGGTTGGATCGGTGTATGTTTCGAATGACCAAGAGTACCAAGCGAGAATGGTGCTTACTGAAGACAGATTGAAAAATGAGACGCACCTAGTGTGGGCTACGGTTGACGTTATGGTGCCTGAGGCTGGAATGTCGGCTTACCTGGCAGAATCGGGTCGATAATCGATTTTGCACTTGCTTTGGGAACAGTGAGAGCAAAAGAAAAGGGCTCATGAGCGGATGAGCCCTTTGTGTATTTGAGTCTCTAAATTACAGAGACTGAAAAAGCTGGTGGTAACGCCCTTTCTGAGCAAGCAGAGCTAGGTGGCTACCTTGTTCGATGATCTCGCCTTGCTCCATCAGACAGATGTTGTCCATGCTTTCTAACTCAATCAAACGGTGAGTAATAAATACCACAGTTTTGTTCGCAAAGTGCTCTTTGAACAGTTTCATTACCGTATGCTCAGTGCGTTTGTCCAGGCCTTCGGTTGGTTCATCAAGAAGTAGGATAGGGGCATCGCGCAATAGGGCACGAGCAATACCAATTCGACGCTTTTCGCCACCGGACAGTTGACGTCCGCCATCACCTAACCAAGCGTTCAATCCCGGCTCGTCTAATAGATTCGTTAAATCTACTTTCGTAAGAATATCAGCCAGTTGTTCGTCCGTGGCTTCTGGGGCTGCAAGCAATAGGTTGTCACGCAATGTGCCATTAAGAACATCAACACGTTGACTCACTACTGTGATTGCTGCGCGCAGATCGGATTCGCTCCAATCTTGTAGAGGCGCACGACCGATGCTCACTTGACCTTGGTTTACATCCCAGTAGCGGCAAAGCAATTGAATAAGCGTCGATTTACCAGAACCGGTTTGACCGACAATCGCCGTTTTTGAGCCTAGTGGCAGTGATAGTGTTAGATCTTTCAGTACTTTTTGCTGCCCATCAGGGTAGGTGAAATCAACTTTGTTGAACTCAATATCCAGTGGTTGGTCTACATGTTTTGATGCTTCTGGGAAGACAACGTCTGGCTCAGCTAAGGTGATTTCGTTTAATCGACGTGCTGAAGTCAATGTTTGACCAAGGTATTGGAAAGCGCCTGCGATTGGCATCAGAATTTCAAAACTCGCCATGGTGGCAAACGCAAATAGCGCAATCCAAGGATCTGGCGCACGACCACCAACACCGTCCGCAGCAAACCAAAGCATAGCAACTAAGGTTAAACCATTCGCTAGCATCAACAGACCAGAAGCCATACCTGTTAGGTTAGCGTTGACGAATTGATTGGATAGTAGCTGCTTTTGCTTCTTTAGAATCACATTACGGTAGCGTTCTTCTGCGCCAAATAGGCTCAGTTCGCTGTAACCTTGAAGCCAGTCCAGTGTTGCTACTCGTAACTGTGCTTTATTTTGAGTCAGGTGTTCGCCGTTATTCTTACCAAGTTTGTAGAACAATACCGGCCACACTAGCAGCATTACCGTTAGAGTACCGCCAAGTAATAGGGCAAGGTGCCAGTCAAAGAAAGCAAGCACAGCGGTTAGCGACAAGATGCCAAACACGCCCACAATCACAGGGCTGATCAGACGTAAGTAAACATGGTCCATTGCATCTACATCCGCCACCAGACGGTTTAGCAAATCCGCATCACGCAAAGTCGAAACACGACCGGGGATCAACGGTGCAAGCTTCTTGAAGAAGAAGATACGTAAATCAGTCAGTAATTTGAAGGTTGCGTTGTGGCTAACAACGCGCTCACCCCAACGACCTGCCGTACGTGCCATTGCTGCACCACGAACACCTGCTCCTGGAAGCATATAATTGAAGGTTTCACGAGCGATGGTCAAGCCTGCAACCGCAGCTGCAGAGATAAACCAACCTGACAGCGTTAGCAGACCAATAGAAGCGGCTAGTGTTAGGAATGCTAGGAGCATACCCAGTGACAAACCAAACCAATGCTTTTTATACAGTTTTAGATAAGGGAGTAAATCACGCATCTAAGTTGCCCTTGTCTGATTCACGTTGAGCTAAGTTGGCCGTCAACATTTCTTTAAATAAACCTTCTTGAGACGCCAATGTTGCGTAGTCACCACGTTGAATGATTTGACCTTGTTGCATCACCAAAATCTGAGACACATTCTGCAGTGGTGCCAGCTGATGAGTGATCATCAAATTTGTAGTCGACGCTGTGTATTTGTCGATGCCTTCCATCACAAGTTTCTCGCTACGTGCATCCAAACTTGCCATCGGTTCGTCTAATAGCCAAAAACGACCGTTTTGTAGCATTGCACGAGCCAGCGCGAGGCGTTGCGCCTGGCCCACAGACAAGCCACCTGAGCGGTCAGAGATTTGGTATTCCAAACCGTGCATCTCTACAAACTCTGCGGCGTGAGAGTCACTGAGTACCGAGTGCACTTGTTTGTCTTGAATATCTTGCTTACCAAGCGTGACATTGTCACGAATGCTACCATGTAGAAGCATTGGATTCTGACCAATCCAACTGATCGTCTTACGCCATATGGCTAAATCAAGTTCAGACAATTCACAGTTGTTGATCTTTAAGCTGCCGCTATATGGCATAAAGCCAAGAATAGTGTTTACTAGGCTGGTTTTACCTGCACCACTTGGGCCGACCAATGCTGTACTTTGGTTGGCATTCAATGAGAAGGTGAGGGGACCTGCTAGCTGTTTGCCTTCTGGGCTGAAGATAACGAGATCATTGGCTTCTATATGAATCGGAGCGTTTTGCTCAACAACTTTACTGCCGTTTTTAACTTGGTCTACATCGAGATCTAAGAACTCAACGATGCTCTCTGCAGCGCCAACCGCTTGCTGCTTCGCATGGTAGAAAGTACCAAGGTCTCGCAGTGGTTGGTAAAACTCAGGCGCAAGGATCAGAATAAACAGACCTGCGAACAGCGTCACGCCAGTTCCGTAGTAGCCGAAGTTCAGTTCACCGATGTAGCTGAAACCGAAGTAAACCGCAGTAATGGCAATCGAAATCGAAGTGAAGAACTCAAGCACGGCAGAAGATAGGAAGGCAATCTTCAACACGTCCATAGTACGAGTACGGAACACTTCTGACGCGCCTTTCAATGTTTCAGTTTCTGATGTTGTACGGTCGAACAAGCGGATCGTCGTCATGGCTTGCAGACGGTCGTAGAAATGACCAGAAAGTCGCTGTAGTGCTTTGAAGTTTTTGCGGTTTGCGTCTGCGGCTTTCATGCCAACTAGCGCCATGAATATAGGCACAAGCGGCGCCGTGATTAGAAAGATTAAGCCAGCCACCCAGTTAATTGGAAATACCACCACAAGGATGACGAAAGGAACTAATATAGAAAGCGACATTTGAGGAAGGTAGCGAGAAAAGAAATCTTGCATGTCTTCGACTTGCTCTAGGATCAGTGTTGCCCAGCTACCGGCAGGTTTGCCTTTGATGTATGCCGGACCGAGTTGATGGACTTTGTCTAGAATCAGTTGACGAATATACACACGGATCTGTTCACCGCAACGGTACCCCGCAATTTCGCGCCCCCAAGCACAGACTGCGCGTCCAACTACAGTGGCACCTAATCCAGCAAAATGCCAAACGAGTTCGCTTTTGTCCACATGCTCAATGATTAACTGATGAAGAATGGAGGCGAGCAGGGCTGCTTGAGCCAATAAAAACACGCTTGATAGTACGCCTAGGCCTATTGCAATCATTAACCAGCGCTTGGCCAGTTTACTTTGTTGCTTAAGCCACTTATTCAAGCTGCTTTGCTTTTTCTTATCCATTATGAAGGTTTAATGATAATTGTTTTAATGGGGCAGTAGTATACAAAAGAAAACCCAACGGGAATACCGTTGGGCTATAAGGATATGACACAAATGTGAAAAGTTATTTGTCAATATACCGATTGTGTTCAGTTATTCTGGTAAAGCGTCTAGGAAACGCTCTGCATCAAGTGCTGCCATACAACCAGTACCTGCGGAGGTGATAGCTTGGCGGTAGTTGTGGTCCATAACGTCACCAGCTGCAAACACACCTTCAATACTGGTTTGCGTCGCGTTGCCTTCTAGGCCTGACTTAACGATGATGTATCCATCTTTCATATCGACTTGGCCTTCAAGGATTTGCGTATTCGGTTGGTGACCGATCGCAATGAATGCGCCCATCACTTCTAAATCTTCCGTTGTACCGTTGTTGACATCTTTAATACGGACGCCAGTAACACCCATTTCGTCGCCTAGCACTTCATCTAGAGTTCGATCCGTATGAAGAATGATGTTGCCGCTTTCTACTTTATCCATCAGACGATTCACAAGGATCTTCTCCGCACGGAAAGTGTCACGGCGGTGGATTAGGTGGACTTCTGATGCAATGTTAGATAGGTAAAGTGCTTCTTCAACGGCAGTATTACCACCACCCACAACCGCCACTTTTTGATTACGGTAGAAGAAACCGTCACAGGTTGCGCACGCTGATACACCACGACCTTTAAATGCTTCCTCAGATTCAAGACCTAGGTATTTAGCTGATGCGCCTGTAGAGATTATTAACGCATCACAAGTGTACTTACCAGAGTCACCTTTCAGGCGGAATGGACGTTGAGACAGATCCACTTCATTGATGTGATCGAACACGATTTCTGTTTCGAATCGTTCTGCGTGTTCTTTCATGCGCTCCATCAAGCTAGGGCCAGTTAGACCTTCTGCGTCGCCAGGCCAATTTTCTACTTCTGTTGTTGTGGTTAGCTGGCCACCTTGTTGCATTCCCGTCACAAGCACAGGGTTTAGATTGGCACGCGCTGCGTATACCGCCGCAGTGTAACCTGCTGGACCAGAACCAAGAATTAATAGTTTACAGTGTTTTACGTCGCTCATTATGGCTCCAAAGAGGGCTGAACATTTCTTTCGATTGTATGGAAATTCTTAGTGCTTTAAAAGCATAAACGAAAAGAGCCGATCGAATTATTGGTTATAGGTTAGAACTTGCTTGTGATAGTGGAGCAACTGTACGGGGCAGAATAAAATTCTGTTTATAGTGGAGAACTCTAGTTTCAAATGTTGCATTAGGCTCGTTTTGAACATTTAAACTACGAAGTGATAACTCGGTGGTTTTAAGTATTATTTTTTCTGTTTTGTTGAAGCTATCAACGTCAAATTCTGGTAATTGCAGAATGTTTGCGTATCCTAGAATGTAAATTAAATGTTAACTTAGCTAACCAGGTGTGCCTCATTAAAGGAGCCAATGATGTTACATTCACGTGAGAATACTCTACATTTAACTCAGCTCAGCATGGCTGCGATTGAACAACTTTCTGCTTCCTTTGAAGGCTTACCACGTACCGAGCATGCAGATGGTCAATATCGTTTAAGACGTTACTCTGTTGTTGGTTTTGAAGATGGACAGGTCATTGACTTAAATAAAAACAGCTTTGTGCAATCTTCGGATATCAACCGATTTCAGGGAGATGTGGTTCGTCAATTCGAACCGATCGAGAAAGATATTCTTTTAAGTGAGGGCTTCCGTGAAATGTGCGAGTTGTTCGTCAACGCGAATCACTTGGTCGATGGTCAAGAAATAGAAATTCACCAAATTCGAATCACCGCGATTTATGATGAAACCCAAGTGGCACCAGAAGGCGTACACCAAGACGGTTTCGATCATATTGCTTTGGTTGGAGTGAGTCGCCACAACATTATGGGTGGCGATATCATGCTTTATAGCAGCCATAACCAAGCACCATTCTTCCGCAAAGTGCTTGAGAATGGGGAAGTGGCGATGCTGGCAGACAGCAAACTGTGGCACAATGCTGTGCCAATTCGCTCAGTAATTAATGACCAAGAAGGTCATATGGATGTCTTTGTATTGACAGCGATGGACAAGCGAAATGAACTTCAATCTTAATCAAATCCGAGATCAATTCCCGGCACTAGCGCAATATCACAATGAGCGGCCGGTGACATTTTTTGACGGCCCTGGTGGTTCACAAGTGCCGCAATCGGTGTTGGATAGCATGGTGAACTACCTTGGCCATTTTAATTCCAATCTTGGTGGCCACTACTTCTCTAGCCAAGTGACAGTCAATGTCATGCAAGCGGCACGAGAGTCAGCACAAGCATTACTGAACGCGCCGTCATCCGGTAATATTGTGTTTGGTGCCAACATGACGTCACTGACTTTCCAACTAAGCCGCGCCATTAGCCGCGATTGGAAAGAAGGGGATGAAATCATTGTTTCTGCTCTAGATCATTACTCTAACGTGTCGAGCTGGCAACAAGCAGCAGAAGATAAAGGGGCTGTGGTTCATCAGGTTCGTATTAATGAAGAAGATTGTACACTCGATCTTGAGCATCTTCAGAGCTTATTGAGTGAGAAGACCCGCTTAGTAGCCGTAACCTATGCTTCGAATACGACCGGGTCTATTGTTGATATACATCGAGTGGTTGAGATGGCACACAACACTGGTGCTCAAGTTTATGTAGACGCGGTTCATTACGCGCCGCACCACTTAATTGATGTGCAAGAGTTAGATTGTGATTTTCTAGTCTGTTCGGCGTACAAGTTTTTTGGTCCACACGTGGGCATCGCTTATGTTGCAGATCAATGGCTACACAGTATTAAGCCCTATAAAGTTGAACCTGCAACCAACATTGGTCCGGGGCGTTTTGAAACCGGTACACAAAGCTTTGAAGGCTTAGCCGGCGTGACGGCTGCGGTGGCGTATTTAGCTCAATTTGGTGATGCGGGCTCATCACTTCGCCAGCGTTTAGAACAAAGCTATGCTTTATACAATCAGCATGAACAACAACTGAGCGAGCATTTTTTACAGCGTTTAAGCGCACTTGATGGGGTGAATCTGTTTGGTATTGATAATGAAAGTAGCCAACGAAGAACGCCGACATTTGCGCTTACGTTCGACAAGTACTCACCGGAGTTCATCGCCAAGACATTAGGCGAGAATAACATCTGCGTTTGGAATGGCCACTTCTACGCACTTGCCTTGGTTCGTCAATTAGGTTTAGAAGAATCTGGTGGCGTGGTTCGCATTGGCTGTATGCACTACAACACAACGGCGGAAATCGATATGTTGTTTGATGTGTTGGAAAGGACTCTAGACGCGTAACGCCTATTATTTCCCAGAAAAAATAAAAGCTCGAGCCATGTGCTCGAGCTTTTTGCTTTTCGGTAAGGTCAAAGATGGCTTATGCGCTCACTTCTACTTCGTACGAGGTAAATTTACGCACGTTGATTACGCCAGTATCAAAGATTAGGTACTGACCTTTGATGCCTTGCAGCGTGCCCGTTACGACAGGGTTCTTATCGAAATTGTGCGACGTTATTTTGGTTGGATGTTGCTGAACTGGGTAGCTCAAATCGGTAATGCTTTCACTGAGTACTTCAATCGCGTCTTCACCGTATTGTTGTTTGATCTCAGCAATCTTATCTTCCACCAGTGGCAGAAGTTCAGCAAAGCGGTCTTGCAGTGCGATAGGTTCGCCATCGCCTTTTAGTAATGTACGCCAGTTAGTTTTGTCAGCGATATGTTTTGCTAATTCCACTTCAATCAAACCAGAAATATGACGCGTTTTTACTTTAAAGATCGGTAGACCTTGCGTCGCGCCTTGATCAATCCAACGTGTTGGAATTTGGGTGTAACGGGTGATACCCACTTTTAGGCTTGAAGTGTTCGATAAGTAAACGAAGTGATTTACCATGCAGTTTTCTTCACCCCATTGCGGTTCTCGGCAGGTGCCTTGCTCGTAGTGACAAGTTTCTGGCTTCATGATGCACATATCGCAGCTCGCCAACTTCTTCATACAAACGAAGCAGTGACCTTGAGAATAGCTTTTCTTAGTTTTGTTGCCGCAAGAGCTGCAGTAGATGTTGCCTGTGTGAGTCAGGGTAAGTGTTTGACCAAGAAACAGACTTAAATCCACCTCTTCCTTGCCTACTGGTAAACGGTAGCTGACAGCACCATCAAGAGAAGCACGCATTTTGTTTAGCGTGCCAGTCGCAATTATTGACATGACATTACTCATTATTGTGTTTTTGGCCATTATATCAGAACAGTACCTACGCTGCTCAAGAGGTGAGAGTGTGAACCTTTTCGCAAAGCAGTACTTAATGGAAAATTGATGTTTTATTGGAGTAATATCACGCCATATAATTGTAGTCGGTTTCAAAAATGAGATTTTTTTGGAAAGAGGTGGCAATATCTCTTGATAAAAAACTTAATTTGAAGTTAGAAAAAGCATCAGTACACTGTGCTATATAGCATAATGACAGCTAAATAAGTATAACAACAGCGAAGCTAGGTAATATTGTCAATGAAGCGGATACATAAACTCATTTTTGCACTCTCTATTTTTACCATCAGTTTGGTTGCCATTTATAGTCTGATAGGTGATACGCGAAAGCTTGTGATTACGCCGGACAAATTCAACTTTCATGCGACGAGTGATGCTAGCGCAGGAGGCATGAGTGAAGCTGATATCTCCTATCAAGAAAATGGTTTAACTCTGAGTTGTGATATTAAAAAAAGCCAATATGCTTGGCCATATTGCGGTATCTCAATTTATACCGATGTCATAGAGGCGACAAAGGGCATTGACCTTTCAAACTACCACACCGTCCGACTGAAGTTACGCTATGAAAATGCAGGCGAAGGTGATAAAGAGCTTCGTTTGTATCTGAGAAACTATAACCCCGAGTATTCGAATCCAGATGATGAATACACGATTAAGTACAATGGGATGCAATTTTCACCATCGGACTTTGGTGAAACGATTGAAATTCCAATTAACAACTTGCAAGTGATGACATGGTGGTTGGCTGATAACCATGTCGCGATTGAACATTCGGGCCCAGAGTTTTCCAACATTACTCGTATTGATCTTGCTACCGGGGCGAGTGCAGGCCTTGGCGAGCACAAGATTGTGATTGAGAAAATCGAGTTTGAAGGTGAATACGTAGAACAGTCAACATTACTGTTTGTTCTATTGTTTTCTTGGATGACGCTTGGTCTTGCTTTTTCTCTTCATGAGTTGCGCAAGAGCCAACTGGCTTTTGAAAGGGTGGAGAAGCGTCACCGCCACTTAAAAAAAATGAATAGTACGCTGCGAACTCAGAATTGTGAGTTTGCCGAACTCGCTCACCGAGATGCATTAACGGGTGCGATGAATCGCCATGCTGTTCAAACCTGGTTGGAGCAAAAAGCAAGAGAGGTGAGATGGGGGCATGACTCTTTCTCCGTTCTCTATCTGGACTTAGATAAGTTCAAGAATGTAAATGATCAGTTTGGTCATCAAATGGGTGACGATGTGTTGAGAGAGTTTGTCATGGTCATTGCAAGCTCAATCGAGGCTGAAGACCGATTGGTACGCTGGGGTGGGGAAGAGTTTGTCGTATTTTGCCCAAATACCAATATTGAGCGAGCGGTGAAACGAGCGGAGAGTATTCGTGAAAATGTGGAACGCCATTTGTGGGTTCATGGGGAACCACTAACATGCAGTATTGGTGTGGCTCAAATGCAAAATGAGCGCGTGTCAGAAACGATGGCTCGAGCCGATGAGGTGTTGTACTTGGCGAAGCGAAACGGTCGAAATTGTATCGAAGTAAACTATGGTATGCAAAACCAGCTAGCCATCAACCAGTAAGGTGTTTTAAGGCATAAAAGTGGTCTGTGACCACCAATGATCATCTCTTTGGGGGAAGTGGCGGCATTGGTTTGATGCCGTGGCCAACAGTAAAAATAGAGCAGCGTATGCTGCTCTATTTTTAGGGTTACCAGAATAGCCATGCAAAGAGCGTTAATGCGCCAATGCAAGCAATATTAAGCACAAGACCGATTCGCATCATCTCTTGTTGCTTGATGTGCCCAGTACCGAATACAATCGCGTTTGGTGGGGTCGCAACAGGGAGCATAAAGGCACACGAAGCAGCGATTGCAATCAGTGCAGACAAGATCACCGGGGATAGACCCAGAGCTTCAGCAATAGTGGCAAAGACCGGCACTAGTAGAGCCGCACTGGCCGTGTTACTCGCAAATTCGGTAAGAAATACCACAAACGCCACAACCGCAAGAATGGTCAGTAGAATGCCTGCTTGCTCTAAGAAGCCCGTTAATCCGTGCGCAAGGAAAACGCTGGTCCCCGTTGTTTTAAGCACATTACTCAAACAGATACCACCGCCGAAGAGGATCAATACGCCCCAGTCCGTGGTTTTTTCAATGTCCTTCCACTCTACTGCACGAGAAGCACCAAGCATTAAGATTGCACCCATTGCCACTAACGTATCAAACTTGGCAAAACCACCTAACATGGCGTTGATTGGCTTACTGAAGATCCAAAGCGTTACGGTTAGCAGGAAGATGGCTAACGTGATCATTTTGCCATTGGTCCACTCAACAGGCTCATGGGAAAGTTCAAACGTATGGCCTAAGTCTGGTTTGGTGATGGTATACAATACCAGCACGGCAATCGGTAACAACATCAATGAAATTGGTAGGCCTAATTTCATCCAATCCGTAAAGTTCAATCCGACTTCTGCTGCTGCAATCGCGTTAGGTGGACTACCTACAAGCGTAGCGATCCCGCCAATGGATGCACTGTAAGCAATGCCCAGTAACACAAATAAAAATGTGCGATGATTTTTCTCCGCGTCTAACTTGCTCATTACGCCTAGTACTAGAGGCAACATCATTGCAGTGGTCGCAGTGTTTGAGATCCACATGGAAAGAGAAGCGCTGACACCAAAAAGCATGAACACCGCAACAGACATCTTACCGCGTGCGATAAGCAGTACTTTGTCTGCAATGGCTCTGTCCAACTCTTGTTTGTGCAGCGCTGCTGCTAGAGCAAAACCACCTAGGAACAAGAAAATAATTGAATTGGAAAAGTTGTTCAGTGCAGTTTGGGTATTAAAGACACCAAGAAACACCGCCAGTAGAGGAATCAATAGGGCTGTGATACTGACGTGAATGGCTTCCGTTAACCACAATACTGCGACGAAGACCAAAATGCATAATCCGGTTACGATTTGAGGTTCAAAGGGTAAGGTATTAAATAGAATCACGAACAGCATGATATTGGATGTTAAAATCATGCTGTTGCGAGTGAAGAACCAGTTCTTCAATGTCACAGCGAAAGCGGTCATGGTTATGCTCCTTAGGCTTTGTCTTGTTATTTACTTATTACAGTAAGGTAACTGACTTGTGTGTTTGTTGGGTGGATGTTACACGCAATGAGCAGATCAATTTGTTCTTAATCAAAGTAAGAATAAGAAATTGTGATGTTAAGAATTAGAAATGGGTAGGAAACTACCCATTTATTTTTGGAGTCTGTTGAGGGGCAGAGAAACGCTCGAGGTCGTTGTTATTCCGTAGGGATTTGTCGCTCTTCGGAATGCTCTTCGGCACTCTTATCGACGGTAATGTCGTCTACCGCAACAATGGGCACTTGAGGGCCAAGGAAGCGTGGTTGCGTATTCATGATGTATAAGTCTAGGAAGGCTTTTACTCTTGCGAGTAATTCACGTATACGCATCGATGATTTTTGCTTGCTTGTGGTTGGCCCAGCAGCGGCAAGGCATTGAGCATCAATACTGTAGGCATCGGCAATAAATAGCGCGCGTTCACAATGAAAGCGCTGGGTAACGATAAGAAATCGCTCTGAGGCGAAAATCTTTTTAGCACGGACGATCGAGTCCAATGTGCGGAACCCTGCGTAGTCAAGATGTATCACTTCTTCTGGAATACCAGCTTTGAGTAAATCTCGTTTCATCGTCCAGGGCTCGTTGTAAGAACGATGAGCATTGTCACCACTAAGCAGAAATTGCTTTACTTTACCTTGTTGGTAAAGTTCGATAGCGGCATTGATGCGGTGGGTATAGTAGATATTGAGAATCTTCCCAATGTATTTGCTAGTGCCCAGAACAACGGCAACTTCATGTTGTGGAACTTGTTCATAATCCGTAAAAATTTGCGCTTTTGCTTGAAGCACCACCCACCGGTCGATAGCAATGACAGTGACAACTAGACTGAGTAAAGAGATCGACAAAACCAAGGCCAGACACTTCCATGAAAATTTAAGCTTCCATTTTGACTTCCTACGAGAAAACAGCAAAACGATCGATGTCCTTAAATGAATGTGTATTTCTCATCATATCTGATAGGCACAAAAATTGAGAAGCTCATTTATGCCAAAATATGGTTAAAATAAGATGAAACAGCATAAAAAAACAAAGCCCTCGTAGAACGAGGGCTAATAATTATACAAAGCGTCTCAAGACTTAGAATGCTGTACGCTTGTAGCGACGGTAAACCGGCTGCCAGAACGATTGCTCAATGGCATCATTTAGTGCTTCATCTGTAATTTCGAGTGCAACGCCTTGCTCGATCGCTTTCTTAGCCACGGCAAACGCAATCTTTTTCGATACCAAGTGAATCTCTTCCAGTGGTGGCAGTAATGGGCCTTGACCATGAATTGCTAGAGGGGAACACGTTGCGAGTGCACGGCTAGATTCCATTAGCATTTCATCAGTGACGCGTTTGGCATTTACCGCAAGTACACCGAGACCAATACCCGGGAAGATGTAGCTATTGTTACATTGAGCGATAGGGTAGCTGCGACCTTCATGAACGACAGGTTCGAACGGACTTCCCGTTGCAACCAGAGCTTCACCGTTTGTCCAACGGATGATGTCGTTTGGTGTCGCTTCTACACGGCTGGTCGGGTTCGAAAGTGGGAATACGATCGGACGCTGACAATGTTTATGCATCTCTTCGATAATTTCTTGGCTAAATAAGCCCGGAGCACCAGATACACCGATAAGGACGGTTGGTTTGGCATTACGAATGACGTCCAGCAGTGAGAAGGCATTTCCTTCATTTTCCCACTCCTTAGTGTTGTCGAACTTCTGAACCAGACGCTGTTGGAAATCAAGAAGGTTAGGCATGCCTTCTTGTAGCAGACCCCAGCGGTCAACCATGTAAACTTGTGAGCGTGCTTTCTTATCTGAAATACCTTCCGATACCATTTGTGCAATGATTGCTTCCGCAATACCGCAACCTGCTGAGCCAGCGCCCAGGAATGTAATACGTTGGTCAGAAAGCTTCGTACCTGCCGCTTTACAAGCCGCAAGCAAAGAGCCCACAGTAATAGCAGCGGTACCTTGGATATCGTCGTTAAAACAACAGATGCGATCTTTATAGCGTTCCAATAAAGGCATTGCGTTTTTCTGTGCAAAATCTTCAAACTGGATTAATGCATCTGGCCAACGACGTTGCACCGCTTGAATAAATTCATCAACGAACGCGTCATAATCTGGCCCGGTGATACGAGGGTGACGCCAGCCCATATACATTGGGTCTGCCAAGCGCTGTGGATTGTTAGTACCTACATCAAGCACGATTGGCAGAGTATAAGCAGGACTAATCCCGCCACATGCTGTGTAAAGGGATAGCTTACCGATTGGAATGCCCATGCCGCCAATACCTTGGTCACCCAAGCCCAAGATACGCTCGCCATCCGTCACTACGATAACTTTAACATTGTGGTTAGCAGCATTGTTTAACACGTCATCAATACGATCACGGTTCGGATAAGAAATGAACAGACCACGTCCACGACGATAGATATTCGAAAAGTTTTCACAAGCCGCCCCTACCGTAGGGGTATAGATGATAGGCATCATCTCTGAAATGTGGTTTTGCACTAAACGGTAGAATAGGGTTTCGTTCGTGTCTTGGATATTGCGCAGGTAAATGTGTTTGTCCATGTCACTTTCGAAACTTTTATACTGCTGATACGCACGTTCTACCTGTTCTTGGATGGTCTCGGTTGTCTCAGGTAGAAGTCCTTCTAAGTTAAATGAACCGCGTTCTTCAGTAGAGAATGCGCTGCCTTTATTTAAAAGTGGAGTTGCCAAAAGAGCCGGACCCGCAAATGGGATATAGAGTGGGCGCTTGTCGTTGTTCATTGGGTGCCTTAAATGTAGGGTTGAAGGAAGCATGCAAAATTCTAACGGCTTCACTATTTAGTTGTAAACAATCGTTGATGTACATCAACGTAATGTCGCAAAAAAAATCAGTTGTAGATGAAAATATCGTCTGTAAGTGATGCGTAGTGACTTTTTAAAATACGACTGATGGGCTTTGATTATCAAAAGAACAGGCGACTTACCAAAATCCGCTGATGGTTTCTCTATAAAACAGAGCAGCGGAATGGGCCTACCTTGTTCCCTCTCTGTGACGTCATCAGCCAATTTGCTAAGTAATAATCTGACCTATTAGCGACCTAGGTTGGTATAATACTTCGCAGTTATTTATCACGATGTGACCTTTATGTCTCCATTACCTATCGATGCTTTACAAGCTGAATTTGACCAACTCATTAATCACCATCATCTAGTGGTAGAAGCCGAAACCGGTTCGGGTAAATCCACGCGTTTACCGTTATGGGCGGCCAATCATGGTCGCATACTGGTGATTGAGCCACGTCGAATCGCGTGTACGTCATTAGCAGAGTTTCTTGCGGAGCAATCAGGAGAGTCTTTAGGTAAAAAGGTCGGGTATGCCATCAAGCTTCACGCTCATTTTGATGAAAATACCCAAATCGTATTTGTGACCCCTGGTGTCGCTTTACGTTGGTTTGTGGAAGATAAACTTGCTCGCTTCGATATTGTTATGGTGGACGAATTTCATGAACGCCGCTGGGACACTGATCTCCTTACCGCCATTTTAAAGCAAGAAAAACAACATCGCTTGATTGTGACTTCAGCCACATTAGAGGGCGAAAAGCTGGTGTGCTATTTGGACGCCAAGCGCCTGCGTTCCGAGGGGCGCTGCTTCCCTGTAGCAGTGTCACATCGGTCTCTTGATAGCCGTTACTTGCCAAACAAGAAAGGTTGCGAGACTGACGTCGTCAAAACGGTAAAAGAAGTGTTGGAAGACGAAGAGGGCGATGTCCTTGTTTTTCTACCGGGTCGCAAAGAGATAACTCAATGTTGGCAGATGCTTCAAAGTCTGGATGATGTGCTGGTGGTCAAACTGCACGCGTCAGTCAGTGATGAGGAGAGACATAGGGCATTAACCATCCAAAAGCAACGTAAAATCGTGTTGGCGACCAACGTTGCAGAAACCTCGTTAACGATACCGAATATTCGAGTCGTCATTGATAGTGGATTAGAGCGCAGAACCGTTCAACGAAATGGGCGCACGGCACTCACGTTAACCAATATTTCTAAAGCAAGTGCAGCACAACGAATGGGCCGTGCAGGTCGTGTAGCTGAAGGGATATGCATTCGCTTATTCGGTGAACATGCGCCACTGGAGCTTGTGACGCCTCCCGAGCTTCACCGCGAAGAGCTTGTTGAGCCAATGCTTGCAGCAGCATGTTGCGGTTACCAACTTTCTAAGCTGCAATTTCTCGATATGTTGCCAGAAAAGTCACTGACTTCTGCATCCCAAACGCTGCAAGCGATGGAAGCGATAGATGAGCATGGTGACGTGACTGAGCATGGTCAAAAAGTTTATCCATTACCAATTGATGCCTTGTTCGCTGATTTAGTGACGCGCATTCACGCCAAAACTGAAAAAGAAGCCATGATTGACTTAGCTGCAGCATTATCTGTGCCTGCTCAGATGTATCAATTGCAAGGTGGGGAGTCAGCTGAAACACTGGCACAGCAAGAACCTTTTGGTTGTGATGCATCGTTGATGATTCGCTTAGTGCGAGGAGAACAACTTCCAGGTGTAAGCATCGATGCTAGCGTGCTGGAAGAGGCTCAAGGTTTAGCTACGCAGATGCGAGAAGTGTTTGAACTGCCTGAACTTGAAGTAGCTTCGCGATACAAGCGAGACGAACTCATCAAAGCCATTGCTAAACTGCACCCGGAGTTAGTGTTTGTACGTCGAGAACGTAGACGTGATGCATTGGGCAATGGTGTGATGGAAATGATGGTCGGTCGCAATAGCCGATTTCCAGAAAAAAGCGAAGCCGCATTGGTTTTAGACAGTCATAGCGTACCAGGACGAGGGGTGAAACAAACGCTTAATCTCGCCTCTGTTATGTTACCTGTACCACTTAATTGGCTTCGTGAGTTAGCGTTAGGTGATTGGCAGCAAGGCGAAACCAATTATGATGAACACGAACCGCGAGCCACCATGCATTTGGTTTATGCAGGGCGAACCATCTGTACGGAATACCAAGCACTCCAAGGCGAAGTGGCCGTCCAATCGATTGTTGAAATGATTGAAGATGAAACCTTGTTGCCAGGATTCGCACCGTTAAGAAAACAGCAGATCCAACATTGGAAAATCTATAACACACTTGGAAGGAATCCATATCCAGTCGATAAAACGGCTCTAGACGCATTGTCTTTTTCTACTTGGGTAGTGGAACAGTTGGAAACATTGGGCGTTGAGGGCATTGAAGATATCGGCTTGTTTGAAGCGGATGATATCCCGTTCGAAGGTATTCCGGATTGGGAATATGAAGATTTTGCTGAGCAGTTCCCGCTTAAACTTGTTTTGGCCGAGCTTAAGTTGGATGTGGAATACTTTGTATCGCGCAAGTTGGTGCATGTTGTTTATAGTGGTGGGGGACGCAAAGGCGATCCTAAACGCTGGGAATTGCCTCGCTGGATAGGTTGGAAAGTACAATACAAAAAAGCCAGTCGAGTTGTTGATGTGAAGTAGGCGTTCGGAAAGATAATTGCTTAATTTTTTTCCTTTGCAATTTATGGCCAATATCTTAGCGATAAGGAATGATATTGCCGTTCAGTTTGGGCGGTGTAAAGGAAAACGAAAACGATGAAGTATAAAGTGATTCCACTACTGTTATGTCCCGTATTGGCTTACGGAAAAAGCATAACGCACATTTTAACCTATGAAGACAACGATGTTTTAGGTACCTACACCTCATACATCAATCAAAACGCATACAATGAACTTGGCTCTGAAATGGACTCTTTGCAACATTTTGAAGTCAAGTTTCAAAATTTCGTATCTATTCCATTTTATCGATTCAATTCAGGTACTGCTCTGATGGGCTCGTACACTCAGAAGTCTCTTTTGCAACTTGCTCATTCTGGCATCTCTTCTCTTTCAGAGAGTCTAACTACAAACCACAAGTGGTCTTAGCCCATCAAACAAATATGATGTTATATAACCATCTAGAAATAGGTTATAGACATGAGTCGAATGGTCAATCGAGTAAACTGTCTCGTTGTTGGGATAGATTTTACATTGCGGCAGAACGATTACGCCCACTCCCAGAGCCGAATTGGACTCGGTATTCGTTTGGTGAATTTATAGAGTCTTTTCATTGGCTTGTTGATTTTACCTCGTTTTTTGTTTCAGTATGAATTAGTAATCAATTGAACGCATATATATAGCTAAGCTGTACATCATTTGTTACAAAGTTGGTTTTAATATTTCCTTTTGAATTTAAATGCGGAAATAAAAGACTATTGTTTTATATCCTATTGCTATATCAAAGTAATTGTACGATATTTTGTATAACTCATTTTTAGAGTTTCGAGGCATAGGATGGAACAACAAGGAAAGATGTGCATTGAATTCGATTACACCAGTTTTTTAGGTGCAACAGGCGCTAAAAAGTGGACCTTTTTAGAAGCTTTTGCCACTATCGCACCTATTTTTGGCCTATTGTGGAAACAGAGCATCGCGGAATTAAGCAAACCTGAAGATCGCCTTTGGGATGCTGCATTGAAATCGATGTCTTCACGCCAAAGCGATGAATTCAACTTGGTGATACTAGCTAAGCTAGCAAAGCATGAAGGGATTCAAGAACTACGCGTAGTGATGCCTTATTCGTTAGACCCAAAACAAATTGAGTACATTGAATCTAGAAGTAAACTAAAAGTAGATACCACAGAACAAGATGTATTGAATCTAAAGCTCTAACGATAATCTCCAAAAAGCGACCGTAAATCGGTCGCTTTTTTTATACCGTCAATAGACCCAAGCAAGTTACGCTTTCTTTACTGGAGCGCTTAGTCAACCAGTCCGTAGTCTTTACTTAAAATCTCGATGATTTCAGCTTTCGGGTTGTCGCTTAGCTTAATTGGTTGGCCTGTGATCTTTTCGGCGATGCCAATGTAAGTGCGAGAGATGTCCAGCAAAGACGCAACTGGCAGTGCGTTATCGCGAGCCAGTGCTTCACGCTCAGGCATGCGTTCTTTGTTCAGCAGGATGTCTGGGTCAGGGAAGTGGTTAAGCAGAAACTGACGGAAACCTTCTTTCGAGTTTTCCACGATGTTGCCCGCTTGGTATGCTTTCGTATCCCAAATACGTGATGAATCAGGTGTACCCACTTCATCCATGTAAATCAGTTTCTCGTTCCCTGCTGCGTCGTGTACGTAGCCAAATTCAAATTTAGTATCAACGAACGTTTGGTCAATTGTTTCAAGAGCATGGCTGATAACGTTGAAGCCTTCTTTAAGCAACTTCTCGTATTGTGCGATGTCTTCTGCACTAGAGAAATTAAACGCCTCAAAGTTATCCACGATGTTTTGACGAGTGATGTTGACATCATCCGCTTCAGGAACACCAGGAATATCTTTTAGAGTGCCTTTGGTTGACGGTGTCATTAGTAGCTCAGGTAACGCTTTGTCTTTCTCAAGGCCTTCCGGTAGTTGAATACCGCAGAACTCACGTTCACCGTTCGCATAAGCACGCCACATAGAACCAGTAATGTATTTACGGCAGATCGCTTCAATTTTAACTGGCTTGGCTTTTTGAACGATCCACACGAATGGGTGAGGGATGTCTAGAATATGGCTATCCGCAAGACCGTTGTCTTTGAACAATTTGAACCAGTGATTAGAAATCGCGTTAAGAGCTGCGCCTTTACCTGGAACGCCTTTTAGCCCACCTTCACCATGCCAGATACAATCAAACGCGGAGATACGGTCACTGATCACCATGATTGCCAGTGGGGCATCAGGAGCGACATCGTATCCTTTTTCTTTGATCAGTCGTGCGCTGTCTTCTTCAGTTAACCAGTAAACGGAGCGAACTTTTCCGCTATGAACAGGTTTGTGGGTGCGAATTGGCAGGTCGTCATTGACGGCAAGTACTTGATTGGCAAGGCTCATTTCGGCATTCCTATCATCTTAATCAAACGTCATAAAGAGAAGATATTCAGTGAGAATGATTCGCTGAATAAATCGAATGAGGGCATCATACCAGAACTATTTTTACGCGCCAGAGAAAAAGCAAACGTTTGCCTTAATTTGTTGCAGCATAAAAAAGCCTCCTTTAATGGAGACGTGATGCAGGATGAATAACGTCGATCTTATTAATGATACTTGTTTATTCTGCCTTCGACGAAAAAGACTTCACACTGATAACGCAGGGCAATATCGCGAAGCATTGATTGATTCATCAGCGCAATATTGTTCGATGCGACAATGGCACTGGCGTTCCCAGACTGAATCGCTTTAATCACAATTTCCACTTCAGAAAGCTGTTGAGAAGACTTCATCTGAATGATGTTTTGACAGCGAATGTTAGACGCAGTAAGTTGCTCAAAATCAGGACGATGGCACTCCGCAGTAAACAGGATCCACTGTTGTTGCTGTGACAATACTGCCAACTTAGCAAGAAGCAGGTCAGACACATCCATAGGCTGTGTTGCTTGTGACAATACGTTGTAGCGAGAGTATGTATGAAATTGACTTTGTAACTGCATCCTACTGTTCCTTTATACATGCTGTGTATATATACAGTAGTTTGTTTTTGATGTCTGATCAACCAATTTTTTATGCACCTAGTGGACTTTTGTTTATACAATTTTGAAATGTTCGGTTTAAGTTGTTGAATATTAAAGTTTATATTTTTAAGGTTGTTTTTGGATATGTCTGTTATGGATTTAAAAATGTGATGATAATTACATTCTAAATACGGTATATACAGTGGTTTTTAGTGTGCTATACAGTGCATTTAAGTAATGTGGCTATGCTGGGATAGTAAATGGAAAGGAAAGACGCCGTTAAGAGGATAAATAAGATGTAGCGTCGTGGGGGAGGGGTAGAGCGCGACGATCAAAAAAGCGCCTTGTGAGAAAGGCGCTCTTGAAAATCAGTTCCGTTGATTTACTCTGTCTAATTGGCGTGCGGTGTCATGCGCTCACGCATTTTCATCTCACCTAGATTAAACAAGCGAACATCGATTTTCGCAATGTCGTAGCATGTTTGGCATGAGTGATTGTGCTTGCCATCTAAATAATCGTGACGAGTAATAAAACTTGGTTTTTTACACCAGTCGCAGGTGCCTTCTTCAGTGAACATTGATTTTCTCCCCACCTAGATTAATTATGTGTCGTTAGGTGTCATTTTTCGTGGTTATTATTGCATATAAAACAGTTGAAAGTTAACTGACTGTTAATTTCTTTGAGAGGGAGATCGATTGCGAGCCACTCTTTTTGGGGAAAAAGAGCTCGGATTCAAAAGATATAGAAGTAAACTTTACTCTTTTGTAACATTTTGTGAGATGGTTTTAAATGCGAGATTTAGGCGCTTCATTTCTTCTTCACTTCCTCTTGAGTCAGGGTGATAGAGTTTGGACAATTGTCTGTAGCGCAACTTCACTGTTTTACTGTCTGGAATAGAATGTGGAGTGTACCCAAACATGGCACATGCGACAGCCAGTTTTTGGTTACCAGTTTGCGCTTTTATCTGCTTAAACTCCTTGAATACTTTTTCAAATTGTCGCTTGAGTTGTTTGTTTGCAAACTGTAGTTCATTCACTTGATTTTCTAACTGTTGAGATTTAGCTACTTCGGAAGCTGAATGAATGTGTGCTCGTTTGGAAGACCAACGATAGCCAAATGCGCCACCTCCGATCAAAACAGCCAAACAAAATGTCCCAGCGGCATACCTTATAGTTAAGAACTCAGCCTTTTGTTGCGTTGTGGATATCACTTGTTCTTGCTCTTCTTGAACGATGGCTTTTTTATCTAGATCAACAATCTCTGAGACTTGCTTGGCTCTTAGCTGATTGAAGCGATCCTCCAAAAACTGATTATAGGCTTCTTCTGCTTGAGGGTTTTTGAGTGCGGCGAGTTGGTACCAAGATTCGACGAGGTCAGCCTTCGATACTTGTGCTTGATGATATTGGACAAAGTCTGCCAACAAAAAACCACTATCGGTTGGGTCATTTAAAGCGACAGAAGTGAACCAATAAATTGCTTGTGAGTAATTGATTTCACCAGTGAGACCACGACCGTAATCTGCCGCTAATTGTTTTTGCGCCGGGATATAACCGTGGTAAGCGGATTGTTCTAACCAATAACGTACATCAGAAGGGGAGTCTGGGTTTGGTTTTAGCGCCAGTTGCTGAGCGAGTTCGAACTGAGCTTCAGGTTTTGTCGGATTTTGGAATGCGAGGGCAAGGCTAGATAGGCAGACACTTGAAACAAAGAGAAGAGTCGTGATTCTGAAAGACATTGGGTATGTCAGGTCTAGCGTATTTCACTAGACCTGCTCCGATAATAATGGTTACTACCGGTATGGTGCTACTAAATTACTTCAGTGGCAAGATCTGGATTTCAACACGGCGGTTGCAAGCACGACCTTCAGAAGTTTGGTTTGAACACAGTGGGTTACGTTCACCATAACCACGAGCGATTGCACGGCCAGGTGCAACGTTTTGAGATACTAGGAACTGACGTACTGATTCGGCACGGCGCTCAGATAGTGTTTGGTTGTATGAGTCGCTACCCGTGCTATCGGTGTAGCCATCAATCACTAAGCTTGTATCTGGGTACTCAACGAGGATACGAGCGACGCCACGAAGAGTATTGTGAATGCTTGCATCTAATTGGTAAGAGCTCGATGAGAATCCAATGCCGTTTTCCATGCGAAGTAACAGTTGATTTTCACCAACACGCTCAACTTGTACGCCAGAGTTTAGTAGTGCACGTCGCAGTTCTGCTTCTTGTTTATCGAAGTAGTAGCCAACACCCGCACCGGTTGCACCGCCAGCTGCAGCGCCGATTAATGCGTGTTTGCGACGTTCTTTTGCGTTGTCACCCGTTGCCAAACCGATAGCCGCACCTGCGATTGCACCGATCAGTGCACCTTGTGTCGTCGAGTTTGTTTCGTACTCACCTGTGGTTGCGTTTTGTCGTTGAGTAGCTTGACAGCCTGTAAGTGCCAGCACTAGCGCAAGTGCAATAGACATCTTTTTCAAGGGAATATCTCCGTATAAAACTGAGGCGCAGGCGCACCTCATAATAAGTGTTGGATTATGGATGAATAGTTATTGATATTTGTTATGTGAACGTCAGATTGACTCATGATTGAGAAAGAACTACTTGTTTTCTAACATTCTTCTTGCTTGCTCCCCGCCAACCCCACGGTTAACAGATACTCTGCGACCTTTTTTAAGTCCGACTTCATAATCGGCGGTGAGGTTTTTCATCGCTTCTTTAAGCTGCTTCTTAAATGTTTCACGGTCGATGTTTTTAAATTCTTTATCAATGTAGTTGTTGATTTTGTTGGCAGACTCTTCGTCTGGCGAGATCACGGGCAGTTTTTCTAACGCGCCTTCCACCCAGCCTGATACAAAGGAGTTCACTCGACGGGTCACTTCCATCGAAGAGGTACCAGAACCCGCAAAGCTGTTGCGAAACTGACCTGTGCTCTCGTTCAACTCGCGGTAAATAATGTCAAAAGCAAAGGCCGCAAAAATGGCGCGATCAGCTTCACCGATAAATTCAACGCGCTTAAGCCCTTTATGATTCAACAAAACGGCTTCAACACCAAACTTGGTGTTAATACCACGAATCACACGCAGTAGTGTAGAGCTGATATTCGCTGGCAATAGATGAGAAGATTGAGTTTTCCCCATTTTGATAAACTCAATATCGTCTTTATCTAATCCATATTTGAGCATGAGGTTGTGGGCCATTTTAATGGCGTTAGCAGCCTCATTCACGTTGGCAGAATTACCCAACTCTAAACACTTGGCGATTTTTTTCAGGGCTTTTTGTTTATTCATCGGCGACCAGTAACGAGAACAAAAAATTTATGAAGTCGGCTATATTACCTTTTTTGCTTCAAAAGCGAAACAAGAGGTGAGAGAGAAAGAGGGGGAGAGTAAATAAAGCCCCTAGTGGTAGGGGCTAAAAGTAGTTTGTGATGATGGGGAACTTACAGGCCTAATTGGTCGAGCAGATCATCGGCTTCATTTCTTGAGCTTGTGGACTGCGCTGCGTTATCGGCCATACTTTTGCGTGTAGCTTCTAGAATGTCATCGGGACATTCATCTGCTGCCACTTCAAACTCTTCGAGTTGGATAAACTCAGTTTTGTCCATCGCTAACTCTAGGTAGAAAATATTGTTGTCAGCGGTAGAAAACGTTACACGGCGCGCCTGAGGTCGGTCTAGGTTGGTATCTACTTGCAGAATGACTTGCTTGTTTAGCGCTAGCATCTTTGGTTGATTTTGAGTGATATTCGTTTGCAGTTCTTTGCGAATCTTATTGGTGAAATCACCAACCAGTTGGTTCATCAGTTCACCAAGTACGTTACCCACTTCATCGGAAGTATGTGAAATCGCCAATTCTTCTTCAGGCATGCCCATGTTGCGCATGTAGTTGGTGTAAATCTCTAGTGCTGCTTTTGCTGTAAAGTTAATGACAACCAGACCAGTGAAACCGCCGTCAAACAATACAAAGCAACCAAAATCAGGTTTTAAACTGGTTTTGTTGATCTTTTGCACCATTGCAGAGTAGTTAACTTGTGATGACGTAGCGGACGTGAGGACGCCAGAAACAGACTGGCAAAGTTTTAAAAGAATATCTTCAGTCGTGACAACTTTATTTTTTTTCATTCCGAAAGCTCATAGTGAGATGCTATTTTCTTTTCAATGTAAGCGATTAACGCCTAAGAAATAAAGCATCTTGCATTGAGATTCTGATTTGATCGCTTTTTTAAATGTTGTAAAGTGACGAAATTCAAGGAATATTACCTTATTCGTTCTTCAACCCCGGCTTCTCTCTGAGGCATGAAGCAGGCGGATGATGTTTAGTTATATAACCCGTGGCTGATTGGATCAGCGCAGTAGGGGCAGGAAGCAAATGTTACCAAGATTACACTCGCAAACGGATGTCGATCCTCTTGTTCTTCGTTTTCTCAAAGAGCTTGACCAATCCGGGTTCACTGGCGATATTGAAAGCCAATACTCAAGCCGTCTCGCGGTAGCCACCGATAATAGTGTTTACCAACAACTTCCTCAGGCTGTTGTGCATCCTAAAACCACTCAAGATGTTTCCCTTATCGGCAAGTTAAGCAATACCGAAGAGTTCGAACGCATTACATTTTCTCCTCGTGGTGGTGGCACGGGCACCAACGGTCAGTCGCTGACTAAAGGGATCGTGATCGATTTATCTCGCCACATGAACAAAGTTCTTGAGGTAAACAAAGAAGCAGGCTGGGTTCGCGTTCAAACGGGGGTTGTTAAAGATCAACTGAACGATGCCGTTCGCCCCTACGGTTATTTCTTCTCTCCAGATTTATCGACCAGTAATCGCGCAACGATTGGTGGGATGATCAATACCGATGCTTCTGGGCAAGGTTCCCTAAAATACGGTAAAACCTCTGATCATGTTCTCTCACTGCAAGCGGTCTTCGCAGATGGATCGATTTTGGAATCTGATCTCTCTCATGGTTTACCTCGTAAGGGTGAGTTTGCAGAGGAAGCAATGCGCGTGACGGAGTCGGTTTGTCGTGAAAAGCGTCAGCAGATCAACGATAAGTTCCCTCCACTCAATCGTTTTCTGACGGGGTATGACCTAAAGAATGCCTTTGATGAAGACAAAGATAGCTTCGATATTACCCGCGTATTATGTGGCGCTGAAGGTTCTCTGGCAATTATCACTGAAGCCAAGCTCAACTTAACGCCTATTCCCAAAGCGCGTACCTTGGTGAACGTTAAATATAACAGCTTTGATTCTGCATTGCGTAACGCGCCATTGATGGTAGAAGCGAACGCTCTGTCGGTTGAAACTGTCGATTCAAAAGTTCTTAATCTCGCTAAACAAGATATTGTTTGGCACACCGTAAGTGACTTACTCACCGACGTACCAAATAAAGAGATGCTGGGTATTAACATGGTGGAATACGCAGGTCAGGATGAGGAAGAGGTGACGGCACAAGTCGCTGCGTTGACTGCCAAGCTGGATACCATGTTAGAAACTGAGGAAGCCGGCATCATTGGTTACCAAGTGTGTAGTGATGTCGCCAGTATTGGGCGTATTTACAACATGCGTAAGAAAGCGGTGGGTCTACTAGGGGCGGCGAAAGGTCGCGCGAAGCCCGTTGCCTTTGCGGAAGATACGTGTGTCCCCCCCGAAAACCTGGCGAATTTTATTGAAGAGTTTCGTGAGTTGCTGGATGCGAAATCGCTTAACTACGGCATGTTTGGTCATGTTGATGCGGGCGTATTGCATGTTCGTCCGGCGCTTGACCTGTGTGACCCTCATCAAGAAGCCTTGATGCATGAACTCTCGGATGATGTGGTTAAGCTGGTGGCAAAATATGGTGGCTTGATGTGGGGTGAGCACGGCAAGGGCTTCCGCTCCGAATATGGCCCCGAGTTCTTTGGTGAAGAGCTGTTTACCGAATTACGTAGAGTCAAAGCGGCTTTCGATCCGTACAATAAAATGAACCCAGGCAAGATCTGTACACCATTAAACAGTGATGCAGAGTTGGTCAAGGTGACCGATACAAAGCGTGGTTATTTTGATCGTCAGATTGACGTTCAAGTGCGCGATAGCTTCAAACAGGCCATGGAGTGTAATGGTAACGGCTTATGCTTTAACTACGACACTAGTTCGCCAATGTGCCCCTCAATGAAGGTAACAGCAGATCGTCGCCATTCACCAAAAGGACGGGCGGGTTTAGTACGTGAATGGTTACGCCAGTTGACTGAGCAAGGCATCGATATTCTTGATTTAGAGAAGCAGATACTCGAAAACAAGCCGGCCATCAAAACCATGATCGATCGCGTGCGGCATTCGATTAATCGTCGTCACGAGTACGATTTCTCACACGAAGTGTACGAAGCAATGAATGGCTGTTTGGCGTGTAAAGCGTGTGCCAGCCAATGTCCTATAAAAGTAGACGTGCCAAGCTTCCGCTCTCGCTTCCTCAATATTTACCACTCGCGTTACCAACGCCCGGTAAAAGATTATTTGGTGTCAAACATCGAAACGATGTTGCCTTTCATGGCAAAGGCGCCAAGTGTGGTGAATGGGATGCTGAAGCAGTCTTGGGTACAAAGTTTAACCGCTTCTACTGTAGGTTATCTGGATGCGCCTTTATTGTCTGTTCCAACGTTGAAGGAGCGCGTTGAGTCGTTGACCACGGCTTATGATCTTCAAGCTTTGAGCGGGTTATCATCCGAGGATAAGAAAAAGCATGTACTTATCGTTCAAGATCCATTCACCAGTTACTACGATGCAGAGGTAGTGGAAGACTTTATCAAGCTCGTCAAAAAGCTAGGGATCAATCCGGTACTTCTTCCGTTTAAACCAAACGGCAAAGCGCAGCACATCAAAGGTTTCTTGCGCCAGTTTAGAAATACCGCTCAAGATACCGCGAAGTTCCTGGAAATGGTTGCAGGTTTGAATATCCCAATGGTTGGCGTCGATCCTGCTCTGGTACTTTGCTATCGTGATGAGTATGCAGAGGTCTTAGGTTGCCAGCGTGGTGAGTTTGATGTGCTTACTGCACATGAATGGCTTCACCCAAGATTGAGCGAGTTCGATGTGCATGAGCCAAAAGAGCAAGCGCCTTGGTATTTATTCGCACATTGCACCGAGAAAACCAAAATGCCAAACGCAGAAAAAGAGTGGGGCGCAATTTTTATTCACTTTGGTGCTGTGTTGAAGGCAGTGCCTGTTGGCTGTTGTGGTATGGCGGGGACATTCGGTCATGAGGTGGATAAATTTGCAATCTCGGAAGATATTTATGACCTGAGTTGGAAACCAAACTTGGACAAAGTCGACAACGAGAGATGCTTGATTACGGGCTATTCATGTCGAAGCCAGGTGAAGCGTTTTGAAGGCATCAAACCTAAGCACCCAATACAAGCATTACTAACGCTTATATAGGGTTAGCGAATCTACACTTTCATAAGGATATGAAAATTGAAAATTCTTGAGCTTAAAGTACCACCTGTGGCTGTGTTTTTAGCGGTTGTATTATTGATGTATTGGTTAAAAGAGATATCGCCAGCGCTATTAATTACGGTGCCTTTTGTCAAAGTTGTTTCTGCGGGTTTAACTGGCATTGCGGTTTTTGTCGCTGCTGCGGGTATTTATGAGTTCCGTAAAGCAAAAACGACGGTGAACCCCATCAAGCCTGAATCGGCGTCATCGGTGGTTAATACGGGTGTTTTTGCCTACACTCGAAACCCGATGTACTTTGGATTACTATTGATTATTATTGCATTGGGTCTTTGGTGGCAACATTTAAGTGTAATACTTTGCGGCGCTTTGTTTGTGGTTTATATGAATCGGTTCCAAATTAAACCCGAAGAGCGCGCGTTAGAAAGGCTATTTGGCGAAGATTACGTCGATTATAAGAATCAGGTTCGTCGCTGGATTTAAACGTGGAATAGCGAAACAGAGCAAAGAAAGCCCAACAAATGGTTGGGCTTTCTTTTTTATTCAATAGGCCTACAGGGGGCTTAGGCTGCTTTAGTGAACTTTGCTAAAAAAGCGTCTTTGCGTTCTTGGAAGCGCTGTACTAGATCATCTACTGCTTCTTGATCGTAGGGTTTAAGTCCTGTCGCCACCATACGTTTAATGCCTGTCCCAACCACATTGCCGTCTTGCTTAAATGCAAAGTTCAGCGTTACGACACCACGCTTTCCTTCAACATCAAATGTAGCACCAGTAAAGGCCACTTCAGGGTTTGTGAGATCAAGTCGGCTGAATTCGACTTCCATGCTCTCATAAATCACCAATGGACGTTGGCAGTTGATCATCATTTGTTTCTCTTTCATCAGAGGAACCATGATGTGTGGGAAGTTCATACCAGAAAATTGAACATAGTTAGTTACTACATGTTCAATGAATGCAGGGTCGTGATTGGTATCGCCTTCGCGCGACATGAGCAAGTATTCTTTACCAGTCTCATCCACCACAGTACTTTCTTTTTCACACTTATTTTCAATATGCAGTGCAATGCCCGCACTCACCATGCCTGAGAAATTGAAACGCATCTTCTGACTGACGCCTTCTTTGCTGAGAAGAACCGCGAAAAGTAGGTCTCCTGGGACACAAAAGCGCTTATTGTCTTCATCATGGATAGGGTTGTAATCACCGGCAACACGTTTAGCAAAATGGCTTGCTTGTTCACGGGTGAATTGAAACTGGTGATTAGTGTGTGAATAATAAGGTGTTAGAAACATAATTTTTAGATAGTAACCAAAACTGTCAGGGATTATATGCGAATATCTTAGTGACAATGGTCCATCCAGTGACACCTTAACAATGAAACGATAACGCAGTGAAATAAAATACTAAAGCATGTGTCTCTGCTTGTCTTTATTCAGTATGGCAATAATTCATTGATTTACTATTTCCTGCGCGGCTTAATGGGGATAAATAGAATAAAGGCTCCATGATGGAGCCCTTAGATTAGAAAAAGAATGAATGTTGCTTAGCGCAAGCTAGGTAGCAATTGCTCAGGCATAAATGCATTGTGAAGTGCTAGTTTAAGTAACGCATTGGCTTGCTCAATGTCTGGTGCGAAGTAACGGTCTTTATCGTAGAACGACACTTTCTCACGCAGCATTTGCTTTGCAACCTCAATACGCTCAGAGGATTTGTTTGGTGCACGGAAATCCAATCCTTGGGCGGCCGACAAGTACTCTACTGCCAAGATGCCACGCGTGTTTTCACCCATCTCTTTCAAACGACGAGCGGCAAAGGTGGCCATTGATACGTGATCTTCTTGGTTAGCTGATGTTGGTAAACTATCAACCGAAGCTGGGTGAGCTAGTGTTTTATTCTCACTCGCAAGCGCCGCCGATGTCACCTGCGCAATCATAAAGCCCGAGTTTACACCGCCGTTGTCGACCAAGAATGGCGGGAGCTTCGACAGAGCACTGTCGATCAGCAGTGCCATACGGCGCTCCGATAAGCTACCAATCTCCGCAATGGCTAGCGCAAGGTTATCCGCCGCCATAGCAACTGGCTCGGCATGGAAGTTACCACCGGAGATGATGTCATCGTCTTCCGCAAACACCAATGGGTTATCTGATACTGAGTTTGCTTCCACTTGTAGAATGTCGGCTGCATTTCGAATTTGCTGTAAACACGCGCCCATTACTTGAGGCTGACAGCGCAGTGAATATGGGTCTTGCACTTTCTCACAGTTGGTGTGGGATTCACCAATCTCGCTGGTCGATCCTAGCATATGTCGATACGCCAATGCCGCATCCATTTGACTGCGATGGCCACGAACGCGATGGATACGTGGGTCGAATGGTCGACGACTGCCTAATGCTGCTTCTACAGACATGGCGCCACAAACGGTAGCGGATGAGAACAGGTCTTCAGCGATGAACAGGCCTTCTAGTGCAAACGCCGTTGACGCTTGAGTACCATTGAGCAGGGCAAGACCTTCTTTAGGAGCGAGTGTGATTGGTTCAAGACCTGCAATTTGCAGAGCTTCTAGACCTGAAATGACTTTGCCATTGTGACGTGCTTGGCCTTCACCGAGTAGAACAGTACTCATGTGAGCCAAAGGAGCCAAGTCACCCGATGCGCCTACTGAGCCTTTTTGTGGCACACATGGGTACACTTGCGCGTTCACTAGGTCAATGAGCATGTTAATAACTTTCAAACGCAAGCCAGAGAAGCCACGCGCAAGGCTGTTGATCTTCAGTACCATCATCAAACGAACGGTTTCGTCTGACATGAATTTACCGATACCAGCAGCGTGTGAAAGTACAATACTGCGTTGCAATGTTTCTAAATCTTCTGGAGCAATGCGTGTGTTCGCGAGTAGACCGAAACCCGTATTGATGCCGTAAACGGTGCGATCTTCTGCAATCACGCGTTCGACAACTTTCGTACTTTCCTCAATGGCTGGAATGGCTTGTGGGTCGAGCGTAAGGTTAACAGGTGAGCGGCTCACCTGACGCAGTAAGTTTAAGCTAATATGGCCTGGTTTTAGCGTTAAATTGAGCATGTCTTTTATCCTTACTTCAGCTTTTTCAGTTCTTCATTGAGCATTGGCAAATCCAGTTTTTGCTCGGCTGCACACTGTTTTGCTATATCATAACCAGCATCGGCATGACGCATAACACCCGTCGCTGGGTCATTGTGAAGTACGCGAGCAATGCGCTCAGACGCTTCATCACTGCCGTCACAACAAATCACCATACCTGAATGTTGAGAGAAGCCCATACCAACGCCGCCACCATGGTGAAGCGATACCCAAGTTGCACCACCCGCGGTGTTTAATAGGGCATTGAGTAGTGGCCAATCCGAGATTGCATCAGACCCATCCATCATGCCTTCGGTTTCGCGATTCGGGCTGGCTACCGAGCCTGAATCTAAGTGGTCACGGCCAATAACAACCGGCGCTTTAAGTTCACCGTTTTTCACCATTTCATTGAAGGCTTGGCCAAGGCGTTCACGGTCTTTCAGGCCCACCCAACAGATGCGCGCAGGCAGACCTTGGAACTGAATGCGTTCACGTGCCATGTCTAGCCAGTTGTGTAGGTGAGGGTTATCCGGGATCAGCTCTTTTACTTTCTGATCGGTTTTATAGATGTCCTCTGGATCGCCAGACAGCGCTGCCCAACGGAATGGTCCAATGCCTTCACAGAACAGAGGGCGAATGTAAGCTGGTACGAAACCAGGGAAATCAAACGCATTGTCGACGCCTTCTTCCAAGGCCATTTGACGAATGTTGTTACCGTAATCCAGTGTTGCAGCGCCGCGGTTTTGCAGCTCTAGCATGGCTTGAACTTGCACTGCCATTGATTGTTTCGCAGCTTTAACCACGGCCGCTTCGTCTCGCAAGCGCATTTCTGCTGCGTGAGACATGCTCCAACCTTGAGGCAAGTAGCCGTTCAATGGATCGTGCGCAGAGGTTTGGTCTGTTACTACGTCTGGCGTGATGTTACGTTCCACAAGCTCTGGGAAGATGTCTGCTGCGTTACCTAGTAGACCGACAGAAATAGGCGTGTCGGACTCTTTGATCATCGCTAGCGCTTCATCTAGCGATGTGGCTTTCTTGTCGACGTAGCCTGTGCGTAGGCGGTAATCGATGCGTGACTCGTCACACTCAACAGCAATCATAGAAAAGCCCGCCATTGTACCTGCTAGAGGCTGAGCTCCACCCATGCCACCAAGACCACCAGTCAGGATCCATCGGCCTTTTGCGTCACCGTTAAAGTGCTTTTTCGCGACCGAGACAAAGGTTTCGTAAGTACCTTGGACAATGCCTTGTGAGCCGATGTAAATCCAGCTACCTGCGGTCATTTGTCCGTACATCATCAAGCCTTCTTTATCGAGCGCATTGAAGTGCTCCCAATTGGCCCAATGTGGTACAAGGTTTGAGTTCGCAATCAAGACGCGTGGCGCATTTTTATGAGTCGGGAAAACGCCGACTGGTTTGCCTGATTGGACTAAAAGCGTTTGGTCATCGTCGAGTCTTTCTAACACTTCCACAATCTTATCGAAGCATTCCCAATTTCGTGCTGCACGGCCGATACCACCGTATACCACAAGTGAGTGGGGATGCTCGGCGACATCTGGGTCGAGGTTGTTCATCAGCATACGAAGTGGGGCTTCTGTAAGCCAAGATTTCGCGCGCAGCTCATTACCGCGTGGAGCACGAATTGTTCTACTTGTATCAAGTCGTGGATCTTGTCCCTGGCGCAGTGTCATTTTAAGACTCCTTTAGTTTTACGTTCATACCAAGTCTGTGCTTGGTTATTTCTACTCGAATAATGTGCAATTTGAATTGGGTCTTATTCGAGTTAATTGTTATTGGTTTCGGTTAGTTAGGCTTATGCTTTTTCTCTGCCATGGCATTGGCGATGTCCCAGCATAAGCGGGCGGCTAATCGAGCCGTTTGGCTATCGACATCATAAGTGGGGTTGTACTCAGCAATGTCTGCCAGCATCAGTTTATTTTTGTAATGCAGGATTCGGTCGAGAAACGGCGAAATGATGTCATAACTGACGCCTCTTGCCGCTGGAGCACTCACGCCCGGAGCGGTCGCTGCAGGAAAGACATCCAAATCAATCGTCAGATAAAGGTAATCGCAGTCATCGATAAAGTGTTGCAGCTGAGTCAGGTGGTAGCTGTGGTTCATGTAGCAGAGTTGCTTATCTTCTACATACCAAACATTCAGGTCATCCGCTTTTTGGAACAGCGCCTTTGTATTGCTGCTGCGACTGACGCCAATGCAGGCGTAGTGGAATGTCCAATCGTTACGTTGACAGAAGTGATGGATTTGATTGAAAGGCGTCCCTGAGCTTGGTTTTACGTCCGCGATTGAACTTTCAAAAGCGCGTAGGTCAAAGTGGGCATCGAAATTGATAATACCAATCTTAGGTTCCTTCGCTGGGTGATGAGTTTTGAAGTATTTTGCCAATCCAGAGAAAGACGCCCACGCAATTTCATGTCCACCGCCTAGCACGATAACTGGTGTGTGCGGTAATGCTTTTGCTACTGTTTCGGCGCATTGAGTTTGGCTGCTTTCAAGAAAATCGTCATCGCAGACTACCGTACCCAAATCATAAAGTTGTGCTTGCTGGTGCCATGCTAAATTGGCTAACGCTCGGCGGATCAAATCTGGCGATTTTTTTGCACCGATGCGACCTTTGTTTCTCGCTACACCTGCATCAGTTGCAAAACCAAGAATGGAGACTCCTTGGCTCACGTTTACTAACTCATCAGTGGATTTATGCTTAATGACATGGTGAACACGTAGGCCAAGCTCGCCGTCTTCAGCATCATGGCGGCCTTGCCAGTGGAAAAGCGGGGTGTTTTGCTCAGATTGAGACATGTTGCAGTCCTTTGTGGGAGACATAGTCACCATTTACTATACGACCTATCAGGCGTTTTGCGCCGACCTGATAGCTTAGATCCGCAGGGTGATCGATATCCCAAATAGAGAAGTCTGCATCAAAGCCAACCTTAATCACGCCACGAGACCCTCCATAACCTAATGCCTTCGCTGCGTTTTGAGTCACACCACGTAACGCCTCTTGCGGGGTTAACTGGAAGAGGGTGCATGCCATGTTCATCATTAACGTTAAATCTGCAAATGGAGAGGTGCCGGGGTTAATGTCTGTGGCGATTGCCATGGGGACTTGATGATGTCTCAGCAACTCAATGGGTGGTAACTGGGTTTCACGCAAGAAGTAGAAAGCTCCAGGCAGTAAGGTCGCGATGGTGTCAGATTTCGAAAGCGCAATCACACCTTGCTCATCGAGGTACTCAATGTGGTCTGCGGATAGGCCGTTGTATTGTGCTGTCAGTGCTGTCCCGCCCATATTTGATAGTTGCTCGGTGTGGCCTTTAACACTCAAGCCGTATTGCTTTGCTGCCTGAAAGACACGCTCGGTTTGCGCTAAATTGAATCCAATTGACTCACAAAACACATCCACGCTGGTGGCGAGCTTTTCTTCAGCGGCGAGAGGAATGATGTCTTCACAAATGTGTTGGATATAATCGTCAGCACGGTATTTGTATTCTGCAGGAAGCGCATGAGCGGCAAGCAGTGTCGTGGTGATTTTTACTTTGCGCTGTTGCTCAAGAGCTTTCGCCGCACGCAGCATTTTGATTTCGTCTTGCAGTGTTAATCCATAACCGGATTTCACTTCGATAGAAGTCACACCGCTTGCAAGTAGGCCATCAAGGCGTGGTAGTGCAAGTTCGATGAGTTGTTCTTCTGTTGCTTTGCGGGTTGCATTAACGGTGGACAGAATACCGCCGCCCTGCTTTGCGATGTCTTCATAAGGTACGCCGTTAAGGCGCATTTCGAACTCGTTAGCACGATTCCCGGCATAAATGAGGTGGGTGTGACAATCAATCAATCCCGGCATCAACAGTTTGCCTTGAAGGTCAATGGCTTGATTATATTGGTCTGGAGCCAGAAGGGATTCGTTATGTTCGTTGTCTTTACCTTGTCCAGTGGTGCTGATCGCGACAATTTTTCCTGACCGAATACCGACACGAGCAATGAGAGTAGGTAAGTATCCTTGTTCTCCTTCTTGCATGGTCACTAGGCGGGCATTTTCAATCAGCAAATCCATTTCAACTCATCCCATTTTTTGCTAGTTTAAATGTATATACAAATAAATAGGAGAAAAAAGCATCACTGGCAAGAGTAATGTTGCTGAAATGTGATCAAAACGAAGAAGTAACGCCTAGTTTACAGCAGGATCTTAGAGCTTAATTTGTACTTATTGCCTGGATGGTAAAGCTGTGCAGTACTCACAAGCTTATCTTGGCTCCAAGTGCGACGGTTAAGTAATAAGCACGGTTCGTTGGTTTGCATATTTAGGTCCTGTTTGATGCGTCCATCAGGCACAATGGCTTCTACGGTATGTTCAATAGCACTGAGTGGGCAATTATCAGAAAGGTACTGGTTTGGCGTGATGCAAGTGAAATCTTGACTGAGATAGTTTGGTGCGTATTGGCTATTGACCCAGCGCAGTTCAAGTTGGATTGGCGTGTTGTCTTCAAAGTGTATGATCTTGCTATAAAACACCGTCGTACCAAGCATCACGCCAAGTTTGATGGCGATGGCGTCATCGGCTTTTATCGATATTTGCTGAATGACTTCACTGTGATGAGTTCGCCCGCGACTTTGGACTTCTTCAGCGATATTGCGGATATCTAATAGAGGGGATTCTGATTTTTCGGCCGGCTCGCAAACGAATGTGCCAAGACGAGGGCGGCGTTGAAGCCTACCTTCATTCACTAAATCGCGAATCGCTTTGTTGACCGTCATACGGCTCACACCAAACTGTTCCGTCAGTTCGATTTCTGTTGCGATACGATGCCCAGGAACCCACTCTCTGGACTCAATCTTATCGACGATAAACTGTTTGATTTGCATGTAGAGTGGGGCAGCCATGTTTATTTCCTTTTAATTGACTATACAAATGGTGCGCAATCCATGGACAAATTGCAAGCAGTGGAAGCTATTTGTGAGTTGATAAAAGGAATTAGTCCGCATTCCTGGAGTCTATTACTTGCAGGAGCTGTATCTGTTGTGTAAACAGATATTCATCGAATCAAAATAATGAAGACAGACAGTCACAAAGGGGTCCCATGTTTAAAAAACTAAAAGCGTCGCTTGGCATTGGCTCGGCAAAAGTCGATACCATATTAGATGAAATGAGTGTGTACCAAGGCTCGACTTTGAAAGGGTACGTTCAGATAATAGGAGGCGATGTAGAGCAGCAAATTGATGCGATTACCATTAAGCTGAATACTGAGATGAAAGTTGAGGTGGACGATAGCGTTAGCTACCAGAGCTTTACGATTGACCAATTGAAAGCGGTTGAACCATTTGTTATTCAACCAAATGAAGAGAAGCAGGTACCATTCGAACTTAAGCTGCACGATGAAACGCCAATCACTGCCGTCAGCGCATTAAAGAATCAATGTCATGTATGGGTTGAAACTACATTAGATATTGGCTTCGCGATTGATCCCCGTGACCGTGACTATATTGAAGTCAAGCCATTACCAGTTGCAGCACGTGTGATTGGTGCTATTGAGCAGGCGGGCTTTACTATGGTGAAAGCGGATGTCGAAAAGGGGAACTTACGCGGTAATACTTTTTCTTCACGTTCCGGTATCTACCAAGAACTGGAATTTCGCAATAATGGCTTTATCTCAACCAAGGAAATCGAGCTGTCATTTATATTAGATCGTGAAGTGATGCACTGTCTGGCGGAAATCGATCGTTCTCTCAGTTTCTCTGGTGACCAATACCGTTCATTTTCGCTGCCATTGAATGCAACTGATGCTCAAGTTGCTTCGGCGGTGGCCCCAATCATCAATTTATAATCTGGCTCTTCTCGAGTTCGGAAAATGAGTACCGATATTTGCGTGTTAATACGGTATCGGTACGATTATGCAAGTTTTCGCCTTCACTCAGTACGTTCATATTCGCTTTTTCTCTGAACGGGCACGTTTCACTACAATTAATGCGTACCTATCAGGGCACAATGATATCCTTCATCTAGGTGATATTAAGTCATATCTGCATGTTAAATTAATCGATTAAAGGCATAGAAATGTGCCTGTCGTGAGGCTTTGTTGCTTAATTCAAAGATAAGACACGCTGCGCCATTGTGCTTAATTCTTTCAGGCATACTTAGCCTCGAAAGCTTGTTCAGTGCTTTGATCGTGGCGTTAAGTCTCGCCAACTTGAGCGTTGTCGTTCCTCAGGCTTAATTTCCCCCCCTATCAACGGCTTCACTCGATACATTGCTGTCTCTGATAGCGAACGCTTATGATAGCCATGTCGCTTTTTTCACGCCTTGTTAGAGCCGTAGATCTTCTGACAACCTACCGCGAAGGTGCGAGGATGTCCTTGATCCAGAAAGTCGGTTCAACTAGCCCAAATTGAATGGCTAGCTCTTGTTCTTCTGTCTAAACTCAAACAGCACTATTGTATTTCACCATAAAAAGTAAGCTATCCTGATCTCTTTGCGTTTAACTATAAAAGTCATTCTCATCGTCATGCTTAGCTTCGTCTTTAGGTTCTCAACTAGGGGGGGGTTGTTATGATAATTGCCGAATACATTGTCAAACTACTGAGGGAAGCGAGTATTCAACGCATTTGGGGAGTAACGGGTGACTCTCTGAATGGCTTAGCAGATAGCCTTAAGTCCGATGGAAGCATTCAGTGGATCGGCGTAAGACATGAAGAAGTGGCTGCATTTGCCGCGGGAGCAGAGGCGGAAGTATCCCAGTCTCTGGCTGTTTGTGCAGGATCATGCGGACCTGGTAACATGCACCTTATCAATGGCTTATATAATTGCTATCGTAATCAAGTGCCAGTTCTTGCCATTGCTTCTGATATTCCTTCAACGGAAATTGGCACTCATTACTTCCAAGAAACCGATCCAAAAACACTATTTTCGGATTGCAGTGTCTATTGTGAAAAAATCACCACACCAGAACAAATGCCTCAAGTCTTTGAAACGGCAATGCGTCAAGCTCTACTAAAGCGCAGTGTGAGCGTGGTGGTATTGCCTGGTGATATTGCTCTCAAAGCTCTCCCCAAGGAAACGGACATAAAATGGCAGACACCATCGCTGCCACGGTTAGAACCTGCATCAGAAGCAACCCAATTAGCCGCAGATTACCTCAACAAGGCCAAGCGCGTGACCCTGCTGTGCGGGGCTGGGTGTCAATTTGCTCATAGCGAAATTCTCCAACTGGCGGATATCCTGCAATCACCCGTTGTGCATGCGCTTCGAGGAAAAGAGTTCATCGAATATGATAATCCATACAGCGTTGGAATGACCGGATTAATTGGCTTTGAATCTGGCTATCATGCAATGGAACATGCCGATACCCTGGTGCTAATTGGTACTGGCTTTCCTTACCGACACTTTTATCCTAAAAATAAAACCATTATTCAAATTGACCATTCGCCCGCAGCAATCGGCCGCCATGTCCAAGTTGATGTCGGTATAGTAAGTGATACAATTGCGGCTTTGGATGCATTGACCCCTCTTCTCCAACGCAAAACGGATGACCGTTTTTTAAAAGCGTGCTTAAAGCACTATACCGCCACCCGAAATCAGCTTGATAACTTGGCTGAGATAAAACCGAAAAGCCACCAAATTCACCCACAAACATTAGCTAAAACCCTAAGTGACCTTGCCGCAGAAGATGCCATCTTTACTTGCGATGTCGGAACCCCAACACTCTGGTCTGCCAGATATTTGCAAATGAACGGACAACGCCGATTGATAGGCTCGTTTAACCATGGCTCAATGGCCAATGCGCTCGCTATGGCATTAGGGGCTCAATCTACCAATTCAAAACGGCAAGTTGTTGCTTTTTGTGGCGACGGCGGGTTCTCAATGTTAATGGGAGACTTATTAACTCTGCTACCCTACGGACTGAATATCAAAATCGTGGTGCTCAACAATCAATCTTTAGGATTCGTCGATATGGAGATGAAAGCCGCAGGCTTTGTTTCAGATAGTACAAAGCTTGATAACCCAAGTTTTGCTGAAATTGCTCGGGCTTGCGGGCTTAAAAGCGACATTGCGACACAACCGCAAGAGTTGGCCGACAAAGTGTCTTCTTTGCTCAATCACGATGGTCCCGCCTTGCTCGAAGTCATGACTGATCATCATGAACTGAGTATGCCTCCGAGTATTAATGTACAACAAGTCAAGGGGTTTAGCCTCTATGCGTTAAAAGCCATATTTAACGGCTATGGTGATGAGTTAGTGGACATTGTCAAAATAAATCTGTTGCGATAAGCCAACTTAACCTGAACTCGAAAAGTGCAGGGTTGATAAACCTGGACTCTCTCGAATTCAGGTTAGTCACCTTGGCGAGCTCTAATCTAGGCTCAATTGTCGAATTTGATTAGCGGATAGATGATACATCTTCGCTAATTCAGCGGCCGCCAATGCCACCTTCGTTTTAAACTCGGGGGGACTAGTACTGCAGCCTAATTATTCTATGAACTGTGGAAGGTCTCGTTTGTTTAGTGACTTAGCCATTAGGACGGCGCTTATCGCCAAATGAATTTTTCAATGCCGTTGAGAGGTCTGCAAGAATTCATTCATTCTATTTTCAAGCTTGCTCAGCGGCCTTTGTTATGCCCTCATTATTCATGCATTAGCAAGCGAGCCAAAGCGGTTGGCGTTGCGTTTAAGGCCAAAACTAAAGGAGCTATCCAGTGTTTAACCATCGGTGTTACAGGGCTGAAGGTCTACGGTGAGGGCGAGTGGAAAGTAAAAAAGCATGGTATTAACGGGAAACGCTAAATCTGGCGTAAGTTACATTTAGCCGTAGATATAGATATGCATTAAATTATTGCTGCTTAGTTGAGTTTATCGAATGTGATCGATGGTGAAGTGCTTTCAAGTTTGCTTAGACAGACCCGCCTAAGAATCAATGAGATGCCTGGATAGGATGCTTATGAACAAGGTTGTGTTACGAAGCTATTCACATCAAATAAGCTTTGGAAAAAGAAGTACGGCTACCATAAACGTTCGCTCTCGGAGACGATGATGTACCTTGTGAAGACACGACTCGGCGGTACATTAAGCTTTAAGGGATTACCATGCTCAAGTCGGCGTAACTTACGCCATGATAACAGGCATTAAATATACTGGCGGGGCTGGGTATACCTGAAACGAAAATGATCGCCTATCAATTAGTCATGTTAGGCGCATTTTTAACTGAATTCGAATTCGGAAACAAAGCTATGTCAATAAGAAAAAGGCATAACTCGATATTTGCCTTGTTATTTCATCACCATCCTTTAGAATGCCTAGGAATTCAAAGCCGTGTACATCCGTATTTGTACCAAGTTTTGTACCAAATTCAGTTTTTCTACACAAAAACAACATATAGCCAATTGATATTTAATTGGTTATGCAAATTCAAGTGTTGCTTGGTATGCAACACCACTGTAAAGGACATAGCATGCCTATTATTACTCTTCCTGACGGCAGTCAGCGTCAATTTGACAACCCAGTATCTACAATGGAAGTTGCGCAATCGATCGGTCCTGGTCTTGCAAAAGCAACGATTGCTGGTCGCGTAAACGGTAACCGCGTTGATGCGTGTGATCTAATTGAAGAAGACGCAAGCCTAGAGATCATCACAGTAAAAGATGAAGTAGACGGCCTAGAAATCGTTCGTCACTCTTGTGCTCACCTTCTTGGTCACGCTCTTAAACAGCTTTACCCACAAGCTAAAATGGCGATTGGTCCAACCATCGACAACGGCTTCTACTACGACATCGACCTAGACGAGTCTCTAACGCAAGAAGATCTAGAAAAGATCGAAAAGCGTATGCAAGAGCTTGCGAAAACTAAGTACGAAGTTGTTAAGAAAAAAGTTAGCTGGCAGGAAGCGCGTGATACATTTGAATCACGTGGCGAACCATACAAAGTGGAAATCCTAGACGAAAACGTATCTCGTGATGACCGTCCAGGCCTTTACCACCATGAAGAATACATCGACATGTGTCGTGGTCCACACGTTCCTAACATGGGCTTCTGTCAACACTTCACACTATTGAATGTGGCAGGTGCTTACTGGCGTGGTAACAGCGACAACAAGATGCTTCAACGTATCTACGGTACGGCATTCCACGACAAGAAAGCCCTGAAAGCGCACCTAACTCGCCTAGAAGAAGCTGCAAAGCGTGACCATCGTAAGATTGGTAAGCAGCTAGACCTATTCCACATGCAGCAAGAAGCGCCGGGTATGGTGTTCTGGCATCATAATGGTTGGTCTATCTTCCGTGATCTAGAAGTGTTTGTTCGTGACAAACTGAACGAGTATGACTACCAAGAAGTAAAAGGTCCTCTAATGATGGATCGCGTGCTTTGGGAACGTTCTGGTCACTGGGATAAATATGCAGATGCAATGTTCACGACTTCTTCTGAGAACCGTGAATACGCAATCAAGCCAATGAACTGTCCAGGTCATGTACAGATCTTTAACCAAGGTCTAAAATCATACCGTGACCTACCGCTACGTATGGCTGAGTTCGGCTCATGTCACCGTAACGAACCATCAGGTGCACTACACGGTATTATGCGTGTTCGTGGCTTTACTCAGGATGACGCTCACATTTTCTGTACTGAGAGCCAAATTCAAGAAGAAGTAACAAATTGTATCAAGATGGTGTACGATACATATCAGACATTCGGTTTCGACAACATCGTAGTGAAATTGTCTACTCGTCCAGAAAAACGTGTAGGCTCAGATGAAATCTGGGATCAGTCTGAAGAAGCGCTAAAACAATCTCTGGAATCGATGGAAATCCCATACGAAATTCAAGAGGGTGAGGGTGCATTCTACGGTCCTAAGATCGAATTCACGTTATACGACTGTTTAGACCGTGCATGGCAGTGTGGTACTGTTCAGTTAGACTTCAACCTACCAGGTCGCCTAGGCGCCACTTATGTAGGTGAAAACAATGAACGTCTTGTTCCGGTGATGATTCACCGTGCAATTCTAGGTTCTCTAGAGCGTTTCATTGGTATTCTGATCGAAGAATATGCCGGTTTCTTCCCAACTTGGTTGGCACCAGAACAGGCAATTCTTATGAACATCACTGATAAACAGTCAGATTATGTTCAAGAAGTAGTACAAAAATTACAAAAAAGTGGAATTAGAGCAAAAGCGGACTTGAGAAATGAGAAGATTGGCTTTAAAATCCGCGAACACACTTTGAAGCGTGTACCGTATATGCTTGTTGTCGGTGACCAAGAGATGGAAGCTGGTGAAATCGCAGTACGTACTCGTAAAGGTAAAGATCTCGGTAAATTTAAAGTGGATGACTTCATTTCTTACATCCAAGACGAGATTTCAAGCCGTAAGCTCAATCTGGAGGAATAAGCTATTAAAGGCGGAAGACGCGGCCAACAGCCGGTAAAACAAAACCCGCACCGTTTAAACGGTGAAATTCGTGGCGTTCGTGAAGTTCGACTAACAGGCGCTGATGGTGAATCAGTTGGTGTTGTATCGATTCAAGAAGCGATCGCAGCTGCTGAAGAAGCAGGTATGGATCTTGTTGAGATTAGTCCTAACGCTGAGCCACCAGTCTGCCGAGTGATGGACTACGGTAAATTCCTCTTTGAAAAGAGCAAATCTGCGAAAGAGCAGAAGAAAAAGCAAAAACAGGTCCAGATTAAGGAAATTAAATTCCGTCCTGGAACTGATATTGGAGACTATCAGGTAAAACTACGCAACCTGACGCGTTTCCTTGAAGAAGGCAACAAAGTGAAAGTAACTATTCGCTTCCGTGGCCGAGAAATGGCACACCAAGACATCGGTGTTGATGTTCTTCATCGCTTGAAAGAAGATACTGCGGAATTTGCTGTAGTAGAATCTTTCCCAAGTCGTATCGAAGGTCGTCAGATGATCATGGTACTTGCCCCTAAAAAGAAGTAATTAACGGCTCATCAAGTAATTAAGACCTAGCCGTTTCCCTTTAAAGGTAAGCGGCTGGGTTTTGTTCGCCCTAATTACGTTGTTTATTAAACCTACTCAATGCGGAGTTATTCATCATGCCTAAGATGAAAACCAACAAAGGTGCTGCTAAGCGTTTCAAGAAAACTGCTGGTGGTATTAAGTTCAAGCACGCTACAAAACGTCACATCCTGACTAAGCGTACTACTAAGAACAAGCGTCAACTACGTCCAAATGCAATCCTTCCTAAGTGTGAAGTGGCTGCAGTACTTCGTATGTTGCCATACGCTTAATTCTTTTTAGTTATCAATCGTTTAGTTTAGGAGAAGCATAATGCCTCGCGTAAAACGTGGTGTACAAGCTCGTGCACGTCATAAGAAAGTTCTAAAACAAGCTAAAGGTTACTACGGTGCACGTTCACGTGTTTACCGCGTAGCTTTCCAAGCAGTTACTAAAGCTGGTCAATACGCTTACCGTGACCGTCGCGCTAAGAAACGTCAATTCCGTCAACTATGGATTGCACGTATCAACGCAGCATCTCGTCAAAATGGTCTATCTTACAGCCGTTTCATCAACGGTCTTAAGAAAGCATCTATCGAGATCGACCGTAAGATCCTAGCGGACATCGCAGTATTCGACAAAGCAGCATTTGCTGTACTAGTTGAAAAAGCGAAAGCTGCTCTATAATTAGCAGTTTAGGATTAAGAGAAGGAGAGCATTAGCTCTCCTTTTTTATTGCCTTCAAAACTACTCTACAATTCTCAATTCTCAATTCTCAATTCTCAATTCTCAATTCTCAATTCTTTTTCCCAGTTAGTATCTTTGGTATTTACAATAGTGCCTCACATGGTAATTTGCTGAGGTAATCTAACTATTTTGCAGGGGTATTGAATGATTTACACAACAACGGACACCATTCCTGGAAGAGAAATTTCAGAAATCAGAGGTGTGGTGACGGGCAATGTCGTTCAGTCAAAACATATCGGACGCGATCTTATGGCCGGGCTCAAAAGCATAGTCGGTGGGGAAATTCGTGGATACACAGAAATGATGACGGAAGCGCGCAACATTGCCATACAACGCATGGTAGAAGAGGCAACACATAAAGGAGCAGATGCCATTGTTGGAATTCGTTTTACAACCAGCTCTATCGTTGATGGCTCTTCAGAAATACTTGCGTTTGGGACCGCAGTAAAGTTCGCTTAACATATTTTCCTTTCTTCCATGCTTACTTCAATAAGGTGAGATGAAATGTGACGAATCTCATTGAGAGTGAACTCTGTGTGATTATGCGAAATGTGAACTCAAGGTCTGCATTAATGCTCTGCAATTATAAGTCTGTCTAGTTTAATATTTTTAGTTTTAAGTCTCATACTGGTAATAAGTCCGATTCAAAAAAGGTTGAGGGGGTATTTGACTGCTTAGGAGTTTTTTATTGATAATGAAGCTACATGCATTTAATGGCGAGTATTTGCTATGGAAATGTGTGATAGGGTGTATTGATTCGCGGTTTTTATATAAAAATATGAACTTATAGCTTGCCAACTCATCTCAAATTGTTACAAATGTAATGTGTATGTAATATATTTAGAAGGAATTGTAGATGAGAGAGCTTACGCCCGAATACTTGTTAGCTGCTTTACGGCAGGCGATTAAAGCGAAAGGGCTAACATATCGAGAGCTATCTGAAAAAATGGGAATGCCTCTTTCTACGTTTAAGAGGCATTTAACCAGTACTAATCTTGCGTTGGACAAGTTACTTGAATATTGCCGAGCGGTGGATTGTACATTAGACGAATTGCAGAAATTAGCAGACAACCTTCAGGCGGAAGATCAAGACTATTTTAGCCATACACAGGATGAAGTGTTTTTTCAGTTTCCTCACCTTTACGATTTTTACCGAGAGTTGCGAATGTTACGTGGTAAAGATGGTTACACCATATTAAAGAAAAAATATGACCTTTCTGAACATAGTATGTCTGACTACCTTGGCGCTTTAGAACTGCTCGACCTCGTATATGTCGATGAAAGCAAAAATATTACGCTGCATGGTCCGTTGTACTATAGCTACGCTGATAATTCCAAACTAAACGATAAATATACAGAGATAATTAAGGAGCAAACAACTCAGTACGAGAAGTGCGTTCGGGTCGCCTTATCACGCATGAAAATTACTGAAGAGCAGCTTATTCAGTTAGAAGAACAAGTGGCAAAAACGGTACTAGATTTTCATTCGGAGAATGTGGTGGCAGAAAACTTTAACGTATCTGATTTTACTAATGTCCTATTGATTGCGGGACCGCACCTTCCAGTAATATTCTCTGACGGTATAGTACAAACGGACAAAAATTTTATCGATGATATTCGCTACGCTATCGCTTCTGCAGGGGATAAGCCGAGCCTATCGATATAGTCGGTTTTTCATACCCAAGTAACCTTGCCCTTTGAGAGCGTGCCACGAAGTTATTTCATCATTCATCAAAGGGGAAGAGTGCGTAATTACGCCGCGCTATTTCCCTTGAACTTGAATCAGTGACCATTCTTGGAATCCTACAATTTCTAATTACTAGGGTATCATTTTCAACTCGTCACTCGTCGTCACTAATGCATTGCACTTTAATTTTTTAGCTTGTCCGCTTAACACCTTTGGGCAGTATAGTGGATTATTTAACCGTATGAACACGATCAAATAGATCTAAGTCATTATTTGAGTTGATTGAGTGCACCTTTGATATGTTTTATCGATAAAATGATCATTATGCATTGCAAGTGTTGTTGATATTAAGCTTAGGTATTGGCCTGTGTTATTTAGGATTTAGAGCGGGAGTTATGGTATTGAATTCATTTCGTTGGGATACATATTTTGAAACAGGGATTGCAGAAGTTGATGAGCAGCACCAGTATTTAGTCGGCTTTATTAATACGTACGGCGAACTATTGGCACAAAATAACATCTCGATGACTGATATTCAGATTGCACTATTTGAATTATCCCGCTATGCAGAGTTTCACTTCAAAGAAGAAGAAAACTTAATGCGAGAAGCCGGTATTTATCCTGAGCACCTTCAAAAACACGTTCAAGTTCATCGCGCATTTATGACCGATATCATCAGTATGCAGAGCTTTATTAATGAGGAAGATAAGCATGCCGCTGAGCAGTTGCTGAATTTTCTGATCCACTGGTTGGCCTATCATATTTTGGGGATTGATCAGAATATGGCTAAGCAAGTCGCTGCGATAAATGAAGGTATGTCGCCAAAAGCTGCGTATGAATATCAAGAACAACAAGTTAATGCGTCAACAGAGCCCTTATTAGAGGCCCTAAACGCGCTGTTTGCACAAGTATCAGAACGAAATCGAGAGCTACTTAAGTTAAACCTTGTTCTTGAAGAAAAAGTCGAAGAGCGAACCCGGCAGCTCTCTACAGCAAATAAGCAGCTCGAAGTGCTTTCGTTGACCGACTCTTTGACACAGCTTCCTAATCGTAGGAGTGCGATAAAAACGTTACAAGAGTTGTGGAGTGACGATGAACACAAAGATTTACCTTTGGTTTGTATCATGATCGATGCCGATTACTTTAAGCAGGTCAATGATACTTGTGGGCATGAGGCAGGCGACTTGGTGTTAAAGGAGCTTGCGCAAGCACTCAAGCATTATTTTCGTAGTGATGACATCGTTTGCCGCTTGGGTGGTGATGAGTTCTTTGTCATCTGTCCAGATACGGAGTTAGAAGGGGGGCTGCATGTCGCAGAAGCTGTACGTAAGCAAATATCGAACATGTTAGTACCAACATCGTACGACCCTTGGCGTGGCAGCATCAGTGTCGGAGTTGCGGAGCGCAGAGAGGATATGGAAACTTATACCGATCTGATTAGGCTAGCAGACAATGCTGTTTATCTCGCCAAACAATATGGCAAGAACCAAGTTCGCTGTATTCAGCATTAGTCTTAAACTGTCCCACCTTTCTTTATTTAATCGCAATAGAAACGGATGATGTATGCACTGAGAGCCGCAGCTATTCATCCGATTTCTTTATCGGTTTTGAAAATTACGTTTACAAAGCCGATATTATTCCAATGCAATACTGCTTTTTTTCTGTTTTTGCGTTCTTTTTATTCAATAACCTTCTCTTTTCATAATTCAATTTGGCTTTGGTGGCGGCTTTGGCTACTATGTACAGCTATCAAAAAACCAATCACTCCTTTATGGACACTACCAGCAGGTAGATGAGGAAACGATGCAACATCTAGAAGAGATCATTGCTAATGCGAGCGCAGCAATTGAAGCCGCGCAGTCGCTAGTCGTACTTGATGAAGTGCGTGTTCAGTATCTAGGCAAAAAAGGTGAACTAACAACTCAACTTCAAAGCCTAGGTAAACTACCACCAGAAGAACGCCGTGAAGCGGGTCAAGAGATCAATAAAGCGAAAGGCGTAGTTCAACAAGCAATCGCAGCGCGTAAAGATGCACTACAACGTGCTGAGTTAGAAGCGAAGCTTGCCGCAGAAACGATCGATGTAACGCTACCGGGCCGTCGTATTGAGAACGGTGGTTTACACCCAGTTACTCGTACCGTTGAGCGCATTGAGAAGTTCTTTGGTGAACTAGGCTTCAACACAGAGTCTGGTCCAGAAATCGAAGACGCATTCCACAACTTCGATGCACTTAATATCGCGGCGGATCACCCTGCGCGTACTGATCACGATACCTTCTTCTTTAACCCAGATTTGATGCTTCGTACTCATACGTCTGGCGTACAGATCCGTACGATGGAAAATGGCAAACCACCATTCCGTTTCATCGCTCCGGGCCGTGTATACCGAAACGATTACGACCAAACGCATACGCCAATGTTTCACCAAGTGGAAGGCATGTTGGTTGATGAGAACGTAAATTTCGCTCAGCTAAAAGGTATCCTGCACGATTTCCTATGTAACTTCTTTGAAGAAGAAGTGGAAGTACGTTTCCGTCCATCGTACTTCCCATTCACTGAGCCTTCAGCAGAAGTGGACGTGAAAGGCAAAAACGGTAAGTGGTTAGAAGTTCTAGGCTGCGGTATGGTTCACCCGAACGTACTACGTAGCGTAGGAATCGATCCTGAAAAATACTCTGGTTTTGCATTCGGTATGGGCGTTGAACGTCTAACAATGCTTCGTTACGGCGTAAACGATCTGCGTTCTTTCTTTGAGAACGACCTTCGTTTCCTAAAACAGTTCAAGTAATCCAGAGGGTTCATCACTATGAAATTCAGCGAATCATGGCTTCGTGAGTGGGTAAACCCTGCAGTTACCACTGACGAACTAACACACCAAATTACTATGGCGGGCCTAGAGGTAGACGACGTACTACCAGTTGCAGGCACGTTCAACGGCGTTAAAGTTGGTCACGTTGTAGAATGTGGTCAGCACCCAGACGCAGATAAACTGCGCGTGACGAAAGTAGATGTTGGTGAAGAAGAGCTTCTTGACATCGTTTGTGGCGCATCTAACTGCCGCCAAGGCCTGAAAGTTGCAGTTGCAACTGTTGGTGCTGTTCTTCCTGGCGATTTCAAGATCAAGAAAGCAAAACTACGTGGTCAGCCATCTCATGGCATGCTTTGTTCGTTCACTGAACTAGGCATTGATGTTGAGTCAGACGGCATCATGGAACTAGCAGAAGACGCAGTAATTGGTACTGACTTCCGTGAATTCCTAGCTCTAGACGATGTAACCGTAGATGTTGACCTAACAGCAAACCGCGCTGACTGTTTCAGTATCCGTGGTCTAGCTCGTGAAGTTGGCGTACTAAATCGTGCTGACGTGACTGAGCCATCAGTAGAAGCAGTAGCGACTTCAATCGAAGACAAAGTGTCTATCGAAGTGAAAGCGCCTGTAGCGTGTCCACGTTACCTAGGTCGTGTTGTTAAGAACGTAAACGTTCAAGCTGAAACACCACTATGGATGCAAGAAAAACTGCGTCGTTGTGGTATTCGCTCTATCGACCCTGTTGTAGACATCACGAACTACGTACTTCTAGAGCAAGGTCAACCAATGCACGCATTCGATCTAGCGAAGATCGAAGGTGGCATCGTAGTTCGTATGGCTGAGCAAGGTGAGAAGCTAACACTTCTTGACGGTAGCGAAGCAGAACTAAACGCAGATACACTAGTTGTTGCTGACCACAACAAAGCACTTGCAATCGCAGGTATCTTTGGTGGCGAACAGTCTGGCGTAACAACGGAAACTAAAGACGTTCTACTTGAGTGTGCATTCTTTGCACCTGACCACATCCGTGGTCGCGCTCGTAGCTACGGTCTTCACACTGATTCTTCAATGCGTTTCGAACGTGGTGTGGACTACGCACTGCAAGTAAGCGCAATGGAGCGTGCAACTCAGCTTCTTGTTGAAATCTGTGGCGGTGAAGTAGCACCTGTTGTTGCTGTTGAGTCTGAAGCAGACCTACCTAAGCCAAACAAAGTTGCGCTACGTCGCACTAAACTAGACAACCTACTAGGTCACCATATCGCGGATGCTGACGTAGTCGAAATCCTAGAGCGTCTAGGTTTGACTGTTGAAGCTTCGGAAGAAGGTTGGCTAGCAGTAGCACCAACATGGCGTTTCGATATCGCTATCGAGCAAGACCTGATTGAAGAAGTTGGCCGTATCTACGGTTACGACAACATTCCTAACCAACACCCAGCAGCAGCACTTAAGATGCACAACCACGTTGAAGCGGATCTTCCACTGAAACGTGTTCGTGATCTTCTTGTTGACCGTGGTTACCACGAAGCAATTACATACAGCTTCGTTGAGCCTGAGCAACAAAAGCTAGTTGTACCTGGTGTTGAGCCACTAGTGCTTCCAAACCCAATTTCTGCAGACATGTCAGCAATGCGTCTTGGTCTTATCCAAGGTCTGCTGAACACGGTTGTTCACAACCAGAAGCGTCAACAGCCACGTGTTCGTCTATTCGAATACGGCCTACGTTTCATCCCATGTGAATCTGCAGAAAACGGCATGCGCCAAGAGCCTATGTTAGCTGGTGTTATCGCAGGTACTCGCGGTGAAGAACACTGGGATATCGAAACTAACACTGTTGATTTCTTTGACCTTAAGGGTGATCTAGAAGCGATTCTAGAGCTATCTGCGAACGAAAAAGCGTACTCTTTCGCAGCAGCGAAGCACCCAGCACTTCACCCAGGCCAATCTGCGGCAATCATCATAGATGGCAAAGAGGTGGGCGTGATCGGTACAGTTCACCCTGAGCTTGAGCGTAAGTTTGGCCTAAACGGTCGTACTATCGTATTCGAAATCGAATGGTCTGCAATCAACAGCAAAGTGATCCCAGAAGCGGTAGCGCTTTCTAAGTTCCCTTCAAACCGTCGTGATATCGCGGTAGTCGTGGACGAAGCAGTCGCGTCTGGTGACATCGTGAACGCTTGTCTAGAGCAAGGCGGCGAGTTCCTTAAAGATGCGAAACTATTCGACGTTTACGTAGGTAAAGGCGTTGAAGAAGGTAAGAAGAGCCTCGCAATCGCACTGACTCTACAGTCACTTGAGCGTACGCTTGAAGATGCAGACATCGCTGGTGCGGTTGACGCTATCGTTGCTCACGTTTCTGATAAGTTTGGTGCGGCTCTTCGAGACTAAGCGTTTCGGGCCTCATCTCTGCTAAGAGAGACTAAAAACCCTGCCAACTCGGCAGGGTTTTTTATGCTCTAAGGTAATTTAGTTGGCACAGTGGGTTGGTATTATTATTGTGATTGCAACTTTGCCCGAATGAAGTCGCTATGGTCGACATACAGCAACTCTGCCGCTTTACGTATTACAGCCTCTTCTAACGGGTCGAGTTCTCCATCGGCGTACGCCACTTCCCACATACTTTTGATCAAGTCATATCGGGTTTCTTGAGTTAGTTCTCTAAGTTGGGATGTAAAGTCATATAACGATGTTGATTCGCGAGATTTATTTTGTGCCTGCACTAGTAGTGCTTCGGTTTGCTGCTCGTTGATTGACAGTAACGTCATGAGCAGTGACCGTTTAGTTGCTTGTTCGCTATTATTGATTTCATGATCGGCTCCTGCAACTTCACAAAGTAGACAAGCGATGGCCAAGTTTGGCGACAGTGAATTAGATTGGCTTAGGTCAGAGCCTTCAATAAGCTGTTTGAATAATGAGGTGAGAGAATTGAACATATCGAACACCAAGCAGTAGTTTATTAGTTTAAGATGGGATTAGTTTGAGTAAATCTCAAGAGCTAATCGCCATCGGACTTAAAGTTTCGTACGAACGAATGACTTAACCGATCCATTATGTTGCAGATAAATAGTGATGAAATCTACTCTACCACTTCGTGGAGGGAAGTTCTTGTCCATCGCTGGTTAAGATACTAATTTGACTTGGCTTACCATTCTCTTCCAAGCGCAGTTCGCCAATAGCGCTTTGGTTTACTAAACGATATAAGTGATGATTACTTGGCACTCGCTTAAAAAATTTAAGGCGTTTACGCTTGGTGAGCGAGTCCAAAGGGGAGCGAGAGCTATAAAGTAATCGATCTATGGCATCACAAAAACTGAGTAGTGTTGCAGGGAACGGATTCTTAATGCCACTACACGTAATTTGATAGATATTAGGGCTGTTTTTTCGGTAGCGGAGCTTAATGTCATACGTGACTCTGAGCGCCAACGACGCGTTCGCGTGTCAAGCACGAGGACTTTCGGTGAGGTATGAATCGTGTAGTGCCAATCTTCAATACGGTATACTTATGAATAAGCGTCTTCTTCGAGTATTTCGATAACTTGTGAGCTGCTAAGTTCATGCCCCATAAGAAATAAGCCTAACATCGCGTCCGCTTTTGATGAGTTATCACTCTTCTCGTCGAGGATTTGCAGTAGGCGGGTGCGAATCAGGTCGATTTCGTGTTCAACAAAACCACGTCCTTCTTCTTCACCTTGGCTATCTTCCGGTGCATTATCAAAGCGCAAAAACAGCATTTCTCCACTCAGGTTGGTTTCTACCAGTCGTTCCGGTAACCATTCTTCACCCATTACGATATCGGGGTCATTTCCCGCGGGAAATGTATTGAAAATGGAGATAAGTTCAGATGCTTTCACTATAAATTGCGGTTTCTAACATTGGTTGCTTATTGTATCGGTGAATTGGGCAAAAATCTAAATCTCATTAAAGAGAGGGAGTAAAAAGCGCATTTTTTGCTGCTAATTTGTGCGGCGAATAAGCGGTTTGAGTATCGGTCTAATGAGTGCTGTACATTTTTCACAAATAGGCAGGTAAACTCGGATATACTGATACGCAAGTATTTCTAAAAATTACAGTGATATAGGAAAACATGACGCACTTTATTAGAGCTTCTATTGCATTTTTGGGCATGTGTCTCAACGCAACTGCAGGGGCTCAGCCCGTTTCTCAAGAGCAAGAGTGGGGCATTGCAGCAATGTATCGCACAGCATCAATTCCTTTTTACACGGCAGATGACGACTCTACGGTCAGCACATTTGTACCAATGATGTTCTTTGAAAATGAATATTTGTACATCGACGGTATCGAAGGTGGCGTGTTTTTATATGATGAGCGTGACTCGAATTGGCGAATAAGCGCGATTACCCGCCTACGCTTTGTTGATATTCCCAAGTCCGTCCAAAATGCTTTTGAGGGAGATCGTGCCGATGTTGGTGTCCAAGTTCGGTACCACGCGGATGAAAACTGGCGAGTTGAAGTTGAACTAATGACGGATGATGAGTTTCAGTTCCACTCAAACTATCGTCTAGCAGCAAATTATGAGTTTGGCGATTGGAAACTGGATCCTTCTTTTACGATTCGTTATAAAGATGCGGACTTTAACAGCGCTTACTATTCATTTTCTGATGTGACGGGTGAAAAAATCGGAGCGGGCATCGACGCCAACCTTGGTATTAAAGCACGTTACCATGTGATTTCTAATTTATATCTGTTGGGAGAAACTAGCATTACCCGACTGGATAGTGAGGCATATCGCAGTCAAGTAGTCGAAGACCGCTATCAAGGCGAACTTTTTGTCGGGTTTGGATTCTTTCACGACAAGACCAAAGCGTACAAGTCAGAGTTGAGTAATCGACCATATTTGCGAGTAGCACATGGTTGGGCTACACCTTCAAATATTGGTGATATCTTCAAACTGAATGCGGAAAAAGATGAATACAATAATCAACTTACGTCGTTATTCTATGGCCATCCTTTAACCGATGAAATATTTGGTTTCCCGCTTGATCTTTACCTAACGCCGGGTCTTGTTCACCATTGGTCTTCTGATGTGCAATCATCTAGTACAGAATATGTTGTGGCGATCAAAGCGTATTACACGTTCAATTGGCCAACCCAGTGGCGCTTTGGTGTTGCAGAAGGTGTTTCTTATATTGATAACGTTACCTACATTGAAGGAACTGAAATGGAGGAGAAGGGATACACGGCAAGTAACCTGCTCAATTATCTCGACTTCTCGTTCGATGTCAACGTAGGCGATTTATTCAACCAGAAAGATTGGGGAAATATGTGGGTTGGTTACTCTTTACATCACCGTTCGGCGATTTTTGAGAGCGCTTCTCAGTTTGGTCGTATCAAAGGTGGCAGTAACTACAACACCATTTACTTTCAGTACAATTTTTAATCTCATGAACTTTGTTTGATTGCATGTTACTATTTTGTGCGCTTGGCGATGAATTAATCAAATGACGTCAAATGATATATAGAGCGTTCAACAAGGGAATGGCTCGCATGACATTGGGTAGAGTGAATGCATTGCTTACCACCGTAGCATGAGCCAATAAAATGAAGAAAAGGAAGTGAATATGAAAAAAGTATTGTTGATTCTGATGGCATTAGCACTTACGGGCTGTATGACAGGGAATGATCTGACGGTTGTTAAAAATCGACACACTACAATAGGGCAGGAGTTAGTTGATCTTAAAAAAGCTCTTGATGAAAATGTTATTACGGTTGAAGAATATAGTGCCCTGAAAGAAGAGATTAAAAAGTCTGCAGAAGTTGGCGTGGATTTCAACAATGTTAATTAGATCACTATGCTTGCAAGGATTGCGTAAACCAAGCATTTAAAGCATAAGTACTCTAGAAGCTCAGTATCCAACACGCATGAGCAACGTGTAGTCGTTTTATAACGCATTGGCTTTTATGCTAACGGTGCATGCTATTGTTCGGCGTGGCAAAATCTCAACAAGGTAATGCCACAAAATGCTCAACTCATATCGATGTTCTATACTCAGGAAGTATCACTATGGTCACGAAATACCGCTGATGTGCGGGTTTCTTTTAGTGAATACGGTGAAAGTGCTAGTCCAAGTAATGGCATGAAGTTGGTACGTTCTATTTTCTATGGATATTCTATTGGAGATATAGAATGAAAGATCAAGAAAAAATCATTACGGTTGTTGAAACCCACACTGATGCTGAAGACGTCATTAAAACGCTTAAAAATGCAGGCTATGATGTAGCTAAAATCTCGATTCTAGGTAAAGGATACCATAGTGAGGAGCACGTGTCGGGCTTCTACAATACTGGAGATCGAGTCAAAAAATGGGGTACGACAGGGGCTTTCTGGGGAGGACTGTGGGGCGCGTTGTTTGGTGCAGGTTTATTTTGGTTACCAGGTGTCGGCGCTCTGATGATAGCAGGCCCGATAGTCTCTACCCTTGTTGGTGCGCTTGAAGGTGCGGTACTTACAGGAGGTCTCGGCGCTATCGGTGGAGCACTTGCGAGCATTGGTGTGCCGAAAGATAGTATCGTTAAATATAATTCAGCAATCAAAGCTGACAAATTCTTAGTTATTGTCCATGGTGATGCAGAAGATATTAAAAAAGCGAAAGCAATTTTGGCCGATTATGAACTTGAGACCATCAAAGCAAAAGCATAATAGTGGATTTTTTTCTGATTTCAGGCTACTGAATTAACCTTGATACAAAAAGCTCCATTATTCTGGAGCTTTTTGTATTTCTGAAACCGAAAAAATGTGCGGTTACTGTGGAAAACTGTTTCTATCCAAGAGCAAATTTGTATTAGAGTTATTTGGTCGTGTGAATAGCTTATCACTAAACCTTTCCGTTATCCCGTTTTTGCCCTTGTGTGGTACAATTCCCCCAGTTTTGTGTAATAAAAAGAATAGGAAACGCTTTGACTTCGTCACTGCCCCCAAAAAAGCAAAAGCTTGAACAGCCTGCTGCAGAGCAAAAGGCGCATGCTAATAATGCAGCATCACTTCGCAAAGCGCTGGAACAGTGCATGTTGCGAGACCGTTTTCGTTTAAGCAAACGCATCTCCGGAGCGAGTAAAATCAAAAAGGATGCCGCGCGTAATGCCGTGTTCGATGAAATCGCCTTAGACATTGCTCAGTCTATGATGGACGTAGAAATACGTGGCAACTATCAACCAAAGATTGAATACCCACCTATTCTTCCTGTTAGCCAAAAAAGAGACGACATCGCTAAAGCGATTGAAGAAAACCAAGTGGTTATCGTCGCAGGTGAAACTGGCTCAGGTAAAACGACACAGTTACCGAAGATCTGTGCAGAGCTCGGGCGAGGCAAGTTTGGTCTAATTGGTCATACTCAGCCGCGTCGTCTTGCGGCACGTTCGGTCGCAAACCGTATTGCTGAGGAGATGGAAACTAAGCTGGGTGAGTTTGTTGGTTACAAGGTTCGATTTAACGATCAAATCTCTGAAAAAACACAAATAAAACTGATGACTGACGGTATTCTGCTGGCAGAGATTCAGCATGACCGCTTTTTAAATCAATACGATACTATCATCATCGATGAAGCGCACGAGCGCAGCTTAAACATCGACTTCATCTTGGGTTATCTGAAAGAACTGTTACCACGTCGCCCTGATCTAAAAATCATCATTACGTCGGCAACCATCGATCCCGAGCGTTTTTCAAAGCATTTCAACAATGCACCCATCATTGAGGTTTCGGGTCGTACTTACCCAGTAGAAACACGTTACCGCCCACTAGGTGGTGAAGATGATCACGATCGTGATCAGCTAGAAGGTATCTTTGAAGCGGTCGATGAACTGTGCGATGAAGGTTTAGGCGATATTCTGATTTTTATGAACGGCGAGCGTGAAATCCGCGACACCGCAGATGCACTGTCTAAGCGTAATCTGAAAAGTACCGAGATCGTACCGCTTTACGCACGTTTGTCGGCTGGTGAGCAGAACAAGATTTTCCAACCACATGCTGGCCGTCGTATTGTACTGGCAACCAACGTAGCAGAAACCTCGTTGACCGTACCGGGCATTAAGTACGTTATCGACCCTGGTACAGCGCGTATCAGCCGATACAGTTACCGAACTAAGGTTCAACGTCTTCCAATCGAGCCGATTTCACAAGCGAGTGCGAACCAACGTAAAGGTCGATGTGGTCGTGTGGAAGAGGGGATCTGTATTCGACTGTATTCAGAGGATGATTTTAACGCTCGTCCAGAATTTACAGACCCTGAAATCCTACGTACCAACTTAGCCTCCGTTATTCTTCAGATGACCGCGCTTGGCTTGGGTGACATTGAAGCCTTCCCATTTGTGGAAGCGCCAGACAAACGCAATGTTCAAGATGGTGTGCGTCTACTTGAAGAGCTGGGTGCGATTAATCCAAATGCAAAAGATCCGAAGAAACGCCTGACCGCAAGTGGTCGCCAGTTGGCGCGTTTGCCTATCGACCCACGCTTGTCACGTATGGTTCTTGAAGCACCTAAATTTGGCTGTTTGAAAGAAATTATGGTCATTGCGGCTGCATTGTCGATACAGGATCCACGTGAGCGTCCATCAGACAAACAACAATCGTCTGATGATAAACATCGCCGATTCTTCCATGAGGACTCGGACTTTCTGACGTTGGTGAACTTGTGGGATTACATTCAGAAGCAGCAAAAAGCGCTAACGGGTAACCAGTTCCGCAAACAATGTAAACAGGATTACCTGAACTACTTACGAGTACGTGAGTGGCAAGATGTGTACTTCCAAATCCACCAATCGATGCGCGAGATGGATTACAAACTCAACGATGAGCCGGGCGCATACCAAAGTGTTCACAGCGCTATCTTGGTTGGTTTGCTGTCTCATATTGGTATGAAGGACCAAGAGAAGAATGAGTACCAAGGTGCTCGTAATGCTCGTTTTCATATCTTCCCTGCGTCTGGCTTATTCAAGAAACAGCCAAAGTGGATCATGTCAGCTGAGCTGGTGGAAACCTCAAAATTATGGGGCCGTATCATCGCAAAGATTCAACCAGAATGGATTGAACCGTTAGCGAAGCACCTGATCAAACGCAGTTATAGTGAACCACACTGGTCGAAGAAAAACGCTGCGGTGATGGCACATGAAAAAGTGATGCTTTACGGGGTGCCCATTGTTCCCAAACGCTTGGTGAACTACGGCAGTATCGACCCTGTCATCAGTCGCGAAATATTTATTCGTAGTGCTCTGGTAGAAGGTGAGTGGGAAACCAAACATGCCTTCTTTAAGCAAAACCGAAAATTGTTGCAAGAAGTTGAAGAACTTGAACATAAGTCTCGTCGTCGTGACATTTTGGTCGATGACGATGAGTTGTTTGATTTTTATGATCAACGAGTCGGCACGGAAGTGGTGTCAGGCAAGCACTTCGATACGTGGTGGAAACAAGCATCTAAAAATAATAAAGAACTGCTCAATTTTGAAAAAGAAATGCTGTTCAAAGGTGATGCGAGTCACGTGACCGATTTTGATTATCCAAATTTCTGGCATCAAAATGGTTTGAAGTTGAAGCTTAGCTATCAATTTGAACCAGGATTGGATAGTGATGGTGTCACGGTGCATCTGCCACTGCCAATATTAAACCAAGTAGAACAAGCGGGTTTTGATTGGCAGATCCCAGGCCTGCGTCATGAGCTTGTCGTTAGCCTGATCAAATCATTGCCAAAGAGCATTCGTAAGAATTTTGTGCCAGCACCCAATTACGCGGATGCCTTTTTAGCACGTACAACGGCAATGGATGCACCACTTCTGGATTCTTTGGAAAAAGAACTCCGCCGCATGACTGGTGTAGAGGTTCGTCGCGAAGATTGGAATATGGATCAAGTTCCGGAACACCTGAAGGTGACATTCCGTGCGGTTGACCATAGAAATCGTAAACTGAAAGAAAACAAAGATCTGCACGAATTAAAAGAGAGTCTAAAAGAGAAAGTTCAGGAGACCCTTTCTAAAGTGGCGGATGATGATATCGAACAGCAAGGTCTGCGCACTTGGAGCTTTGGTGAACTGCCGAGGGTCTATCAGCAAAAACGTGGCGGCTACGATGTGAAAGCATATCCGGCGCTGGTGGATTCAAAAGACAGTGTTGAAATCAAACTGTACGAAACCGAGTTTGAACAGGTGACGGCTATGCAAGCGGGTCAGCGTCGTTTGATTCTGTTAAATGTGCCGTCGCCAATTAAGTATTTACACAGCAATTTACCGAATAAGTCGAAGCTGGGCTTGTACTTCAACCCGTATGGAAAGGTACTGGATCTGATTGATGACTGTATCGCATGTGGTGTTGATAAGTTGATTGAGCAGCACGGTGGTTTAGCATGGGAGCCAGATCAGTTTGAATCTCTGAAAGAATACGTTCGTGCTGAGCTTGGTGACACTGTGGTAGAGATTGCGCAGCAAGTGGAAACCATTTTGACGACAGCATTCAACATTAACAAGAAGCTGAAAGGTCGAATTGATTTCACCATGGCGTTTGCTTTGTCAGACATCAAAGCACAAATCGAAGGTCTGATTTTCAAGGGCTTTGCGACCGAGTGTGGTTGGAAGCGTCTGCCAGATATCTTGCGTTACATGCGTGCGATTGAGCGTCGTATGGAGAAGTTGCCAATTGATCCAAACAAAGACCGTTTGCACATGTTGAAGATTGAGTCAGTGACGAACGATTACAAAGAGTTGCTGAATAAAATTCCGAAAGGCATGGTGATTCCGGACAACGTGAAAGAAGTACGCTGGATGTTAGAAGAGCTTCGTGTGAGCTTCTTTGCTCAACAACTGGGCACCCCATATCCGGTTTCTGATAAACGAATCAAAAACGCCATTGATGCTTGTTAATTTATATCAATGGCGAGTCTGATTTAAGCAGTTATGGATTTGTAAAAACGTACCTTATAGGTCTGTCTTTTTTGAATGCAAATTTAACTGGTATGAAATTTGCTTGATGCTAAAAAATGACACATTAAAGTCATAAAGGAGGCAAAGTTTTGCCTCTCTTATGTTTGTAGTACCAAAGCCAGACTTGAATTGCGGTGTTGGTAATAATAAAAAACAAAGGTTGATGATGAAGAAAACTTTATTAGCAGTGGCACTTCTAGGTGCATCTTCTGCGGCGATGGCAGACTCATGGATTTACGGTGGCGCTACTGTAGGTCAGTCTGACTACAAAGGCGAAACTGATACGTCATACTCAGTACACGTAGGTACCGGTATTTTGCCAATCATCGGTATCGAAGCGGGTGTTACTCAGCACGGTGAATTCAAGAACGCAGTAGGACAAGAGGCTAAAATGACTTCTTACTACGCAGCGCTCAAGCCAAGCATCGACTTTGGCCCACTTCACGTATACGCGAAAGGTGGTATTCACCAGTGGGATAAGAAAGTTTCTGGCGGTCAAAATGATGATGATATTGATCTGATGTACGGCGTAGGTGCGGAATACTTCATCTTTGGTCCAATGTCGGTTGGCGCAAGCTACATGAACTACACAGCGGGTAAAGAAGATATCGGTTCGCTCTCTCTAAACGCAACACTGCATTTCCTATAATCATTGATATGTTGATGATTAATATGAAAAACACCGGTATTCGCTGGTGTTTTTTTTCACCTAGCGTATGACCGCTGGCGCAATATTCGAATTGTCGTGCTGTTGTTCAATGTGAAATTTAAATCACAGAAAAGCGATTATCTTCAAAAAGTGGTGAATAAAAAAAAGCCAACTGATCTGTTCAATTGGCTCTTAGAAACATCGTTTGATCGTGAGTGTTACAGAATCATTTATTCGCCTGTCGAAAAAGGTTAAAGAGGAAGCTCAATCATGAAAGAGATGCTAATACCTTATATTTTGATTTGCTGGATCTTAGTCAAAATGGGGATCATTACATGGAATCTTCGCAATGCAGTGAAAATGGTTGGGGTTGGTTTGGGTATTTTGGTCGTGCTATTTCTTGGGCACCGTATGTGGTCTCCGGTCGATATGACCAACTCCACAACAGTCAAAGCCCCTCACGCGACATGGCTCCCTTTATGATGATGCAAGTGGATCAAGTCTTTGTTGATCACAACCAAAATGTGAAAAAAGGTCAGTTGCTTTATACGCAAGTGAGTGTCGACACAAAAAGCTCGATTGAAGCACTACAAGCAGAAAAGCAAGCTTTGAATGCACAAATCACAGCGCATGCAGCACAAAAGCTCGCGGATGAGCACGCCATCAAAAACATTGAAGCGAACTATAAGCGCTTAAGCAAAATGGGCAACTTTGCTGCAGAGCAAAACTTGGAAGATGTTCGAGCGAGACTTAATACGGCACGCGCAGCGGCAGCAGCAGTGGATGCATCGATTCAAGCTGTACGTTCGCAAATCACAGGGGTAGACGCACGACTAAAAACAGCACGCTGGCAAGACGATAGAAAAGAGGTTCGCGCGCCATTTGATGGCCAGGTTAGCTTAATTAATATTTCTGCGGGCACTATTTTTGGAGGGATCCACTTGTATGATACTTCACGAAAATTCGTAGAGATGCGTATTGCAGACCAAACCTATAACTTGATTGAGTCGGGTCAGTTTGCTGAGTTTTATGTCGATGCATTTCCAGGAAAAACCTTCCGTGGACGTGTCCATAGTGTGAGAACGGGCACCGGTGAAGCACAAGTTAGCCTAATGCCGGGTGATCAACACGTTCGCCAGCATATTGGTAATAACATGAGTGCTCACGGTCGCACGGTTCTTATCGAGTTTGATGAGAATATGAATGGTGGTTACGACATTCCGATTGGTGCGACTGGACAAGCTTGGATAAGTGCGAAGAAACCTGCAGCGGTCGGGTTTATCGATATGATTGGCGGGGCAACAATGCGTCTTACTGCAATGAAGTCGTATTTAATGGCCTTGTAGAAACAAGAGATGCGATAACTGAAAAGGTCTAGTTTTGGCCAAGGCATTTGGCTAATGTGGTGCTAACAAAGGAGAGGATTAGCTCTCCTTTGTTTTTCCATGGTATATAATCTTTTTCAATTGAAACCGCGTCTTTTGCGATTCCTAACCTCATCGCTGAGGTTGTTCCATCAGCGCCTTTCAACACAAAGTTCTAGAAAAGCCTATATAAGTCAGCCAGTTTGATAAGCATTTCTGGTTTATAAGGGCTGTAACCATACCAAACTCGACGATTGTTGGTTCCGCTAGAAAATGGTCGCTCAAACATGCGGCGGGATACCCACTGCTTTACAAATCATTTCAGGCTCAGAATCGGCGTACTCAAGTTGGGTGTATGTGGGGGGCCAATAGGTTTGATCGCCAGGCTTGCCTATAGTGCCACTATCCCCATCATAATCGCTTGGAATAATGCGTACCAAATAACGCCCATCTCGATTATGCACTGCGTACATCTTATCTTCAGTAGTGTAAGGTGATTGGGCGGTTTGACCTTCGGTCTTGGCGGTTTCAAGCCTTTCTTTGACCGCCATCATTCGCGGTGTTCAACTTCTTCCATGCTCTAAGGGAAAGCGGGTAATGTCGCTTCATTTGGGCCACGCTAGCCCTGATCACCAATGAGTAAAGTCGCGTTTCCAATGACAATTGTACCGCCATGAACTGTACTGTCATCAACACGAGCTGCCGCTTTACCATTAATTTGACTGAGCTAGAGCCTTCTTTTATTGGATCTGGAGGCCCACCACAAACTAACTTATCACCTTCATGAGCAGCAGGAAGTCCACCAACGTTTCAGTTCTTCCTGAACCCTACTAAATATGACTGCCAAACTTCATGTTGACCAAAAACACTGGGAGGAGGTCATCATGAGAAAATTAACTTCTGGAAAATGCAGTGGCATCAAAAGACCATTTAAGCTTGAAGAGATCTGGCGGATCAGAACTAGGCTGGAGATTGAAAACGATCATCAAGAACTGGGCTGCAAAACTGGGATTGAATGCTGACTATTACGGCACACATTCCATGCGCCGCACCAAAGCCACTTTAATCTATGCCAGAACGAAAAACATCAGGGCCGTACAGCTCTCTTGGATATTCGAAGCTAGATAATACTATTAGATACCTCGGAGTTGAACTAGAAGACGCTCTGAGACTTTCTGAGCAAACGGACTGCTAGAAGGACGGATACAAGCTTTTCATACATGTGTGCTGACGGGGCATAAAACACAAAAATTCCCAAATTCTTTGTTTCAGGGCTAGTTTCTAGCTACTCATCATTGAATATCATTTTCGAATCGAGAGTGGTCATCGATGAGTAAAAACATTTATTGGCATTGCAGTGAAGTCAACCATTTCAATCCAATCAACACGTTATAGTGTTTTGAATATTTCATCGATTGGTAATCTAGCTTTTGGCAACCCGAAATTATAATCTTCATCTTCTTTCGGATATCCCATAGCTAAGGCTACCTCACAAACAAAGCCATCTAATTCTTCTTCGAACGCTTGTCCTATCAGGGCCGTATCGACTCCCTCCATGGGTGTGGAACCAATTTCCAATCGAGCCAAGGTGTGCAGAGCATTCCCAAGCGCCAAATACATTTGCGCTTTAGTCCAATAGCCGTTGTAGCCTGCATCATCAGTGTTCACTTCCGCGAACGAGAAGCCTCCGTTTAGCATATTGTCATACATGTCTTCCGGCAGATGGCCGGAGTCTACTTCAACATCTACGCAATGCGCATATTGCTCTTTCGTGAACTTAGGGTTGTAGGCAAAAAGAATGACATGAGATGCCTCAAGGGCGTGGTGTTGATTGAATTGATACTTGATAGCAAATGTGTTGTGGAAACGCTGTTTGGCCTCGTCACTTTCCAATAACAAAAATTTCCAAGGTTGGGAGTTAATGGATGAGGCTGACATCCGAATCGCTTCTTTAATTATCTCAATTTTATCTAAAGGAATACGCTTACTGGAGTCATACTGCTTAACGGTATAGCGAAAGTGCAAATCTTTGATGATTTGATTCATTGTATGTCCTTATTAGGTGTTTGATTTTCTATTAAAGCCTAGTACAAAATATCAAGTTTAAATATTTGAACTGCTCCACAATACTGGACATCAAGTTAAGCGACTTTTGATACTTGTAGTTATCCATAATTTACCAATTTGGTAAAACACTGAAACGCTTTTGCTCCAAAGTTTTCAACGTTGATTGATTTGAACTTGAACAAACCAAAAACTAATGTATAGCCTTTGCTAAACAAAGCAGTCCAAAACACGACTCATTGCTGTTACCACACAGCTAAAAAATCAGTATCAAAATCACTAACTTTAGTTAAGATAGAGTCAATGCCACAATTCATATAAGCATGCTTTACGTGCTGTTAATTAGTTTTTATTTAAAATACGGGGTGCATCATGGGTACAGTTATAGGTATGTTGGTCTTGGCGTTCATCGCGTACTTGGTAAAGAAAAATACGGGGCTGCACTTACATCAGTGGTTTTCTAAGAAGTATCAAGAATATCTAGACACGAAGAGAAAGAACAAAAAATCAGCATGACTCACGATGAGATGTGTTACTTCCATTCGTCATGCCCAGAACTTTCTCAGTGGCACATCGTAAATCAGAATTGTCCATGAAATGAGTCAGTGATTCTTCCGCTCAACTCAGTCACTAGAATATCTACGCAAACAAAAAGGGGCTACGTGAGCCCCTTTCTATATTTGGATAAAAAGCCGTTAACTCAAGCTTTCTGTTATCACTGGTTTGGTATTACGTCTTGCAATCCAATACGCCACGCCTCCCCAAAGCAGTGTTAGACCCCATAGCCCCGTCCAATATTGCGCCACTTGTTGCCACGTTGCGCCCATTTGGTTGAGTGCTAAAAAGCCTTTAATTGCCCATGTACTTGGGCTTAAGTCTGCAAACCAAAGTAGGGGGGCCGGAATCGATTCAACCGGCCAAATAAAGCCCGCTAAAAAGACTAATGGCAACGAGCTAACAAGTACGACAACAGAGACCAGTTCGCGTCGTGGTAGTAAATAACCGAGCCATAATCCCAAGCCACAGCATCCGAGTAAAAATGGCAGTAACATGGTGAGCAATTCGCTCGGGTTTGCAACGCGGTTGACGCTTAAGCGCTCAAAACTAAAACCAAAGTAATACGCGCTAAGTAGGTAGTAGATTGCAACAAAAACTAAGGTTCTGGCGAGCAATAAAGCGCCGGTTGATGCTTGTGACCAATAACCACGCCCATGGCGTTGCGTACCCGTTTGCAAACCCACCGCCATGATCAGAGTCTGCTGTAGTATCAGTACGAATACCGCGGGCACAACATACTCGATGTATCCCATGGTTGGGTTGAAGGTCGGTTTCATGTTGAGCTTGAATGCAGAATAATCGTGGCTTGCCATATTTAATGGTACGCCATCAATGAGCATTTTACTTACTTTGACTTGCGCACTTAACGTATCACCGGCTTGTGCTAATCCTTCTACCACTGTGCCGTAAACCAAGAAGTAAGAGGCGTCAGCGGCGTAAGCCAGAGTTGGGCTTTTACCTAACATTAAATCTTTGTAGAAGTGCTCTGGGATCACCAAGAAACCGGTGATTTCACGATTGAAAAATGCGTTTTTTGCATCAGCAATAGTGTATAAACGGGCAACAATGTTCACTTGTGGGGTCGCATCCACCATGCGCTCCAGTGTTAAGCTCGTTTGGCTTCCATCTAAGTTAACAACCGCGATAGGTTGTTCGCGCGGGGTTTGCTGTGCGTAGGGGAGTGGATACAAAAATGAATAAAACACCACACCACCAAATACAGTAAGCACGACGACTGGGTTGGTTAAGACTGAGCGAAATTCAGTTTTAATCAATTGCCAAAAACTCATGCTGCCTCCTGTGGATCGTTATTGCTTGCCATGCTGTCTTTAATCGCAGCATCACGATGCTTGAGCACAAGTACGACGGTGAGCATTAGGGGAATAGTATAACCAATCATTGGCCACATAGAGCTGAGAGATTGAGCCGCACTAGCACCATAGTTAGCTTGGTCGATCTGCACTTCAATATAGTAAGTGATAGGCAATAATCCACGCCACGCCTGAGCCAATGCGTTCATATCAGACACTGGAAACGTAATCCCCATAAAAGCAAAGCTAGGCGCAGTAAAGGCTCCAGCAAAACTCATCGCACGTGCAGGATCCATCGGTAGGAAGAAAAACAATGCCCCCATAATGATACAAGCGATAATGGTAACGAACTGTGCAATTAACATGACAGTAAAGCTGCCTTCCATTGGCCAATCTAACAAAACGTAAAACCAGTATAGGAAGAGGGCACTTTGAAGCATAAACACTGGAATGTATTGGCTAAGAATCTTAGCCAATTGCTGAATGGGTTTTTCTCCCAAGAACGCAAAACGGTTTGCTTTGTTTCCATAGATACGAAAGTGTGCAGTAAGGATCAAGATGGTGCTCACCACGATGCCAATTTGCCAAATAGCCGGGACGATAGCCGTAACCAAGAACTGAGCATAGTTAGTATTTTGATTAAATAGTGCAGTTATTTGAGTAGAAATTGGCACAGCCTGGTCAAGAGCGGCTAGCATAGTAGTATTACCTTTTGCCAGATTACTCATCGCTTCTAATTGCGCATCAAAGTAGCCAAATGATTGTTCCACTGCTGAGCTGATAAGCTTTGCAACCAGAATATATTGGCTGTTGAAGAACACGGATATCTGCGGTTGGCGATGCTGAAGAATGTCCTGATCTAAATTATGGGGGAGTACTACATACGCGTAGATGTCACCTTCAATCATGGCGGTCTTTGCTTCTAAAGCACTATTGTACTGAAAATTTATCGACAAAGTTGGTGATGCATCCAAGGTCTGCATCATTTTGCGTGAGAGTTGGGAATGTTGTAAATCTACCATGCCAATGGGTAGATCTCTTGCAATGCCAATAGAGAAAACACCCCAAATGGTGACGGCTAATAAGACAGGAAGCCAAGTCAGACACGAAAATAACCATTTATCGCGCCGTAGGATCTGTCGTTGTGAGATAGGAATCGTCATAGAGTTAAACCAATGCCATTAAAGTTCAACCACAACGCTCATACCCACACGCAGCCCAGACTCTTCTTGGGTTGGTCGGGCTTCCACTTCAAAAGTACGAAGATCAAACCCTTTAGATGCATCAGTGGCGCGCCATGTTGCGAAATCACCCATCACAGCAACATGAGTAACTTTGAACTCCACTTCTCTATCTAGCGCAGGCAGGTAAGCATTAAAGGTCGTTCCTTTGGTGAAGTGATTCAGAAGATCTTCCCGAACGTTCAAGGTTGCCCAAGAGTCCTGAATATCGATAACGGTGACCACAGGGAAGCCTTGTGGAGCGAGTTCACCGCTTTGCAATAACACTTGTGATACTTCACCATCAAACCAGCTAAAGATTTTGGTGTCTTTCACATAAGCCTCAACTTCTGCTACGGCACCAGCTGCCATTTTAACTTTTTCAGCAGCGGCAACTTTAGTTTCGGTACGCGTTCCCTCTTTTGTCATCTGGTACATTTGCTTAGCGGCACTTTCGGTGTATTTTGCCGCTTGCCATTGAGTGAAAGCTTCATCACGTTTTTGTTCTGCTATGACGCCATCATTGTACAAATTTTCCACACGTCGGTACGTTTTGTTCATCAAACTTGCTGCAGCTTTTGCTTTTAACCATTGATCTTTTGCTGCTTGGATTTGTTGTTCACGTGCGCCTTTTTCAGCTTCTAATGCCAATGCGCCCGCCGCTTTTTCTTCGGCTTTAGCTTGCTCTAGTTTAGCCTCTATCTCGGGATTGTGCAGAGTGAAAATAAGCTGACCTTTTTCGACATCATCGCCTTTACGTACGAGGACATCATCAATACGCCCCGGTACTTTTGACGAAATCGTGTACTGTTGAGCTTCGATCAAACCTTGTAGGCGAACTGGTTCTGGTTGGTATGCGTGGTAAAATTGATAGCCAACCCAAGAAGCGATACCGAGAGCGCAAAGAGAAAGTAGAGTGGGTTTTAAAGATTTTGCTACCATGAACTATTTGACCTTCTTATCTGTTGAGGTTGATGAATGTGCAGTGCTTTGGTATTGATTAAAACTATTCATTTCATTGCTAAGCGCTAATAGTTTGGTTAACGACATTAAATATTGAAAACGTGCTGTTGATTGTTGAGTTTTGATACTCGCGACAAAGAGTTGAGCGTCAACAACGTCGAGCGAAGTGGCAAGACCTTGTATGAAAGATTTTTGTCTAAGGCGTAAATTTTCGTTGGCGAGTCGTATACTGGACTCCAAGCCTTCCACTTCATCAATGGCTTGTTGAGCTTGGAGATAGGTTTTTTGTACCAACAAAGAAAGGTCCTGTTTCGCCTGTGATTTTAGTGCGTTCACTTGCCTGATCATGCTCTGCGCGGCTTTAACTTGTTCACTACGACCCGATGATTCAATCAGTTGTATGTTCACCCCTACGCCCACTAGCCAATCTGGCTTCATTTGGCTCGCGAGGGAATCATCTTCATACAAGTTGTAATCACCAAATAGGAAAACCTCTGGATAATATTTGCCCTTTTCTGCTTTGAGCAAGCTAGATGCCTGCTTGTGCTTCGCGTCGAGTAAATCTAAACCAGGGTAGGTAAGTAGTGTTTGATCAATAAATGCGTTAAGAGGAGGAAGTTGTTTATTTATAAACAAAGCCTCAGAAGGTTCAACCAAGCCAACTTGCTCTAAAATCTTACCCAACGCTGATTGAGCGATGACCAAATCGCTGTTTGCTTTGCGAGTGTCGACTTTTGCTTTGTCGAGGGATGCTTCAGCTTGAAGGCGCTCAACTCGCGAGATTTGACCTTGCTCTTCCAATTTTAGTGCGAAGTCGCGGTGCTTTTCTAAGTCTTTCTCAACGGCTTGACGTGTCGTTAGCACTTCTTTGGCGAGCACCACTGAGAAATAGTATTTTGCAAGATCTTCGAAGCGCGCCTGCTGCTCCATCGCTAGTTGGCTTTTCGCCTCATCGGTTTTACCTTGTGCCGCTGATTGAGCTGCATCAATACGGCCTCCGGTAAAAATTGGCCAGATTGCCCGGATAGAAGAAGAAAAAATATCACGCTCAGTGATGGTTGAGGTGGTATTTGCTAGCGTATTGAACACAGGCTCAACTATCGGTAGAAACTCCGGTGGAACGCTAATTTTTTGCCCAGTACTGTCGAATATCTGTTGGCCTGACAGGGTGACATCGTTATCCAAGTGAGTGTAACTAGCACTAAGACTTACCTGAGGAAGATTCAAGTTATCTGTCGCATTTTGCTGATACTCGTAATTTTCTACGTTGGCACGCTTTGCTTTTATAGAGTAGTTGTTTTCTAACAATAACTGCCATGCATCACTGAATGTAATTGGAGCTGCTTGGCAGGCAAAGGAAATAGAACTACTAAGAAGACTTAAAATCCAAAACTTTCCATATTGTGTCATAGTCATCCCTTCGTTTAGAGTAATAACTCTAATATAAGGTAATAAATAGTAAGTGTTAAGTAGTTAATTTGGAATTAATAGGGATTGGGTTGCGCCCTCTTTCTAGTGTAGAGGGCAAATGGGCAAATAGGTCAGTTAGGGGCTATTTTATTGAAGGGCAATAAAACTCAGCTCTCCACTCGAGTTGACGAGAGCCACGAATCGTATTCAGTAAGTCTTTACCACTCATTTGAGGAAAGGAAAGCAGCACTTTAAGGTCGTATGGGCTAACTTCGCTTTTTTCATAAGCTCTGACGTGGGTAAACGTTGAATACATATTTTCTGACAGCATAGCCTTATTAAGGCAAATTCCAAATGTATCTCGTTCCATGCTTTGATATTCCTTTGTAACTATAAGTGCATCTTTGTTTATAGCTATACAGCAGCAGTTGGTAGTTAAGCGTTTGTCATAAAAAAGGTATTATTGCTATTATGTCATTTTTTGAATTACCTAGTGAATATGTTGAGCATTAAATAGGCTTCCTATTTAGCTGCTTTTTATTCGAAGCTCTGAATGACGCCTTTGACTAAAAATTATACGACCTAACCCCCCGAAATGCCTAAAAATTCGCTAATTTTGACGTGACAAAGATCAAGGTACAGGTGGCAAATGATGTATCGAGTTAAATAGTTAATACGACCATTTGGCTAGCGCTATGATTGGGATTTGATGTTTCACGGCGTTTATATCTAAGTCATTCTCGCTGAATCCAGCATCTTGAGGTTACTTGGGTATATATATTGACCATAAAGCACAGCGTTTGATTCGTTTGTTCACAGATTTATCATTTGATGTAAGCCACTGTGTAAACTCAGTGTTAATTTAGCGATAAATAGGGAAGTATTCAGAGATTAAGGGAAAGAGCAATGAGTTGGAGTACGATCAGCTTTCGCAAGCGCATGCTTATTATTATGACGCTCTCGGGCTTGATCGAGCTTCTTATCCTGGTTGCGGCAGGTTTTACTTACCTCAAGTATGACCAAGAACAGGAAATGGGCGAGAAAGCACTTGGAGTGGCTCGTTTCCTTTCTACCTCTCATATTGTTCGAGAGATGATCGAATCGCAAAACGCGGACCCATACCAACAGAGATTTCGGGATATGGCGGATGCGATAGGCGCTGCATTTATCGTTATTGGTGATAAAAATGGCGTTCGATTGATTCACCCGATAGACAAACGCGTAGGCAAGCCAATGAAAGGTGGCGACAACCAACAAGCGCTGGTGGAGGGGCTTTCGTACATTTCAACTGCTCAAGGTTCATTGGGGTACTCTGTACGTGGTAAAGCGGCGATTTTTGACGCGCAAGGTAACATCATTGGTGTGGTATCGGTTGGTTATCTGTTAGAGCGACTGCAAGATCGTATTGAACCATTTTTTGCTTTCCTTATTTTAATGGCATTAGTCGTGGTTGCTGCCAATGCGATTGTTTCTAATTATGCCTCGCATAAATTCCAACGAGCGATCTTAGGATTTGAACCAGAAGAAATTGGTCGTTTGTATGGTGAGCTCGATGTCACGATGTGCACCATCAAAGAGGGCGTACTGAGCATTGATGCGCAAGGTGTGTTGCGTTCTATTAACCGCAGCGCTTGTCAGATTTTGGGTATTGATAGAGACGTTGCGCTGAATAAGCCTTTGACTGATACACTCCGTGACAGTGACTTGTATACGGTGCTGGAAACGGGACAAGAAGATCATGATATCGAGATCTTCCTTAATCACAAGCTCTTGATTGCTAACCGTTCACCGATCTACGTAGATGGAAAAATCGTGGGTGCCGTATCGAGTTTTCGTCTGCGCGATGAGATCAACGAACTCACCGAGCAGTTGTCGCAAACCAAAGAGTATGCGGACTTACTTCGCTCACAGACACACGAACACAGAAATAAGCTCAACACCATTAGTGGATTGATTCAAATGGGTGAACTTGAGTCGGTGCAACAGCTGATTGGCCAAGAAACGGCGCACTATCAAGCGATGATCGAATTCTTACGTGGCACGATTAAAGATCCGCTACTTGCGGGCTTGTTGTTAGGCAAAATTGAACGCGCTCGCGAATTAGGGTTGCAGCTGGTGGTCGAAGAGGGCAGCCGCTTAGAGTCATTACCATTGTGGCTGAACTCAGAAGATTTAGTGACCATTCTTGGCAACCTCGTCGATAACGCATTTGACGCTACGATGACTGCGATTCAAACTGAGTCACCGCTCGGCAAGGATCGAAGAATCATTGAAGTATCAGTGAGCGATTATGGAAATGAAGTTATTTTGGAAGTGCTCGATCAAGGTTGTGGTTTACCAGAAGATATTGAACCGAAAGAGCTGCTGATAAAAGGCGTGTCAACTAAGTCGCGTCAGAACAGAGGTGTTGGATTACACCTTGTGAATCAACTGACTATACGTTATCACGGCTACGTTGAGATGCTACCAAATACAGAGCATGGAACGAGAATTACCGTATATTTGCCAAAGGAAGAACAAATATGAATATGGCAACGCGAGTCATGATCATCGAAGATGATATTGCGATTGCAGAGCTACACCATAAATTCCTGAGTCAGCTTTCAGGCCTAGACGTGGTGGGCATAGCAACAACGCGAATGGAAGCAGAGTTGCAGCTAGAAGTGTTAAAGCCTGATTTATTATTGATGGACGTCTACCTCCCTGATGGAACGGGGCTTGAAATCTTAAATACGTTGCGTGCAAACAAGCAAACCTGTGATGTTATTTTGATCACGGCCGCTAGAGATGTGGCAACATTGCAACAGGCAATGCGAGGTGGGGTGGTCGATTATTTGCTAAAGCCGGTGATGTTCCCGAGACTGGAAGCCACGCTGCAAAAGTACGTCTCCCAACGACAGCAATTAGATGTGGCAGAAAGAGTAGATCAGAACTTGGTCGACAAAATGCTGCAATCAAGTATTGCAACGGACACTACGTCTCAGCGCTTACCAAAAGGCATTGATGGTGTAACGTTAGATAAGATTAGCACTTTGTTTGCGGGAGATGAAATGTTTACCGCAGATGAAGCCGGTGAGCAGATTGGTGCAAGTCGCACAACGGCGAGACGTTATTTGGAATACTTAATTAGCTCTGGTGAGTTAGAAGCGGACCTAAACTATGGCACTGTTGGGCGGCCCGAGCGTTGCTATAGGAAGGTGATGCGGTAACGGGTATCTTTAAGGTGAAAGAAAAGCGGAGGTTCAAATGGGCCTCTGCTTTGTCTTTCCTACCTTGATTTGTGAATGATTTGAAAGTGGTCATTGAGTTCTCGACTAATTTTAGTTAGGCGCCGTTCTCAGTCAGAACAAAGTAGGGCTATTTTTCTCTATTAGTGTGCATGGGTGATGTGATGGATTGTCATTATCGTACAATAAACCGTCACCTTAGCGCTTTTGCGCAATTTTTGCCATATTGAGAAAGTTGGATGTTGCTTATGATTCAATTACTTATATTATTTTATGGAAATTATTTAATCGTTTGCACTAGCAAGTGTTGATGTAAATCAAATAGTCGTAGACAATACGTCCCCGTGTCGGAAATCTCCTCCACAGAGTGCAAGGTTGTACTCTAGAGACATAAGTGTCCGAAGTCACCAGAAAATGCTGAAATCCAAGCTATGTTTAAGGCTCTCAGCAGTGACAGTTATTTCGGTCTATAGGCTTTATCTATCAACGAAATAGGTAAGACCAATTTTCTATTTTGAGGTGCCATTGATAGGGTTGGCTCAATCCTTTTAGCCGTATCCAGGCGCACTATAAGTACCTCGTTTTTAAGGGAAAGATGATGGTAATACCAGAAAACAGCAGCATCGTTATTTTTGGTGCTTCAGGTGACCTTACATACCGTAAGTTAATTCCTGCTCTATACCACCTCTATGCGAACAAACAGCTTCCAGATAATTTTGCCATTCTAGGCGTTAGTCGTACTGAATACAGCGACGATTCTTACCGAGAAAAGCTGAAGAAATCGCTGCAGGACATGGAGAAAACGGAGCCAGAAACGCTTAATGCATTTATCAATCACCTGCATTACCAAGCAATCAATACTTCTGACACACCAGATTACAGCAAGTTGGTGACTCGTTTAGACCAACTGGCAGACGAATACCAATTCGAACAACGTAATACACTTTTCTACCTTGCGACGCCTCCAAGCCTATACAGCGTGATCCCTGCAAGCCTAGCAGCACACAATCTGAATAACGAGGAAGATGGCTGGAAACGTCTGATTATCGAGAAACCATTCGGTTACGATCTTGAATCAGCGCGCATTCTAGACAAAGAAATCCACGAACACTTTCAAGAGCATCAGATCTACCGTATTGACCACTACCTAGGCAAAGAAACGGTTCAAAACCTTCTTGTACTTCGCTTCTCTAACGCGATGTTTGAACCGCTATGGAACCGTAACTTCATTGATTACGTGGAAATCACAGGCGCAGAATTCTTAGGCGTAGAGGAGCGTGGCGGTTACTACGACGGTTCAGGCGCGGTACGTGACATGTTCCAAAACCACTTGTTACAAGTACTCGCAATGGTAGGCATGGAGCCACCAGCTCAGATCAACGCTGACTCCATGCGTGATGAAGTGGTGAAAGTGCTTCAATGTCTTAAACCACTGGATGAAGACGCGCTACGCAATGACCTTGTTCTGGGTCAATACACCGCTTCTGAAGTTCGTGGTCAACACCTACCGGGTTACCGTGAAGAAAACGGCGTAGCAGACGATTCTCGTACCGAGACTTACATTGGTCTGAAAGCTTACATCAATAACTGGCGTTGGAATGGCGTGCCTTTCTACGTACGAACAGGTAAGCGTCTTCCTACTCGAGTAACTGAGGTGGTTATCCACTTTAAACAGACACCACACCCAGTGTTTGGTCAAAACGCACCAGAAAACAAGCTGATCATTCGTATTCAGCCAGACGAAGGCATCCAAATGAGCTTTGGTCTGAAAGAGCCAGGTGCAGGTTTTAAAGCAAAAGAAGTGAAAATGAACTTCCATTACGCTGACCTGCAAGAAACCCAAATGCTGACTGCTTATGAGCGTCTACTTTTAGATGCACTAAACGGTGATGCAACGCTATTTGCTCGTAGCGATGCGGTTGAAGCGTGCTGGCAATACGTGCAACCCATTCTTGATTTCAAGCAAGACCCACAAGCGCTATTTGGATACGCATGTGGCACATGGGGACCAAAAGAAGCGGACGACTTGCTACAGCGAGCTAACCGAGCTTGGCGTTTCCCTTGTAAAAACTTAACTGATACGGACTACTGCGAACTATGATCAACCACAAGATCTACCAAACAGCAGAGCAGGTAGTAGAAAGCCTTGCTAACGACATGAAAGCGTTTAGCGAAATGGGCCGACCTGTTCATATCTCCCTTTCTGGCGGCAGCACACCTAAAATGCTGTTTAAGCTACTGGCAACAGAGGCTTACGCGACGTCAATTCAGTGGCAAAACCTACACTTCTGGTGGGGGGATGAGCGCTGTGTTGCACCGGATGATGCAGAAAGCAACTACGGTGAAGCGAATACACTATTGTTTAGTCAGGTCGCTATTCCTACTGAGAACATCCACCGCATTCGTGGTGAAGAAGAGCCAAAAGCAGAAGCAGAGCGTTTTGCGAAAGAGATGGCAGAAGTGATTCCAACGGAAAATGGCACACCAGTGTTTGATTGGATCTTGCTTGGCGTTGGCGCAGATGGTCATACCGCCTCTCTGTTCCCAGATCAGACAAACTACGATGATGAGAACCTATCAGTATTGGCTTCTCACCCTGAATCTGGTCAGATTCGCGTATCGAAAACGGCACGTGTATTAGAAGCAGCGAAGCGCATCAGTTACTTGGTACTTGGCGCAGGTAAAGCAAACATTGTTGAAGAAATCAATAGTTCACCAGCACAAGACCTCCCATATCCGGCAGCGAAGATCCAAGCGAAAGCGGGTCTGACGGAATGGTATTTAGATTTAGACGCAGCGGCAAAAATCGCGTAATGCAGTCGCTAGTCGAAGAAAAGACAATTGGAGAGAAACAATGAAAGGTGATATCGGTGTAATCGGCCTTGCTGTAATGGGTCAAAACCTTATCCTAAATATGAACGATCATGGCTTCAAAGTAGTGGCGTACAACCGTACTACCGCGAAAGTCGACGAGTTCCTAGATGGCCCAGCAAAAGACACCAACATCATTGGCGCATACTCGCTAGAAGACTTGGTAGAAAAACTAGAAGCACCACGTAAAGTGATGCTGATGGTTCGTGCAGGTGATGTGGTTGACGCTTTCATCGATGCTCTAGTCCCTCTACTAGACAAAGGCGACATCATCATTGACGGTGGTAACACTAACTACCCAGACACAAATCGCCGCGTAGCACACTGCCGTGAGAAAGGCATTCACTTCATCGGTACTGGCGTGTCTGGTGGTGAAGAAGGTGCGCGTTTTGGTCCTTCAATCATGCCTGGCGGCTCTCCAGAAGCTTGGGAAGCGGTTAAGCCAATCTTCCAAGGTATCTCTGCGAAAACTGACGCTGGTGAACCTTGTTGTGACTGGGTTGGTAACGATGGTGCAGGCCACTTCGTTAAGATGGTACACAACGGCATCGAATACGGTGACATGCAGCTTATCACTGAAGCTTACCAGTTCATGAAAGACGGTCTTGGTATGTCTGCAGACGAGATGCAAGCGGTATTCACTGATTGGAACAAGACTGAGCTAGACAGCTACCTTGTTGAAATCACGGCTGACATCCTAGGCTACAAAGATGAAGACGGTGAACCACTAGTAGAGAAGATCCTAGACACTGCAGGCCAAAAAGGTACGGGTAAATGGACAGGTATCAACGCACTAGACCTAGGAATTCCACTAACGCTTATTTCTGAGTCTGTGTTCTCTCGTTGCCTATCTGCACTGAAAGACCAACGTGTTGAAGCTGAGTCTCTATTCGGCAAGACAATCACACCAGTTGAAGGCGATAAGCAAGAGTGGGTTGATGCACTGCGTCAAGCGCTACTAGCATCTAAGATCATCTCTTACGCTCAAGGTTTTATGTTAATGCGCGAAGCATCTAACGAAAACGGTTGGGACCTAAACTACGGTAACGTAGCACTGATGTGGCGTGGTGGTTGTATCATCCGCTCTGCGTTCCTAGGCAACATTCGTGATGCGTACGAAGCGAACCCAGATATCGCATTCCTAGGTTCTGACGAGTACTTCAAAAACATTCTACAAGGCAGCCTAGCGGCATGGCGTAAAGTAGCAGCGAAATCTCTAGAGTCTGGTATCCCAATGCCATGTACGATTTCTGCGCTATCTTTCCTAGACGGTTACACAACAGCGCGTCTACCAGCGAACCTGCTTCAAGCTCAACGTGACTACTTCGGTGCTCACACATACGAGCGTATTGACCGTCCACGTGGTGAATTCTTCCACACAAACTGGACGGGTACAGGCGGTAACACAGCGTCTACCACTTACGACGTATAATTCGTAGTTTTAAAACTGACGAAATACAAAAGGATGCCCAACTGGCATCCTTTTTTTTATTGCCTGTTTACTAGAAACTCTAAGAGTACTTATGCACTCTTTTCTTTTGTATTGCCTTTGTGGTGAGAACCGAATTTGTCATTCAAGTAGAGTAGTCCGCTGACGAGGAGCGTCACAACGGAAACCGTAAAGAGGGCATACATACTTAATACCCAAGCGAATGTGGCTGTCAGAAAGGCAATGAAGGAAAACATTCTGCTGAATGACATAACATGACCGAGTTTAATATTTTTCATAACGCCTCCCAAATCTTAGCGGGTAGAAACAAGAGTGATTTAACACCGCATTTCGATGGTCTCTTTTTTGCCCGAAAAATACCCAAAAATCAGGCTAAAGATTTCTCAAAAAAGGTTAAATGTTGACCTGTTCGACAGCTTTTGTCGTGGATTTTTATGTGTTTCATTGCCTAATGTGTTCGTTGGCATTTTTGAGCTTTGAGAAAATCAAAAATGATTTCTAGTTTTAGCTAGAGTTAATGTATCCCAACTGATACCGCAGGAAACTCTTATGCTCAAAACTCAGCTTAAACGTGTTGTATTGCTTACAAGCTTATTGATTTCATCGTCTGCCATGGCGGCGACGAGCAATTACAACACGGATATTCCACAGGGCATTATGACGCCAGATAAGGTGGAAACCAGCATTGGTACTTTAAACTTCAATGATGGTGTACCAAGTGAGCAAACCACTGAGAAGCTATATAACCATTTAGATACCATGCGTGCGACAGAAGTGTTTATGAATGCGATTCCTATGGCATCGTTAGAAGCATTGAGACTTGGGCATGAAGAAATGGGAATTACCCAGTCTAATCAGGTTATGTTGTTCGATAATTTGATGGATTCCAATCCGCTGTTTTTGACAGGGAACACTGACACCGTTTATGCATCGGCTTTTTTGGATTTAGAACGAGATGGCCCAACGGTGGTTGAAATCCCACCAGGAATGGGACCAACAACGATTAATGATGCCTTTTTCCGTTTTGTGACCGATATGGGGGTGGTTGGCCCAGACAAAGGTGAAGGGGGGAAGTACCTAATTTTACCGCCTAACTATGAAGGCGAAATACCAGAGGGCTATCACGTAGCACAATCAACAAGCTACGTGAACTGGTTTATCGCGCGTGGTTTCTTGAAAGACGGGAAGACTGACGCAGCGGTCAATGCATACCATACAGGGTTGAAGATCTACCCACTGTCAAAGAAAGGCGATCAGCCTAAGATGGAGTTCATCTCCGGCAGCGGTAAATCGTTTAACACTATCCATGCGAATAATGAGCATTTTTACGATGAAATCAAAACAGTGATGGATAAAGAGCCGATTGAGTTTATCGACCCAGAAATGCGCGGTTTGATTGCGACAATAGGTATTCAAAAAGGTAAGCCGTTCAAACCTGATGCGCGTATGCAGAAGATTCTGAAAGATGGTGCTGCGATTGGTAACGCAACAGCGCGTGCTTTGATGTTTAACCCACGCACAGGAAATGCGTACATTTGGGACGATCGTAACTGGAAAACCGCTTTTATCGGCAAAGATTATCAGTGGCTCATTGATGCAGGTAAAGGCGGGCGCAATCTGGATGCGCGTACTTATTTTTTCTACATGGCAACGGTAAACACTCCAGCGATGGCGCTTAAGATGATTGGCAAAGGCTCTCAGTATGCCATTGTTGATAAAACTGCAGAAGGTGAGTTTTTTGATGGTGGTAAAAACTACAAACTGACGATTCCGGCGAACGCACCAGCGAAGAACTTCTGGTCGGTGGTGGCTTATGACCCTCAAACACGCTCGGAGTTACAAACTAGTCAACCGTTCCCAAGTAAGAACGATAAGCGTGACAAGATGGTAGAAAACACCGATGGTTCTGTTGATTTGTACTTTGGTCCAACCGCACCGAAGGGTAAAGAAGCAAACTGGATTCAAACGGTTCCAAACAAAGGGTGGTTTAGTATCTTGCGCATGTATGGTCCTCTAGAACCTTGGTACAACGGCACTTGGAAGCCAAGTGACATTACGGAAGTGAAGTAAGTTTTGGTGAAGTAATAAGTCATTAGCCGATCTGTTTCAGATCGGCTTTTTTGGCTGTAAATTAGTTTGATGCAGTGCCTGTCTAATAAAAGTTTCCACTTGATCGATGATAGGGTGCTGATAGAAAGCGCGATGATATTGTATGCCTACATCAAAATCATTTGTTTACCATTAAACAACAATGGAATACGGAAAATACCCTCAGGAATCGAGCTGTCATCAAGGTACATCCCCACAAACACATACGGGCTGACTTTTACGCAGTCGAGGGCCAAGGTCATGGATGAAACCGTGAACTTTTGCTCTAACGTGATCCCAGTGTTTTTTCGTACTCGTTCATAATAAGCACTGACATCCAACACCCCATCGATACGCGAACCGTCTGCGAGTTTTCTATTTCACAGAGCTGCTGGCAAAGTAATGTTGGTGTATAGATGCTTTTTCTACATTGAATAGTTCGTTGTCAAAATGCTGACGACATTCAGCAACTGGCGATTGAAGGTTGCTTTGCTTATGTCCAAGGTATGGCACACTTTGACTTGTGATTTTTGTTGGTTCAACAGGTGGAGAAAGCGATATAAATTTAAATCGAAAGTGATTTCATGGAGTCAGTTCGCCCAAAATTAGCGTCTTAAGTATCAACGTGTCTCATCCTCTGTTCCAATAAAAGAATCAATGATTTTTCCTTTTGTGACATAGAGTTAATATCTTGATGACTACGGTAATCGCTTTGATAGCAAAACTAAGATTACATAAAAGAGGAATAAGAGTATTAGGTAAGCCTTTGATCTCATCCTATAATTAGCGGCATGCGGAGGATGTTTGATAGACCAGTATCCACTATTTTTTAAAGCCTGCAAACAAGGAATCAACGAAAGTTGAGATTGTTTACGTTTGCCAAGAAGGTGATTAGCACAATTAATTGAGGTTCTAGCGATGACTCTTAACAAGTACTTTGTTTTTATTCCAGCAGATTTGGATCAGGAAACGCACAAGGAAAATGAAGTGATATTAGAAACGGAAGCTCAACGTCAGGCATTAGTAAAACAGGCGCAGCAAGAGGGCGGATTGTAAACTCGGCTTCAAAATGAGAAGAGCACCCAATGCGATGCTCTTTTTTATTTCCTTGGCACTCGTGATCCCAATGCTACGATTTCAATATACCAAGGGTTTTGAGCTTGCGATAAATGGTATTGCGGCTCAAGCCGAGCATACGTGACGTCTTACTGATGTTGCCCTGAGTGGCTTGGTAAGTCTTGACCAGTTTATCTTCGACTGTCGTACGCATGTCGGCTTCTTGAGCATCGGTAACGGCTTGAGTTGTTCGGCATTGACTCAGTTTGTTCGCGAGATGAGTGGGTACATGGCCCAGTGTTAATTGCGGTTCACCTTCCGCCATTAAGGTAGATACTTTGAGTAGGCTGTCTAGTTCACGTAAATTACCCGGCCAAACATAATTAAGCAGTAAAGACACTAGATGAGGGCAGATAGTCTGCTCAGATGGCGAGTGGCGACGATGAATATTTTCTATTAATGCAAGTTGGTCACTGCGATCTTCAAAGCGTGGCAACTCGATAATCAAACCATTGAGGCGATAGTAGAGATCCTGACGAAATGCCCCTATTGTAACTAGCTGCTCTAGATCTTTGTGTGTCGCAGCGATAATTTGCGTATCGACCTGAATCGTTTGGTTAGAGCCTATCGGCAGCACGGTTTTGTCTTGCAGAACATGCAGTAAACGGGTCTGTGCTTCCAGCGGCAAATCAGCAATCTCATCCAGGAACAACACCCCTTTATCTGCTTGGCGAATCTTACCTTGATAGCCTTTGTTGTTTGCTCCAGTGAAGGCGCCAGCAACATAACCAAACAACTCGGACTCCACTAAATCTTTAGGCAGTGCTCCACAGTTTACTGAGACTAATGGCCCGTTTTTTCTCACACTGTTTTTGTGTAGGGCTTTAACGAACTCATTCTTACCAACGCCGGTTTCACCTAGGATCAGCAAGCTAATGTCTTTATCAATTACGCGGTTCGCTTGTTGCCAGCAATGCTCGACATTGGTATCGCCATAGTGGAGATCATTCGATGCAGAAATTGAACGTGATTGAGTTTTTCTTTCTGATAGCGGTTGAGTTTTGAAGACGAGAGCCTGATTGCTCGAAGAGCTATCTAGAATCGCCTCAAGTGATTGTCCAACCACATTCTTTTGGTCAAGCAACTGTGACGCAACTTGATTGTGCGCGAGAATTTGCCCTTCCTGATTGGCGATGATAATGCCTTGCCACCCACTATTGAGCAGCCCCTGTTCGCAAGCAATATCCACTCGAGTATGTCCTTGAGGGATTTGATTGAGAAGTTGGTTCTCCACTTGTTGAACCATGTTCTGTACGAGCACTTGGGTAGAAAAGTCGTGTTTCTTTTGCTCACTAGTGATATCGAGTACACCGATTAAATGTCCCAAATGATCAAAGATAGGACTGGCCGAACAACTGATAAAACGATGATGCTGAATGAAATGTTGGTCACCAATAACCGAAACCGGTTTTGCTTCCACCAATGCAGTGCCAATGGCGTTAGTGCCTTTGAGTTTTTCCTGCCAGCACGCACCAGAACTGAGAGCAATTTCCGTTAACTTTTCACGAAATTTGGGTTGCCCCCAACTGCCGATGATCACGCCTTCGGCATCGGTCAGTATCAGTCGGCTATCACTATGGGCGAACAGTTGATTAAACAAAGGTAAGGCGAATTGCTTTACAGAATCGATTAAGAAGTTGAGTTGGTGGCGTCTGTCTTGCAGAAATGCAGAGGTGACACGAATATCGTCTGGGCGACGTCGCTGTTTTAAACCGGCTTGTTCGCTTCTATCCCATGAAGTTGAAAGCCAGTTGCTATTGGTAATGTGTTGAAGTTCCATGACTGTACCATTTTGTCACAGTGAGGGTGTGCCATTTTGGAACACTTGAACACTGGTGTTCACACCATACATGCGCTCAAACATCACTCACTTGGTTTGTTATCGCTTGGTAATCATAGTTTTACATTTAATTAACAACAAGGTGTGTATTGTTGGCATGTGACTTGAGTGTTGTTCTTACAAGGAGTTGAACACTCTGCTGTATAAAACTAAAAACTGAACGAGAACAAAAGGAAGAGTTATGATCTATGCACAACCAGGTAGTGACAATGCCATCGTTAATTTCAAATCACATTACGATAACTACATCGGTGGCGAATGGGTAAAACCTGCTAGTGGCGAATACTTTGACAATACCTCGCCAATCAATGGTCAGACGTATTGTAAGGTCGCTCGTTCTGGTGAGGCGGATATTAACCTCGCATTAGATGCTGCGCATGGTGTCAGAGCACAATGGGCGAAAACCAGCGTTACTGAGCGTGCTAACATTTTGCTTAAAATTGCTGACCGTATTGAACAGAATCTAGAAGAGCTCGCGGTGGCAGAAACGTGGGAAAACGGTAAGCCAGTCCGTGAAACGTTAGCGGCGGATCTGCCTTTGGTTGTGGACCATTTCCGTTACTTCGCAGGTTGTATACGCGCTCAAGAAGGCAGTGCAGCTGAGCTCGATGAACATACTGCAAGTTATCATTTCCCTGAACCGATTGGTGTGGTAGGTCAGATCATTCCTTGGAACTTCCCAATGCTGATGGCAGCGTGGAAGCTTGCTCCAGCGCTTGCAGCAGGTTGTTGTGTAGTGCTCAAGCCTGCCGAGCAAACACCGACGTCGATTCTGGTTCTGATGGAAAAGATTGGTGATCTTCTACCTGCTGGTGTGGTGAATGTGGTCAACGGCTTTGGTTCAGAAGCAGGGCAAGCATTGGCCACCAGTAACCGAATCGCCAAGTTAGCATTTACTGGCTCAACTGAAGTGGGTAACCATATCCTTAAATGTGCGGCAGAGAGCCTCATTCCATCGACAGTCGAGCTCGGCGGTAAGTCACCAAACATCTACTTCCCAGATGTCTTCGATCACGAAGATGATTACCTAGATAAATGTATTGAAGGCACTCTGCTTGCGTTCTTTAACCAAGGCGAAGTGTGTACCTGCCCATCACGTGTATTGGTGCACGAATCAGTGTACGACAAGTTCATTGCCAAAGTCGCAGAGCGTGCTAAAACCATTAAGCAAGGAAACCCATTAGATACCGACACTCAGGTTGGTGCTCAAGCATCACAAGAGCAGTTCGATAAAATTCTAAGTTACCTAGAAATCGGCCGCCAAGAGGGGGCGAAAGTGGTATTTGGGGGGGATGTGGCGAAACAAGAAAACGATCTTGAGCAAGGTTACTACATTCAGCCAACGTTATTGCAAGGTCATAACGGAATGCGTGTCTTCCAGGAAGAGATCTTTGGTCCAGTTATAGCCGTCACGACCTTTAAAGATGAAGCGGAAGCGCTGGCGATTGCCAATGACACCGAGTATGGACTGGGTGCCGGCGTATGGACGCGTGACCAGAACCTTGCTTATCGTATGGGCCGTAACATCGAAGCAGGACGTATTTGGATCAACTGCTACCACGCTTACCCAGCGCATGCAGCGTTTGGTGGCTACAAGAAATCTGGCATCGGCCGAGAAACGCACAAGATGATGCTAGACCATTACCAGAATACCAAGAATCTATTGATCAGCTACGATGTCAATCCGCTAGGATTTTTTTAAACTAGCAGTCTTTTCAAGACAACAAAAAAAGTCCCGAACGTTCGGGGCTTTTTTTATGGAGTGGAGGGGAGAACGAGTATTCGTAATTTCTTACTGATCAATGCTTTCCAGAGTCTGACTCTTATTCACAGGATGTGATCTTTGACATTATCAATTTGTTAACGCTTGCTATACTTACGTGTCCATAAACTAAGGAAAAGGACGTTCAATGTTAAAGCTCAAGCAAATTGTTGTCGCGGCTTCTTTGGCTGCATTAAGTACAAGTTTTTCAGTTTCTGCAAAAGATACGTTCATTACTATCGGTACGGGCGGTGTCACTGGCGTTTACTACCCAACAGGTGGTGCAATTTGTCGTTTAGTCAATAAATCGCGTGCTGATCACGGCATTCGTTGCTCGGTAGAAAGTACGGGCGGTTCCGTTTACAACATCAACACTATTCGTGCTGGCGAACTAGATTTAGGCATCGCACAGTCAGATTGGCAATCCCATGCCTATAACGGAACGAGCAAGTTTGAAGATAACGGACCTTTTAAAGAGTTGCGAGCGGTGTTCTCTGTTCACCCTGAACCATTTACCGTTGTGGCTCGTAAAGACGCCAACATCAATACGTTTGATGATCTAAAAGGCAAGCGAGTAAACATTGGTAATCCGGGTTCGGGTCAACGTGGCACGATGGAAGTGCTGATGAAAGAGTATGGTTGGACTTATGATGATTTTAAACTTGTGTCTGAATTAAAAGCGGCAGAGCAATCCAAAGCGCTGTGCGATAATAAAATTGATGCGATGATTTATACCGTCGGTCATCCAAGTGGTGCAATCAAAGAGGCAACGACATCTTGTGACAGTGAGATTGTAACTGTTGCGGGGCCGATAGTAGATAAATTAGTTTCAGACAATAGTTTCTATCGTCTCGCAACTGTACCTGGTGGTATGTACCGTGGCTCTCCGGATGATGTTCAAACCTTTGGTGTCGGCGCAACATTTGTTTCTTCTACGGCAGTGCCAGATGAAGTTGTGTACAACGTTGTGAAAGCGGTATTTGAAAACTTTGATAGCTTCCGACGTCTTCACCCGGCATTCGCTAACTTAAAGAAAGAAGAGATGGTGAAAGATGGTTTATCTGCACCCCTTCATCCAGGTGCTGAGAAGTACTACAAAGAAGTGGGGTTGATTAAGTAACGCCACATGCCGCCAATAAAAATCGCCATCGTATTTGCGATGACGTTTTTGTTTGTTAGCGCTAAGCAGAACCTCAATGAGTAAAGCGAGCTTTGGCACTCAGGTATAAACATCAACAAAGAAGTAGGCGGTAATTAACATAGAGGAGATCGCGACAAAACCTTTTACATAGCGAGGATGTAGCTGTCGGGACACGCGTGCAGCTAAGTAACCACCGACTAAAGTACCAACCATCACGACGCTGCCTTTGGTCCAATCAATCGAACCGTTGGAAATAAAAATAACAATAGCAATCAGGGATACACAGGTCGAAACCAGCAGTTTAAGACCGTTCATTAAGTTGATGTCTTGATGTCCTGCAACCACCAAATAACTCAAGACGATGACACCTAATCCAGCATTAAAGAACCCGCCGTAAGCAGAAACGCCAATCAGAAGTAAGCTCAAAGCAATTACACCCACAACTCCGGCATGCTTACTTCCTTTGGTGAATGATTTGATGGCAGCGGTTAGATGCGAGCCAGTGAGAAAAAGCACCGTCGCAAACAATAGTAACCAAGGTATAGCTTCAAGAAAAATAGATTCTGGCGTGTTGAGAAGCAAAAATGCGCCGACGGCACCACCAACTAAACTGAAAGAAACGGTAAATCCTAGCTCATGCTTGTTCTTGAGGATTTCTTCACGAAAACCGATTGCACCACTGATATAGCCAGCACAAGAGGCGTAGGTGTTCGTTGCGTTCGCCGTGATAGGAGGTACACCTACCGCCATTAATGCTGGAAAAGTGATAAAGCTGCCACCACCCGCTACCGAGTTAATGACCCCGCCGAGGATGCCCGCAGCAAATAAAAGTGCAAATTCCAGCAGCATGAATCGTCCTTTAAATTGTTTGTTGTCAGGATGTTAACAATACTTTGGTCGAGAGAATAAAGGAAGCAGTGATTAGCCAAAGAAACAGCCACCGCAGAGGGTGGCTTGGTTTCAAAGGTCTATCTTGAAGGAAAATAGACTTTTTATTGCTCTACCTTTTCAGGTTGGGCTTTCAGTTTTTGAACTAACTTTACAAACAACGGGCTGCCAAGGACTAACACAGCAAGTATTGTGAAGGTTAGTGTGATTGGACGCTCCCATAGGAAATTCAATTCACCGTCAGAAATCATCAACGCGCGGCGTAAGTTCTCTTCCATTAATCCACCGAGGATAAAACCAAGCAACAGAGGCGCGAGAGGGAAGTTAGCCAGCCTCAAAGCGATCGCGGTCATTGCCACGAGAAGCATCACAAATACATCCATGGTATTGAACGACACCAGATACACGCCTGTGATTGAGAAGAACAAAATCATTGGCAGAAGCACCGTTCTTGGTACCGCCAGCAGCTTGGAGATGTAAGGGATCAGTGGTAGGTTCAAAATAACCAGTACGATGTTGCCAAAGTACATGGAGATAATCACTGACCAGAATACATCTGGATGTTCAACAAACAAACGAGGGCCAGGTTGAATGCCGTAAGCGATAAGCGCTCCTAACATGATTGCCGTCGTACCGGAGCCTGGAATACCAAGCGTAAGAAGTGGCACAAATGAACCGCTTGATGCCGCATTATTCGCTGACTCAGGTGCCACTAGACCACGAATGCTACCTTTGCCGAACTCTTCTTTCTTCTCTTTTGGCGCGAGGTTGCGCTCTAGGCCGTAGCTCAGGAAGGCGGCAATGGTTGCACCTGCGCCCGGGAGAACGCCAGTGAAAAAGCCGAGAATGGAAGAGCGAATAGAGACCGGTGCGACTTCTTTGATTTCTTCTTTTGTTACCTTCATCGAGCCAATATTACTTAGTTTCTGTTGCTCCTCATCCCGAGTGTCGTTTGATGGCTTCAAAATGCCCATCAAGGTCTCACCTAGTGCGAATGTCGCCATCGCCAATAGCAAGAAACTAAAACCATCCATCAGATCAGTCATGCCGAAGGTGAAACGTTCAACACCTACGCCTTTATCGATGCCAACCGTAGACAACATCAGACCAAGAATGGTCATCATCCAAGCTTTAATGACTTGACCTTTACCCGCAAACGCGGCAACGGCAGATAAGCCCAATAACATCAGCGCGAAATAGTCTGAGGACTGGAAGCTCAATGAAACTTTCGCCAGCGCCGGAGCGGCCACAAGCAACATAATGGCGGAAAGTGTGCCACCAGTAAAAGAAGAGTACGCCGCCAGTGCCAGCGCTTTTCCTGCTTGACCTTTTTGCGCCATCGGATAGCCATCAAACGCGGTGACTACCGTGGATGAACAACCCGGCGCATTAATAAGAATTGAAGACGTTGAACCACCAAATACTGCACCGTAATACACGCCAGCCATCAAAATCAGACCGGATGACGGATCTAAACCGTAAGTTATCGGGATCATCAGGGCGATAGCAGAAATTGGGCCAAGGCCCGGTAACATTCCGATGAAAGTACCGACGAAACAGCCCACGATCACCATCATGATGTTCATTGGCATAACCGCAGTGGATAAACCTTGTAGAATTCCATCTAACATAATTCAGTCCTTTCTTTTGACTACCAGATGGTAAAAATCAGGCCAGGCTCAAGGTAGATATCGAGACCTTGAGTGAGCAATAAATAAAACGCAATAACGAATGGGAATGAGGCACCAAACAGCACAGGTTTACGTCGTTCGCCAAGTAAATAAAAACTAGCTAACAGGAAAAAGCCCGTTGCTAATACGAAACCAAGGTACGTTAGACCAAGGCCGTATAGAGCCATCAATACGAGGAAGGCGATAAGTAGTTTCCAATTAAAAGACAGGACTGCACCACTTTGTTTGTCTGGTTGGCCAGTGACAAGCAGCATCAAAGATAGAGTGATACCAGCATAAGTCAGAATGGTTGGAAGTGTCCGTGCAGTGAACGGTTCGTATTCATCACCAGGGAATAACGGAATTTGCGACGTTTGATAGCCGTAGCAAAGGCAAAAAATTAAAAAGATCATCGCGCCTACACGGTCACGGCAGAGCAAGTATTCTTTGGTAAAAAGATTGGTTGAATGAGACATATCCAACTCCTAGAACATCAGGGAAAGGCCGTATATGAGCGTTAATGAAGAAAGGTAAGCCATTAACAATTAAGAGCATCACTACAAGTCGAATGACTTAGTGCTTGCGAATTAATAACAAAGGAGTTTTTACATGTCGAATGTCCGACGATGCCCATATACGGCTAAAATAAGAGTGCAAATATAACTGGGGCTAAGGATGGTTAGCCCCGTAACTCGGATTAAGAGTTGCTGTTATTTCAGGAAACCTAGCTCGCGCATTAGGTCACCCATTTGCAGCTCTTGCTCTTCTAGGAACGTGAAGAACTCTTTATCCGCTTTGTAATTGTCAATCCAACCATTGCGGTCACGCACTACTTGCCATTCGTCCGTGTTGTACATTTTGGTCAGAGCCGCATTCCATTCGTCTAGTTTGGCTTGGCTCGTCCCTGGGGCTGCGAAGAATCCACGCCAGTTAGCAAACACGGTCTCATTACCATATTCTGTTAACGTTGGGATGTCTGGTGCTGCGTCTAGACGCTTTGGTGCCGTAATTGCGAGTACCTTTACCTGACCAGATTTCGACATCTCAAGTACTTCACCCAAACCGGTTGAAAGCAGTTGAGTTTCACCAGATAGCAGCGCAGCCATCGCCTTGCCGCCTGCATCGTAAGCGATGTAACGTACTTTACGTGCGTCAAAACCTTCGCCTTTAAATGCCGCTGCGACCACAAGGTGATCCATCGAACCCCTTGCAGAGCCACCGGCGATCTTCACTTTACGTGGGTTAGATTCGAATGCACTAACCACGTCTTCCCAAGAGTTATATTGCGAATCGGCAGGCGCGACAATAGCACCGTAGTCTGCGATAGTCGCAGCGACAGGGGTCAGGTCACGGAATGATTGTGGGAAAATACCCGTCAGTGAGCGTACAACGATAGGCGTAGAGTTCACCATCAGGGTGTCTGGTTGACGCTCAGCGGTTTCAATCAGGTGGGCGATCGCTTTACCACCGCCTCCACCAGAGAGGTTTTGAAATGAAACATTCTCAACGATGTCCGATTTTACAAGTACATCACCAGTGCCACGAGCGGTCATATCCCAACCGCCGCCAGCACCACCAGGAATGAGGAAATGAATTTTCTCGACATCAGCAGCGAAAGTGTTGAAAGAAAAAGAGGCAGCAATGATCGATGCAGCAAGTGTTGGTTTGAGTACCTTTAACATGTTTCACGTTCCTTATGTAGGTGACTCTACTGTTTTGAAGAGTCTTATTATGTGGTCGTTTAACGAAGTAGGGGACCTTGTTATCGATGGGTTGAAGGTTAATAAGGTGTTAATGGGAAGTCTCTAATGCGTAAATAAAGAGAATATTGGGCATAATCAAAGTTTTGTTCATAAAGTTCACAGTCTTGTACATGATGAACTGAATATAGAAAAAGCATTTGAGAGTAAAAAATGATCGGTAAAAAGGTGTTTGAGCCATTTACATCGAAATTAGAAGTGGCCTTAAACACCCAGGTATCATGGTTGGATTGTCGACAACTTGTTTTTCGTTGTCGAAATTTGATGATTAATATGCGGTTTATTTCCACTTATCGTCATTAGGAACCTATACCTTAGTCTAAATTGTCGACAATCTTCTTGCTTGTAGACAATGCAATCGGTTATTTTACATTTAAGTTAAGAGATTGTTGGCACTCTGGTGTCGTAAGCGTGAATTCCTGGACATGAATATTGAATTAAAGCCTCGCCAAAAATCGGCAACTTTGGAGAAAGAAAGAACAAAATCTAAAACGTTGATGAGCTCTCTTGTTGAAGCCATCGTCAATGGTGATATACCGCCGGGTACCAAGATCTCGGAGCCAGAACTGGCCAAGCAATATCAGGTTAGTCGAGGTCCTCTACGTGAAGCCATGATGCGTTTAGAAGGGTTAGGGCTGATTGAACGCATTCCCCATGTCGGCGCTCGCGTGATTACCTTCTCTCCCGAAAAGCTGATTGAATTATATTCGGTTCGAGAAGCATTAGAAGGGATGGCAGCGAGGCTAGCGGCGCGTTACATCACTCAAGAAGAACTGCAAAACTTGGAGAGGTTACTGTCGAGGCATTCAAAGCACATTGATAATGTCGAGGGCGCGTCTTATTTTCACCAGCATGGCGATTTTGACTTTCATTATTGTATCATAAAAGCGAGTCGAAACAGTAAGTTGATCTCATTACTTTGCGATGAGCTGTACCACTTACTGCGCATGTATCGCTACCAATCTCCTCGAGCTCAGTCTCGTCCCAATGAAGCGCTTATTGAGCACGAATTTATTCTCCAAGCCATTCGCAATCGTGATGAGGAGCTGGCAGAAATGCTGATGAGAAGACACATCTCAGGTAGCAGGAAATTGATCGAACAACATATTTCACATTCAGAACGTTTAGAGATAGAACAAGACTAGAAGGAAATTGTCATGAGCTTATCACCAGGGGCGAAATTCCGGCTCGCCGTTGAGCAAAACGATCCGCTACAAATTGTTGGCACCATCAACCC